>OY969771.1:0-910000 GCA_963702925.1 uncultured Alphaproteobacteria bacterium
CAATGTGGATCGGAAACAAATGCACGGCGTTCGCTCAAGGCGTCTTGATCTACGTCAATTGTCTTCGCGGATTTGGGAGTAAGTCCCTAGCGGGTGATTTCAAAACGCTGCGCGCAGACTTGAATTCTACCGCAGTGCAATAAATGAAAGAGGAGCGATCTGGATGGCGTTCAAAGATCTAAGGGAGTTTTTGACGCGACTGGAGAACGAGGGCGAACTCAAACAATTCGAAGAGAAAGTGGATTGGAACCTCGAGGCCGGTGCGATCACGCGACGGTCGTTGGAAGCAGGCCTGCCGGCGCCGCTATTCGAGAACGTCAAGGATTATCCCAAGGGCTATCGGCTGGTCAGCTGCGTATTGGCCAACCTTAAGCGCATTGCCATCGCGATGGACATGCCCTCGAATACCCCCATGAGGGACCTGATCGAAGAATATCTTGCCAGGCAGAAAAAGCCGGTGAAGCCGGTGACGGTGAAAACGGGCCCGTGCAAGGAAAACATCCAGATCGGCGACCAGGTCGATTTGCTCAAGCTTCCGGTGCCTTTCATCCACGAGGGAGATGGCGGGCGCTACATCGGCACCTGGCATCTAACCGTCACCAAGGACACGGACAGCGATTGGCAGAACTGGGGAATGTACCGCCACATGCTGCACGACAAGAACTCGTTCGGCGTTCTTGCTCCGTCGCCCAAGCACCTGGGCATCATGGCTTCCCAGAAATATGGCGCAAAGCCGATGCCGGTTGCTGTCGTTTTGGGCACCGAACCGATCACGACTTTTTGCGCGGCGACGCCCGTCCCTTACGGCGTGTCGGAGGTCGACGTGGCCGGCGGCCTGAGGCGAGAGCCGATCGCGCTCGTAAAATGCGAGACGAGCGATCTGATGGTGCCGGCCCATGCGGAAATCGTGATCGAAGGCGAAATCGCCCCGGGCGACGAACGAGACGAAGGTCCATTCGGCGAATATACGGGCTATCGATCCGGCGCAGCGAGTCCCAAACCGGTGATCCGCGTGAAAGCGGTCACGCATCGGCACAACCCAATCTTCACCTTCTCTTGCCCGGGAGTCCCGCTGGATGATTCTGCGGCGGTCTTCTCGGTCAACAAAAGCGCCCAGTTCCTGGACGAATTGCGCTCCAAGGGCTTGCCGGTCACGGGGGCCTATCTGATCGTCGAAGGCGCAAGCCATGCCATCGCGGTGTCCGTGAAGAATGCCTATTACGGCATTGCGGGCGAAGTGGCGCATGTCATCTGGAGCGCGCGGCATGGCCTGCTTACGCCGAGCGTGATTGTTGTCGAGGACGACGTCGATCCGTGCAACCTGCAGCAAGTGTTCCACGCCCTGATGACCAAGTGCCATCCCTGGCGCGGCATCAACAGGTTGGAGCATGCCACGGCTTGGCCATTGATCCCCTGGCTCAGCGAATACGAGCGCGAGCACCGCATGGGTGCGCGGGTGTTCTACGATTGCACTTGGCCGATCGACTGGCCAAAGGCCGACAAGCCGGTCCGCCAATCCTTCACCGAATGCTATCCCGCGGAGATACAAAAGATCGCCCTGCAAAAATGGCGCGACCAGGGATATTAGAGCAAGCGGAGACGTTCATGAGTGTGCGCCGCCAGTTGGTTATTACGCGATTCCCGGACCTGCTATCAGGCTCAAGACACCGCGTGATCAGCATATTGCTGACCTAGCAGACGTTATCGGAAGTACCGCACTGGTCTTGATCAACCCCACGTGAGCGAGGAGCGCATGGCCAAGAACCCTCCTTTTCCTCCGAGTCCCTTGCCGGAAGGCGCGAAGCCAACGAAAGAGCTACTTCGCTATTTACCTCAGATGTCTCTCAAAGAGCGCGACCGTCGCTGGGACGGCATTCGCAAGAAGATGTTGCTCGCAAACATAGACGTCCTTCTATTCCTGGGTAACGACGCCTTCTTCGACATGGGGTTGGTGAACTTGCGCTATGTAACCCAGGCCGGCCCGAAGACCGGCGCCCATGCTCTATTTTTCATCGACCGCGACCCGATCATCTGGCATTCGCGGCCGCACACCAACCGGCCGATGAATCCGCACTTGTTGGCGCAGGAGTGGGTGCAGGATTTTCGCATCAACGGGGGCGTCCCCGAAGTGGCTGCCGCCATTCGCGAAGCCGGCCTCGCCAAGGAACGGGTCGGTCTGGTAGCCTTCGGCAGCGCCATTATGACCACGCCGACTTTCTTGCACGGCGATGTGCTCAACTACAAAAAAGAGCTGCCGGCCTACGATTTCGTCGATGCGAACTGGATCATTGAGCAGATGCGCCTGATAAAGAGCGAGGAAGAGATCGGCATGCTCGCCAAGGCCGGTGCCCTCGCCCGCAAGACCATCGGCACGATGATCGAATATTCGCGGCCCGGCGTTACCGAGGCCGGGCTCTATGCCGAGATGGTCCGCACCCAGATTGCCAATGGGGGCGAGCCGCAACTTTTCAACCTCATCGCCTCAGGACCGGTCGAGCATCCGCCCATGGAATTGTGGCACCTTTTGCACGGCTCCGAGCAACCGCTGGCGCCGTCGATGCGGCCGCTGCAGCACGGCGATATCGTCGTGAACGAATTTCACACGCAATATGGCGGCTACCTCGCGGCTGCCGAATTCACGGTCTACGTCGGAAAGAAGGCGCCGCCGCAGCTTCAGAACATCCACAATGTATGCGTGGAATGCCTCAATGCCAGCCAAGAAGTCTTGGTCCCGGGCAAGACCCTGAGCGAGGCGTGGGAAGCAATTCGACGGCCCGTCGAAAAGGCCGGCATGGACTTCGTGGAACTCGGCTTCCACGGGCACGGCCTTGCCTCCCCGGAGTTTCCCACCGTCGTCTATCGGCCGGGCTTTGGTCCCGACAGCATGAACGGTTCCCGACTTGGCGATCTCGTCCTCGAGGAAGGGATGGTCTTTGGCAATAACATCGACATATTCGATCCGCGCTGGAAGCCCGATGTCGGCTGCATGTTCGGCGATATGATGGTGGTCAGGAAAGGCGGCGCACAAAAATTGGTCAACACGCCGCTCGAACTGCCTCAGACCGGCTGAATGCGGACGTAGGACGGACTCGGAAAGCGGATGCGTCTAGTAGCAACCCTGATGGGCTGGAAAAGCTGTTGCAGGCTCGCGCGCAATTCGACTCTGAATTCCGACCGTTGGTAAGCGTGCGAGCGCATATCGCCCAACCCGTTTCCATACGCAATCGCCCCGGGCGGACTAGTTATCGAGAATTTGTCGCAGAGATTCCGAGATCGAGAGGGCGCACGCTGGTCTCGCGCGAGCCGGGACGTCAGACGCCGAGCATCGCCGCGTCAGACGCGACCACACTGGAAGCCGGAATCCGCTGTGCAACGGCTATCTTCTTGAGGATAGTGGCATTGAATACCTCTGTGCTCTTGACCCGATGAATCCTCGTTTGAGCCCGGCCTTCTCTCGTCGGAAACTCAGCATATCATTCTAAAAGGTTCGTTGCGGGGACCAGGATTTGAGCCGACGGCTCTAAGATTTTGAAGGTGTTTCGATCCCTGACAATAAGCCGCATACAACCTCCGGCGGAGGCAGATAACATACCGCCGACATCAGATGGGGAATCATACGCATCATGAAAATCATCGCGATCGAGGAGCATTTTACGACCACCCTGTATCGCCAGCATGTTGGCGCCAGCGAATACTTCGATAAATATTTCAGCTTCTTCATTCCCAGCCGAAGCGCGCAGCTTCACCACGATATTCCGGCCCAGCTCTTGGATCTTGGCGACGCGCGGCTGCGTCATATGGATGCGGCGGGCATCGACATGCAGGTGCTGTCTTTCGGCTCGCCCGGCCCGCAGGGTTTCGGCCACGAAATCGCGATCCCGATGGCGCGCGATGCCAATGAGCGCCTCTACGCCGCGATCAACGCGCATCCCAGCCGTTTTGCCGGCTTTGCCGCGCTGCCGACGGCCGATCCCGAGCAGGCAGTGCGCGAGTTCGAACACGCCGTCAAGCAACTGGGGTTTAAAGGCGCGATGATCCACGGCCATCAGCAAGGTGAGTTCCTGGACGACAAGAAATACTGGCCGATCTTCGAGTGCGCCCAAAACCTCGATGTGCCGATCTATCTCCATCCGACGGCGCCGCGTCCTGACGTAGCGAATGCGTATTTCGGCGGCTATGAGGAGCTACGCGGCTCGGCCTGGGGCTTCGCCATCGACACGAGCTGTCATTTCCTGCGGATCATGTTCGCCGGTGTCTTCGACGCGTATCCGCGGCTCAAGATCATCCTCGGCCATCTCGGCGAGGGTCTGCCCTTCGCCATGCACCGCCTCAACGACCACAGCTATCCGGCGGCCGCGCGTCGCGGTCTGAAGAAGACGCCACTGCAATACATCAAGGATAATCTCGTCGTTACGACGAGCGGAAACTGGTACGAGCCCGCCTTCGTCTGTACCCTCCTCGCGCTCGGCGCTGATGCCATACTCTGGGCCGTCGATTGGCCCTACGAGGCGAACAGTGTCGGCATGTCTTTCTTCGACAAGCTCTCGCTCGCCGATATCGACAAGGAAAAGATCGCGCATTTGAACGCGGAAAATCTCTTGCGACTTTGAAGTAGAGCGGTGTTGAGGAGATTGTCGATCGCCATCGACCGACTGACCGACCGACCAACCGACCGACCGAAGCTGAAAATACGCCAGCCGCTGGTCCAGACTAAATGGCGGCCGCCGATAAGCGCTCAATGGATGTTTACTGCCGACGCTCAGCCTGTCTCAAAATCGCCCGCTTGCGACGGGGCGATCGGTATGAACAAGCTGCGGTCGGGCTTCAGGTCAAGAAGTGGTCTGCCGTTTAGGCAGTCGAGCCCTTTGACGCTGAGAACCAGACCGTGTCGCGCCACGAGGATTACGATGGATCTGCCGATCGGATTCGGTCTTACCGGCGGAGCGCGAATTTGCCCCGCGTTGTACCGTCGTGGGCGGGGCTCTGGCGCACGAGATCGTGGCGGGACGCATGGAGCCAATAGAGAACCTCGATCCGTTTGAATTCCTCGATGCCGTCGAACCGCCTTGTTTGGTGGCGCGTATCGATGCAGCGTCCCAATTTCGGATCATTGGTGGGCAACGGACACATCGCCGAGCGTGTCGCCGGCAGTACCGACGGGATTGCTCCTGAGGAGCCATTCGCTCCGGTTCTTTGGACACAAGTGCGAGTATCGGTTAAGAGCGTTCATTCCAGGCTACCGTCGCGCTTGTCATAACGCTTCCTCGGACCATTCTCCGCTTCCCAACATCGCCATGATCCAACCTATGAAACCTCTTCAACCGCTCTGGCGCCAGTTAACCTGGTGGACCCTCGCGTTTCCCGCAGTGATGGTTGTTGCTATCGCGCGGCACGATATCTATTGGCTGAACTGGATCCACGTGCTCTCGGGCGCGTTGTGGACCGGTGCCGATCTGTTCATGGGTTTTATTCTCGGTCCCGTATTGCGGCGGCTCGATATCGGTTCGCGCACGGCGGTGATTTCCTGGCTCGTGCCGCGCACGCTGCTTTACTATCCGATGCTCGCCCTCACCACCGGCACGGCTGGTTGGTATCTCGCCGACTGGTTCGGATTCCTATCGTCGCCCGGGCCGATGCACAATCTGGTGTTGATGTCGCTGGCGCTGATCGCGGCGATGACAATCCTGGGTCTGGGCATCCTTTTGCCGAACAGCTTGCGCATATGGTTCGAATTGCGCCGACCGGTGCCGAACCGCGAATGGATCGTGCGGCTCAACCGGTTCAACATCTGGCTCGCGGGAACGCAGGGTGTGATGCAGATCGCCATCATCCTCGTGATGGCGAAGTTCGTCTCCTGAACCCGTCACTCGCGATCGCTACGCCGAGAACGCCTTGAAGCGAAGGCGGCGCTAATTCGTCGCGCTGGAACGCCGACGCGATCGACCCGAAGCGGGCATCTTCGAGGCCTTGCGGAACCCGCATGCGCTGGGGGTCTGGCGGCGCGGGTGGCGCTCGGCTATAAACCCCGCAGCAAATAAGTCAGCGATCCTCTCCTTGGATTTATTCACGCCGTTCTTGCTCGGGCCTATTGAGCTGCCGAATCGCTTTGTCATGTCGCCGATGGCGCGGGCGCGGTCGAGCGAAGACCGAGCGCCGACGGCGATGGTCGCCGACTATTACGCACAGCGCGCCAGCGCCGGCCTGATCGTCTCCGAGGCATCCAGCGTTTCGCCACTGAGCGTCAGCCGGCCGCACGCTTCGGCCATTTACAACGAAGTGCATACGCGCGGCTGGCAACGGGTCGCCGACCGCGTCCATGCGGCCGGGGGCCGAATCTTCCAGCAGCTCTATCACCTCGGCCGCAAATCCGATCCGTCGCGCATGCCGGAGGGCGCGTTGCCGGTGGCGCCGTCGGCGATCGCCGCCCGCGGTCAGGTCAACGGCGTCAACGGCCCAATCGATTTTGCCGTGCCGCGCGCGCTCGAGACCGCGGAGATCGCCGACGTGGTCGGCGAATTCAAGGCCGCCGCGATCAACGCGAAGTCCGCCGGCATGGACGGCGCCGAGATTCACGGCGCGAATTGCTACCTCGTCGATCAGTTTCTCCGCGACGGCAGCAATCGGCGAACCGATCGTTACGGCGGCAGCGTCGCAAATCGCGCGCGCTTCCTGCTCGAGGTTGTCGATGCCGTCGTTGCGGTGTTCGGGCGCGAGCGGGTCGGCGTCCGCTTGTCGCCGCATGCGCGCGGCGACGGCATCTTCGACAGCGATCCGGCGGCGACCTTCGGTTATGCGGCCGCGGCGCTGACCGATCTTGGCATCGCCTATCTGCACCTCATCGAGGCGACGAAGCCCGGTCTGCCGCAATCGCCGCCCGAGGGCGTCCAGCCGCTGATGGCGATCCTGCGTCGCACCTTCCGCGGGCCGCTGATCGTCAACGGCGGTTACGATAAAGCGAGCGCGAACGCCGTGATCTCGGCGGGCACCGCCGATCTTGTCGCGTTCGCCGCTCTGTACATCGCCAATCCCGATCTGGTCGAACGGTTCCGGCGCGACGCGCCGCTCAATCCGCCGGACCCTTTGAGCTTCCACCAGGGTGGCGCGAAAGGATATATCGATTATCCGACCCTGGGATAATCGCGCCCGCAGGTTTCGCGGATTCTCTCGACGCCGGACTTGTCGTAGCATGAAGAGCCGCAGCCGCGATCGAACCGCTCGGTCGTCGCCTTGATTGCACTCGAAGGGATTTACGGGTACATCGCGGCAGGATTTTCGCGCGTTCTTCGATAGGCACGGGCTAGCCATGGGCTTCGTCATCGCCGTCGACACCGGCGGCACCTTCACCGACCTCGTCGCCTACGATCGCGACAGTAGCCGGGTACTCTTCACCAAGAGCCTGACCAACTATCGCGATTTCGTCGCCGCGGTCATGGCCTGCATCGAAAAGTCGGGCGTCGACCTGAAATCCACCGATCTCGTCAAGCTGGGCACGACGCTGGTGATCAATACATTCATCCAGCGTAGCGGCGCCAAGCTCGCCCTGGTGACAACGCGCGGCTATCGCGATGTCCTGGAGCTGCGCCGCGGCAGCCGGCCGGTTCCGCTCGATCTGCGCTTTGCCTACGACCCGGTGCTCGTGCCGCGCCGCTTGCGCTTCGAAGTGTCGGAACGCATGACCGCCGAAGGTGAGGTGTTTCATTCGCTCGACGAGGCCGAACTAGAGGAGTTGGCGCGCCGCTTCGCAAGCGAAGGGATCGGCGCACTCGCGATCTCGTTTCTCAACGCCTATGTGAATCCAGCGCACGAGCAGATGGCGGCGGCGTTCTTCCGTCGCCGCCTGCCAGGCGTTTACGTGTCGGCGGGAACCGAGCTATCGCGCGAATGGTACGAGTACGAGCGCACCTCGACGGCGGCGGCCAACGCTTACGTCGGTCCGCGCTTGCAGGAATACGTGCGCCGGCTTGACGAGCGCTTGCGCGCCGACGGCTTCGACAAGCGCTTCTATCTCATGGGCTCGAACGGCGGCGTGTTTTCGGTCGAGCGTGCCGCACAGCAGCCGGTGATGCTCGTCGAATCGGGGCCCGTCGGGGGCTGCATCGGTGCCGGCGTTTACGCGCGGGCGCTCGATCTCGACAAAGTCATCGCCTTCGACATGGGCGGCACCACCGCAAAATGCGCGCTGGTGACGGGCGGCAATTACGAGGTGAAGTCGCCCTATTACGTTGGCGGCTCGTTGCACGGCTTTCCCGTCCGCGGAGCGGTTGTCGATATCGTCGAGGTCGGCGCCGGCGGCGGCTCGATCGCGGCGCTCGATGAGGCCGGCCGCCTCACTGTCGGGCCCCGTAGCGCCGGCTCCGATCCCGGCCCGGTCTGTTACGGGCGCGGCGGGCTCGAGCCGACGATCACCGACGCGAATCTCGTGCTCGGGCGGATCGGCGCGAACGCCTTCCTCGGCGGCGAATTCGCGCTCGATGCGCCGGCGGCGGCGGCGGCGATCGAGCGCCGCATCGTCGAGCCGCTGCGCCTCGACGGCACCGATCGCATCGATATGGCCGCGCAAGGCATCATCGATCTCGGCACGACGATCATGGCCAACGCGATCAAGCAGATCACGATCGAGCGCGGCTACGATCCACGCGAGTTCTCGCTGCTGGTCTTCGGCGGCGGCGGGCCGCTGCACGGCGTCGCCCTCGCGCACGAGCTCAATATCCCGCGCGTCATCGTTCCGGCAGAGCCCGGCGAATTCGCGGCGCTCGGTATGTTGATGGCGGACATCCGGGTCGATACCGCGGAAACCTTCCTCCACGATCTTGACGACGACGCGGTCGCGCGGCTGCACGCGGCCTTCGCGCGAATGGAGGCGGCGACGGTGCAATCGCTCGCCGGCGAGACGCTGGCGACCGGGCTGCATTTCGAGCGCCAGGTGGAGATGCGCTTCAAGGGACAGCGCCAGTACATGCGGGCGACGCTCGGCGATGCGCGCACGGCTACCGCGCTGCGGGCGCGGTTCGAAAGCGCCTATCACGATCGCTATGGCCATGTCGACGCGGGCGCGCCGCTCGAGATCGTCAATCTCGTCTCGATCGCGACCGCGGCAACCAGCCATCCCGATCTGCGCCACTTCCGCAGCGAGGCCGCGAGCGCGCCGGCGGAGCCGGACCATCGCGAGGTGTTCTTTCCGGGCGCGGGCAAGCGGCTGCGCGTGCCCGTCTATCGCCGCGCCGCCCTCGCGCCCGGCTTCGCTTGCAGCGGGCCGGCGGTGGTCGAGGAATACGGCTCGACGACGATCGTCCCGCCGGGCGACCGGCTCAGCGTCGGCGCGTTCGGCGAGCTAACGATCGATATCGGCAATGGGTGACGCAATGCTCGATCAGCAACCCGCGACGGCGACCATCAATCCGATCACGGCGGAGATCATCCGCCATCAGCTGTTGTCCATACCGAAGCAGATCGATGTCAACATCACCCGCACCGCGTACAGCCCGCTGGTCTACGAATACAAGGACTATGCCGTCGGCATGGTCGATCCCGAGGGCCGGCTGATCGCGCAATCGGACGGCGGAATTCCATTGTTCTTCGCCAATGCCCTGGGCGTCGCGGTGCGCGACGGTATCGCCGTGCACGGCCGCGACGGCATCGAGGACGGCGATATCCTCATCTCCAACCACGGCGCGACGCTCGGCCAGCATCTCAACAACGTCGTGATGTACACACCGGTCTTCATCGGCGGCGAGCTGGTCGCGTTCATGGCGATTCTCGTCCATTGGATCGACATCGGCGGCATCGTCGTCGGTTCCTGCATTTCCCATTCGACCACCGAGATCTTCCAGGAGGGCATTCAGTTCCGCAGTGTCCGGCTCTATCGCCGCGGGGAGCTGGTCACCGACATCTGGCGCACCATCGAGATCAACACGCGCTTCCCGCACATGCTGCTCGGCGACATCAATTCGCAGATTGCCGGCTGCGTGCGTGGCAAGGCGCTGATCCGGGAACTGTTCGAGAAGCACGGTGTCGCGACCACGAAGGCGGCGATCGCGGCGCTGTGGGACCGCTCCGAGCAGGCCGCGCGCGCCGCCATCCGCAACATCGCCGACGGCGTCTACGAGGCTTATTCCTTTCTCGACGACGACGGCATTGCCGTAGGCCGGCCGGTGCCCATCGGCATCAAGGTGAACGTCGCCGGCGATGAGATCGAGGTTGATTTCTCGGGCGTTGCCGACCAGCTCAAGGGTCCGTTCAATTCCGGCCGCGAGGGTGGTGCGGAAACGGCGGCGCGCATTGCCTTCAAGTATCTCGTCGCGCCCAACGAGCCGGCCAATGAAGGCACTTTCCGACCGCTCCGCGTGACCATCCCCGAGGGCAAGTTCCTGAATGCGCGACCCGGCGCGCCGCTCGGCTGCTATAGCTTTCCGCTGCCGACCGTGATCGACACGATCGTCAAAGCGTTCGTCGACGCCGCGCCCAACCTCGTTGCCGCCGGGCATTACGGCACTTTCGGCGGCCATACGATCTACGGCCGCCATCCCAAGACCGGCGAGCTCTATCAGAATCTCGGCGCCATCGCCGGCGGTTGGGGCGCGATGGCCGGCCGCGATGGCGGCGGGCCGTTCAAGACGATGGCGCATGGCGACACGCTCGATGTCCCGGCGGAGGTGCTCGAGGCGCTCTATCCATTTCGCGTCGACGCGGTGCGGCTGCGCGAGGACTCAGGCGGTCCAGGCGAGTTCCGCGGCGGTCTGGGCGTCGAGAAGGTCTATTCGATGCTTGCTACGGGAACCGCGCGCGCCAGCATGGATCGCACGAAATGCGCGCCTTGGGGCATCCGCTGCGGCAAGGACGGCGCGCCGTCGAGTGCCGAGATCCAGCGACGCGGGGCCGAGCCCGAGATCATTCTCAAAGGCGTCAGCGAGCTCAATGCGGGCGACGCGGCGCGCACGAAGACGGGCGGCGGCGGCGGTTATGGGAATCCCTTCGCGCGCGATCCGGAGCGCGTCGCCGAGGACGTCCGCGAAGGCTATGTGAGCCGCGAGCGCGCGCGCCAGGATTACGGTGTCGCGATTGGAGAGGACGGCTCGGTCCTTGCGGCAGAGACGCAGCATCTCCGCGGCAACAAGTCGTAAGCGTCGGCTTTTGACCCTGGCTGTGTGAAAAGACCCCGCTTGATGCGATTCCCACGATATGATTCCGCTGCGATTTGCGGGGGATCGGATGAAGCGCTTTGTTGAGGGCATAGATCGCGGACAGAGCACGCTGTTTCCAGAACGCTTGGAAGACTGCGTCGGCGAGAACAATCCGGTTCGCGTGATCGACGTCTTTGTCGACGAGCTCGATCTGGCTGACCTTGGGTTTGGCGGGGTCGATCCCGAGGCAACCGGCCGACCTTCGTATCATCCATCGGTTCTCCTGAAGCTCTACATCTACGGTTATCTCAACCGGGTTCAATCGAGTCGGCGGCTCGAGCGCGAGGCCGGGCGCAACGTCGAGGCGATGTGGCTGACGGGCCGCTTGACGCCCGATCACAAGACAATCGCCGACTTCCGCAAGGACAATGGCCTTGCCATCCGTCAGGTCTGTGGCCGCTTCGTTGCGCTCTGCCGCTGCCTCGGTCTGCTCACCGAGACCAGCGTTGCCATCGACGGCAGCAAGTTCAAGGCGGTCAACAACCGCGATAAGAATTTTACGCGTGCGAAGATGGAGCGGCGGAGGGCGCAGATCGAAGAAAGCGTTGCGCGCTACTTGCAGCAGCTCGACAGCGCCGATCGGCAAGAGCCGTCGGACGCACTCACGACCAAGACGACCCGTCTCAAGGAGAAGATTGAGACGCTGAAAGAACAGATGCTGCGGCTGGAGGCACTCGAAGCGCGGATGCTCGCGGCTTCTGACCAGCAGATCTCGCTGACCGATCCCGACTCTCGCTCCATGGCCACGAGCGGCCGTGGTTCCGGCGTTGTTGGTTACAACGTGCAGACGGCTGTCGATATCAAGCATCACCTGATTGTCGCGCACGAGGTGACCAACGTCGGCACCGACCGGTCGCAACTCGCGCGCATGGCCATCGAAACAAAAACCACGCTGGAGACGGACACCTTGGAGGTTGTCGCTGATCGAGGCTATTTTAGCAGCATGGAGATCCTGGCGTGCGAGGAGGCGGGCATCACGGTCACGCTGCCGAAGCCGATGACCTCGGGCGCCAAATCCGATGGCCGGTTCGGTAAACAGGACTTCGTCTACATCGCCGCGGACGATGCCTATCGCTGTCCCGCTGGTGAGCGGTTGACCTATCGGTTTATGGCTGAGGAAGACGGCAAGATGATGCGTCGCTATTGGACGACAGCGTGTCTGACGTGTGCGCTCAAGTCCAAGTGCACGACAGGTCGCGAGCGACGAATACCGAGATGGGAGCACGAGCATCTTCTGGATTCGGTCCAGCAGCGCCTCGACGAACATCCCGAAAAGATGCGTCAGCGGCGTGAGACAGTCGAGCACCCCTTCGGGACGATCAAGGCGCGGATGGGTGCCACGCACTTCCTGATGAAGACGATGCCGCGCGTGGCAACCGAAATGGCGCTGCACGTGCTGGCTTATAACCTCACGCGCGTCATGAACATAATGGGCTCCGGACCACTCATTGCGGCGATGAAGGCGTAAACCTGGTAGCGCAACACAGTCGGAGACTCAGAGGAGCGCTCTACGACGAAGCTTGGTGAAACGGCGAAATGACGCCACCGAGTGCATCCGCGGCTTCTTCGACCTCGCCTCTCCAACGCGTTTCTACACGACCAAGACCCAGAGCAGAAAAGCGAGTGGCGCGGCCCAGTGTCTGCTCATCATACGATTCTGTTGAAGAAGTAGTCAGCGGTCGACGTGCATGGCTGCCGCCAGACTGAAAGCACGGCGAGGTCCCTTTTGGATGCCGATAACCCCGATTACGGGGTCCTTATTCCACGCCGAAACACAGGCAGACCAGTCGATCTCGTCTGGGGCCTTGCCATGGTAGCGGCTGGCATCGGCTTCCATGACACTGGCATCGACCGCGAACCCTTCGCCCTTGACCAGCCCCGCATCCATGCAGGCTCTCACCACGGCCTCGAACAACTGCCGCAGGATATCGCCGTCACGGAACCGGCCATGACGATTGACCGAGAACGTCGAATGATCGGGCACTTTATCGTCGAGGTCGAGACGACAGAACCAGCGATAGGCAAGGTGAAGCTCGACCTCCTCGCACAGCTTGCGTTCGAACCGGATGCCGTAGCAGTAGCCGACGATGAGCATCCGCAGCATCAGCTCGGGATCAATCGAGGGGCGGCCGATATCGCTATAGTAGGGCTTCAGCTTCGTCCGAAGCTCGGCCAATACCCGTGTCACGATCGGATTGATCCGGCGCAGAAGGTGCCGTTCCGGGATCAGCTCATCGAGGTTGAACCTGTAAAACAACCGGCTCTGATCGCCCGTCTGCCGCCCCATCATCACAATACTCCGTCGCCGACACCGCCAAGCAACGGAATCACACCTCCAGAAAGATCACGAGCCCTTTTTCAACAGCATCGACCCAAAGCGGACATAACCCACGTTCCGGCCAGGCACCGTGTTGTGCCGGTATTGCGCGATTTCGCGGACGCCAATCATTTCACCGTTGTCGATCCGATCACCGAGCCAGCCAGTCGAATAGCTGGAAGGATTTTCGCATGCAGTTCATGCGTAGGGATCATTGGAGTGCGATCCGATGTAGACAAAATCGCCATTTGTGAACTGCAACTGTTCGATTTTCTCTGGGTGGCCGCCGTCATCTACGAATCTTGACATCGAAAAATCGGTTTCGGTTTCGATCTCACTTTCTCCATTGACGTTTTCGAACGGTGTCAAAACTCTGTCGTCGTTGTGTCATCAAGCCCACCTCGACCAAATCATGCAGACAACGCAGCTTCAGACACGGCTGGATAGTGATAGCGTCCGACCGTTATTATCATCACACAGGAGATCGCCAGAAGAGCCTCGAACAGCGCGAAGCCGGGCGCGTAGCTGTGCAGCAACTGGAAGCACCAGCCGAGAATGCTCGCACCCACGGCATTGGCGACCAGCATCGGTGCAAACATGAACCCGTACAGCGTGCCGAAGAAACGGATGCCGAAATAGCGGCTGATGATGAACGACATCAGATCGAGTTCGGCGCCACCTCCGAGCCCGAGCAGTATGGTTCCGACTATCGGGCCGGCCATGCCGGTCGCAAGAATGGCGATTCCCGCCATCGGCAAGATCAGGAAGAAGAGCGTGATATAGGGCGCGAAGATCTTGTCGCTGCAATAACCCGCAAAAATACGGCCGCAGATCAGCGCAAGGCCCGCCGCCGAAAGCGCGCCGACGGCCACGCTGGTGGGAATTCCGCGGTCAGTGAGCAGCGGCACGACTTGAACGATCGAACCATTGATAGCCATCAGGGCGAAAAAGAAAGTGAGCATTATAGCCCAAAAGCGCCAAGTGCGAATCGCCTCGGCGAAGCTGATACCAGGGAGCGCGGCAACCTCGCGAGTGGAATCCTGCAACCGCGCCGCGTCGCGCTTTACGGGCTCGCGTATGAAGAGCGCAACCGGTAGGAAAGCCAAGACAAAGATCGAGACGCCGAGCCCGACATACCCCATTCGCCAGCCCAAATAACTAATCAGCGCGTTCGCGAATTGCGGGATGAGTGCGGTTCCCAGTCCGATCCCGGCGAGCGCAAAGCCGAGCGCGAGGCCGCGCTGCCGGTCGAACCATGCGGTGATCACTTTGCAATAGGCGGTTGGGTTCTGCCCCATCGCCGACGTTGCGCCTGAGATTCCAAACAGAAGGAAGAGCACGACGGTCGATACGGTGAGCAACGACAAGGCCGCAATCGCGAGGGCAAAGAGCGGGATCGACCACAGCAGCATGGGACGGACGCCGAGCCAGTCCACTAGCCGACCGGAGAATGGCACCAGCACCGCGCAGACCACCGACGAAAAGCCGATGGCCGTCGAGAATTCGCCACGACCGAATCCGAGTTCCTGCGTTACTGGCTTCAGAAACACGCCGGCTGCAAAGATGTTGATGGGGCCCTGTGCGACCATGAGGCCCAATATCGTGGCGAAGACGATCCACCATCGGTTCCAAGAGTAATATGTCGCAGCCATGGCTTCCCCCCTCGTCTGTTTCACTGGCTATTCTTTATCTGTCTCAGGATGCTCAGATGTGCCATGAGCGGAAGTCGGCGCCTGAACGCCGCGCGCTGAGTGGCACGTCATCCTGGCACGCGCGCCTTTACCGCATTGGCGCGCGCCGAATAGACGATGCGACCGTCGGAGCCGACCGGCAATGCAGACCGAATCGTCTCGGCCAATTTCGCGCGATGGGTTTCCGGCAGCATTGCGATGACCTTACCGCTTGGTGTGCAGGGCCACGTCTGCGATCGCCAAAAATCATCGAAGCCAGGAAAAGCCACTGTGATGTCGATCGACCGGACGGCGATCTCTTCGAAACCTGCCTGCTTGAACAACGATTTGAGCGCTTCGACGCTCGAATCCTCGGTGCCCGGAACCCGGGGCGGCTCGATGCCGATCTGGCGCATGCCGCGTGCCAAAGGCCACGCCGAGCCGCCGCCGCCTGCAAAATCCCACACGTAGCCAGCGACTGTGCCACTGGGGCGAGCGACACGGCGCATTTCGGCCAACGCGCGGGGTCGGTCAGAAATGAAATTGATGACCAGAGCTGAGCCTACGACATCGAAGCTGCAATCGGGAAATGGCAGGATATGCGCGCTGGCCACACGAAAATCCGCCCACTGCGCCGCAGGCTGCTTGCGGGCGTAATCGATCTGTGCTGCCGAAGGATCGACGGCAACCACTATCGCAGGCGAGCATGCATCGAGCACCAACTGCGTGAAAATGCCGGTGCCGCAACCGACGTCGAGCCAGCGTTGGCCTGCAGGTAAGGACAGCCAGCCCAGAAACACCGACCCTATGGCGCGGGTCCAGGGTCCCATGAAGCGTTCATAGGCTGCACCGTCAGTGAAGTGGAATTCGGTCTCGGCCATGTCATTCTTCGTGGCTGCGTGACCTCGGCATGCCAGGGGGCACCAAGCCCATACCAAGCATCCGTCGTGACGGCGGCATCAACCTAGCCATTCGCGCGTAGCGACGATCACGGCAGCGGGATCACGTAGCGCTCGTCGATGATCTTATCGCCATCGACTTCGAGCTTGACCATCCCCTCCGACTTGTACCACGCGATCTGGTGCAACACGTCCTTTACGTCGAGCCGCGCATCAGCATCGACATAGGTTATTGCTCCTGAGATCTGCTCGGGTGACTGACCGATATATTTCGACAGAACCCCGAGGATCTCGGGCGCCGACACGTTGTCTCTACGACGTTCGTCAGCTCCCGTGAATGCATCGTGAAACGCGCGGGTGCCCTGGCGATAAGCGCGCAGGAATCGCTCAACCGTGTCATGTCGTTCCCTTGCGGTCTTGGAAGACGCAAAGATCGCGGCGAGCTGCCACGGCGTCTCATCACCGACCCAACCGAGTAGCATTGCGTCGCCTCTGCGGACGAGCGGCATCGCTGCTGTTGCGTTGAGGACCGCCGCATCGGCTTTTGCGCCGGCGATCGCCGATACGACGTTCGGAATCGACTGTAGCGGCATCAAGCGAATGCCATTGAGATCCAGCCCATATTTTTCGGCAAGCAGACCGAGGCTGTAATGCGGCGGCGATCCTATCTGGGTGACGGCAACTGAACGACCGGAAAGGTTCTTGAGCGATGTTAGCCCCGCGGCGTAAGCCGACTTTGACACGACATAGCCGAGGGTCTGAAATCCCGGCGACTTATTGTATGCTCCAGCAATGATCCGAATAGCGTCGTGGCTTGCCAAGTTATAGACGCTGGCGGTGAACCCGGTAATGGCGAAATCGACATCGCCCGAAACCACCGCCAGAGCGATGGGCTCCGAGGAGTCAAAATAGACGAGATCGGCGGATATTCCCTCAGCAGCAAAAAAACGCTTCTCTTGAGCGATAAAGACCGGACCGCTCGGAACATTGCGTAAGAGACCGATCTTGACGTTCTCGGCGTCGGCAGAGACTGGCACAACGATGACCGCCGCCACAGCAAACGCGCCGAGGACGCACGTCGCAGCATGCCGCAGCGTCATTTCAATTTGGGTGATGTACAGCAACATGCTTGTTCGCTCCCCAAGTTCCTTGCAACCACGGCAATCGAGCTTCACCACTCTCCCTTACATGGAAGGATACATAAGAATAATGCCAAAAATTCTTATCATATGATAAGCTATAAGTTATGCCTCGAATCATCGACTGGGATAGGCAAATTGGCCGGCGGCTCACGCTGCGGGATTTGCATGTGTTCTTCGCCGTCGTTGAGTGTGGGGGGATCGGCAAGGCGGCCTTGCGGTTGGGCGTATCCCAGCCGGCCGTGTCACAAATCATCGCCGATCTCGAAGACACACTGGGCGTCCACCTCCTGGACCGGAACCCTCGGGGTGTCGTAGCCACGATGTATGGCGACACTCTCCTAAGATATGGCAGGAGCGCGTTTCAGGAGCTAAAGCAGGGAATTCAAGAAATCGAGTTCCTAGCGGACCCAGCCGCCGGTGAATTGCGCATCGGCTGCAATGTCGGAATTACGGGAAACTTCTTGGCTCCGGTCATCGAACGATTTTCCGCTCAACATCCGCGCGTCGTCGTCCATGTTGATGAGGTGCCAACCCCCGCAGCCGAATATCCGGATTTGCGGCAACACAAAGTCGATCTCGTGCTCATACGTCTGTCGACGCCACGCGCGGAAGACAACTTCTACCACGATCTCAACATCGAAACGATGTTCGACGATCGCTTATTATTGTTCGTAGGAGCCAAAAGCCGATGGGCGCGTCGCCGGCGCATCGAGATGGTTGAACTTCTCAGTGGACCGTGGACGCTTACACCCCGCAACACTTTTGCTTATCAAGTGGTTGCAGAGGCTTTCGCCGTGCGCGGGCTAGCGATGCCGGAGGTCGCCGTGCCGACATTTTCGGTCCCTTTGCGCGCGACTCTCGCCGCTGGCGGCCGGTTTCTAACGGTGTTCCCAGCATCCGTGATGCAATTCGAAGCCAAGCGGTATGGGCTCACGGCGCTGCCCATCGAGCTGCCTCGTCGGAGGTGGCCTGTAGCTGTCGTTACTCTCAAGGATCGTACGTTGAGCCCACTGGCAAAGCTTTTCATCCAGTGCTTCCGAGATTTCTCGGAGGAAATCAGACGAGATCCAAGAAGAAACAACGATCGAGCCTAGCGATTGCGCCTCGTTGGCATGCCGATGGGCGCAGAGGCACAAGGCAGACCTGCGCAACTTAGCTCAACATTGGCTTCTGGCACGATTCGGCCTTAAGAAGGAGGGCAGAGCATGTCTGCTCTGCCCAGGTATTTCAGACATCTACCTGCTCGGCTATGGCCAGAGCGTCGTCAACTTCGATACCGAGGTAGCGCACGGTGCTTTCGATCTTTGTGTGGCCCAACAGAAGCTGGACCGCGCGCAAATTGCCGGTACGGCGGTATATGAGCGTGGCCTTGGTGCGGCGCAGGGAATGCGTTCCGTAGAAATGCGGGTCCAATCCGATGCCTGCGATCCATTCCGACACGAGCCGCGCATACTGCCTCGTCGACATGCATCGGTCGGGATTGCGACGGCTTGTGAATAGGAACTCGCCAGGCCTCTTGCCCGCAGCCTTGATATAGAGATCGACCGCCTCCCGGGTCTGCTCGGTCAGCTCAAACCTGACGGGATGTCCGGTTTTCTTCTGACGGACGGATGCGCGATCGAGGGCAATGTCTTGGGGAGCGACGTCTTCGACCCTCAGGCTGACAACGTCACAACCCCTGAGCTTGCTGTCGATGGCCAGATTGAACATGGCTAGATCGCGTATTCGGCCTGCGACCTGGAGGTTGGTCCGGATGGACCAGACATTCTTGGTCCGTAACGGCGGCTTGGCGCCGATCATTTTTCCCTTATTCCATGGGGTCCGGCGCGATTCTGTCTGGGTAGTCGCGATTGCTTCGTGCATGTGGTCCTCCTCTCACACAGAGGCTGGCCACCTTGCTCCGTTCGCCTTCGCTCGGCGAATCGAGGGCCGCTTTCAGACCATTCCAGCCGCTAAAGCGGGATCGATACTCGGCCGCAGGGCGCAGTTTGACCCGAAGCGGGCCTCGGCTCAGCCGACAATGAATGACAGCTCTGCGCCCATTGCCGTCATTCTTTGGCTTTAAATCGTTCCTCTAAAGCGGCCATTCTCTCCGTTTGAATTATCGCAGCCGCGCCTCCCGCGACGGCCACATCTAGCGTGGGCAGTCACGTCCAACCTGACAGGGAGCGCTTAACGCAGGGCAACGACCGAGCGCTGCATTGCCACCAAGGTTGCGATTTTCAATCGCGATCAGAACCACCAGAACAGAGAATGTTTCGAGTCATCCTCATCGGCCGCGCCGTTGAAAAGTACGTGGAGATCGTGATCCGAGAGACCGAGCGCGTTTTCGGCATCGGTATCCGAAATTTTCCTGCGCAGAAATGAGAGGCATATCAGAACGCGCAGGTTGATGTCCCAATAGCCTGCAGTGTTGAACTTCGGCAGGTCAGACGACAGCATTCGGTACACGTCATCCGGCAGCGCGCCTCTCAGAATTACTGGGCGCAATTCGGGAAACACCATAACGCAGAGCTTCCAAGTGCCCGCGGATCCTTCGTCCAAAGCTGTCCGTAGAAGGTAGCCTTGCAGACGCACGCGATCGTCGCCCCGGAGATCGTCGGCCATGGAAGGGAGAAAGGCGCTCCACTCCTCCGCACGCGGACCCACATGACGGGGATAACCCAGGTACGTGAGGCCCAATGCGACGCGAGACCATGAACGTTCTGTCTTAGGCCATCCTCCGGTGAAGATCGCGCCCACGTGTGGAGGCCAAAGGTAGTTCCACGCGGAATTAAGGTCACCGTGTGCGATCGCGTCTAGCGCGGCACTGAAGACCCGTACTGGATCCCACTTAATCAATTCATTGTTCTTGAGTGGTCCGAAGTCTCGCCGCACCGCTTCAGAGGCCAGTGCATCCGCAGCCGAACCCACCGGATGGGCATCAAGCAGCTCGGCTAGTTGGTCGTTCGATAGCGGGGTTAACGTCTCCGGTCCGACGAGATCGGACCGCGCGCGCAGCACCGGCACCTGGTAGCGTTGCGGGAAGCCCTGCAACAACGTTGACGCATCCGCGCCCGCTATAATGGCGTTCTCGATATCGTCCTTCCACGGAGAGAGTGCTTCATAATTTAGGTCTAGATGGCGCGCCACGGCCCCGACATCCTCCCCATGGAGACCCCGAAATCGCTGGGCAATGACGCCTGGAGGCACAAGCTGGTCTACCTTCTGGTCGGCGAGGACATCCAGCAGACCGACCGGCGAAACGGTGGGCGAGAGCGACGGCGCTGCCGCTGGAATTCCAAGAATGTCCTTCTTCAGGATCTCGCCGTCATTCGGATCAGGAAGGCACCGAAAAACTCGCAGTGCATGTTCGGTAGCGATGTTCTGGTGACCACGTCCGAGCAGGAACAGCTCGACCAACATCGGGTAGCAGCTTCGGGCTGCAAGAATGTCCCGACCGTACCTCCACAGGAATCTCCGGAGGTCCGTAACTTGGCCCGTCGCGGCATCCCGCGCGCCGGCGATCGCCCAATCGGACGGGATACCCTCGGGCGGATTCACATCGCCTGGCGAGGTCAGCTGAACGTCGTACTGGATCAGATCGCTCTTCCGGCGCTCAGTGCGGGCGGTGCGGAACGCAAACGCCGCACGCAATCGTGGCCATTGCTGAGACCATATCGCTGTGACGATCCCTTCCGCGATCTTTTGGTCCAATGCCGCGGACAACAGCGCGGGCCGCCCCGAATAGTAATCCTGTATAGCGCGTTGCAATTCGTGTTTGTCGATCGCGGGCGGCTCAGTCAGTCTCGCCTCCAAGGGTACTGGCACGGCGTACGCTTTGAAATCTCCGCGGGGACGTCTGAAGCATTGGAGCAGATCGTGCAGATCCGTGCGCGAGCCAAGGACACGTGCATCGAGCAATAGCACGTGACTCCACACGCAACCGGGTCGGGCCAGTTCTGGGGCCGGCCACGTCCTGATAAGGGCGTAGTGCTTGGATTCCTCCAGAGGAACGCCCGTGATGTAGCTTTCATCCGGCGCCAACTTGGTTCCGGTTGCGAGATCGCTTGCCGCCGACAGCCGGTATAGATCCGCGGCCGGAAGGTTCACGGAGGCCGCGATCTGCCGGTGACCGTCTGAATAGCCGAACAGAGCCTGATCAACCCTGTCGTGCTCGCCAATATTCACGGCTTTGCGGTCCAGCGTCCCAACCACAGCAGCGGAGATGTTAGATCATGTGCGGCAACGTCGGGACCAACGATTTTGATGCGGCAGCTGGGCGGCTGCACCTTCAGAAGACGATCACGATCCGGACCGGGACCATCTTCCTTCTTTGACAGCTGGCCGCCCTGGGCGGAGACGCCGTATACACGGACAGCGACCGCCCCTTGGCCGCTCCTGAGGTATTGATCCAGCAACGGCATTCTTTTCTTGAGCCACGCATCGGCCGAGATCCCGTCGGTCAGGTCCCAGGCTGAAACTATGACCGCCACCCGCAGGGGCTTCGCCTGGAACGGGGAACGCTGCATCGCCTCAAGCAGATCAACTACCTGAACCTGAAGAGGTGTTCTTTCTGGAATCCAAGGCGGATCCTCGGCCGACAACGGCTCCGCCGCCGAACGCTCGTCCAATTCATCCGATCCAAGAGCATCCAGAATCGTCACGCTGTCGATGTCCCGGAGGGCGCTCACGAACAACAGCATCCCGCTTGACTCGTTCACGAGTTCGGACAAATTCGGGCGAGCAGAGTCGGCTGGCGAATGCGGTTTCGAAGCGTTCGCCCGGCAGATCCGTGAACTCGAGCGTCAACTCCGTTCCTGACTGTGGATGTCGCAGGTTGATTGCGATGTCCTCGATCTGATCGCTCTTCGTCCGTTCGACTTCCCAACCTTCCGACCACGACTGTGCGATCTCTTCTAGATACCGGAAGTCTCCCGAATGCCTGCCCTTCTCCAAGGCTGTCTTCAGCTCCCTGCTATCGAGCAAATGCCACAACGCCGCCGCAAACGTCGATTTGCCCGAGCGATGAAAACCGAAGACCATGTACCGGTGCGGATTCACGGTCACTCCAGCGGTTCGGTTTTGGCCAGCAGCCGATCTATCTGCCGCGGCGCTTTGGGGAGATCATCGGGCAGAACGCTCGGCAATGGCAACGGGGCCGTCCATCGCCTCACGGCCTCATCAAGTCCAACGAAGCCGATGGCATAGTCCCTCTTGGGAAGCGCACAGACCCGGAAGCATCCGACCGCGAGGTGTCTGTTCGCGAACTCCTCGACGATTTGATTCTCGTACTCGGTCAGATACTGGAGCTGATCGTCGGCATCATCCCGCGTTTTGGTAATGTCGAATTTCGTGGAGAGAACCTCGACTGTCTGCGCGCACGTCAGCGCGCCGTTATCGTGGAGGGCGTGGATCATCTGCTTGAACTGGCGCGTATAGGACGTCCGCTGCTCGATCGAAGCGACCCTCGCGCCGTCCAGAATGAAGCAGACCCGTTCCGCGAGCGCAAGTTCCGATAGAGTGGGAATGAGCTCCGTGGCGGTCCGAGCAAAGCCATAAGCCTCGCCAGAACGATCGGACATGACTAGATCGACGATCTCGCCCGGCTTTCTCGCCAAAGCTAGGTGAAAGAACGCCGGAGGATCGTTCCGGCTGGTTCTTGGAATGGTAGGAATCGTTCTTTGTGAATTCAGAAGAGCCAGATGGTGGCGCTTGGCGAAGCCGACCAGCGTCCGGCTACCGGCAAAACTCATTCCTGCGAACGGCCCCTTGCAGTACATCTCGTAGATCGACGCGATAAGGGTCGTCTTACCCGCTTTGTATTCGCCCACAAAGGCGACCGCGCGGATCTGCCGTTGCCGCGCGAATACGGCCACATCCTCCAGATGCATGACGTCCCCGGAAACGATGCGCATAGGAGCGCTCTTCTCAGGGGGTGCTTCCGATATTTCGAGGACCGCAGACTCCGAGTCACTCTCTGCGTAATTGGGGCAACTTTCGACTGGGTCGTGGCGCAGCTTACACTTACCGGTCGATTGGACCGGACAATCTGCGATCGAACAGGGGCGCACCACAGCGTTCATTGCGCGAGGCCACCGTATCCGATCAGCACGCGTTCGCGGAAGGCCTGGACGGCAAGTTCGTAATACGAGACTTCCGTCACGGGAATTGCTCCTAACAGGCCTTCGAGAGGGTCGCGCCAGTTCTTGGTGCCCTGCTCGGCCGCAAGATTGACCGCCGCCTGAACTGGAAAGAGCTCACGCGCGCTTGCCGGCAGAGGTTTGACCAGACGCAACAGGCCCTTGGCATCGATTCCTTCGACAGATGACTTCAGGGACGTCTTTGCGTCGGCAACATCACCCAGCGCCCGGCGGAGCAGGCCGTATGCACCGTAGGGTCCGGGGAACGAGCGGACGAGATCGCCAAGCTCGACAGCGGAGGCTACGGCGATCCCCGGCCCGCCCAACGCAGTCCGAGGCCTGTCGAGGAGCTCGCTCCAATCGCCGATATACCACCAGAGCAGGTCCAGCTCTTCAGCGAGACGCATCGCATCGCCCTTCACCGATGCGGCGGCGTCATCTGCCGCGCTTGCCACCTTCGTAATCCCGTCCCGCAGATCCGCCGACAAGGCATCCAAGGCCGCCCGAACGGTCGGGCCCTGGAAGCTGTTTTGGACGGCGTCGAACTCCGTATTGATGTCCTTCGCCGGCGCCATCGCGATCTTCTTGTCCGCAAGGACTATCCGGCGTTCGTTAGCGAACGCGTTTATGGCGTCGCGTGCTTCTCCCAAGAGATCGCCTCCGCCCGCAGGTTCCCGCTTGCCGCAATAGGACACGACGAGACTTGCGATCGCGCATTCGACACCGCTTCGCGATACCAAATCCCGGAGCAGTAGCGTGGCAATACGCGCCGCCTCTGCTTTGTCGATCTCGAGGGAGAAGTGGATATCCGGTTCTTTGACCGTCTTCTCGAACCACTGCGCCACGTCCTGCGTGTCGAAGGACAAATTGAATGCGATGCGACAGAGGTCGTAGACCTTGTCCATAGTCTTGATGAGCGAATAGAGCTTACCGTGCGCATTTTGCCGAGCCGCCACGACCTCGCGTGTCGCCGCCGGCGCAACGGACCTGTATGCTTCCAGAAATTTGAATTCCTTTTTGGCCATTAAGCTCCCCCCTGCCCGGCCAACATCTCGTCAACCAGGTCATTCAACTGCTTCAACTTACCTTCTTCATGGCTGCGGCGGACAGCATTGATCGCCTGTTCGTAATCCTTAAGGTCCTTGTCGCCCGGCCTGTCGAGCTCGAGCTTCGTGATGACCCTCCGCTGTTCGTGCTCCTTTAGCTTGAAAAGCTTGATCGTCACGCTCCGGACCGTGACGGGCAGCGCGCGTTCGGTAGTCATCGGTTTCTCCAACACTTGCGCGGCCTCGGTCTCCGTCGGCGCGGGCGCTGCCGCAGGAGGAGCCCAGGCCGGCAGAACGAAGCGGTTCTCCCAAATCTCGATATCTTCCGCATCGTGAATGGCCTGGAATTGCGACACCTCGTACATTCTGACCCAAAGCATCACCTTGAGGAGGCGCTTCTCCCCTTCTTTTTCGACTGAGACATCGATCCAGTTATAGCCGGGTTTCCACTCAAAGTCGTCGCGGTCGGGCTGCAGCGCGCCGGCCCGTATCCGCAGATACCGCTTATACTCGTCTACGCGCCGGGTGTGCTCATGCCCGAAGAGCTGGATTTTGGCGACCTTGTTAATGCGGTCCTCAAACGCGTGCTTGTTCTTCAGCCATCCGAGGGGATGGTGACACATCACGAGGTGCGTCACGCCGTCTTCCACCTGAATTTGAGACGCAGCCGGGTCAATGAGCATCCGACCTTCCTTATCGTCTGCACCGGAGATGAGCACCGTATTGAAGCCCCACAATCTGAGCTTCGATCCGTCGTTTAGGGGCAGGTCCCTGGTGGCGAACGGGCGTGCCGGCACATCCGCGCCGTTCCGTTCAGCGTCGGTCTCTATGTAAGGGCGCAGCGCACACAAAAACTTGGCTGCGAATCGATTGTAGTTATCGATCGGCCCGAAGATCACATCGGCCGAGATGCGGTCGCGAAACCACTTCCTGATCTCGCCGTCCGCTTCCTTGGCACCGATTTCGCGCAGTAGTTTGCGCGCGGCGACGAAGGCCGGTCCAGCCTCCACGCTGCGATCGACGTCGTGGTTGCCAGGCACGACGAAGACGTTATCGATGGCGCAGCCAGCCACGGGGCAGATCTCGTTTTCCAACCATTGATAGGCGAAGTCGTATTCGGCGGCCTTTCCCGCGAAGGCGATATCCCCCGACAACAAGACCCCGTCGGCAGGACGCCCGATGCGTTCCCGCATCGCCTTGACATCGCGGATCATGTCGTTCCTGAGAGCCAAATTTGGATCGTCCGGTTGGCCTACCTCGACCTTCTTGAAATGGATGTCCGAGATATGGAGAAAGAGCATTCAATCTGCCCACATATGGCGAGTGCCGCTGCTTCCTCAGCATTCCTGACCTGTGGAAAAGAGTCAAACGGAAGGTCCGAGCGGACGCTGACAGCCAGATCCGGCAGCCATTGGTGTCTATTGGAGCCGATTAGACAATTCACTCTCGGCTGGTATTCCTTCGCTTTGTTCTGCAGACGCCCTTGGCAATCATTCGCTTTGGTTGAGGTCTGCCGAAAAGTGGACCGTCGGCTCTCGGCCAACAACCGCCGTGACGTTGCACTGCTCTGAACGACGCGATGTGCCACTACCTGACATGCCGCCGATCGAAGCCTAAAAACAGCCGGTTGGGGCCGCCAGTTAGCTAGCGCTCGATGTCCTGCGCAAGCCGTGCAGCGGGCACCCAATGTGATCGAGGGACCACCCGAGGCGATGCTCTTGGCCCGTTTTCAGCACAGGCGTTCCAATGCGAGCGTCATTCGCTGTCTGCTGCAGTGTGCTGTCCCAGCGACTTGTCGCCGGTGCCCCACAAGCATTGATCACACGGTTGCTAGAGCGAGAACGTGATCGACTGGCCTAAACATCTGAACGTGGACGTCGCTGCCTTGATTTAGGTGACCTTTGATTTCAAGGCATCAGCGAAAGCCGAATGCGTATCGACTGACCTAGATCAAAGCGGCTGGCCCTGCTTCTCGCTATGAAAACTGCGTTCTGGCCTGCCTCCGCCGGTCGCTGCAGCGTAGTGGAGAAGCACGATGAGCGTCATCCGGGCCGAAAACGTGGTGAAGTCCTATCGCATGGGCGATGTGGTGGTGCAAGCGCTGCGCGGCGTCAGCTTCGACATCGCGGCCGGCGCGTTCGTATCCTTCGTCGGCCCGTCGGGAAGCGGCAAGAGCACGCTCCTCAATCTCATCGGTTGTCTCGATCGTCCGACCAGCGGGAAGCTCACCGTGCTCGACACCGATGTGGCGGCGCTCGGTCGCAAGGAAAGCGCGCGGTTTCGGGGCCAGAACATCGGATTTATCTTCCAGGACTTCAACTTGATCCCCGTGCTCTCGGTCTACGAGAATGTCGAATATCCTTTGATCATGGTGCAGTCTTGGCCGGAGAAGCGGCGACACGACAGGGTGATGGAATTGCTCGCCGCGGTTGGCATGGCCGATCAGGCGCAAAAGCGGCCGGATCAGATTTCCGGCGGCCAGAAACAGCGCGTTGCCGTGGCCCGCGCGCTCGCGCCCGAGACCAAACTCGTCTTGGCCGACGAGCCGACCGCGAACCTGGATTCCGAAACCGCGCACCGGGTCATCGATCTGATGCGTCATCTGAAGACTGAGCTCGGCGTCACCTTCGCCTTCTCGACCCACGATCCGAAGATCATGGCCGAGGCGGAGATTATCTATCATCTTGAGGATGGCAAGGTGAAGAACGTGGAGAGAGTACAGGAGGCGGTCCATGCTTGACCTCCTCAAGATCGCCATCCGCAATCTTATCCGCAACTGGCGCCGCACCTTCTTGACGGCGGGGCTCATCACGGTCGGCGTGGTGGCGGTTCTTCTTTTCACGTCGCTCGCAGGTTCGTTCAAAGGGTTGATGATCGGCCAGTTCACCGATTTCGATCGTCGGCCATCTCGAAATCCACGCCAAAGGGTATGTCGCGTCAATCGACAATCTGCCGCTCACGCTCGCCATGGACACGAAGATGACGGAGCGTGCCGAGGCCGCTCTCAAAGCGACGCCCGAAGTCGTCGCTTATTCGCCGCGCGTGAAGTTCGCCGCGATGTTCAGCAACTTCGCCGAAACCACCGGCGTGCGGGTCAATGGCATCGACCCCGCGAAAGAGGACGCGACGCTCCCCTTGCTCAAGAGCCGCGTCACCCAAGGCGATCCCGACGGCTTGTTGAAACCCGGCCAAATCCTGATCCCCGATCTCCTGGCGAATGGCATGAATGTGAAGATCGGCGACACCGTGGTGCTGATCGCAACCAACAAGGATGGGTCGGTCAACGGGCAGACTTTCGTTGTCCGGGGGATTTTGTCTGGGCTCAGCGGGCCGGGCGGCCGCGACAGCTACATCCACATCGACGATGCGCGCCATATCCTGCGCATGAGCGGTCCCGAAACCAATGAGATCGTCGTGCGGCTCGCGCAGATCGGCCAGGTACCGCAGGGGGTTGCCGGCTTGAGTACTGCTTTCGCCGCCGATCGCGCGCCCGATGGAACCTCGCTGTTCGAGGTCCATAGTTGGGACCAGCTCACACCCTTCGCAACCGTCGCGCATATGATCGATCTGCTCACCCTGTTCATCAAGGTGATCCTTGTCTCGATCGTGTTGATCAGCGTGATGAACGTGATGGTGATGGCCGTCTATGAGCGGATGCGCGAGATCGGCACCATCGCCGCGATCGGCACGCCGCCGCGCCGGATCATGGGGTTGTTTCTCGCCGAGGGATTGCTGCTCGGCGTCTTCGGCACCTTGATCGGTGTGGTCCTCAGCCTCGGTGCCATTCTCGCGCTCAATCTCCACAAGGTGACTTTCGCCTTCGGCCAACAAAGCCACATCGTGCTCGCGCCGACGATCGGCGCCGCGGACATCGTGACGGCTTGCATCGTCGTCATCGTGGTCGCGGCGCTCGCGGCCCTTCAACCCGCTTGGAAGGCGGCGCGCATGGACCCGATCGAAGCTCTGCGTCACGTCTAAGGCACGAGGAAAGGCCAATATGTTGAAGACAATTTTCATGGCCTTGTTCGCGATGCTGGCTTCGCTTCCCGCTTACGCCTTGGACGGCGCCGACATCCTCAACAAGGTCGACCGCAATCTTGAGCCGGAATCCTACGAATCCTACCGCAAGCTCATCAACATCGAGCCCAGTGGCAGCGAGAAGGATTACATCCTCTATACGGTCAAGAAAGGCCGCGACAAGCTCATGGCGCTGTTCACCTCGCCGGCGAGCGAAAAGGGCCGCAGCACCTTGCGCCTCGGCGACAATATGTGGCTTTACGTCCCCGAGGTTGGCAAGCCGATCCGCATCAACAGCTTGCAATCGGTGATCGGCGGCGTGTTCAACAATGCCGATATCCTTCGTCTCGACTACAGCGTCGAATACACGGTCGAGAAGACCGAAGAACAGTCCGAGGCTGATCTCCTGTCGTTGAAGGCAGTCAACGATTCAGTTGCTTACGATCGCCTCAAGATGTGGGTCGACAAGGCGAAGCTCGTGCCGACGAAGATCGAGTGTTACGCTGCGAGCGGTTTCCTCATCAAGACGCTCTACTTCAGCGACATCAAGGATTTCGGCGGCGGCATCGTGCGACCTTCCACGGTCACCACCGACAGCCCACTCTACAAGGGCTACAAATCGGTGATGATCTATGCCGGGGTGAAGGCAAAGACCTTGCCCGACGAGGTATTCACGTTGGACTTCATGCCCCGCGTCGGCACCCTTCAGCCGCAATAACTACAGATGGGCCGCCGAATCGCCATTGCTCTTGCTCTGGCCTGGGCGGGCGTCGGCGTCGCCAATGGACAGCAGCCCGAACCGAGCCAGCCCACCTATACCTTCGAGCCGACGGAATATCAGCAGAAGGCTTTCGAAATCGGCGGCTACGCCGAAGGAAAGTACGAGGAATTCGGGCTCGACCGTAACGCCGCCTTTTATCAGTTGAACAGGCCGGCGGGTAGCCGCCCCAGCGTCAATGAGCGCGGAACCGGCACGGTGGAGGTCACCGGCAAATACCATAAGGACATCGCGACGCTCGATTTCACCGCCCATGGCGACGGCGAGCGCGACGTCGTCTTCGGCAACGATCACAACACCAAGCTCTATCAAGGCGGGCTGCACATCGAGCCGACGACCGGCCTTTCCTTCGACCTGGGCAAGCGGGTGCTGCTGTGGGGCAAGGGCTATGCGTGGAACCCGGTCGGCTTCATCCAACGCGCCAAGGACCCAACCGACCCCGACGCGTCGCGCGAGGGTTTCTGGATCGCGAGCGCGAACTATCTGCGCAGCTTCCAAGAAGGGCCGATCAAGACGCTCGGGTTCATGTCGGTCTTCATCCCCGCCACGCCGGCGATCAACAATGATTTCGGAAAAGTCCATCACGACGACGTGGTGGGAAAGCTCTACGCTTTGGTCGGAACCACCGACATCGACGTGATGGCGCTGAGCGGCGGTGCGAAGAGTACGCGCTACGGCGCCGATTTCTCATCCGCCGTCACGCCCGCGCTGGAGATCCACGGCGAGATCGCGCGCGTCACGGAAGCCACCAGACCCATTCTAAACGCCGCGGGACCACCGACGCAGCTCACTACCCCTGCAACGGATTATCTCATCGGCCTTCGTTACCTGACCGAATCCGCTACGACATTCATATTGGAATATTATCATAACGGTGAGGGGTTCCAGGACGCCGAAGGCGACTCGTTCTATTCGCTCGCGCACAGCGCATTCGTGTCATATCGCGCGACCGGCAGCACGGCGCTGCTCCAGAAGGCCGGCATGATGAGCCAGATGTACATGAAGCCCAACCCCATGCGGCGTTACGTCAACTTCAAGGTAAGCCAGAACGAGCCTTTCGACATCGTCTATTTCACGCCATCCTTGACGGTCCAGGCCAATACGACAGACCGTAGCATGCTTGTTCTGCCCGAACTGCTCTATACCGGCTTCAAGAACATCGAGCTGCGCTTCCGGCTGCAGCAGAATATCGGGCCGCATCTGACGGAGTTCGGCGAGAAGCAAGCTTCCACGCGGGTCGAATTCCGCGCGCGCTATTACTTTTGAAAGCACGGGGCTTGGCAATGGAGAGGGGTCCGATGTCCAAACTCATAGCCCTCCTGTCCGCCGCGCTGTTCTTACTAATACAGCCAGCCGCGCATACTCGAGCGCAACAGAGCGCCGCGAGCCAACCGTTATTGGCGGCGCCGATCTGGGTTTATAACGCCTGGTCAGCTTACGACGAGCTCTCCGACAATATCCCGCTCACCGAAGAGCTGGCGTTGCAGGAATTCGACCAGATTTTGCGCTTGCGCAAATTGGGCGTTCACTTCGACTACTACATGATGGATGCCTTCTGGTACGCCCCCGACGGCGGCTACCGGAAATGGCGCGCTGAGAGCTGGCCGCAGGGACCGGACCGCTGGCTCGCGGAATGCCAAGCCAATGGCGTCAAGCCGGGCCTGTGGTTTAGCACCAACACGCTCACCTATCTGCACGCGGCCCCAGAATGGCAAGGTTCACTGGATAGGAATGACGGGGCCATGGCGCTTTACGCAGGCGGGTTTCTCGCCGACTTCATGGACGTCCTCCAGTACTGGTACGACCGCGGCATCCGCATGTTCAAATTCGATTTCGCGGATTTCGACGCCGCTGCAAAGGGAGACGAGAAGACGCTGACGCCGCACGATATCCGGGTACGCAATCTGCAAGCATTTCATGCTGCGCTGCAGGCGTTCCGCAGGAAGAATCCCGACGTGGTTCTCGTGGGATTCAATGGCCTCGTCGGCGACGTGGGATCGGCCGCTAAGCCTGTAACGCCCTTCGATGCGCATTGGCTCGACCTGTTCGATTCCCTCTATTCCGGGGACCCTCGCCCGTCGAATGTGCCAGCAATGAATTTCTGGCGGTCGGTTGATATTTACAGCGACCACATGGTGCGCAGCATGGAGCAAGCCGGGCTTCCGCTACAGCGTATCAATTCGACAAGCTTCATGATCGGGGACACGGGCACGAATTACCACCGCGGGACGGCAGCTTGGCAAGGCAGCTTGTTGCTCATGGTTGCCCATGGCGGCTGGATCAACACCGTGCATGGAAATCTCGAGTTACTCGACGATGAGAAGGCGCGCTGGTTTGCCAAGGTGCAGGCCATGTATGGGCCACTGCAAAGGTCAGGAATCACCAAATCCTTCGGTGGAATTCCCGGCGACGCTCAACCCTATGGATTTGGCTCCATCGGAGCGGACGGCGCCCTGTACACAGTTGTCAATCCGTCGCAAAGAATTCGGACCATCCGTATGCCTCGGCTTTCGCCGGCGAATCAGCCCTATACGGGTGGGCGGCGCATCCTCTTCCGTGATGCGGGTTTCAATCCGGCGCTCGATGGGGATTCCATTCGGCTCGGTCCTGGCCAGCTCGCGCTCGTTGGGTTCGGGCGCTATGCGAGCCCAGATTACGATCTCGGCACAGAGGCGGATGTTCGAATTCCACGCCACGTCGAGCCGCTGCCCGCGGAGTTCGCTGCGGTTAAGGAAGCGAATGCTCTCCACAGTACTGCTGATCCTGGTTCGGCCGCCGCGGCATCTAAAAAGATGGAAGGACCGCTCGCGATCGAAGCCGTCGTCACGCCGCCCGTCACCGGAGACCTGCGGATCATCCTGCGCCAGCGCGATACTCACAACGAGATGATGCGCAGCGTCAGCAAAACCGATATGGGAAAACATTTCGTGATCGCTGCCGAGCAAGGCGGCCGGCCGCTTCCAGTGGAGATCCACTATGACAAGGTAATCTGGAGCGGATTGTCCTGGGCCGTCGGGGAGATTCGCCATGCCGATATTGCGCCGCACAAGCCCATTCGAATTCGATTATCTTCCGCAGCGAGCGACCCTTCACTCCACCTCGATGGGCAGGTGTTCAGGGTTGAACATTGAGGTCAGCGAGCGCCACCACACGCTCGCCATCGCGCGATAAACAACAATAATAATAGTGACGATGGGAATCACGGGTCCACGTCATGAAATGTCATACCGAGCGGATACCGGCCGCGTCGGACCTCTAGCCTATACGAAGCGCCGCGCGTGTCGCGCCGCGATGGATCCGCTTCCGGCGTAGACGGATCAAGGTAAAAAGGCTGTGACAGGGTATTGCGAAAAGCCAGCGTGACAAACTCTGTTACAAACGAGCGGTCGTCAATCAAACTTCGGCAACAATTATTGCGTCACATAGATCGGCGCCACAAACGTTACGTCGCGAGAATACAAAGGAAGCTACCGATGAAAATCTCGCAAGCGCCCAACGCCGGGCGCAATTGGGGAAAGCGCGTGAGACGGTGAAGGCCGCAGCGAAGTCATATACAGGTGGTGTCCTCGGGCCTAATCTAATTACACCCCAGTGGCTTTGGAGCACTGACTATGAAACCTTTGCTGCGTTCCGCCTTCTTTCTCACCGGCTTTTTCGCGGGGTCGCTGCCCGTGTATGTCGCGGTAGCGGCAGATCCTTCGCCCTATGCGGGTCAGCAATCTCGAGAGGTGAAGGCCCTGTCGCGGCAGGACCTGGACGACCTCATGAACGGGCACGGCATGGGCCTCGCCAAAGCTGGCGAGCTGAATGGATATCCCGGACCGGCGCACATTCTCGACCTCGCGTCCGAACTTAGATTGAGTCCCGATCAGATCCGCCAGGTGGGCGCCCTCAAGGACCGGGTGATAGCGAACGCTAAGCCGCTGGGGGAGGAGATCATCCAGCGCGAGCGAGAACTCGAATACCAGTTCGAAAGCGCCACGATCAACGAAAATCGTCTTGCTTCCGAGACCGAAGCTATCGGAAACCTCCAGGGCCGTCTACGAGCCGTTCATCTCGCCGCGCATATCGATGCCAAGCGCGTGCTTACACCGGCGCAGATCGCCCGCTACAACGAGCTTCGCGGCTACAGCACGGTGAACAGCACTGTGATGCATAATGATGTGGCGGGACATCATGGCTTGAACATGGATGATTCGCACTGCGACAATGCCAACCCGCCACGCATGCACAAAATGCCTGTTGAGGAGCTTTCGACAGAAGCGAAGCAATGCAGCGGTGGGCGGGCTGTTTCAAAAGGATCTTCGTGCTCTTCATTCTGCTAGTTGACCATTCGCGACTGCCAGCGTCACGGGCATTATTCCAATCCGCGTGAAGTGACATGCTTCTAATTCTTCCTTTTCATCTCGTCGCGATCCTGTGCGGATAGGCCCTCGCCCTGTTGTTGCTTCGCAAAGAGACCAGACAGGAGTCCCATCATTCCCTGCATCGGATGCATGGGCATGGCGGAGCCTGATTGTCCCTTGCGCCCCCGCACGAGCCTGACGATCCCAGCAATGAGAATTGCCCCGAGAAAAAGCCACATCGGCAAGGGGACACCCAAGAGCAGCCGCGTCCAGGACGACGACGAGGTAACATCGATCGTGACGTGCTGTTTACGCAGCTCAGGGATCAAATTAGGATCGCCAAAATCCGGAACCCTGCTGACGAAGATGTCTCCTTGTCTCGTCCCATTCGAAGCGGCGCTCTCCAATGGATGTTTGAACCGCCCATCGATCTCCGTCCCGCGAAAGATGACGCTCGCGACGTTTCCCGCGTCGATCTGGTCAAGAAATTCACTGTACGGCATCGGGGCTGGGCCGAGCGTTTCAACGATTGCCACAATGACAAGCGTAACCAACGCTGCGCCGACAGCAACGAGCCACCATACTCGTGACGTTCGCCACCAGGCGGCGTGTGGGTGTTCTGCTCCGGCCATTTGCGTCATGTCGTTCACCCTTCAACTGCTCACGACGGGCTATTCGACCTTTGATACCGAAAGCACGAGTAGCTTGATCTGGTCGAGAATGAGCGCGAAGGCGATTGACGCTCCGAATATGCCCAAGACGAGGTGCCATGAGATCGGCTTCATCAAGATGCCGAACAGGGCAAGCGTCGAGGCGACCAGGATGTCCACCGCGGAAGATGCAAAGACCCAAGAACTCGGCTTCGAGCCCCAAAGACGCCGGCGCTCCCGCAGCACGTAGAGCAGCGCCTGATTCCCGAATACGAGCGTTACGAAAGCCATCGTTTGCAGTGCGGTCGGGTCCAGCCCCGCCCAAAACTTGGCAAATGCAAGCACCGCTGTGGAGAATCCGAGCTTGCAAGCCCCAAGCACGACGGCGGCAGCAGTGATATTGCGCATGCGCCAGATGCTGGGGGTCGGCGAGAAGCTCGCGCGGTCGGTCGTCAGCGACATGCTCAGAAAATCATTGGTCATGAAAAGCAGAACCATCAGCGCCGGCGTCAGCACCGCGTGACCGGTGAGGCCCAGTCCGATTGCCAGGAAGAGAACGATCTCGATCTTCTTGACGAGCATGTTGAAGGTGTAGGTCAGAAGCCGGTGGAACCCGATCCTCCCTTCGCGGATAGCGAAGAGGATGCCGGCGAGCCCTGGCTCGGTCAGGACCATTGCCGAGGCGGCCTTGGCGACATCGGTGGCCGTCGAGACCGCGATCCCGATCTGAGCCTGGCGCAATGCCGGCGCGTCGTTGGTTCCATCGCCGCACATGCCGACGACATGCCCACAATTCTGCAACGCCTTGACCAGGCGATATTTCTGCTCCGGCACAACGCGGGCGAAGACACCGAACTCGTCGGCGCTCAGCGCATCGGGCAGCCGCTCCGGCGGGCAAATGGCGCCCGCAATGCCGACCTTTCGGGCTATGGCAGCGGCCGTAACCGGCGAATCGCCCGTCACCATCACGGTGCGCACACCCATTTCGCGCAGCGCAACGATGAGCCCGGCCGAATCCTCACGCGGCGGATCGCTGATAGCGATGAACCCGGCCAGACGGAGCGAATGCGGCGTGCCCATGGCAACAGCGATGATGCGATGCCCGCGCCCGGCGAGATCATCGGCCAGCTTTCGGGCTTCCGCCGGGACCTCTGCCAGTTCCGCAATTGCCTGAAACGCGCCCTTGATAATCCGAATCTCGGTTCCATTTTGGTCGGTGACGAAGGCCTCGGACGTCTTGGTCGTCGGATCGAAAGGAATGAAACGCGAGACCGTTTCGGCTATGGCGCGCCCCGCTGCCTTGGTCGCAACCGCTCGGATGGCGTCGTCGATGGGATCTAGGCCTGCCTCGGAGCTCGCCAGCGCAGCAAGCGCCAGCACGCGTTCACGGTCGAAACCCATCATCGGGGCGACCTCGGCGACCTCAAGCGTATTGCGCGTCAGCGTGCCCGTCTTATCGGCGCATAAGACATCGATGGCGGCGGCCTCGTGCGCGGCCGAAAGCCGGGTCAGGAGAACGCCCCGCCGCGCCAATGTCTGGGCGCCGAAAGCGGCGGACAGCGTAAACGTTGCCGGGAGCGCTACCGGAATCGTCGCCAACAGCGCGGTAAGGGCCAAGCAAATCACTTCGGCAGTCGGCCACGCGATCGCGACGGCGTAAGCGATGAGGAGAACGGCGATCGAACCGTTGACGACGGCAAGATTGCGCGTGGCGGCAAAAATCGCCGCTTGCTCAGTGCTCGCCACGTGGGCGACGCGCACGAGTTCGGCTGCCCGCCCGAAATATGTTTTTGATCCCGTCGCGGTCACTTCGGCGACTGCTTGGCCGCGGCGCACCAGGGAACCGGCAAACACTTCCCCGCCGGCACTTACATCGACCGGAACAGATTCGCCGGTGAGCATAGACTGGTCGACCATCACCGACCCTGATGCGATGCGGGCATCGGCAGGAACTAATGCCCCAAGCGCAAGCCTGATCAGATCGCCTGGCACGACCTCTGATGCCGGGCGCCGCATCCACGCGCCATCCCGGCAGATTTGCGCCGTCGGCGCGAGCCTCTTTTTGAGCGCGGCAAGAGCGGCGCCCGCCCGGCCTTCCTGGATGAAGCCCAAGGTCGCGTTGAAAAGCAGGAGCGCGCCGATCACGGCCACTTCGACATACGCGCCGAGCCCGATCTGAAGAGCGATCGCGGCCTCAAGAAGCCACGGAATCGGGCCCCAGAACTTGGCAAGGAAAGCGCGCCATCGCGGCGGCACTTCCTCCACGACAACGTTGGGACCGAATTCGACCAGGCGGTCACGAGCTTCCGCGCTTGTCAACCCGGTCGGCGTCTTCGGTGCGTCGGTTATGTCCAAGGAAAGGGCGCTCCCTATAACCGCCTCCGATCGCAAGCGCGGTCCTGATCCTGATCGATCGAAGTCACCCGTACGAGCGCTTCAGAAGACGATCACCTTGTCGGCCTTCAGCGTGACAGAGGCAAGCTCTTCCATCGTGCTGCGCCGAGCGCCTTCGACGATCTCATCGGTCGTGATACCGCGCGCATCCATGCAAGTACCGCAAAGAAGGACTTCACCCTTGCCGGATGTTACTCGGTGCAGCATCCGCTCGATGTTGTAATGACCTTCTGGTGTCTTTTGGCTTTTTTTCGCGCACAGCACGGCGTCCCCCAGTAAGAACACGACGACGACCGCGTCCGCACCCTGTTTCAACAGCGCGCCGGCGAGGCGCAATCCGTTGTAGCTTCGTTCGGTGCCGTAAGGCGGGTCATTCAGTATAATGAGCGTATTCATCGCGGCCACCTTCCGTGTCACGGTCCGGAACCGATATATCCGTTTCGAAGAAGAGCCTTGCGGACGCCGCTATTTGTCGCCTTGATTCACATCAAAATGACGGACCCCTTTTCGGATCACGGGCGACACAGTGACAGCAAGGCTTTTCCCGGCAACCGCGATGCCAAACTCGGATTGGTGGCAAAGCCTCTGGCCTGAGCCGGAAGCGGTGCTCGGCTCCCTCGGCATCGAGCCGGGGATGGATATCATCGACCTCTGCTGCGGGGACGGTCTGTTTACTGTCCCGCTCGCTCGAATGGCGCATCACGTCATTGCGATTGACCTCAATCCCGAGATTCTCGCTCGCGCGAAAGAACAGCTCGCTGCCATCCACGCATCCAACTGCGATGTGGTCCTTGGCGACGCCTACGAGGTCGGCGCGTTTGCGCGAAGCCCGGTCGATTTCGTGTTGATGGCGAATACCTTCCACGGCGTTCCGGACAAGCCGCGCTTGGCCCACGCCGTTGGTTCCGTTCTGAAGCCGGGTGGCCGGTTCGCGGTGATCAACTGGCATCGGCGTCCCCGCGAGGAAACGGTCGTTCTCGGACAGCCGCGAGGTCCCAAGACCGATATGAGAATGGAGCCCGAGGAAGTTGCCGCCGTAGTCGTATCATCCGGGCTGAACCTCGTCCGCGTCGTTGAGCTTCCGCCCTATCACTACGCGGCGATCCTCGAGAAGCCTACGCCCCAGACCCTCGCTCGGGAGGACAGCAAACTTAACACGGGAGCCTAGCCGTGGTGCGGAATTTGATTACGTGAAAACATGACCGGTGCGGCGCGACGAGATCATAAGGGGTCGCGCGCGACGCGCAAGCGGCAGGCGTCGCATGCGAGACGGTCCGTGTCGAGCATGAGCATCCCTACCAAGCGATCATCGAAACCGCGGAGTCGAAAGGTTGTGACCTTATCGTCATGGCCTCGCACGGTCGCCACGGCACCTCCGCACTCGTCCTAGGCAGCGAGACCGTCAAGGTACTCACGCATCCCAAGATCCGGGTACTAGTCCATCGATGAGTCGCGTGGCGATTCGATCGGTTGCGTTCCCTGCGTCTAGGCGTCGAGCCATCGCCAATGAGTTGCGAGCCATTTCAGATCGCAGCGACCCTCCGACTGAAAGCTCCAGCAGCGGCTCCGATCTCACAGATGGATAAGTAGGCCGCCACTCGGACGATCCTGACGAAGAGGGAATGTCCGAGACGGGTCAGGTCACGCCGTTCGGCAATCGTTCGGTGAACGGCAGCAACGGGTCGGAAGCTACCGACCAAGATTTGGTAGTGTGTGTCCGCTTCCCGGTAGGTCGCGACCGGAAACAGACAGTCTGCTTTCGGCCAGATCGGTCTTCAATGCGAAGACGCGCTATGACCGGGTCTGGCACGATTCGGACCTACCGCAATGTCGGCTATTCGGTCGCTATGGGTGATAAGCAGACGTAGCGCTGATAGCGTGAAACCGACGCGATTGACCCGAACCGGACCGGCGATCGCGTCGATCTCTTCTTGGGTCAAATCGCTCAGGGCGATGCAGTCTTCCGGGACCAGCACGAGATGCTCCAACGATGGCACGATGTCATGGATCGAGCACCCAACGGTCCGGCGCAAGGGCACCCGCATCCCGTCGTTGGATCGGCGCCGGCTTACACTCAATGCGACAGCAGGAGGGGCAACAGGCTCACACCCACGACGTCGCGGGTGGCGCCGCCGAACCAATATTCGCCCCACGGCATATGCCCGTAGCCGCCCATAACCAAGAGGTCTGCACCGTGCTCACGCGCAGCCCCCAGGAGTTGCTGCCCTGGCCTGACTCCGCCAATGGTCGACACCTGGCGGTGCTTTGCAGCGATCCCATGCCAGCCTAGATACTCAATCGCGGAGGCCGCGCTTTCTTGGTGCCTGTCACCAACCGTGATAATGACATTGCTGTGTGCTACCGAAAAGAAAGGCATTGCCGCTACGAGCGCACGGACGGCTTCCGGTGACCCATTCCACCCGACGGCGATGGCATCGCCAACCTCGTCCGGCGCGTTTACCGGCGCGAGCAATACTGGGCGCCCGGAATGAATGAGGGTCTGCTCGACCGCGTCGGTATGCGGCTGATCAATCACGCGCTCCGAGCGGCCAAGAACGACGAGATCGAAAAACCGCGCGTGGCGCGTCACTAAAGCGGGGCCATAACCGGTCTCCTCGCGCCACGCTGCCGAGGCCATATTCTTCGGTGGCAATGCGCGGGACGATGCTGACGTCAACTCGATCGAATGACGGGCGATGGCTGACTCGAACGCCATCTTGGTCTTACTGGCGAGCACTGCGGTATCGCTCAGGAACTTCTTGACGAACTCTGCCCCCATCGATAGGCCGAAGCCACCATCGGCATAGGTATAAAGATCTTGTGGGTCTGCCTTGGCGTGAAAACCCTCGAGGTGGGCGTCAAAGCGCCGGGCAAATCGACAGGCAAGCTCGATCGCGCCATTTGTCGCCGTGCCGCCGCTCACTGCCACCAGGATGGTCTTAATGCTCATCACGTCCCTCCGAACTCGATATCAATCTCCACCGTCGGCGGAACTGCCCAACTCAAGCCCGCAATTCGTTGGGCCGTTCGCGTCATTGAGCAACCCGGCCGAAATCCTTCCGAACGGCCGAACTCACCAGACACTGTTCACAAACAAATTAAGCCCTCTGCCTTTGCGCCTACCTTGACGCAAATCAATTGGGTCGCGGCGAGCTAAAAGCCGCCAACTCGTTCGGCCACTTGCACAGGCAGCCGGTCCGGTCGCGCTTCGGCTCGATGGTTTCGGCCTTGCCGACAAGGCGGTCTGAGGACCCTGAGCGCCTCAAGGTCGGCGCAGACGTACGCGAGAATCTGTGGCCAGAGTCATGGGACACGGAGCCCTGGAACGCGCACGTAAGGGTCCGCTTGGAGAACTACCTACATGAACAACTTTGCGCGGGACGGATGCGGATTGGCAAAGCGTCGACGATGGCACCGTTGCGATCAAGACAGCGAAAATAGCCGATTTCGAATTCGACCATCGTCACTGGGCCGATCTGCGCGCATGAGAACCACAATCTATTTATCGGGAAACGGAAAGACCTTGAGCCAGATCAAGACTATGGGGGCTGCACCGGCTTAAGTCATGTTTCGTCGCGGGGTGTCTCGGCCAATTTGTAAGGCGTTAAAGCTGCCTGCGACCTCGGAGGCTCAGCGAAAGACCGTCGAACATGCCGTTTAAGCAAGTCCTCTTCCGCTCTGCCGCGCGTGACAAGATCCTTCGCGGCGCCACCCAGCTCGCCGATGCGGTGCGGGTGACATTAGGGCCACGCTCCAAATCCGTGCTCATTCAAAGGTCGTGGGGCGCGCCAATTGTCTGCAATGACGGTGTCACCATCGCCAAAGAATTTGAGATCAAGGATCCGGAGGAGAATCTCGGCGCGCAGATGCTGCGGCAGGCGGCAGAGAGAACCGGTGATACTGTAGGCGACGGGACAAGCACCTCGACGATACTGGCCCATGCCATCTTCGCAGACGGCGTTCGCAACGTCGTCGCCGGTGCCAGCGCGATCGATTTGAAGCGCGGCTTGGACCGCGCCACGAAGGCCGCGGTCGAAGCCCTGAGAAAAATGTCTCGTCCTGTCAGCACCGGAAAAGAGAAGGCTCAGGTGGGAACAATCTCAGCACATAACGATCCGGTGATTGGAAAACTTGTTGCCGATGCGATGGAGAAGGTAGGTAATGAGGGTGTGATCACGGTCGAGGAGTCGAAAACCACAGAGACTGTTCTCGATGTTGTCGAGGGGATGCAATTCGATCGTGGCTTTCTGTCGCCGTATTTCATTACGAATCCTGAAAAGATGGAGGTGGTACTCGAAGACGCCTACATCCTCATCTCGAACCGTAAGATCGGCATTCTGAAAGACTTGATTCAGCTTCTCGATCAATTGGCGAAATCCGGCCGCCCGCTTCTCGTCGTCGCCGAAGACGTCGAGGGCGAAGCCTTGGCGACACTGATCGTCAATCAACTGCGTGGAGCTTTGAAGAGTTGTGCAGTCAAGGCTCCGGGCTTCGGTGACCGCCGAAACGCGATGCTTCAAGACCTGGCCGTGCTATCAGGCGGCATGGTCGTCTCGGAAGAGCTGGGCTTGAAGCTCGAGACAATGACCCTCAAGGAACTTGGTCAGGCCAAGCGCGTGGTCGTCGATAAGGACAATACGACGATCATCGGAGGCGCTGGACATCGCGCCGATATCGAAGGACGCGTCAAACAGCTGCGGCTTGAGATTGAGAAGACGACGAGCGACTATGATCGCGAGAAGCTCCAAGAGCGGCTCGCCAAGCTGGCGGGCGGTGTCGCCGTGATACGCGTCGGTGCCCCGGCCGAGGCCGAGATGAAATCGAAGAAGGAAGCGCTCGATGACGCGATCAGCGCCACGAAGGCTGCCGTCGCCGAAGGCATCGTTCCCGGCGGCGGCCTCGCGTTGCTGCGATGTATTGCAGTGGTCGCCCAGGAGGAGGCAAAAAGCGAGGGCGACGAGAAGACCGGCATTCAGATTCTGAAGCGCGCGCTCGAGACTCCAACGCGTCAGATCGCTGAAAATTCGGCGGTCGATGGCGGCGTGGTCGTTGCGCGTATGATAAGCGGTGAAGGCAATCTGGGCTTTGATGCCGCGCGAAAGGAATATGTCGATTTGGTGGAGGCCGGAATCATCGATCCGACCAAGGTTGTGCGCGTTGCCCTCGAAAATGCCGTATCGGTTGCCGGCGTGCTTCTCCTAACCGAAGCGACGATGACCGAGATTCCAGAAGTCCAGAAAGAGCGTTAGCGAGCGGGTTTAGAGGCACGGTTAGTCTTAACTTTTTGCAGGAAGCGCTACTGGCCGTACGCTGCGCCGAGCGCCGTAAGAAGTTCGTGGGCTCGACTTGAGGCGCTAAGACGCGATCGCTGTCCGATCGAGTTCCTAATTTCTGGTTATGGTAAATTGGCGATGTGGTGCCCATTTTTCCCTAAGGTGCAGAGGCGAGTTCGACAAAGTCATGCCACCACGCGAACCTTCGAACTGGATGTGGGCGGAAGCGGTGCGGATGCTCGACCGTGCCGAGAGTCTCCAACGGCGCTTTTTCGAGCCGGGCCGCAGCATGCGCCAGCTATGCTGGGAACCGCCCGTGGACATTTTCGAGACTGCGAGCGACCTTTTCATCGAGATTGCACTCCCCGGTGTCGATCCGCAACAGATCGAGGCCACGTTCGGCGAAACCGATTTGGTCGTCATTGGCAAACGCGACCTTCCCTTGGCCTCCGAGCCTGCGGTCATTCGCCGCCTTGAGATCCCTTACGGCCGGTTCGAGCGGCGCATCGCCTTGCCGCCCGGTCAATACGAGCTTGTACGGCGTGAGGTCGTCGCAGGCTGCCTTCTGCTGTCCCTTCGTAAACTCGCCTGATAACGCAGGGACCAGCATGACAGACCTCGTATCAGAATTGCGTAAAAAGACTGGAACCGACGAATCCGGCTCGCTCGAGCGGCCGGAAGAACCCGCCGGCAGTGGCGGCGAGGTACCGAAGCTGCCGGCCGACGCCATCCCGATCCTGGCGGTTCGCAACACTGTATTGTTCCCGACCGTCGTCATGCCGCTCACTGCCGGCCGCCGGCGCTCGATCGCGGCAATTCAATATGCGGTCCGTAACCAGACGTCGGTCGGCGTGCTGCTGCAGCGCGATGCCGAGCAGGCCGATCCGGGCCCTTCGGATTTTCACTCGATCGGGACGGTTGGGCAGGTCCTGCGATACATCACAGGGCGAGAGGGCGGGCATCAGATCATCTGCCGTGGCGACCAGCGTTTCCGTATCGTTGATTTCCTCGAAGGCTACCCCTTCGTCGCCGCGCGTATCGAGCGCATCACTGAGCCTGAGCCACGAGGACCCGAGATCGAAGCACGCCAACGTCAACTCAAGGAACGAGCGATCGAAGCTTTGCGCCTCTTGCCAAACGTACCCGAAGAGCTGCCCGAATCGGTGCAGACGATCGAATCGCCTTCCGCGCTGGCCGATCTCGTGGCGAGCTTCCTCGACTTCAAAGTCGAGGAAAAGCAGCAGATTCTTGAAACCATCGATCTCACCGCCCGCCTGGACAAAGTGCTTTGGTTCCTCGCCTATCAGCTCGAAGTGTTGCGGCTGTCGCACGATATCAGCGAGCGGACGCGACAGACGATCGAAGGCCGCCAACGCGAGCACCTGCTCCGTGAGCAGCTCAAGACCATCCAGAAGGAACTCGGTGAGGGCGAAGGCGAAGGGGACGCCGCGGTCGCGCAGCTCAACGAGGCGATCGTTAAGGCAAAGATGCCAGAGGAGGTGGAGAAGCAAGCCCGCAAGGAACTCGCTCGGCTAAAGCGCCTGCCGGACGGCGCGGGTGAGTCATCGATGCTCAGGACGTATCTCGAATGGTTGACCGAGCTACCCTGGAACGTCGAGGGTGGCAAGATCATCGACATCGCCGAGGCGCGTAAGATCCTCGAGGAGGATCACTTCGGGCTCGAGAAGATCAAGCGCCGCATCCTCGAATACCTCGCGGTCCGCAAGCTGAATCCGACCGGCAAGGCGCCGATCCTCTGCTTCGTCGGACCGCCGGGTGTCGGCAAGACCTCGCTGGGTCAGAGCATTGCGAAGGCGATGGGCCGGAAATTTGTACGCGTCAGCCTCGGCGGAGTTCATGACGAGGCAGAGATCCGAGGCCATCGTCGCACTTACATCGGTGCGCTGCCGGGAAATATCATCCAGGCGATTCGCAAAGTCGGCATGCGCGATTGCGTCATGATGCTCGACGAGATCGACAAGCTTGGCCGCGGCATCCAGGGCGATCCATCATCGGCGCTGCTTGAAGTGCTGGACCCGGCGCAGAACTCGACATTCCGCGACAATTATCTCGGCGTGCCTTTCGATCTGAGCAATGTTGTGTTCATCGCCACCGCCAACATGTTGGACACGGTGCCCGGCCCGCTTCTTGACCGCATGGAGGTGATTCAGATCTCCGGCTACACGATCGCGGAGAAGATGCAGATCGCAAAGCGCTACCTCGTTCCGCGCCAGATCGAAGTGAACGGTCTGACTGCGGCGCAGTGCGAAATCAACGAGGAGGCGCTGCGTAGCATCATCCGCGACTACACGCGCGAGGCCGGCGTCCGTAATCTCGAGCGCGAGATCGGGGCTGTCTTGCGTCACGCGGCGGTCCTTATCGCGGAGAACGGTGCTGCGGCAGTGCGCATCACGCCGGCCGAAATCATTGAGATTCTCGGGCCGCACCGCTTCGAGGCCGAGCAAGCGCAACGAACCAGCGTGGCGGGCGTCGCGACGGGCCTCGCCTGGACGCCGGTCGGCGGCGACATCCTCTTTATCGAGGCGACGCGCATTCCGGGCAACGGTAAGCTTATCCTCACTGGCCAGCTGGGTGACGTGATGAAGGAGAGCGCTCAGGCCGCGATGAGCTTGGTGAAGTCCAAACATCTCGCACTCGGCATCGATGCCATGGTTTTCGACTCGAGCGATATCCATCTTCATATCCCGGCCGGCGCGATCCCGAAGGATGGTCCGAGTGCGGGGGTCGCGATGTTCACCGCCCTCGTTTCGCTACTCACCGATCGACCGGTGCGCAGCGACGTCGCGATGACGGGCGAAATCAGTTTGCGCGGGCTGGTCTTGCCGGTCGGGGGCATCAAGGAAAAGGTACTTGCGGCGATGCTGGCTGGGATCAAAAGGGTCCTCTTGCCGGCGCGTAACCGAAGGGATTGGAACGACATCCCGGAGGAAGCGCGCCAGAGCCTGGTATTCGTCTGGCTTGAAACGGTCGACGAGGCGCTCAATGTGGCGCTCGCGCCGGCGACCCACGTGGCCGGCGCAGCCTGAGGTTCGAGCCCAGGGCTCAGTGTCGGCGACCAAATTCTCATGACAATGCCGACCGGATAGGTCAGGGCCTTTCCGGCGGTAGATGATGTTTTCCGATCGGAATGACCGCGAACGCCTGAGGCCCCTTCTCGCCTTCGCCCGGGTGCACGGCGAAACGCACCTCCTCTCCCACAACGAGTTTGTCGAAGCCCTCGTCTGCGACCGCATTGCGATGGAAGTAGACTTCCGTACCATCGCCGGCGTCGATGAAGCCATAATCCTTCTCGGCAAAGAGATTGGCGATCCTGCCGTGGCCGGGGACCTCATGAGCCTTGATGTCTCCGCGCTGGCGACGAATATGGTCCTCGAGTTGTCGGCGCACCGCATCGAAGCAATCGCGTACCGCAACATAAATGTCCTCATGAGCGTGGTGCTCGGACGGATCGCGCTTCACCACGATCTCCTCGCCCGGAACCTTTAGATCGACGCGAATGTGATAAAGGCGGCCCCCTCGGTGGTGCCGGCTGGGTTCCTCGATCACAACACGACAGCTCGTGATGCGATTGTAGAACTGCTCGAGCTCCTCGACGCGCTCGCGGATCTTCGCCTCCACAGTTGGAGAATTGTCGAGATTGCGGAACGTAATCTGAAGTGGCGTCTGCATGAGCGATCTCCTATTTGAGGCAGGCTGTACTCTCTGGACCGCTCGTGCCTTGATCCAGCGCAAATGTCGCAACGCTCATGATCTAGAGCCCCCTGCGAGATGGCGTTCCAGTGACTCGCTCTCGCGCTCTGCGTTGAATCCCGTACCTCCCGCCATTCGGAAAGCCGCTGCCTGTCGATGCCGAGTTCGTCCAGAGTGGCCGCTTTTACGATGTCCGAAGTCCGGAGATCGCCATGTCGTTGAACCTGGCCGCTCTATTGCCCGTCATCGATAGCATCGGCCATGCGCATTTCGGCGCGGGTGATTATGCGGCGATAGCCTTTCGTGGCCGCTGCGCCAGCAATCGACGAAGCCGCGCGCGCGTCAGAACGGGGGTTCCAATCGCCATCGCTCGTCGTCGTCCTCGCCTTCGTCACGTTGCTGATCTTCGGGTCGCCCGATCATCGAGGATGTCTATGGCTGCGGGCCCCTCAATCTTGACCTATCTCAAGATGGGTGCCGTGTCCTGGCACTATTAAATATCAATACAGATTAGAGCCCGGCTGAGGCGGTTCTACCCGGCGAAAAGGCCGCGCTTGATCGCAATCGCTGATCGCAGCGTTTTTGGCGGCAAAGAGGACAGCTATGAGCCAGGATCGGGTTATGAATGTGTTTGTTCTGTTTACGGGTGGGGGCTCCTTGGTGATCCTGACCTCCTATCCCTCAGTCAAAGATCCGGCGCTGCTCAGGAAGCTGGCCGCCAAAGGGATCGAAAAATTTCTCGCCTATCAAATCCCGATAACACTCGCAAAGGAGCGATATGGCACGCACTTCGACATTGTGTCCGCGGATCTGTCCGAATTCGACGATCTGCGGGTGCTCGACTTTGACGGTACGCGCGCCTTTCGGCTGTTTCGCTTCCACGAGATGGGATCACCGATAGCGTACGAGCCGCAGCTAAGCGCCGCCCGATAGACGACGGATCAAATGATAGCCGACCAGCAACACAATCGGGCCACCATTCGCAACGAGCATGCTGTAGAGAACGGCCGTTATTTGCCCAATTGGTACCACGACAATGTCACCAGCGGCCCGAGCTCGTTCTTGCTGGTAGTCAGCGATTTCGAATCCTTCGGCGAGGCGATGCCCAGATCGCGATCGCAAGCTCGCGGCGCGGCTCTTGCGCTATTGACCGCTAATGAGGCAGCTTCTGATCTAAGATTTTTAACCGACCTTGGGGAGAGCCGTCGCCATGAAATATATTGCAGTATTCATTTTGTCGACAGCCGGCATCGTTGCGACTGCAACGGGCGCAGTTGCGCAGAGTCCGTGGTCGCTGCATGAGGCCGAGGAAAGCGCCGGGCGGCAAGTGTTCAATGATCATTGCGCCCCGTGCCATACGCCGAAGCGCGACACGCGCGTCGTCCTCGGCCCCAGCCTCCAAGGCGTGGTCGGTCGGCCGGCCGCATCCGTGGCCGGATTCCCCTATTCTGACACGCTCAAGAAATCGGGATTGGTGTGGACCGAGGACAATCTGCGCAAGTGGATTGCCGACAGCACCCACACCGTTCCGAACACGCTCATGCCACACGTCTCGATCAGCGACCCGGCGGAGCAGATCTACCTCATCGCGTACCTTAGGACATTGAAAGCCCGCGGGTCATTGGCGCGCTAACAGGGCGCAAAAGCTGGATCAGGCCGTTCGCGTCCCTATGCGCAGCGCTATCACTGTTTTTTCAACTCCCGCTCCAGCGCCAGGTCCCCCTGGGCTTCAGCGAGCAAGCGCTCAATAGTCCGACGCTTTTCGTGGTCCATGTCGAGCTTCAGCATCGCGCGAAAATGAGCGATGTTTGTTTGGATGATGTAGGGGTCCTTTTCCGTCATCGCCGCACCTCCCATCAGGGGCGGGAGCGCGCGCAACCTCTCTTCCGGAGGCTGGCACTTCTCTCGGTCAGCGGCGCCCAGGTGAGTTACAACCGCTGATGTCGTAATTCTACTCTTCGATCGTGACGGTCGAGGGTCAACTTAGTGTGACCCTTGAGAGTTAATTCGGCCTTGGCAATTTATGGACGTCTTCGCGCCAGCTTCTCGATCAAATCTAAATCGAGCTTGCCCTTCGCTTCCCAACCGCTGACGCCGGCCGGCACGCTCGGCCGGAATTCTTCGTACAGCTTGTACGCCTCGGCGGCGAGTTTCTTGGGTGGCGTTGAACGGGCCAGCTTCTCCATCGCCTTCCCGCGTCGTCGTAGCGATCCTTGAACTCGCCTTGCAGATAGCGTTCGACGCTCTCGAGCTTGCTCGGCTTCTCCTTGCCCAACGCACGCAGCCCTGCCGGCGTCCGCACCGCGGGCACCGCGCGATGCAGCAGGTTGACTTTGATCGCGCCCCGTTGCGCTTTCGCCCGCTGCTCGTGCACCGCTTCCGGCGTCGGCTCGAAGAGGCCGAGCGACACACCCTTGCCATCGGCGTTGAGTCCCGCGACCGCGCGGCCGAGCGTCAGCGCTTCCTCCCACTTGAAGCCGAGACATTCGGCGACAACAGCGGCCCATAGAGTGAGGACTGGCGCACGGTTACCTCGCATGAACGATCAACGAGGTGCTTTGACCTACGTCGACGGTCGAGGGCCTAGATCCTGTGTAACGTCGCGCGCGGCATCACACGCTCAGCGGCCGAGCTGCCCAAGTCTTCGAAATCCTTGAAGCCGAGCTGCCGGAACCCGATCGGCCCTGACGCTTCGTTCTTGCGTGTCGGCTGACGAGATCTCGCCCTGACGCGGTCTCCGTTCCCTTAGAGCCGATCCAGGAAGTTAGGATTCAGGAGCAATGAGCTGGTCTGGTCAAGCGTCGGAGCATGATGCGGATCATGGCGAGACGCACGAAGGCCGCGGCGGTTCGCGCGTAGCGCTCGAAGTCGCGCGCGAGGCGGCGATTGTGGCTGATCCAGGCGAGGGTTCGTTCGACGATCCAGCGTTTGGGCAAGACGACGAAGCGGTGAAGTTCGTTTCGCTTGACGATCTCCAGCTTCCAGGTGCCGCTCTTGGCCAGAGCGTCGGCGGCTTTCGCGCCCTGGTAGCCGGCATCGGCGAAGATGCGCTCGATGAAGGGGAAGAGGCGGCGCGTGCGTTGATCGAGAACGAGCCGCGCCCCGTCGCGGTCCTGCACGTTGGCTGGATGGACGACGACGTTCAGCAAGAGGCCGAGCGTATCGACGAGAATATGCCGTTTGCGGCCCGTGACCTTCTTGCCCGCATCGAAGCCTTGCGGGTCGAGCGCGGAGCCCCCTTTTGAGCCGCCTTGGCGCTCTGGCTGTCGATGATTGCCGCCGAGGGGCTCGCTTCTCTGCCTTCGCGCTCGCGCGTCGCGACATAGAGTGCGTGATGGATCCGCTCCAGCGTGCCGTCCCACTCCCACAGCATGAAGTAGGCATGCGCCGTGCTCTTGGGCGGCAGATCCTTCGGCAAGGCCTGCCATTGGCAGCCGGTCGAGAGCACGTAGAAGATCGCATTCAAGACTTCGCGCACATTCACTTCGCGCCGCCGGCCGCCGCGCTTGGCCGGCGGGATCGCCGCCTCGACCAGCGCCCACTCGGCATCGCTCAGATCGCTTGGGTAACGCAAGCCGCGCCGATCGGCGGCGCGGCGGTGCTCAGGCTTCCACATCGGGCACCCCTCGGCAAAAATTCGGGTGCCCAACAATGAATCACATCCAATTCATCCAACTCAACAACTTTCTGGATCGGCTCTTAGAGCCGATCCAGGAAGTTAGGATTCAGGAGCAATGAGCTGGTCTGGTCAAGCGTCGGAGCATGATGCGGATCATGGCGAGACGCACGAAGGCCGCGGCGGTTCGCGCGTAGCGCTCGAAGTCGCGCGCGAGGCGGCGATTGTGGCTGATCCAGGCGAGGGTTCGTTCGACGATCCAGCGTTTGGGCAAGACGACGAAGCGGTGAAGTTCGTTTCGCTTGACGATCTCCAGCTTCCAGGTGCCGCTCTTGGCCAGAGCGTCGGCGGCTTTCGCGCCCTGGTAGCCGGCATCGGCGAAGATGCGCTCGATGAAGGGGAAGAGGCGGCGCGTGCGTTGATCGAGAACGAGCCGCGCCCCGTCGCGGTCCTGCACGTTGGCTGGATGGACGACGACGTTCAGCAAGAGGCCGAGCGTATCGACGAGAATATGCCGTTTGCGGCCCGTGACCTTCTTGCCCGCATCGAAGCCTTGCGGGTCGAGCGCGGAGCCCCCTTTTGAGCCGCCTTGGCGCTCTGGCTGTCGATGATTGCCGCCGAGGGGCTCGCTTCTCTGCCTTCGCGCTCGCGCGTCGCGACATAGAGTGCGTGATGGATCCGCTCCAGCGTGCCGTCCCACTCCCACAGCATGAAGTAGGCATGCGCCGTGCTCTTGGGCGGCAGATCCTTCGGCAAGGCCTGCCATTGGCAGCCGGTCGAGAGCACGTAGAAGATCGCATTCAAGACTTCGCGCACATTCACTTCGCGCCGCCGGCCGCCGCGCTTGGCCGGCGGGATCGCCGCCTCGACCAGCGCCCACTCGGCATCGCTCAGATCGCTTGGGTAACGCAAGCCGCGCCGATCGGCGGCGCGGCGGTGCTCAGGCTTCCACATCGGGCACCCCTCGGCAAAAATTCGGGTGCCCAACAATGAATCACATCCAATTCATCCAACTCAACAACTTTCTGGATCGGCTCTTAGAGCCGATCCAGGAAGTTAGGATTCAGGAGCAATGAGCTGGTCTGGTCAAGCGTCGGAGCATGATGCGGATCATGGCGAGACGCACGAAGGCCGCGGCGGTTCGCGCGTAGCGCTCGAAGTCGCGCGCGAGGCGGCGATTGTGGCTGATCCAGGCGAGGGTTCGTTCGACGATCCAGCGTTTGGGCAAGACGACGAAGCGGTGAAGTTCGTTTCGCTTGACGATCTCCAGCTTCCAGGTGCCGCTCTTGGCCAGAGCGTCGGCGGCTTTCGCGCCCTGGTAGCCGGCATCGGCGAAGATGCGCTCGATGAAGGGGAAGAGGCGGCGCGTGCGTTGATCGAGAACGAGCCGCGCCCCGTCGCGGTCCTGCACGTTGGCTGGATGGACGACGACGTTCAGCAAGAGGCCGAGCGTATCGACGAGAATATGCCGTTTGCGGCCCGTGACCTTCTTGCCCGCATCGAAGCCTTGCGGGTCGAGCGCGGAGCCCCCTTTTGAGCCGCCTTGGCGCTCTGGCTGTCGATGATTGCCGCCGAGGGGCTCGCTTCTCTGCCTTCGCGCTCGCGCGTCGCGACATAGAGTGCGTGATGGATCCGCTCCAGCGTGCCGTCCCACTCCCACAGCATGAAGTAGGCATGCGCCGTGCTCTTGGGCGGCAGATCCTTCGGCAAGGCCTGCCATTGGCAGCCGGTCGAGAGCACGTAGAAGATCGCATTCAAGACTTCGCGCACATTCACTTCGCGCCGCCGGCCGCCGCGCTTGGCCGGCGGGATCGCCGCCTCGACCAGCGCCCACTCGGCATCGCTCAGATCGCTTGGGTAACGCAAGCCGCGCCGATCGGCGGCGCGGCGGTGCTCAGGCTTCCACATCGGGCACCCCTCGGCAAAAATTCGGGTGCCCAACAATGAATCACATCCGATTCATCCAACTCAACAACTTTCTGGATCGGCTCTTAACGAAACTGCCGCCATGAAGGGGCAAAAGATAGGTCCGCTTCCCGACGGCCAGCATGACGCGGCTCACGCGAGGCGAGCTGCATCGCTGCTCAACTATAGAGGATCAGGGTATGAGCGACCATTTGGCAAAGCCTTTCGAGGAAGAACTTCTGCGGTTGAAGAGCATGGTGACGGAGATGGGAAATCTGACCGTCGAGCAGCTTGAAACGGTCCTCCAAGCGGCCGAGAAACTCGATAGCGCCTTGGCCATGCGAGTTATCGAACGCGAGCCTGATGCCGACCGTCTCGAGCATGAGATCGACAGTCTTGTCATTCGGATAATTGCGCTACGCCAGCCCGTGGCCGTCGATCTACGCGTTGCCCTGTCGGGGCTACGGATCGCCAATGAGCTCGAGCGAATTTGCGATCATGCTGAGAATTTCGCGCAACGGCTCATCGCCCTATCCGCCGGCCAAGGCCTATCGTTCAGGTCGCTTGTCAATCTCGGGCGGTTCGCTATGGCCATGGTAAAAGATGCGATGGACGCATATTTGCAAACGAATGTTGCCCAAGCGCAGGACATCTGGAACCGCGACACGGCCTTGGATGAAATGTACACGAGCCTTTTCCGCGAGTTGCTTACCTATATGGCGGAAGACCCGAGGCGCATTTCAGCAAGCACTCAGATGTTATTCATGGCCCGCGATATCGAACGTATCGGGGACCGGGCAACCAATATTGCGGAGGATGTTTGGTATCTGGTTGGCGGCACACCTGTCGAGGAAGAACGGCCAAAAGCCGACGCGACAAAGTCGATGATGGCACCAACCACGCCTTGATCACGAAATGGATCAATCGCGCAGCGCAATCAAACTAAGATGACTGCGCCGCAGACCGGCCCCCTTGATGCGGGTCAATCATCGCGGCAGCCCAGTCTAGGCAAGATGTCTCGGTATTCTGAGCTAAAGGAAGTCCCGTAAAAGTAAATGTTACGATTGTTCCAGTCGATCGAACGCATAACAATTCGCTACCGACCAAAAGCGTGCCCGGCTCTGTGTGCGTGCCAAACCTGATAGCACGGCATGATGCACCAATCGTGAGATTAGTGATTGCCGGCGCGCCAGACTGTGAAACGAGCCAGCGATGTGGCCGTAGTCGCGCTTGCCTAAGCCCGTCCTATGCAGCAACCGCGGGCGAGGAAGTCATCTCGAACATCGCCCAACTCAAGATCATTGCAGTCCTGGACGCTCGACGCGTCCGAGCTCACGCCCATCTGGGCTGAGATATATGTCCCCAAATTGAAGTATTCGCAGCCTTTCCGCCGGTATTGGCGAAATGAGGGAAAACCTCCGCTGGCCAAAGTCGATGCCGTCGAGGATCGCCAATCCAATGCCGCGATCGTACTCGTCAGCGGCACCGCAAAGCAGACCGCGCTCGAACTCCCGCTTCATCCATTTCGCGGCCTCGACGAGCCTAGCAAAAAAGCTGTTCGAGCCGTTTCAGACGACCAAATCGACCGGGATGGGGATCGGACTGTCAATCTGTCGCTCGATTGTCGAAACGCATGGCGGCCGCATCTGGGCAGAAGCAAATCCGGCAGGCGGCACTATCTTCAGCTTCACTCTTCCGTCTGCCGAGCAGAAAAGGCCAGGGCGGATCACGAATGTCAGCACAGCTCCACCATGCTATGGCGCGGCGATAAAGTAGATTTTCGCCGCTGGTCGATTCCGCTGCTAATGCGATGTCCTTGCGCACCGAAGCCTGTCCTAGACGGCGCGGCTGTTGGACGATGTCAGCGAAGCATGACACCTCCTCAAGCGCTCCTAAAAGAATGGCTGTCCGCCGCCTTGATAATCTTACCTCAATCGATGTCCGATTCGGGTCAGGTCACGCCGTTCAGCAATTGCTCGGTGAACGGCAGCAACGGGTCGGAAGCTACCGACCCAGATTTGGTAGTGTGTCCGCTTCCCCGTATGTCGCGACCAGAAGCAGACAGTCGGCTTCCGGCCAGTCACCGCCGTTTCGCGCCCAAGTTGGTCGTTCGGGGCCTCGGCGGCTCGGCCCGAAACCGGTCATTCGTTCAGGTTGTCAGGTTCTAACACGTACTGACCCGATGGCTTCCAAAGTCCGAGCGTGACGCGCCTTTTTCTTCTCCTGGCCGATAGAGGCCAGAAGAGGAGAAAGGCACGGGATACCCAGAGTTTGATCCGGCGGCCAAAGAGCGGCCGCCGTGGAACATGGGACGGATGGTCGGTGCCAAGCGCGCGCTTAAGCCGCAGCAGGTCTGGGCCATCCGGTTCTGGCTCGACCGCGAACGCCGGCTACGCGAACGCGCAATATTCGATCTCGCCATCGATAGCAAATTGCGCGGCTGTGATATTGTGAAGGTCAGGATCGGCGACCTCGTCAGCGGCAGTCGGGTTCGATCGCGCGCAATCGTCGTCCAGCAGAAGACCGGTCGGCCCGTTCAGCTTGAACTCCTGGAACCCGCCCGCGGCAGCATTCTGGCTTGGCTCGAACGTCGAGGCGGCGCGCTGTGCAGATCCTGCTCGGCCACACCAAGATCGAGAGCACCATTCGCTATCTGGGCGTCGACGTAGAGGACGCGCTCGCCCTCGCTGAGGGCACGGAGGTGTAGCAGCGTGCCGGATGACGCGAGCCACCTCACCGGCCGACTTGATCCGGCTCAGCTCTGGGACATGCGCATCGGCCATCGGAGACCTCCGCTCTTGCAGATGGACGGAAGGCATCGACCGCTCCGGGCTCCCGTGCATCGGCGGTCAGTCGGACCCCATGGAGCGAGACGCCGGCGCGGCGGCGCTCGCGAACGGGTTGGGATCGAGCCGGCGATCCGTCCCGAAGGACCAGTCGCTCTTTCCGGGGAAGCGCGACAGTGTAAGGTCGGCCCGCTTGCGTCAGACTAAATTGATTCGGTCGTCCGGACCGAAGCAGCGAGGAATGGATAGTCCGTGTAGCCCTCGGCGTTGCCACCGAAAAATGTCGTGCGATCGGGGATATTGAGTTCGGCCCCACTGCGAAGACGCTCTACCAAGTCAGGATTGGCGATGTAAAGCCGGCCGAAGGCAACGAGGTCGGCCAGATTCAGACGGCGGGCTTCGAGCGCTAGTTTCCGATCATAGCCGTTATTGGCGATGTAAAGGCCCTTGAACAGGCGCCGCAGAACTTGAAAATCAAACTCGCCCGGCACTTCGCGCGGGCCTTGGGTGGCGCCTTCGATGACATGAAGATAGGCTAAGCCATAGGCATTCAAGCGGTCGACGACGTAGCCGTAGGTTGCCGGGGCATCACTGTCCGGTCCGATATCGTTGACCGGCGTCACTGGAGACAGCCGGATGCCGACGCGGCAACCGCGGCACACGCCGACGATGGCTTCCGTCACTTCGAGCAGCAGACGCGCCCGGTTCTCGCGCGAGCCGCCATAGGCGTCGCTGCGCTTGTTCGTGCTGTCGCGGAGGAATTGCTCGAGCAGATAGCCGTTGGCCGCGTGGATTTCGACCCCATCGAAACCGGCGGCAAGCGCGTTGCTCGCAGCTTGGCGATAGTGTTCGACGATGTCGGGAAGCTCCGCTGTTTCAAGGACGCGCGGCGTAACGCAAGGCTGGAAACCTGTCTCCGTATAGGACGTGCCGTTGGGGCGGATGGCAGAGGGGGCAACCGGAAGCGCGCCGCCGGGCTGAAGCGACGGGTGCGACATCCGCCCGACATGCCATAGCTGCACGAAGATCCGGCCACTTTCGGCGTGAACCGCCTGCGTAACCGGCCGCCAAGCTTCCACCTGCGCCCGCGTGTAGAGTCCGGGCGTGAAGGCATACCCTCTCGCTTGAGGCGAGATATTGGTACCTTCCGCGATGATCAGTCCGGCCGACGCCCGCTGCCGGTAATATTCCGCCATAATCGGGCGCGGAGCACCACCGGCCCCGGCGCGGCTGCGGGTTAGCGGCGCCATGACGACGCGGTTCGCCAGTTGGTAATCGCCCAGCCGGACCGGTTCAAAGAGATCGCTCTGTGTCGGAGCTTCGACAGCCGCGTCCATCATAAGGTCTGTCCTTGTATCGCCATAAGCATGAGCAGGCTGGCACAGCCAACGCGGCGACACCTTGATCTCGCTCAATGGGAGATCAGATGGCGAGATGCAGATTAAAAAAGTGAGGCCAAAACTCCGATCGTAGCGATGGAGCGCCGTCCTTGATCTGGCTCAATGCGCGATACGCCGAAGGGAGGAAGCTGAGCGCTCCCCGGCACGAGGCAGGCGGCATCATGATCAAGTGTTTCGGTTATGCGGCAAGCGATCCGACCGCGCCTCTCGCCCCCATCCGCTTCGAACGTGCAGAGCCGGGGGTCCGGCAGTTCCAGATCGACATCCTCTATTGCGGCGTCTGCTACAGCGATCTGCACCAGGCGCGCAACGAATGGCACAATACCGTGTATCCCTGCATGCCGGGCCACGAGATTGTCGGGCGGGTCGTCAAGTTAGGAGCCGAGGCCGCGAAGTTCCGGATCGGCGACCTGGTCGGGGTCGGCGACGTGCGCCACCGCTTCGTCATCGACATGTCCTCGGCCAGGACCGAGCTCCGCTGAGATCAGGCACCGGCCGGCCGGTCCGGTGCCACCGCGCATTCCCAAGGAGGTCAAGAGATGGATCTCGAACGCGCTCTCCGATCCCGCCGCTCCCTGCGTGCCTATTCGGCCGAACCGCTGGGCGGAGCCTTGCTGCGCCGCTTGATCGATGCCGCCATCCAGGCGCCGAGCGCCGTCAACGAGCAGCCCTGGCTGTTCTCCGTGGTGCGCGATCCGGCCGTGCTCGACCGAATCTCAAACGGCGCGAAAGCCCACGTGCTCGCGCATCCGCCGCAGGGTGTCGCGCTCGATCATTTGCACGCAAGGCTGGATGATCCCGCTTTCCACGTCTTCTACCACGCCCCGGCGCTCGTCGTGATCTCGAGCCGGAGCCGCGGTCGTTGGGCGGTGGAGAACTGCGCCCTGGCGGCCGAGAACCTCATGCTCGCCGCCGCCGCGGCGGGGCTCGGATCCTGCTGGATCGGCTTCGCCCAGGACTGGCTCGCAACGCCGGAGGGCAAGGCGGCGATCGGCGTCCCGGAGGATTGCCTTCCGGTCGCGCCGATCATTCTCGGGCATCCAACGGCGGCGCCGGCACCGGTGGCCCGAAAGGAGCCGGAGCTCATCTGGATCGGCGGATCGGCCGAGCGCTGAAGTCCGGTTCGTTCGTGCCGTTGTCCCTGCCGCGGAACTGCTGTGCTCGGTCAGGAGCGGCTTGCCTCGATGAAGGAGATCACCATGAAGAACGGTTCCGACAAGCCGGTCTGGTTCATCACCGGCTGCTCGAGCGGCTTCGGCCGGGCCTTTGCCCGCGCGGCGCTGGCCCATGGCTTCCGCGTGGCTGCGACTGCGCGCGATCCGAGGACGCTCGACGACATCATCAGCGGCCACCCGGATCGGGCGATCGCCCTCGCGTTGGACGTTACCGACTCGGCCCAGATCGCCCGGAGCGTGGCGGAGGCCGAGCGAGCCTTCGGCCGTATTGACGTGCTGGTGAACAATGCCGGCTACGGCTATCTGGCCGCGGTCGAGGAAGGCGAGGACAAGGATGTCCGGGCCATGTTCGAGACCAATTTCTTCGGCCTCGCGGCCATGACCCGGGCCGTGCTGCCCGGCATGCGCGCCCGAAGGAGCGGCTTCATCGTCAACATCGCCTCGGTCGGCGGCATCGTCGGCTCTCCCGGCTCGGGCTATTACGCGGCGACCAAGTTCGCCGTCGAGGGGCTATCGCAGTCCCTGGCCAAGGAGGTCGAGCCACTGGGGATCCATGTGCTGCTGGTCGAGCCCGGCCCGTTCCGCACGGATTGGGCTGGACGCTCGCTGAAGCAGTCGCCCGTCTTCATCCCGGATTACGAGGGCACGGCCGGCCGGCGCCGGCGCGAGACCGCCGCCTATAGCGGAACCCAGGCAGGAGACCCCGAGCGCGCGGCGGCAGCCGTCATCAAGGCGGTTCAATCGGCCAACCCGCCCCATCACCTCGTGCTCGGCCGCCAGGGCCTGCAGAACGTGGAAGCGCAGTTCCATTCGATGCTGGACGAAGTCGAGCAGTGGAAGACAACCACCCTGTCCGCGGATTACCCGCAAGCCAAGGGGCCAGCGTCCTGATGGCCGATGGCGGCAGGCGCATTCGACCAGTGTTATCGAACGACTGCTTCCCTTGGCATCCATTACCAAGCCGCCCTTCAACTTTCGGCCAATCAAGGCGGGACGGCGCCCATGCCAGTCCTCCAGCCGAGCGGACCGATGTCTCGGAAGCAGACATGCTGGCCAGAGAGGCTAGTGACGCAGATTGGTTGGAAACCTGCCGTTCATTCGCCCCGGTTTGAACGGCGAGGTCGTGCCATAAACGGAGGTGGCACGCTGAAGCGGAAGCCGGAGCCTATCTTGCGCTGTCGGCCTTCGCCGCCTATCGATCTCCTTGTGGTCGAGGCCTGACTCTCGCAAACTTGTCTGCGAGAACGGTGAATGTAAGTAATGTCGGTCTCCTCATCTCCGGATGAGGAAAGGGGCTTAGGTCACTGCACGAAAGAGTGACAAACACTAGCTGAGAACGAACGACAGGTGCGTGCATGGTTGGTCGCAAGCCACTTATCGACAACAGCTTCGTGAAATGAAGAGGTCAATCATGGTGACGCGTGGATTACTGCGTTCGGCTGTCTTTGCGCTTGCGGGGGCGATATTGGTGGCTGCATCGGCACGGGCGGATTCGGCCCAAGTGACCTTGGCGTTGCCGTCGGTCAACATCTCGTTCACTTCGCTTTATCTCGCTGAGGATTTGCACCTCTGGGCCGACCAAGGCCTCGAAGTCAAAACTATGGTCATTCCGGGCGTCGGCACGAACAACGCCGTCATCAACGGCTCGGTACAATTCGCCATGGGCTCATCCGACGCTATCACGCGCGCGTGGGCGCACGGCCAGCACATGCAGGCGATCGGCGCCGGCGTCAAAAAGACCATGGAATGGGTGATGATCCGCAAGGACATCGCCGACGCTGCACATTTTGACCCGACCGCGCCACTGAGCGAACGCGCGAAAATCCTGAAAGGTCGTAAGATTGCGATCACTGCCATCGGCTCGCTGCCCGATGCAGTGTTGAAATCGGTTGCGGCCGAAGCGGGCATCGACCCGGGCGATATCGTGACGCCGACAATGCTGCCGCCCGAAATCATGGCGGCATGGATAACGAAGCGGATCGACGGCTTTTCGAACGCAATGCCTTACGCGCAGCAGGTGATGGCCGATGGCTCGGGCGTGATGGTCTCCGACCCGACCAAGGGCGAACCGACCAAGTTCTTCCCAATTGCAGCGTCGATCGTGACCGTGCGCGCCGATTACTGCCCGGCGCACGCCGATCTCTGCACCAAGTTCATGAACGGCATGATCCAGGGCATCAAGATCGTGGTGACTGATCGCGAGAAAACCATGGCCGAAATGAAAAAGCGCTTTCCCGCTTATGACGATACCGTCCTTGGCATGGCCTACGACGCGCTGAAGGATGCCGAAAATTATCCGCCGCGCGTCGATCCGAAGGCGGTCGAAAACGGGGATCGGATGAACATTGCGGCCGGATTCTTGAAGCCCGACGAAAAGCTCAACGATTATCGGCCGCTGATCGACAACAGCTACATCAAGTAGCGCCGCGCCGCCGGCGTTTGAACTCCGGCGCTTTGATGATGGTCTCGGCGATCTCGCGCGCGCAATCGACGAAGAGCCGCGCCTCCTGTGTCTCACTTCCGCTTTGGGTGGAAACCTGCCTTTCGTTCGCCCCGGTTTGAACGGCGAGATCGTGCCAAAATCAGAACCGCGCACCCGTGTCGGAGGTTAGGCCGGATGGACCTCGACAAGTTCGATCGCGTGCCCGTCGGGGTCACGGACCCATGCGGTCAACCGCTTGCCCGGAGTCCCTTTGAGCGGTTGAAGGAACTTGACGTGCGCGCTCTCCATCACGCCGCAGAGACGTTGCAAATCGTTGACGTGGATGGCGACATGAATCCCGGTTGGCTTGACCTCCGCAGGCGCGTTTTCACTGATATCTTTGGTCAATTCGAGGGAGGGTTGGGTTTCCCGGTCGCCGTAGCCGACGTGACCAACCTCAACCTTTCTGGTCTCATCGGTACGACGTCCCATCGGTTTCATCCCGAGAAGTCGGGTATAGAATTCGATCGACCGATTGAGATCGGCGACCGGCAACATCGTATGATGGATACGGAACGTCAGATCGCCGACGAGGGTCTCGCTGCTCATGGCGTGCCTCCCTTTCGCTCATCTTGATAGTTTGCGGCCAAGAGCGGACCATGGCAATGGCTGAACGCCAGGATCTCTTCGCCGCGCATGCGATGAACGATCAGAAGGCGATTCCCGCGCGCATCACAAAATGCTCGACCAGCGGTCCTAAAGAGATTGCCGGAAAGAAGCTCAGACCGCCCACGAACACGATCATGCCGGCAAGCAGCGCGACGAAGAGAAAACCTTCCGTCGGCAACGTGCCTTCGGAGCGCGGTATCGAAGGTTTCGCTGCGAACGAGCCGGCAATCGCAAACACCGGAACGATGACCAGAAACCGTCCCGCGAACATCGCCACCGCAAGCGTCAAATTGTAGAAAGGCGTATTCGCATTCAAGCCGGCAAAGGCGCTGCCGTTGGTGGCTGCCGCCGAGGTGTAAGCGTAAAGAATTTCCGAAAAGCCGTGCGGCCCGGGATTGGCCGGCCCGCTCAGCCCCGCCGAAACGACACACGCGACGGCCGTGAGGCCCAGGGTTACAGAGGGAGCGCAGAGCAAGGCGAGTGCCGTCATCTTGATTTCGCGCATTTCGATCCTCTTGCCGGTGAATTCCGGCGCGCGGCCGATCATCAAGCCGGCAAAGAATACGGCGACGAGCGAGAAGAGCAGGATTCCCCACAAGCCCGAGCCGGGCGCGCCGAAAATCACCTCGTCCATCATCATGTTGCCGAGCAAGACCGCGCCGCTGAGCGGCTGAAAGCTGTCATGCATCGCATTCACGGCGCCGTCCGACGATGCCGTGGAGGCTTCGGCGAAGAGCGCCGACCCGGCGACACCGAATCGCACTTCCTTGCCTTCCATGTTGCCGCCCGGCTGCAGCGCGCCGGCGGTCTGGTCGATGTGCAGGGACGTGAATTTGGCGTTGGCCTCTGATTCGGCCGCATAGAGAACGGCAACGCCGAGCCCGAAGAGGAGCGTCATGGTTGCGAGCAGCGCATGACCCTGCCTTTGGTTCCCGACCATCCGGCCGAACGTATCGGTCAGGGCGGCGCCGAGCAGAATCATGAGTGCTGCTTCGACGAGATTCGTCAATGAATTCGGGTTTTCAAACGGATGAGCCGAATTGACGTTGAAGAAACCGCCGCCATCGCCGCTCAGCAACTTGATTCCTTCCTGGCTTGCGACCGGGCCGCGCGCGATGAGCTGCGTGGTGCCCGTCAGCGTTTGGGCCGCGACCGTGGGACCCAACGTCTGGGGGACGCCCTGCGTCACGAAGAACAAGGCGGCCGCCGCGGAGATCGGGAGCAGCACGTAGAGCACCCCGCGCGTCAGGTCGCACCAGAAATTCCCGATCGTGCCCGTGTTGCGGCGCGCGAAACCGCGGATCAGAGCGACGGCGACGGCCAGGCCCGTCGCGGCGGAAAGAAAGCTCTGCACGGCGATTCCGGCCATCTGCGCCAGATAGGTGAGCGCAGTCTCGCCGGAATAGGATTGCCAGCTCGTATTCGTGACGAAGCTCACCGCCGTATTGAAGGCCAAGTCCGGCGAAAGTGCCGGAAGGCCCTGCGGATCGAGCGGTAAAAGGTTTTGGACGCGGAGGAGAAGATAGAGCGCAAGCGTACCGACGGCGTTGAAGACGAGCAGCGCGACGGCGTATTCGGACCATGTCTGCTCGACCGAGGCATCGACCCCGGCCAAACGGTAGAGCGCCGCCTCGATCGGCCCGAGGATCGGTCGCAACCCGGTGCGCTCGCCTTCATAGACACGAGCAAGGTATCCGCCGAGCGGCCGCACGAGAGTGCCGATCAGCAGCGCAAAGATGCCGATCTGTGCCCAGCCGGCCACGCTCAACCGCGCGGCTCCGTATCCGGGCATTGGCGTCCTGTTGCCAGATTCCGGCAGGATCGGAAAGCCGGCGCCGGCCGGAAGTCCGTGATGATCGAGCTAAACATAAGAAGATCCTGCATTTGAAGCGAGGTCTCGCTCACACGAAGAGAAGGCAGATCAGCTGCCTCGGAGGATAATCCATGAGCAGGCCAGATTGCGACTTTGGACGCAAATCAATAAAGCTCATGTGTATCGGGACAAGTTAACGCAATTCGAAATAACCGTGCGAGCTTCCGCTCCGACCTAGATAAAAGCGAGCCATTACGAGTGATCTCACAGGGGAGCCTCGACGTCCGCTCTGGGTCCAGGTCACGCCGTTCGGCAATCGTTCGGTGAACGGCAGCAATGGGGTCGGAAGTTGCCGAGAGGCCAAAATTAGGGAATGGCCGTTTTTCATTCAGGCCCGCCCGAAAGCTGTCCTGCCGCTTTCGGCCAAATTCGGATGCCGCCGACCGCCTACGCGAATGACCGGTATTGGCACGAAGGCAAAGTGCCCGGTCGATCGTCGAATGCCCGCTTGTTGATCGAGAGCAAACCGAGTCTAAACGCTAACCTAATGCCGCCTCTGACACTTTCTGGCCGTTCGCGACGATGATATTCGGACGACCGGCTCGCGATTGACCCGACAGCGGTACGTTCGGCGTGCCGACGCCTTCCGCAACCGCGCCGTCAAGGCGGTCCGCTTCTGAGTAGCGCGCGCCGCCAGGGTCGCCGCCTCCCGCGCGCGGTGCCGAGGGCGCCGGACGGCATCTATAAGGAACCGCTTCGCTGCACGAATTGACCGCGCCTTTGTGACCCAGAGCGCCAGTCTCCGGCTCAGGCCAAGTCACCATCCTCGAGCTCTTCCGCCGCCTGCTCGGCAATATCGCGAATAGCCGCCGCGAGATCGCCAATCAGAACTACCTTCCCCCAGCGCGCGGTGGCGATCTGGTCGCTGACGATGCGCTCGATCTCCGTCTCAGTTACCTCCCGAGGACCCATGTTCGAGATTACGTGCCAACGGGTGGATTCAAACCATTCTGACACAGGGTAGGTATCGAAACGGGTATCAACATAGCGCTTGCGGGTACCCCGGAGCTCCATGCTCGCGTCTCCGGCATCCGTATCGAGCATGCCGACGCGGTCGCTGCCGTCCCGCCCGACGCCATACCCGATAAGGATTCGGTCGATGAGGACCGCAAGGCGGCCGCCCTCTTTGAGATCTTGGCGTAGCGTATCGCAATCGATGACGCATGGGCCCTGGGCGAGGACGTATTCGAGCCTGAGGGCGAGGTAGACGTCGGACCTCATGGTGGCATCCCCCGACCACTGCTCCTCGTCGGAGATCGACACATTTCCATTTTGGCAGATGGCGAGAACGAGAAGTTCGGTCCTCCGCTTGTCGCCCCCGAGGACGTGAAATCCGTCGGTGAAAAGCTTGCTGTAGTCGGCCATGCTCCGGACCTCTTAATCAGAATGGTTTTGGCGCCGAATTGTCTGACGGGCGTGCCGTCATCGCGCTCTCGACGGACGCTCGTTTAAGCAGGTGGTAGACCGCGCCATGCTCATACAGCTGGCGACTGACCCGGAACGCGGCTGAGATCGCCTTGCGCTCCTCACGAGAAAGCCGATCGCCAGCGTGTCTCTCATCCCTTCGAATAAGTTTCGGTACTGACACTGCGATATAGTTCGCTGCCGCCGTCCGTCCGTTGATTTGATCGAATCCTGTTTAGACAAAATGTCGCGGCCGTTGTGGCCGTTACGGCGCTGCCGCGCGCCGCCTCCGAGAGATTCCCGCGCCGCACGCCAAGGCCTCGGGAAGGGGTTGCCCGCTTCCTCCCCACGTGGCGCCCTGACGGACACGGCCCCAGAGGCCACGCTGGACGAAGTTTCCCATGCATTGGGCTCGATCGCCCTTGTCACCGGCCGGCTCGATCTTCGGTGGGTTCTCCGCCACCCGCGGCGCTAGGGGCGTCCTTATTATTGGCTGGCGGCCGGATTTTTGGGCGCCGCGGCAGGAGGGGCCGCCCGGCCGGACCGCCGCTGCGAACGGTACCCCCGGGCCGGGGCTGGCGGCCAATAAGTGGCGATTTTCGGCCCCTGGATCGCCCGCCTAGCACTGCCCGCCGGTCTGGCGCAGCCCGCCGCAGATCGAAGGGCATATAGCCGCCGGCAGCGCGGCATCCGCGCTGAAAAAATCCGGAACGGGCAGTAGCGGCCGGACCGAATGTTTTTAGCTGTTCCGGCAGAGGCCAATCACGGCCAACGGAACTCCCCATGCGCAACACCCCCCTTCATCGGCCTGCGGCGCCGAACGACCAACCCGAATTCCTGACTATCCCAGAGGTCGCCAATCGTTTACGGCAATCCGTGAGCACAGTGCGCCGCCGCATCGCGAGCGGCGAGCTTAAGTCCGTGAAGGATGCCAGGGTCCTCGTCGCCACTCGCGACTTCTACGACTACGTCGAGCGCAGGCGCCGACGATCGAAGCGGCGGCCCTCCCTGGGGTGCCTTGTGCATCTGCCGGCCGAAGACAGCCAAGTCATTGATCCGTCTATTACAATAAATATGGTGTGATGACGGGTCGTATTATTTCGGATCTAAGTAATATACCCCGTCGTCACACCTGATCATCTCTGGATGTCCTTGAATAATACTGGACCTATATGGGTAGGGTCAAGCCTCACACCAAGCGGCCCTCCTCTCGCGACGGCCGCTTCGTTTGAGGAATATGAAGGAGCAGAACGTGACTAGTCTCACTCTCGCGCAACTCGACACCCTGGTGGCGCTCTCGCCCGAGGACTTCCCAAAGGCCGGCGCCTTCGCCGCCCGGCGGGCCATTGCGCGGATCGCCCAGGCCGATGGCCGCGACGCAACTGCCATTCCCGTCACGGGCGCCATCGAGGCGCTCGAACGTCTCCGCGATGGCCTGCCCCAGGGCGAGTTCTACGACCTGCGGATCTATCTTCGCCGGGCGCTAGCGCTCTCCCTGCTCCCGGCCGACCTTCTCGATCGCGTCCGCCAAGGTTGCGCGACTTTCGCCGACGCCGCGATCGCTGTCGATCGTCAGCCGAAGCTGCGCGACAACGGCCGCACCATCGGCGCCATGAAACGCTTCGCCGACAAACTCGCCGTGTCGATGGATCGGCTCGAGGCCGCGGCGAGCACGATCGAGCCGAAACTGAAGGAATGGACCCATGCCAAACTCGGCATCGAGAAAGAGAACTTCAACAACTGGCGCGCGCGCCTCCGCAAAGTGATTGCCTTCATCGCGCTGAATGAAAGGCAGGCGCTGAAGTTGTCGCAGCTGACCGGGCCGTGGTTCGATCTCTTCGGCCAGCTGCGGGCGCCAAGAAAGGGCGAGCCCGACGGCGCGGAGCAGAAGAAGTGCCGCCTCGCTCTCGCCAAGCTGTGGCCGCTCGTCGTCCATTGCCATCGCAATGGCGTCGTCCCGGCGGAGGTCTCGGACGCGACGGTCCAGACCCTCCAAGCCGAGCTCGCCCGCAGAGGCGTCACGGATCCGCTCGCAACGACCCGCAACACCGTCTACGCGTGGGAAGACCTAAAAGAGCTCCTCCCGGCATTCCCGCGCCAGCAGCTCAACCGGGTCTTCTCCGATGGCCTGTCGAAGTGCCACAAACACGATTTCGTCCAGCTTCCCGATGAGTTCCGCGCCAGCTGGGACGATTATGTTGAGGACTTTTTCGGCGCCAACGGTCTCCCTGGCTCGATGGCCGACTGCTTTGGGGGCGCCCGGGAGATCGACTACGAAGCCATGGCACGCGAGATGGATGAGCAACCTCTACGCTTCAAACGCAAGGCGACCGCCGCGGCCAATTTCAAGACGATCGTCACTTACGCCGCCAATGCCATGATCGCCGCAGGGGAAACCCCGCGCTCCATCAATCAAATCCCCACCCGGATCAATCTAGGTCGAGTTCTCAAGGCCATCACGCGCCGCCAGCAAGCGCGGGGCGATGCCAAGCCGAAAAATAACACCCTCTATGGCGCCGCCACGATCCTGATCTCGATCGCGCGCGATTTCGAGGAGCCCGAAGAGGAGATCGAGAAGATGCGCTGCCTGCGCGAGAAGATTGACCCGCACTTCATCAGAGCCTGGGAAAAGGACGGGAAGATCAAGCGGCAGCGGGAGGAGTGGAAGATTGGTCCGCGCCATGCCGAGCGTCTCCGGGCATTCAACGACGAGAGCATCGTCAACCGCTGGTTCGCCATGCCATATCTGCTGCTGGCGCCAATCGAGCGGTTGGTAAAAGAAAAACAGCCTCTCAACCCCGAGCAGACGAACGATGCCATCGTCGCGCTCTTGCATGGCGCCATGCGCAGCGGGCCGCTCCGGAACAGTAATTACGCGCAACTACGCATAGACGGCAAAGAAGCCCACATCTCGCTCCCGGCACAGCCGGGCACTTGCGGGTACATTCACGTCCCGACCGAGCTCACCAAGAACAAGAACATGATGGACATTGAACTCACCCCAGAGGTGGCCGACTGGTTTCGCTTCTTCCTGAAGCACATCCGTCCGACCATGCCGAACGCGACGGCCCAGAACCCCTTTCTCTTCCCATCTTTCAGCGCTGAGGGCTATCGAACCCCTACCGATCTCAACCGCATCTTCAAGGCGAGGAACCTCGCCATCGGCGGCTTCGAACTGAACATTCACTGCGCGCGCCACGTCTGCGCAAAGCTCATCCTCGACATGGACCCGGCGAATGGAATGGGGCTCGTCCAGAAATTGCTCGGCCATAAGAACATCAAAACGACCGAAAGCTACTACGGGCAGGTCAATCAGATCATCGTGCAACGCTGGTACCAGCGGCTGCTGCACGAGCGGTTCGAGGACCGGTTCGGAAGGGCGGCATGACCCGCGCCGTCAACCGCGTCTGGACACTCGAGAGCGTAGAGCGCGATTGCGCCTCCTGGCCCGATCCGGCCGAGCGCGCAGCGTGGGTCGAGGAGTTCGGATACGACCATTCGCGCCGCCACTGGGTGCGGGAGAGCGCTTATGACAAGGCGCGCGTGTACTCGCGGTACTTTGAGGCCACCGGCGAAGCGGCGGTGACCATGCGCGGAATGTTCGCCTTCATCAAACTTTGCGAAATGGGCGGCTGCTGCCCGCGCACGCTCGCCGGCTACGCGGCTGCGATCTATTGCCTGGTTCGGCTGTTGCACCCCAAGAACCGCTACGAGTGGCTCTATACCCGCGTGCGCGCGATGCAAAAGGCTGCAGCAAGAACAGTGAAGAAGCGTGCAGCCGCAATCCCCGATACGCTCGACCTCTACGCCTTCGCACTCGATCTCATCGAAAGAGCGCGCCGAATCAGCGGAGATCCGGGACATCGGCAGAATCTCTTCCGCACCGGGCTCTACATCGCCATTGCGCTCCATTGTCCCGAGCGGCTTCGAGCCCTCACTAGCATCGATCTCGATCAGATCGACCTTGCGCAAGGGACCATCACGTTCCGCCCGGACCAGACCAAGACCAAGGTGGAGGTAACTCGTGTGCTCCATGAGAGCCTCATCCCGCTTATCCGCGAATGGATCGACGAAATCCGGGGCGAACCCGATCACCACTTTCTTTGGGTGACCAAGACCGGCTCGGCGCCCGTGCCGGCCACGATCTACGCGGCGCTTCGCCGCCATTCCCAAGACCAAACGGTGCGGATCACCTCGCACCCGATCCGCAACGCCGCAGCCACGTTCATCATGCGCGAGGCCCCGGACAAAGCGCGCCTGGCCGGGGCAATCCTTTGGCACAAGCCGGGAAGCTCCATAACCGACGAGTACATCCAGGGCGCCGGAATGATCGAGGCCTCGCGCGAAGTCGGCACGCTGCTCCAAGGCATCGGCAAGCACCCGGACCGCAAGCCGCGGCGACGCGGGCGCCGGAACGCTATCGGCTCCTGATGAGCGTCAACCCTTCGTCCCTGGCTCGATCGCGACCCCGGGAAAATTATTTCGGATTTTATGCATCCAGCACCTCGCGGGTCGCGGCGATACATATATGAGAATAGACACGCTGCATCGAGGATGCTGCCCACATTAGAACCATTACGCAAGCTGAACGCCTGCGCATCCGCGCGCGAGCAGAGATGTGCGCGCGGATCACCGAGGCGGAGGCGGCGCCCCTTCTCTGGAGCCTATTCCCACGCGTCTCCAACGTAAGCACAACGAGTTTTTGAGCACGCAGCAATCGACCACTTCCTTGGCGCCGAGATCGGACCTAGATTCTCGGAAAGGTGCACCACAGAGTAAAGTCGCCAGGCCTTCGTCGCGGCGCTCCGCCCATCCAGCTTGAGCCTCCGCTCGGACATCCGAGCCGCTCCTCGGTGCCATCCGGCACCGTGCCTCTAAGGGCAGGAGCAATCATGCCACCTTTCCAAAAGGCTCCCGACATCTGCCGGCTCGCCAGGCTCGCCGCCGGCACCGCGCGGGTGCGGGTCAACTACGTCGACGCGCCACCCGACGTTCTCCCCGAGAGCTCGCAATCCGCGGTCGACGCGGTGCAAGCCGGCCTCAGGCGCGCCGCCTCGCGGATCGCCCAAGCGATCGAGGCCGGGACGCCCGAGGCGATCATCGAGCTCGTCATCGATCTCGGAGATATCTCCGCGGTGATCGCCGATCAGCTCCATCAAGCCAACGGCGATGGAACTTTCATGACCGCTGGCCGGGACGAGGAGGACCCGTTCGAGTTCATCGACGGGCCGGCTGTCGCGATCAACGTGCTGCGGCCTTAAGCACGGAGTGGCGGAGGCGGGTCGGGCGTGCCCGACCCGCTTTCCCCGCCGGACCCGGGCCCGCGTAGCGCATCTGTTCTTTCGCTTGATCCCGCTTCGCGCGGGCGTTCGTCGAAAGGACACCCCATGCACATCGATCGCAAGCTCAAAACCACCATCGCTCCCGGCGTCTCCTATCAGCTCTGGACGCCAGCGGCCCTGCCGTTCCTCACCCAACAGGCGTCATTCTCTGTTGAGCCGGCGAAATCCGCGACGCCGACGCAGCAGCGTCTTATCAAAGACATGGAGCGCAACCTGCGCGCATTTCAGAGGATCAGCCAGGTGCCGGTACCGACGGGCCGCATCAATCATTCGCGCGTGCGCTGCTGTGTCGCCATGACAGAGCGCATCAAGCGGATCGACCGCGCCCTCGCCGCGCTCTCCAAAAACGGCGTCATGCTCTGGTGGCATAGCTCGCGCACGAGGGTCCATTTCAGGTTCTTCGCTTCGCAGTGAAATTCGCGGCTCCGGCGCGCGAACTTTGCGCCGGTGTCGCTTGACCGCCATCTTCCATAAGGATTTCAGTTATGCGACGTTCCTACCTCACCCTGTGGCGCCGCAAGCCGCGTCGAGAAATCATCTCCGACAAATCCATCGTCGTCGAACTCAAACAATTCCTGCTGCAGCGGTTGATCCCGCGCGGGGAGGAAGAAAAAGTCCTGCTCGACGCGATGCTTCGGGGGCACGACTGTGCGCAAGCGTCGTTGAACTTCGCTTCGCGCTGCAGCCGCCGGTCCGTTGAGCCGTCCGACCTGGCGATGACATGCGTCCTGCTCGCCGCTCTCATGATCTCGGATATTGCGAGCCTCATTCTCTCTCGAACCCTCGATGAACGCGCGCGCCGTCTGCTCGCTGATCTCCAGCGCGGGATCGGCGACGCGGCAGCGGCGAAGCGGGAAGCAGCATCGTGTCGGCGGGCCGCGCGCGAATGGGGCGACGAGATCGGATCGAGCTTTCTCGCGACGCCGGGCCGCTGGGCGCACTCATTCAATAACCTCGAAAAGCCATTTTCGGCGCCCAAGCCCGATGATCTGCCGGAGCCATCGGCGCCCAAATTCGACGGTCCCACGCGCATTGTCATCAATGCCGCAGGTCGAGAATCGGGTGATGCGGTCTGGTTCGACAACGCTTATCTGCCCCTGACAGAGCCGCTGCCGCTTAAGGGCGGCGATGTCGATCCAGAGCAACTCCGCGAGACGTTGCTCGCCGAGTTCCCAAATCTCGGTGCTGCGATTGAGCGCATCGTTGCCGACCTGCGGCTGCGCGACCGCGCAGGCGTGAAATGGGCCCGGTTTCGACCGCTGCTGCTCGTCGGCCCTCCCGGCATCGGCAAGACGAGATTTGCCCGACGGCTCGCTCAGCTTCTGGGGACAGGGTATGGCGAGGTCGCGGCCGGCGGGTCGTCCGACGACCGCCTGCTCAGAGGCACGGCGCGCGGTTGGAGCGATTCGCAGCCCGCCCTGCCGCTGCTCATTATGCTTCGCTCGCATTGCGCCAATCCGATCTTTCTCGTCGACGAAGTGGATAAGACCGCCCCGGAGGGCGGTCGCAATGGAAATATACGCCAGTCGCTACTCGCCATGCTGGAACCGGAGACGGCGCGCAGCTATTTCGATGAAGCGCTCGTGGCGTCCGCCGATCTATCGGGTATCAGCTGGATCCTGACGGCAAACGACGTCGCGCCTCTTCCCAAGCCATTCCGCAGTCGCCTTGCGATCGTCGAGGCTTCAGTGCCGACCCGAGCGATGGCCGACAATCTGGTCGCGGGGATGCTCCGCAGCATTGCCGAAGATCTCGGCGTCACTGTCGACGCGTTGCCTCCGCTCGCGGAGGCCGCTCAAGAGCGGCTTCGTCAAGCGTTCGCCGAGCAACCCGATCTGCGCGCAATTCGACGCGCCATCGAAAGCGCGCTCTCCGCGAGCCTTCAACCGCGAGCCTCGCTTCCGAACCCCGAAGGCGACGGCTAACGCCGCCGCTTGAACCGAATCCGTCCCGGATCGGATGGCCCGCGGGCGGGCCACAAAGGAGAGCCCCAAATGTTATTGCAAGGCAAGAGCAGCAAGTCAGCCGCGCGCCTCGAACAATGGCGGATCATTCGCGTGCGCGAAGGATCGCGACACCTCATCGGCTTCGCCTGGGGTCATCCGCATCTCCGAGATGGCGCCCGAATTGTGAGTTCGACTCTAATCTTTCTCGCGCCCGATCGCTCGCGCGCCGAAACCATGAACACGTGCTACAGCCTCGGTGCGCCCGGCGTCGGAGAGCTGCCGGCGGATTGGGCTGAACGGCTCGATTACTTCCTGCGCCGTGCCTGGGGCACATCGCGGATTGGCGAGCAATGACGGCCGCTCGGTTACTGTCCGCCGGCTTCGTTAGCGATCGAAAGCGCGCTGGCCCTCGTCGCCCAGCCGCCAAGTTCTGTCCGCCGAACGCGAAGGAGGCTGATTGCCCAACCCCGCGCTTGACCTTAATCAGTGCTTAGGAGGCGAACATGACCAAGCTGCTCGTAATGTCGGATCTTCACATCGAGTTCGGCGCGCTTTCGGTTCCGAAGGTGGACGCCGATGTCGCAGTTCTCGCCGGCGACATTCACATCGGCTCGGAAGCCTCACGCTGGGCCAGCCGCCTGTCGCGGACTCTCGGCATGCCGGTCGTGCTTATCGCCGGCAATCATGAATTCTATGGCAGCCGCGGCCGCCCTGGGCACGATTACGGGCGTATCATCGCGGCGCTGCGCGCAAATGCCGCCGCAGGTCCCGGCCATGTCGCGTTCCTCGAGCGGGAGACGGCCGTCGTCGGCGGCGTGCGCTTCATCGGCTGCACGCTGTGGACGGATTTCGAAGTGTATGGCGACGCCAAGGAAGCGATGCGGCAAGCCGAGAAAGACATGAACGACTTCCTCATCATAGCGTCTCGCTCTGGCAACCGCTTCACGCCGCAGGATGCCCGCGATGAGTTTCTCGCCGCGCTGCAGTTTCTCGTAGCCGAGCTCGCCAAGCCCTTCGCCGGCCCGACCGTCGTCGTGACGCACCACCTTCCCTCCCTCAAATCGGTGGCGCCCGAATATGAGGGCGACGTGCTGAACGCCGCCTATGCCTCGAACCTCGACGCCTTCGTCGAAGCCTCCGGCGCGTCGCTATGGCTCCACGGCCATACTCATTCGAGCTGCGATTACACGATCGGCGCGACCCGCGTGCTTTGCAATCCGCGCGGTTACCACGATTTCGCGCTCAACCCGCGCTTCGATCCGGCGCTCGTCGTCAAAATCGACCCGAAGGGGCATAAGCAATGAGCGCGGCCCAATCTCGTATATTTTTTTCCGACGTGCGCGGGCGTCGAGATTTGCTAAGGTCGCCGGGAAATCTTGGTCTCTGAAAGCGGCGAGTTTTGGGGCAAAATATTGAACAGAAATCGACCTTCGTCAAAATTTGGCGTGGAGGAGCCTGCCTAGCGCGCTTCGAACGGTAGTGGTAGGTCGACCGGTCCACTGGGACCGCGCGGCAAGCACGACGAATGCTAACTTGCCACGCCGCCCGAACTTGATCGACCATCTCACGCTTCCGGGCAGGCTTCATATTTTTCGGCGGATGACGTCCTGGAGCATCTCCTTGTCGAGCGACAGATCGGCAACCAGCTTCTTCGGCCGCTGGTTCTCCTCCTCGAGCTGCTTCAGACGCTTCATCTCCAACGGCATCAGACCCCCACACTTCTTGTGCCAATTGTAGTAGGTCGCCTCGCTGATCCCTGCCTTGCGACAGACCTCCTCGACCGTCGTTCCTTCTTCTGCCTTCCGCAAAATGAACGCGATCTGCGGCTCGCTGAACCGCGACTTCTTCATGGAGAATCCCTCCGTCCGGCCAGGACGCTAAAGTAGAATTTTCCAGCTCAAAATGGTCGAAGAAATCGGGGGCAGGTCAACCGCGCGCGAGGCTGTCTCGACGGTCCAACTCCAGGTCGCGCCTAGCAGCTCGAGATGCCCCTAATAGATGTGTGGCGTATCATAGGGGTCATGAGGATGTAGATAAACGGGCACCGCAGTTCCTGAACGCGCTCCCAGAACGGATAGTACATCCCCTCATCAGGTAATGAGTGTTGGTGTGACCGTTGTCCGCCGCGCCCTTAAAGCCTCGACACAGCGCGCAAGTTCGTCTCCGGTAGCTTTCGCATCCTGGAGGGGAAGATGGGCAAATCCAGCATAGCGCGTCGGATGTTTCTGAATCTCAACGACGAGAAAGTCGTTTGCCTCGCCCGCCCGCCTAATGGCCGACCTGCCCCACCTAAAATGTTAGGTGGGGCTAGATTCTAGGACATATATAGGGTTTTCCGCCTGAATTTGTTCAACCCATTCATCGTTTCCGCGCGCAGATTTGAACGAATCGATTTCCCGTTCTCACCCGAGCTCAAAGATTTTTTCCGGATATTTGTGCAGGCGTTCCACACCATTATCGGTGACGAGGAAGTTATCGCAGTAAGTGGCGAAGAGCTGCTTGGTGAAATAGGTCGGATGGCAGGCGAAGTACATGTTCTTGCGAATCGGCATCGGCTCGTCCATCCGTACCAGCGGGCGTTCGACGAGATCGTAACCTTGGCCGTGGAAGAAAAGCCGTTGCTCCTCTGGACGGCCATGCTCGCGCATGAAATGGTTGTAGGCATTCCAGATTTCTTTGCACGACGCGCCCGGCTTGAGCAGGCTCAGGGCGAATTTGCGCGCCTCGAGGACGAACGCGAACTCGTCCTTCATCTCCTGTGTGGCCTTGCCAAGAACGATGGTGCGGCTAATTTCGGTATAGAAGCCGCCGGGGCCGTTGGTTTCGACCAACAGTGTGTAGATGTCGCCCGGGCGCATGATGCGCTGCTGGTGGTGCCGGGGCTCATGACCAGAAGGCGTGCCCGGCGCGTAGGAAGAGCACAAGTAAATGCCTTGCTCGCCACCGAGGTCGAGGACGACTTCTTCGGCCAGCGCGCCGATTTCGATGTCCTTCTTGCCCGGAGCCGCCGCCTTCATCGCGGCATCGATTGCGGCGTCCTGGACTGCCGCCGTACGTCGAGCAAGCGCGATTTCCTCCTCGCTCTTGACGCACTTGATCTGATCGACCATGTCGGTCGCGTTGACCAACTTCGCCTGGGGATACTTATTGCGAAGGTGATCCGCCATTGACATGGGCAGCGTTCCCCGACCGACCACGCCGATCATTGCGCGGGAATAGCGCTCGAGCGCCTTCGCGACGAGTTCCGCGTCATAATCGACACTGTAATCGACGCTGGCAAAACTTGGCGTGCCTAAGACACGGCCGACGCCACGGAACTGCCAGTCACCCGCCGCCGGAAGTTCACGGTCGGTCCCGAACGGTCCTTGGGCAACGGTCGACATCCGGTCATCTTTGGGGAAGACGACCGTCAGCGGGTAGCCGTTGCCGGCCGGCTGGTCCGTAAAGTACTTCACGTAGCCGCCCATATGATCGTTGTTGTTCTGCATCAGCAGAACATCGATCTTATGCTCGGCCATCGTCGCTCGAACGGCCGTCCAACGGCGCTCGAGTTCTTTGGTCGAAATCGGGGTATTGACGCGTTGGGTTTGCTCGCTCATCGGAAACTCTCCTTGTCAGGCGGCCTTGACCGGATGCGGGGTCTGATGCTCAACGAGATTGATCATGTTCTTGGTATCGCCGGCGAGGAACCGCCGCAGATTCTCGTCGAGGATCGGGAAACAATACTTCGCGTACTCGTCGAACGGACCGGCGTTATGCGGCGTGATAATGACGTTTTTGAGCGCCCAGAGCGGGCTCTCTTCGGGCAACGGCTCTTGGACGAAGGTGTCAAGTCCGGCGCCGGCGATCCGGTGCTCCTTCAGGATGTCATATAACGCCCTTTCGTCGCACAAACCACCACGGGCGACATTGATAAAGTAAGCTGTTGGTTTCATCTTGCCGAGCAACTTGGCGTCGAACACGCCGCGTGTTTTCGCCGTCAGCGGCATGAGCAAGACGACGTAATCAAGCTGCGGCATGATGGTCTCGGCATCGGCCCAGGGATGCCATTTGTCCATGCCGGCCACGCGGCGCCGCACCGGATCGATGCCGTGAACGATCATACCCATTGCCTTCAAACGTGGGGCGAGCCCCTCACCGATCGCGCCGATGCCGAAGATTCCGACTTGCTTGCCATGAAGCAGATGTGCCGGATCGGTCGCCCATTTGTGCTGGTCTTGCGCACGCACATGATCTTGGAGATGACGGCTCAGAGCCAGCATCAGCATGAGCGCATGCTCCGAAACGGTGTCACCGTGGATGCCATGCGAACTCGTGACCAGGATGTCTGGCCGCAGCGAGGGCAGATCGTCGACTCCATCGGTGCCGGTCGTCAGACAGTGTATCCACTTGATGTTCGGGCCCTCGCGCAGCACGTGGTCCGCCATCATCGGCCCGAAAGTGACGATTATGTCCGTGGAGGCGACGTAGGGAGCCACTTTGCTGTGATGGTTGACAAGATTGAGCGTCAGTGCGGGGAATTTCTCGTGAAGATGGTCGATATATTCCCGGCTAATCGGCTCCGGTTGAGAATTGATGATGAGTACATTGGTCATCGCAGGCTCTCCCGAGAGATTGGTATTACGGGTCAGTGCTTGGCCGCGACTTGTTGTTCGCTTTCGAGTTCACTTTCCGGTGCTTCGTGGCCAACACCCATGATCGTCGCCGCTATAGCCGAGACGAGCGGCGGAAGAGCGATGATGTAGAGCAGCTGGTTCGACGGCCAATGCAGGCCAAGCAGGATCCCGCCGAGTAATGGGCCAACGAGCTGGCCGATCCCGCCGATGCCCTGGCCCCAGCTGGCACCCGTCGACCGCATCGCGGTCGGATAAATCACGGCAGCGACCGCGTTGAACGAATTTTGGACCCCCATGACGAAAAAGCCCGCGATGAACACCGTTACCGTCGTCCAGACGACACTGGAACCCGAGAGGCCGACAGTGGCGATGAAGATGGCTGCGAGCGTGTAGGCGGCGGCCAGCACGTAGAAGCGGCCGCGAGCGAAACGATCGAACAGATCGGAGATCGTGATGCCACCGATGATGCCGCCAACATGAATGAGCGCCGCGATGAGAATGGCGAAAGTCAGCGTGAGGCCGGCATTGTGAAGAACGGTGGTCAGCCAGCTGTTCATGAAGAACAGAGTGACCATGTTGGCAAAACCCATGATCCATAAGAGGCTGGTGAAAGTGGCGCGGCCTTCGGTGAAGAGCAGGCGAACCGGAAAGCCCTGTTGTTTTTTCTCGGAAGTGACGAACTGCGTGGCCGGCGAGATCTCTTCATCGGGATACATCCGTGCCAAGGTCTTGGCGATCGCCGCGCCGGCGTTTCCGCGCTGCACGAGTTGCTTGAGCAATTCCGGCAACCAGAAATAGGCGATCAGGGCCAAGATGATCGGCATAAAGCCGTTGCAGATATAGACCGAGCGCCACCCATAGATGTCGACGACATAGGCGGCATAGGGACTGACCAGGATCGTCCCGATGGAAAAGCCGGTCCACACCAACACCGTCAGCGTGACCTTTAGATGCCGCGGCATGAAATCGCTTGCGAGCGCCATGCAGTTATATTGCGGTCCCGCGAGGAAAAGGTTGGCGAAGAACGCGAGCCACATGAGCTGGGTTAGCGAGGTCGCTGCACTCAATAGGAAAATGAACGGTACGGCGCAGAGCAATGAGCCGAGAATGACGGTTCGGCGTCCGAACCGGTCAGCGATGGGTCCCCACATCATCGCGGCGATGACCGAGCCAAAACCCATCGCAACAAAGACGGTGGCGAGCGCGCCCGGCTGGAGCTTGAGGTCGGCCGTCACCGCCGGCGCCAAATAGCCAAGCGTCAGCATGTTGAAGCCGCTCGAGAACATCAGCGTGGAACAAATCACGAGAACCCAAATTTGATAGCTGCCAAGCTTGTGCCTGGCGATCAGCTCGGGCACATCCACGACGCTTGGGCCAATACGCGAAAGTTCGACCGCGGGCATCTTTTCCTCCATTGCTTATTACTAATGCGGCCCATGAGCCGCAGAAAGTTTATGGAGAGTTTGCCATCGATCGGGTGTGGCTATCTTGATACAAATCAAACTGCGGTATTTCTGCTCGGTACGCGTGAAGGCGTGCAATCAACCGGGAACAACACCAAAATGCTTCCGAGCCGCGTAACGAATCGCTTCGATGTGCGTGTCCGCTTCCGTCTTGGGAAGCCCCGGGCGAATTTCGCCAAAATGCAAATGCTCGGCGAGCTCGAGCCCACAAGTTTGGAAAATGTGCGAATCCTGAAGCGTTTGGATCGCTTTCCATTCCCCGCTTTTCTTCAATGCTTTGTTGGGCGCGGCCGAGACTGTCACAATCAGGCTCTTTTTGCCCTGGAGCAGACCATGGATGCTGCCGCCTTGATGATCGTAGGCAAACCCATAGGACAGAACACGATCGATGTAACCTTTCATCATCGCGGGCATCGATGCCCACCACAGTGGGTAGATGAATGCAACGGCTTCAGCGCTCGAGAGAAGGCCCTGTTCGCGGCGGATGTCTTCGGGCGCCTCGTGGTCGGGCGGAAAGCCACCCAATTCTCCGGCGGCGAGTACGGGATTAAAGCCGAGCGCATAGAGATCGCGCGTTTTGGACCGATGGCCGAGCCGTTCCAATTCGTCGGCGTAAGCGGCGGCAAGCGCTCCGGTGAAGCTATCCTGGCGCGGATGAGCGACGACGATGAGGTGATTCATGGCGGGCTTCCATCTTTGCGAACTGACGAAAGCGTGCGCTCGACCGCCTGGCTATGCCTTGACCTAGATCAACTTACCCTTTTTCGCCACTGCCGCGAGGTGGGCATCGGTGCTGGCGATTTCAGATGACCTTTGCAACCGACTCGGCGTGAGATCGGTGCGCCGAGAGGCCGATCAGAGAAGCGGCCAGAGCAGCGATTGAGGTCGGGAAAGCGAGAAGATCCAAAATCGTCGCTGGCGACCATTGCAAAGACAAGAGCAATCCACCGAGAAGCGGTGACACGATCTGAGCGCTATTGCCGATGCCGATCGCCCAGCCGGCACCAGTCGAGCGCATGGCTGTCGGATAGATCGTCGCCGCCACGGCGTTGGCGGTGTTCTGCGCGCCGTAGGTGAAGAATCCAACCATGAAGGTCGCCGCAAAGGCTGCCAATTCGTTCTTTCCCGAATAGGCGATCGCCGCAATGAAAACGCCACCGAGAATATAGGCCGCCGCAAGAATATAGAAGCGGGCCTCCTCATAGCGGTCGCAAAGCTCGGAAATCACGATCCCGCCGATGATTCCGCCGGCATTCGTGCTGGCGGCGATGACGATGGCGAGAGCCGCTGGAATACCGATCCCGTGAAGGACCGTCGCAAGCCAGCTGTTCATGAAAATGAGCGCGATCATGTTGCCAAAGAACATCACCCAGAGCTGCAACGTCAAACGCGTGCGCTCTTCACGGAACAAGAGCGACACGGAAAATCCATGCTCCTCTTTTTCATTGAGGACAAAGCGCGTATTGCGAAGGATCACCGTGGCTGGAGCAAGCTGCATTAGAATTCGAGCGATTTTTTCGCCCGAGGTGTGGCGCTCGGCAAGAAAATCAAGCGATTCCGGAAGCATCCAAGCGATCACCGGCGCGATGGCGAGCGGCAGGATTCCGTTGATCACGAAAATCAAATGCCAATCGTAACCTGACGCGATCCAGGCGGCGACGAAACCCGTGACGATCGAGCCGATGTTGAAGCCGACCCAGACCAGCATCGTCAGCGTAACGCGCCAATGTTTCGGCATGAACTCGCCAGCAAGCGCTAGCGCGATCGGCATTAAGCCGATAAGGCCGAAGCCAGCAAAGAACTGCATCCATATCAGTTCAGTTACCGACGTCGCCCTTGCCATCAGAAACAGGAAGGGCACCGCCAGCAGCATTCCGGCGATGACGACCGGCTTGCGACCGAAACGGTCGGCCAAGGGCGTACAGATGAAGCTGCCGAGGATGCTCCCGAAACCCATCGCGGCAAAAGCCGGCCCGAGCGCACCCGCCTTTAAGGTGAGAGCGGCGGTCGCCATCGGTGCGACGAAGCCGAGCGCGACGGTAAAGAAGCCCGAGCCGAAACAGCAGAGTCCGCACAGCAGAATGATACGGACATGAAACCAGCCGACGTTTTGCTGATCGATCAGAGCGGTCAGATCGATGACGGGCTCCGCGGAGGTCATTAGCAGCGAAGGGCGTGCTTGATCAGTCCTGCACCGCGCGCCCAGCGATATTTGGCGCCGAGCACCTGAACCGGGATTTCGGTCGAATAGGCGTAAGATGGAATTCCGTGGTCGTAGAGGTACTCGGCGGCTTTCTCGACTTCGACGTCGCCCGCGAGCGAGGCGACGATCGGCTTTTCAATGCCTTTGGCTTTCATCTCCTCGACAATTTCGACGACGACCATCGCGAAGACCATCGGTGGCGCGATGATGGTGTGCCAATAACCCAGGATCAGCGCATGGATGCGCGAATCTTCTAGGCCCAAGCGTATCGTATTCTTATAGGTGCTGGGCGGCTCGCCACCGGTGATGTCGACCGGATTGCCCGCGGCGCCAAAGGGCGGGATGAACTTACGGAATGCCTGGTCGAGATCGGGGGGCATGCGCATCAGCTCGAGCCCGCAATCGACGCACGCGTCGGACAAGAGCACGCCCGAACCGCCGGCACCCGTGATGATAACGACATTCTCGCCTGTGGGCGTCGGCAGTTTTTGCATTCCGCGCGTATAATCCAGCATATCGCGAAGGCCCGGCGCGCGAATGACGCCGGCATACCGCAAAATGTCGTCATAGATCTTGTCATTGCCCGCGAGCGCGCCGGTATGCGAGCCTGCTGCTCGCGCACCCTGCGCCGTGCGCCCCGCTTTCAGCATAATGACGGGCTTTTTCTTCACCACGCGCCGCGCCACTTCGGCGAAGGAGCGGCCATCCTTCAGATCCTCGCAGTGCATGGCGATGACGTGCGTGTCATCATCCTGTTCGAAGAAGGTGAGCAGATCGTCCTCGTCGAGATCGGCCTTGTTGCCGAGACCGACGATCGCCGAAACGCCCATTTTGGCCGAGCGCGAGAAGCCGATGATCGCCATGCCGATACCGCCCGACTGCGAAGACAAGGCGGCGTGGCCCTTATAATCATAAGGCGTACAAAAGGTCGCGCACAAATTCTTGGGTGTGTAGTAATAGCCGTAAATGTTAGGTCCCATTAGCCGGACGCCATATTGCCGGCCGATCGCCTGGATTTCCTTTTGCCCTTCGACATTGCCGATCTCGGCAAAGCCCGAGGGTATGAGCACGGCACCGGGGATTTTCTTCTCACCCACTTCCCGCAATACCGAGGCGACCAATTTTGCCGGGATCGCAAAGACGGCAACGTCGATCTCGCCGGGCACGTCCTTCACGCTTTTGTAGGCCTTGTGCCCAAGCACTTCAGTGAGGCTAGGGTTAATCGGATAGATCGCGCCCTGATATCCGCCATTGATCAGGTTCTTCATCACCGAATTGCCGATCTTGCCCTCCTCCACCGAGGCGCCGATTACGGCCACGGCATCGGGCTTCATGATTCGGTTCATCTGGCCGAGGATTTCCTCCTGTCCCGGCCGGTAGCGCTGCGGCGCCGGCGTCCAATCGAGCAGAATGCGAATGTCCGCCGCGATCGCACCTTTGGCGCTTGCGAAAACGGGATTGAGGTCCAATTCAGCGATTTCCGGAAAGTCGTTGACGAGCTTCGAGACATTCTGGATGATGGCGGCGAGCGCCTTGCGATTGACCGCTTCGGCGCCGCGCACGCCCTTCAAGATCGCGGCCGCGCGAATACTGTCGAGCATCGAAGCCGCTTCGGCGCTGGTCGTGGGCGCGAGGCGGAAGGTTACGTCCTTCATCACCTCGACCAACACACCACCCAAGCCAAAAGCGACTAGCTTGCCGAAACTCGGATCGGTGACCGCGCCGACGATCACCTCTTGGCCACCTTCAGCCATCGCCTGCACCTGAACGCCCAGGACCTTGGCCTTGCGGTCATATTTCCGGACATTCTTGACGATCGTTGCAAAGGCCTTTTGCGCCTCGGCCGGGGTCTTGACGGCGAGTATGACGCCGCCCGCCTCGGTCTTATGATGGATCTCAGGCGAGACGATCTTGAGCGCGACCGGAAAGCCGATTCGGCGCGCGAGCCGCGCGGCGGCGCTTGCCGAACTTGCCAGCCCTTCCCGGGGCACCGGAATATTATAGGCGGCGGCGACGAGCCTGCCTTCGGGCGCGGTCAAGGCGGTGCGGCCTTCGCGCCGCGCTTCAGCAAGCAGGCTCCGAACCGAAACCTTGTCGTAAGCCATGCTCCAACCCCGCCTGCGCGTCCTTAGTTGCACATCGTCTAATACAGGATGCCTGGCGAGAACATCTCAGGACCGACCCAGCCATTGAACAATGCTCGCTTCCTGAACTCTCGAGCGAGCCGCAGCGCCGGATGAACTGGATCGGGATCGCGGACGGCCATGAATATTCTCCTCTGCGCCTGATCGGTGTTGGCTTGGCGTTTCAGCGGAATGGCTTCAGCACGACTGCCGCGTGTTGGGCGGACATCACCTTGTCGAGCAGCTTCGTGCAGGCGTAAACCGCGTCGATATGGGGCGACGGTGTCCCGGTCAGTCGCGCGAGCTCGACGATAGAGCCCACCAGCGCATCGATTTCGATGGCGTGACCGGCCTCGACATCCTGCAGCATCGAGGTTTTGTGCGGCCCCACCGCCTCGGCACCCTCAATACGCTTTTCGATCGTATGCCGGAAGGTGATCCCGAGCTTGCCCGCGACCGCTTGGGCCTCCTCCATCATCCTGACCGAAAGATCGCGGGTGAGCGGGTAGCGCGCGATGCCCTCCATGCCTTCATGCGTCAAGGCCGAAATCGGGTTGAACGATAGATTTCCCCAGGCCTTCAGCCATATTTCCGCGCGAACATTATCGAGCATGTAGGATTTGAGTCCGGACTTCACGATGAGATCGTAGACAGCCTGGAGGCGCGCGCTCTTGCTGCCATCGAGCTCGCCGACAGAGAAGCGGTCACCTTCCTCATGCCGTATCACGCCCGGCGCAACGACGGACGCAGCCGGAAAGACGACGCAGCCAATGATGCGTTCGGGCGGGACGTTCGCATCGATGATGCCATCCGGATCGACACTGGCGAGGCGGCGGCTGTCGAATGGCCCGCCGTGTCTCTTGAAGTACCACCACGGGAGGCCGTTCTGCAGGGTCATCACCATCGTGTCGGCGCCATAAAGCTTGGGCAATTCGGGCGCGATCGAAGGAATTTGCTGCGCTTTGACGGCGATGATCACCAGGTCCTGCGGACCGGGGCTTCCGAAGTCCGAGGTCGCGCGGACCTTCCTTGCGACAAATTCCTTACCGTCGTGCATCAGCAATTTGAGGCCGTCGCGGTTGATCGCATCTCGTTGCGCGGGATCCTTCTCGATGAAAATGACGTTCTCATCGGCCAGCGCTAGCTTGCCGCCGAGCAATCCGCCAATCGCGCCTGCACCGATCACACATATTTTCATTCCCATCTTCGGTCTCCTTCCTCAATGGCTGCGCCGTGACGCCTCATTCCATGAGATTCGAAAGTGTCCCGACGCCCTCGATTGTGACCTCGATCTTATTGTTCGGCTTCATGCTGCCCGATCCGAGCGACGTCCCACACGAAATGATGTCGCCGGGCAACAACGTCATGTCCTGCGAGATGAGGCTGACGAGCCGATAAGGCTCGAAGAACATATCGGCCACCGGGTAATTCTGGCGTTCCTGGCCATCCAGCGTCGTACGAATCGTTAGCGCGTGCGGATCAAGCCCGGTTGCGATCGCAGGACCGATGACGCCAAAGCCGTCGAAGCTCTTGGCCCTCGTCCATTGCTGGAATGACGGATCCTTGTTCAGCAAATCGAAGGCCGTCACGTCATTAACGCAAGTGTAGCCGAAGATGTAGGCCGGTGCGTCGCTTTCGCTCACTCGCGCACACCGTTTTCCGATCACGACGCCGAGTTCGCCTTCGAAGAGAACGCGGCCGGTATAGTTCTTCGGCCGCGGGATCATGGTGCCAGTGGGCTGGAAGGCAGATTGCGCCTTGAGGAAATAGAGCGGCTCGGCGGGCTCTTTGTAATTGAATTTGGCGGCCATCGCGCGAAAATTGTTCCACAGACATACCATCTTGCTTGGCTCGCACGGCGTGAGCAGCTTTACGGCACTGAGAGCGATATGACGACCCGCTGGTTTTGGCGTGCCAAACAGATCTCCCTCGTGGACCGCAATGTCGTGACCTTCAAGCGTGCCGAAGCCGCTACGTCCTGCTTCCTCGAACCGCACCCATCTTGTCGTCATAGCGTAGCTCCTTGATTCTCGTTCGCCGCTACCTTCGTGAGTTTGCCGGCTCGTCCAGAGAGTGCAGTCAAAGTCGATGCAAGAACTTTGACATGGATCAAAGGCTGCGGTCTTAGTTACCGGTTATAGGCGCGACCAACCATTGCGCTTGGCCGCCACCGACGGCACCCGTTGAGCGAACTCACCACGGACTGATATTCGCTCTTAGGCGGGGAGTGCATTGCGATCTTTGGTTGGCGATTTTCCACTCTCAAGATTCGCGGCATCGGCCTCGTATTCTTGTGCGAACTCGAGAAGCTCTTGCGCGGTGCTCTCCGATACCGAACGACCAGCGAGTTCTCGGCAATGCGCCGCTCGGTCCCGGAGCCAAGAGGGGTCGGAAATACGAAGCTCGGCCATCGAAATCTCCCATGCTTTGAATTTTGAAATGTTCACACATACGGGCATTTCTGACTTTGATTTGGGTCAAGGTGCTTCGCCTTTGACCAGTGACCAATCATAAGAAGGCGAGTGCCGCCGTTAGCTGTCACGTGACGGCGCCCCTGCTGACGCCTTGACATGGATCAAGGCCGTCTCTGCGGGACGAGGCAATCTCTAGCGCGCGTCGGGCTTCGACCAGGCAAATCGGCTTTTTTTGTTATGCGAAACTGGCAGTCGTCGAAACTGTTTGCCGATGCCACAAAAAATCCGGACGAGGCCAAACGATCGATCGAAGTTGCACGAGGGCGATAGACATGAGTGCACCAGCCATGACCGACGGTTTCCACCTTGTCGTGGATGCCCTGAAACTCAACTGCATCGATACCATTTACGGGGTCGCTGGCATCCCGATCACCGATTTGGCCCGGTTGGCACAAGCGGAGGGGCTAAGGTATGTGGGATTCCGCCATGAACAGAGTGCCGGGAACGCGGCCGCGATCTCCGGCTATCTGACCCAGAAGCCGGGTGTCTGTCTCACGGTATCTGCTCCAGGCTTCCTGAACGGAATGGTGGCCCTCGCCAACGCCACGACCAACTGCTTCCCGATGATCCTGATTAGCGGATCAAGCGATCGCGCGATCGTGGATCTCGAGCAAGGTGACTACGAAGAACTCGACCAGATGAATGCCGCAAAGCCTTTCGCCAAGGCAGCATTCCGCATCAACAAACCTCAAGATATCGGCATCGGAATTGCGCGCGCAATCCATGCTGCCGTATCCGGGCGACCCGGCGGCGTCTATCTCGACCTGACCGCGGAGGCGCTCAGCGCAGCCCTCGAAGTGGAGACAGCGAAGAAATCGCTGGTGCAGGTTGTCGATCAGGCGCCGCGTCTAATTCCGGCCCCTGACTCGATCAGCCGAGCTCTCGACCTGTTGGCGACCGCCAAACGACCTCTCATCATCCTCGGCAAAGGCGCTGCATACGCGCAAGCGGACAAGGACATCCGCTCCTTCATCGAGACGAGCGGCATCCCGTTCCTCCCCATGTCCATGGCAAAAGGCCTTCTGCCCGACAATCATCCGCTGTGCGCGGCGGCCGCCCGTTCATTTGCGATCGGTCAGGCCGACGTGGTCATGTTGGTTGGCGCGCGTCTGAACTGGCTTCTCTCGCATGGCAAAGCCCCGCTTTGGTCGGCAACCACGCGATATGTGCAGCTCGATATCTCGCCGACCGAAATCGACAGCAACCGTCCCATCGCCGCACCGGTCGTCGGCGACATCAAATCTTCCATTTCGGCCCTGCTTGCCGCGCTCAAGCCGGGACAGATCCAGCCGAGCGCGGCGTGGCTCGACGAGATAGTGCAGCGTAAGCAAAAAAATATTGCAGCAATGGCGGCTCGTCTCAATGCCGATCCAAATCCGATGAACTTCTCCAGCGCACTCCGTGCCGTCCGCGCTTCCCTCGCCGACAGGTCCGATGTCTATGTCGTCAATGAAGGAGCGAACACGCTCGATTTCGCTCGTAACATTATCGACATGTACGAACCCCGCAAACGCCTCGATAGTGGAACCTGGGGGGTAATGGGCATCGGCATGGGATACGCGATCGGCGCGGCCGTCGTCAGCGGTAAGCCTGTGGTGGCAATCGAAGGCGACAGCGCCTTCGGTTTCAGCGGAATGGAAATCGAGACCATCTGCCGCTACCAATTGCCGATCGTCATTGTGGTATTCAACAATGGCGGTATCTACCACGGCGACGCGGTTGGCAGCGCTCCTTCACCCACCGGCTTTGTCCCGAATGCACGGTATGACAAGCTGATCGAGGCATTTGGCGGCATGGGGTATCACGTGAAAGATACGCCGAGCGTGACGAAGGCTCTGACCGAAGCCCTTGCCGCGGGGCAGCCGGCACTCATCAACTGCGTTATCGATCCGACGGCGGGCACCGAGAGCGGTCATATTCAAAACCTCAACCCGAAAAGTTCCCTCACGAAGTGAGGAGGATGTCCGCTTTCGGAAGATGATCGAACTCGGCCTCCGGGTGGATAGTTTTTCGAGCCGCCGCTGGTGTTCTCGCGCTCGAAAACCGTCGTTGATTGCGTCGATGAGCTGGTCAGTCTGTCCTCATTAGGGCGGTAGATGTCATTTCCAATAAACTCTCGAGCTCGAGATCTGCTCCGCTTCCGCAATGCGAATTTGCCGCTGCCCGATCAGCTCTGTGATCGGGGCTGACCGCCGTGCCTTACCTCAGTCGATGCTCGGACTGTATCTCTTTGCCGACTGGTCCGATCACAGCGGAAATCGTCGCCTCTTCGTTGCACTTCCGCCATCGGCGCCGCAGTCTGCCTGTTCCTGCCGATCCAGGTCAAGGAGATGATCTGCGTTTCGTATGGCTCCTCGCCCTAAGCGAACTTTTTTATGGTTCGCATAACAGCGTCTTCTGGAGCATCCCGCCGGCGCTGTTCCCACGCGAAGTCGTCGGCGGTGCGCGCGGAATCATCATCGGCATGGGTAATCTTGGCGGCTTTGTCAGCCCGACTATGGTCGGCTGGTTCATCACGACCTTCGACAGCAGCGATCGCGGCATTTATGGTATGGTGATCACGTGGCTTCTAGCTTGCGTTTTCGTCTACTGGCTTCCTAGAAGTCTATCGAAGATCGCGCCGAAGCATGTTATAGATCCTGCACACTGAGTATCGACATTGACGCGGTAATTGGTCAGCGCTTTGCGACAGATCAGATCGCGGCGTGTCCTATTGGCGCCGCGACTCTTGTTGGGCAAGTTCTTGAGAATGTCGAGATCGCGCCTCGATCGAAGTCAATAATCGACTCTCTCGCCGCGCAGAACGCAAGCAGTAGAGGGGGATAAATCCGGATGAAAGAGACCTTCTGACACGCGCCGACCTTGATGAGTTGATAGGCGCGCTTGCTATGTGTGGTTATCGAGTTGTCGGGTCTGAATGAGGCGATCAGGCGATTGTCTATGACGACATCCACGGCGTCGGCGATCTCCTGGCGGGCTGGACGGACAAGCCGGACGGCGGACACTATCGGCTGGAATGGCGTGACGACGATGCGTTCTTCGGCTACGCCATCGGCCCACATTCTTGGAAGAAATACCTCCGAGGCTGGCTAGGCCTGCTTGTTACTTAATACCGTGAAAGTGCGCGCATTTCTGCACATGGAATGGCACCGCTGCATCGGCTAATTTGAGTTAGCCTGCTATTAAATACCAGCCAAGAGGCATCCCATCGATGAAGAAAACCCCCAAGAAGGCGAACATCGGCCAAAAGCAGAAAGCCATTCAAGCCGCCCATATGCTTGAGGCGGACCATGACGAGCTCGCCTTTGAAAAAAGGTTGAAGAAGATCGAGAACTCCAAACAGAAGCGAACTACGAAGAAACCTCAAAAGCGACCTAGCCATCGCTAGGTCTGACTGCGACAGAACACCGTTAATCCACGTCGAGGCGATTAAGGGGCTCAGAGTTTATCCGCACGACAAGCGGCTTATGCCCGGCTGCACCTTTTGCTCGCTGCAAATCGCTTTGGTCGGCCTCACCTCGCATTCCTGCTGGTGCGTGGTTACAGTGTAATTATATGGATCGGACGGTTTCTGACGCTATGGCGGGCCTAACGAGCGACGAGGCACGACAACGCCTCGCGGCCGCCGGACCGAATGCCGTTCAGGATGTCGCCCAACACCCCATCAATCGAGCGCTGAGAAAATTATGGGCGCCGGTTCCATGGATGCTCGAGGCGGCCGTCGTCCTGCAACTGGCGCTCGGCGACTACGTCGAAGCTTGCGTGATCGCCGTTCTTTTGGTTTTCAATGCCGGTTTGGGATTTTTTCAGGAAAGCCGGGCCCAGGCGACGCTCGACGCCTTGAAATCCCGTCTTCCCTTAACGGCGTCGGTGCGGCGCGATGGGATCTGGAAGACGTTGATCGCGGCGGAGCTGGTGCAGGGCGACATGGTCAAGCTGTCGCTCGGCACCGTCGTCCCCGCCGATGTCCGGGTGATCGACGGAGCGGTACTGGTCGATCATTCGATGCTGACCGGCGAATCCGTTCCGATCGAAGCCGGACCGGGTTTCGAGACCTATGCCGGCGCGCTCATCCGGCGCGGCGAAGCGGTCGCCGAAATCGTTGCGACGGGGACACGCACCAAATTCGGGCGTAGCGCAGAGCTTATCCGGACCGCTCATTTCGAAAGCACGGAGCAGAAGGCGATCTTTCGCGTCGTACGCAATCTTGCCTTGTTCAATGGCGGGATGACGACCCTGATGACCGCCTATGCCATTTATCTGGCCATGCCGTTCGCGCAGGTTGCGCCCTTGGTGTTGGTTGCCGTGCTCGGCACGATTCCCGTGGCTCTCCCATCGATGTTCACGCTCGCGGCAACGGTCGGCGCGCGGGCCGTGGCCAGCCGCGGCGTGTTGCCGACCCGCCTCTCCGCGCTCGATGAAGCAGCCGGCATGGATGTGCTGTGCGCCGATAAAACCGGAACATTGACGCGCAACGAACTTGCGGTCACGGCCTGTCGTGCATTGCCCGGGTTCGACGCGGCGCAGATCCTGACATTGGCGTCGCTCGCGAGTTCGGATGGCGGGGCCGATCCCCTGGACGCCGCCATCCGTGTTGCTTCTCGGCGCGAGAATGAGAGTGTACCCGGTTGGAACCTCGTCGCGTTCACGCCGTTCGATCCGACCCGGAAAATGTCGGAGGCCATGGCAACCGATCCCCAGGGCCGTCCAGTCCGGATCGTCAAAGGCGCCATCTCCGTGATCGCCCCAATTGCCGAGCCGTCGCCCGCAGCGGCGGCGATCGCGGAAGAACTTCAGAACAAAGGATTTCGCGTTCTTGCCGTCGCCGTGGGATCGGACGGGGCGCTGCGCATTGCCGGAGTTGTCGCGCTGAGCGATCCGCCGCGCGAGGATTCGGTGGCGCTCATCGCCCAATTACTCGGCCTCGGCGTGCGAACGGTGATGGTGACGGGCGATGCCCCGGTGACGGCGCGGGTCGTTGCCGACGCGGTTGGCATCACGGGTCCGGTCTGCGCGACCGTGCCGCTGCCCCGCGATCTGCGGGCCGAGGATTTCGCCGTTTTCGCCGGCGTACTGCCCGAAGACAAATACACGCTCGTCCAGGCATTGCAGCGCAGCGCCCATGTGGTCGGCATGTGCGGGGACGGCGCCAACGATGCGCCGGCGTTGCGGCAGGCACAGATGGGCATCGCGGTCTCAACCGCGACCGATGTGGCCAAAGCCGCAGCCGGCATCGTTTTGACCGAGCCGGGCCTTGGCGGCATCGTCGCCGCGGTGCGGGAAGGACGCGTCACGTTCCAGCGAATCCTGACCTTTACGTTCCGGTCCATCATTCACAAAATTCATCAGGTGCTTTTCCTGTTCGCCGGATTGATCATCACCGGCGGCGCGGTGCTAACCCCGCTGCTGATGGTCATGATGATGGTCGGCGGCGATTTCTTCGCGTTGTCGTCATCGACCGACAATGTGCGCGCGTCGCCGCTTCCCAATGTCTGGCGGATCGGCAACCTCACCATCGCGGGTGTGATTCTCGGCATCTGCGATCTGGCGTTTTGTATCGGCGGATTGGCGATCGGTCGTTACGTATTGGATCTCGATACCACGACGTTGCGGACCTTGACGGTCGTGACGCTGGTCTGCAGCGGGCAGGCGGTTTTCTATGTCTCGCGCGAGCGCCGTCACTTGTGGAGCTCTCGGCCGGGGCGGTGGCTCTTCGTATCCTCGGTTCTCGATCTCTCCATATGGGGTATTTTGTCAACGCAGGGCATCCTGATGGCGCCGCTCGCTCCCGCCATTGTGGCCGGCATATTCGCCGCGGCGATTGTCTTGGCCTTCTTTCTCGATGCTCTGAAGGTCCTGCTATTCAGGCACTTTGCCGTCACCTGATCGCTTTTGGATGGGGTTGTCGCCTCTGAGCGAGGATCCAACCCAGCAATATCCGCAGGTCCATCGAATTACCCGCGCCCGCATGTCCGCTTGGGGTCGATGCTGTTGAAACAGGGCTCGTGATCTTTCTGGAGGTGTGATTCCGTTGCTTGGCGGTGTCGGCGACGGAGTATTGTGATGATGGGGCGGCAGACGGGCGATCGCTGGCACATATGGGCCGTTAGTCAAATGGACGATGTAGGCCTCTCCAAAAGAGATTGGGAAGCAAGCCGCCATGAGCCATGGCACGATGCCGCCGGTCAGGTGCGGCGGGTGTCGGAGGTGCTTCATTGCGTTCTCCGCGATCTGCTGGGTGTGGCTGGAACGGCGTGGCGGCGCAATACTGGGCGGGCGGAAGATTGATCGCCTGACTTCATTTCCGCGATTGTCTTGGGACGCAGAATTATTGGCTTAAGCGGAGCCGCTCTTAGGCGTTGTCTCGCTCCGCCAGCTCGTTTCCGTGGTTCTTGGCACTTCCCGCGCGCTTGTCTACCGGCCACATCGTCATCCGCGCGTCTTGTGCCGCTGTGCCAATCCGATCATGGTCGTCGACGAGATCGACAAGGCGGCGGCCGACCGAGGGAAAGTTTTCTTCAGTAGTCTCAGTCACGCATCCGAAGGCAACATGAGAAAGTAAACGGAGAAGAAAGCGCCATGCGCGCCTTCGCATAGCCTCTCGGCGGCATGTGCACCGAGGTGCCTGGTTTCTATGACCAGATATCGAATTCTGATCTATGTATTTGACCGATCGAAAAAAGGCGCTCGTCTCACGTCAGTTAGTCACGCAGGCGACCCGGCGCCATCGCTGCGGCGACGCTCCCAATCAGTGATATAGTCTCGCGTCAGGGGCACGCTATCGATCCGCTTGCACAGCTGGATTTGGAAGACCACGAGGCCGCCATGCCTGAATGCTGCCTCAGACGCGGCGAGGTAGAATTCCCACATCCGGCAGAATCGCTCGTCATAGATCGATGTGATGCGGTCGCGGTTGGCCATGAACCGTTGCCGCCATGCTTTTAGCGTTTCTGCATAGTGCAGCCGTAGCACCTCAATATCGGTGATATGGAGACCGGCGCGCTCGATGATGGGCACAATCTCCGAGAGCGCCGGCGTGTATCCTCCGGGAAAAATGTATTTATCGATCCAGGGGTTGGCCGCGCCCGGACCGTCGGCGCGGCCAATCGTGTGGATCAGCGCGACACCGTCCTCTACCAGGAGGTCTCGGACCCTCTCGAAATACTCACGGTAGTGTCCAACGCCGACATGCTCGAACATGCCCACCGAGACAATCCTGTCGTAGCGCCCGTTCTCGTTCCGGTAATCTCTGAGGAGGAATCGAACGCGGTCGCTCAGGCCAGTTTCGTTTGCACGCCGGCCCGCGTATCGATGCTGTTCGGTCGACAGTGTCACGCCGGTGACATCGACCTTGGCAACGCGCGCGAGATAAAGCGCAAGGCCACCCCATCCCGAGCCGATGTCGAGGACTCGCTGGCCGGGACGCAGCAGGAGCTTGGCCGCGATGTGGCGCTTCTTCTGCTCTTGAGCACGTTCGAGAGTGTCATTGGACGACGTGAAGTAGGCGCAAGAGTATTGACGGTCTGCGTCAAGGAAAAGTTCGTAAAGCGTGTCCGATAGATCGTAATGGTGCGCTACATTCGTGCGGGCGATGGAGACAGGGTTGTGCTGTGTAAGTCGTCGCGCGAGGTACCGGCCGAACACGCGAGCGCGTTGGATCCAATTTACGTTACCCCAACCGAGATTGACAAAGCAAAGATCGAGGAGATCGTAGATAGTGCCGCCCTCGACGTGTAATGTGCCGTCCATGTAGGCTTCGCCGAGCGCAAGATCGGGATTGAGGAATAGCCGCCGGACCGTCGCCGGTTCGGTGATGCGAACTGTGGCCGAAGGCATGCCCACACCGATGCAATATCTGCCGCCGTTGTGTGAAACGACGGTCAACGTGCCCTTGCGGATAATGCGGCGGAGCATGCTGCCCAGCAGGTGCATGCTCGCATCGGCTCGCACCCTTCGGCTCGGAGGCGAGCGCGTTTCCGACTGATGGACGGGGCGGGTCGCGTCGTTGGTGGCCAAGAACGCGGTTGAGATCTGGTCCTTTTTGAAGTTGCCGTCCATGCCTTGCTCCTGTCGAGCATCCTTAGGCAGTCAGGATGGCCGACTAATCGGAATCGGCATTGACGCACATCAAGGAGGGTAGCCGATCACCTTGAGATAGGTGAAGTCGGTCTATCTTTGTTGATTGATCTAAATCAACCTCTGCCCGCGATCCTCGTCGATAATAAAGTTGGGATATGGTTGACGAACAATTCGATGGGCGGATGCCTCTTCGAGCCAAGAGTAAGGAGACACCATCGGCGCAAATTTCGCCCGACATTCGCCAGTATGTCAACGAGGGACACCGCCATGCTACAGACCAAGATCCGCACCCGCTGCCATGGTGCCGGCGCCGCAGGTAGCCGCCAGCCTACCCCTGTGCTCGTGGATAAGAGCTTTGAAGAGCCTCGCATGTCAGACGTTGTCCTCTGCTCATTTGTAAGCGCAAAGCCGTTTCTAGGTGGCGCCATCATCCGCGTTTACGCGAACGGCGTTCGTCGAGCCTTCCGGGTCGGGCGAGATTTGACGCAACACATGCAAGCCTCTGCCGTAGTCGAAGGCGATTATTTGCGATTGGGCGTAAACCGCGTAGCCGATGGAACGGAATTTGTGGAATCAATCGATCGGCTCGTGATCGCCTCAGATTTTGATCACCCAGCAGGGAACAAATGGATTTTCTGCGACCTCTCGCGCCTGGAACGGGCACCAGAACTTAGCGGCCATTATAGGCGGTCACTACAATCGCGTCGCAAATAACCTCGGGCCGTGATCTTCCACGACAGCTCTTGAAGAGGCGAATGCCGATGGCTCAACGCGAAATACTCATCCGACTTTCCCGCGGCTGCTTTATCCCGAAAGTTGTTTTCTATCTTATTGCGAAAGCGGCGACACTATTCGGTCTCCCTGCGACTAGACATCCGCTGAAGACATGCAGCGAAGAGCAGCCGCATACAACGAGTGTTGCCGTGGCCACGAGACCATACATTGTCGTCCCATCACCCGGCCACCGTCGAATACAGAATCGGTGGTCAGTCTGTGAAATCGCTTGCAACAATGATCCCACCTGGAACTGGATGCATGTCATTGATTCCAGTGGCGAATACGTTTCGTGCGTGGGGTCACGCTTCGCGTTCAATCATGACCCCACCAAATTCCGACCTTTCGCAACGAGATCAATACGCTGTGTGACTTTGCGGCGGGGTCAACATTGCGCGCGATTTTGCACCGTACCGCCGCGAGCCTCGGAATAGCATGCGGCATCTACATCGCGAGCGCACGCTGTAAGCTCGGCGCCAAGCAGCCAGATTTCCGCAGCGTCGGCCACGATCCCGTATTTGGCGGGCGTCGTGTGAACCAGCTCAGGATCGCGAGTCCACGCCATCAGAAGATCCGCACAACGACAGCACCCCGCCTTAGCCAGTTCCAGCCAAAATTTTGCTCAATCCACGGAAATCTTGGATACCGATCGCGGGCCAAAGCTTGCGCCGATCCACACAACGAGGCGGCTGCTGGTGCTACCGCGCCGGCATTCCCTTGGGCAGCTCGAATAGCCCGGCCGGGAGAGTGTCGAAATATTCGATCACCTCATCCGTTTTCACCACGTCGGCATATTTTGCGTTCATATCGCATAGATTGATCGCATGACTCGCCTCGGAGCGGTCGAAACACCCCTCTTCGGCGATGGCCACATGGAAGTTGTTGCTGAAAGCATCCAGCACCGTCGCGCGAACGCAGCCGCTTGTGGTCGTTCCGGTGACGATCACGCTGTCGCAACCCAGCAAAACCAGATAGCTCAGCATGTTGGTGCCGAAAAATCCGCTCGGTTTCTGCTTGAGTACCACGATGTCATGTAACCCTGGCGCGATCTCATCGATGATGTCGTTGCCATCGCGGTTCACCCCGACCGCTTGCGGCCGCTCGCCACTACGCGAATTCTTCCATGACCAGCTTCCCGAATCCCAGCCATCCTCGCGCCGGATGCCGGTAGTGTAGATGACCGGAAGGCCTTTTTCGTGAGCCGCATCGATAAGCTTGCGGATGTAGGGAATTGACCTCCAGCTTTCCTCGCCGCAGGAATTTCGCCATTTCTTGATCGATTCAAGAATCGGTTCGGGACGTTCGCCGCAAAACGCGTAATTCACATCGATGATCAACAAGGCCGGGCGTTTGCCGAAGCCGCCCCGAGCACCGTAGCCCGAGGTTTCGAAAACCTGTTTGTCGCGGTCAGTCAAAAATTGGTCCCATACCGGTTCAGTCATATCGCACCCCTCAGCTTGTTTGGTTCGAATTCGATTATTTTCCGCTCGCCAAAGTCGCTTTGACGAACTGCATATCGATGATGTCGTCATAAGAGACATCAGCTTTGAGAATATCGGCGGCGCGCACGACGTTTTGCGCGGTCGTCCAAGATTCGCGGGAAACCATCCCGTCATGACTCCATATCTCGTCCGCAAAACAGCGATCGAGCGTCGCCTTTAAATCTTCCGGCGACATGGTGGGAAATTCCTTCTGCGCGATTGCCACTGCTTCGTCGTGATTTTCCTGGGTCAGACGCAAGGCCCTGATCATCGCGCGAACGAAACCGCGCACGGTTTCCGGATCCTTTTGAATCGATTCGAGCCGGACGTTCAGCGTCGAGTAGGCATAGGGACCCAGTTCTTTCGGGACGTTAAAGAACGGCTCTTCCCAGATGCCTTGCCGGACGCCTTGGGTCAAAAACGGTTCACTGGTGATCGCGATTTGCGCCTGTCCTTGCTTCACGGCCGCCAGAATGCCGGGCGTTGTCGTCTCCAGCAGGGTTACGTCCTTCTTGTCGTCGAGCCTCCATTGGCGAAGCAGATAGCGGATGATTGAATTGGGCGTGCCGCCATATTGGCTCGTCACCACCGGCTTTCCTTTGGCGTAAGCGCCAAAATTCCGATCCTTGGGGCCCGCGCCCGCAGCGGCGACCACATAGGTGTTGCCGCGATCGACGATATTGACGACCGAGCGAAGTTCCGCCCCTTTCAGCTTGGCAAAGGCATCATGTTCCGGCCCGCCGATAAAGGCGAAAGCCTGGCCCGTCAGGACGGCATTAGTGTGACCACTCCCGCCCTCGACCGTCAGAATTTTGACGTTGAGGCCCTCATCGGCGAAATAGCCTTTATCGACGGCGACATAAAGCGGGAGATAGCTCGTATTGTGTACCGGCTCGGCGACCACAAGCTCTTTCATCTCCGCCGCATGCGCTCCCATTAAAGGAGCCGTCAGCGCAAGCGAGGCGAGCAGCATTTTCACGGCGCGACGCACGGATCAAGCCTCCAATGGTGAGAGAAAAATTTTGCGGATGCGATCACCGGCTCATTCCCTTACGCAGCATTTTCTCGAGCCAGGAAACCGCGACATACATCACAACGGCAAAAGCAGAAAGCACAAGGACCGCCACCCAGACCAACGCGATCTCGTAAGTCTGGCCGGCATAAAGAATCTCGCGGCCGAGCCCGTGCTGCGAGGCAATGAACTCCCCGACGACGCTCCCGGTCAGCGCCAGTCCAATATTCACGCGCAAGATCGAGATCGTCCAAGGCAGAACGGCGGGAATGACGAGCTTGCGGAAAATCTGCATCCGGCTTGCGCCCAGCGAGTAGAAGAGACGCTCGCTATCCGGATCGACCGCTTGAACCCCCGCATAGGTTGTCAAGGTCGAAACCACCAAAGTCAACGCCACCGCAATGGCGACCTTCGACGCCAGCCCCATGCCAAAGACGAGGATAATGAGCGGTGCGAGAGCGAGTTTGGGAATCGATTCGAAACATATGACAAAGGGCTGAATCACGGCTGCGTAATTCCGCGACCACCAAAACGACAAGCCCAAAGCCGAGCCCGCCATCGTACCCAGGAGGAAACCGATCGTCGTCGCCTGAAACGTGTAGGCGATATCAGTGAATGCATCGCCCTTGATGAAAAAGATTTCCAACGTCTTCCAGATCGCACTCGGCTGCGACCAGAAAAACGGATCGATGAGCCTCAAGGCCGCCGCACCTTCCCAGCCACCGATTAAAGCAAGCACGATCAACCCTTGCACCGCCGCGACACGCCGCGTTGACCATTGTCTCTGCACCGGTAATTGCCGAAAGGACCGCTTCGCCGCAAAAACGCTCGGAAAACGGAAACCCGCGGCGCGCGCCAGCCCCGCCGAGGCACTCTGCAGCGTGGCATCCGGCAGACCACCCAATGTCATCGCGACACCTGCTGGATCATGCGGCGAGACCCGAAACATCATGCCCAAGCCAAGCGAGACAACGTTCCTTGAGCGCGACGAATTCCGCGGTGCTCACGATCGCGCGGGGACGCGGCCGCGACAAGGCGACATCGAGGCGGTCGATGATTCGCCCCGGCCGCGCACTCATCACCAGGATTTCGTCGGAAAGATAGATTGCCTCTTCAACGTCGTGCGTGACGAAGATGACGGTCTTGCGGAAGTCGCCCCAAATCTGCAGCAACCATTCCTGCATACTGGCTCTGGTTTGCGCATCGAGCGCGCCAAATGGTTCATCGAGAAGAATGACATCCGTGTCGAGGAGAAGTGTCCGCAGCAAAGCGGCCCGCTGGCGCATGCCCCCCGAGAGCTCGCGCGGATAGCGATCTTCGAAACCGCCCAGTCCGTAGCGGTCGAGATAGGGAAGCGCGGTGGCACGCGCACGCGCCCGCGGCACACCTTTGATTTCCATGCCGAGAACCACATTGTCGAGAACCGTGCGCCACGGCAGGAGCATATCCTTCTGGAGCATGTAGCCCACGCGACCGATTGTACCGGTCGCATCCTCGCCATCGATCAAAACAGCGCCGCCGCTCGGGAGCTGCAATCCCGCGATGATGTTGAAAAGCGTGCTTTTGCCGCAACCAGACGGGCCGATGACGCTGATAAATGCGCCTTCCTCAAGGGCAAAGGAAACCGGTGTCAGCGCGCTCACCACACCCGACGCGCTCGAAAACGCCATCGATAAAGACCGCACTTCGAGTTTCGCACCGGGCACTCGCGAGCACTCCTTCGCATGAATCGCGCAAGCCTTCCCCGAAGGCCCGCCGCTTCACTATTATCGACGCAAGCCTTATGCCAATCCGCAACGCGCGACACGGCGCCCCACATCCGTGGCCCGAATCTCGCTTGGCCACGCTTGCGTCGACTGCTCGGCAATCTGCTGAGAATGCTTCAAAACCGCGACTTAGATAGTCTTCTGCCGCTTGCGCCACGTTTTGATCGCCTGCATGCGCGTCAAATTGCCGGCGTGTTTTTGCTGACGAAGATCGCGCCATATCTTTCCGTTTCTTGACGTCGTCGCAGGCGCAAATTTCCTCATTCATGATGTTACTGGCTGCTTAACGGTGCAGTGCAGCAAGATTGAGCGTCGGTCCTAATTATTAAGCAGTGTCGCGGCGAATTGGCTCGGCCAGGATTTTGCCGGATTCGCCGATCAATGAGCCGCGCGACCTGAAGGGCCAGACGCCAGCCGGCCTTGGTTATGGCTTGCCAAGGCGGAACCCCGCGTTGCTTACGAGGCGAAAGCCGGCGCTTTCTTACCCGATCTGTGGGGGGATCACGGCAAATTATTACAAGCGCGAAGCCATGCTCGAGCGTGCGAAGCCGACGTCAGAAGACTTTACGAACCGGTTCTTCGAGGCGTGTAATAGCTTCGATCGCTCCGCCGTGGTGACGACTGCCGAGGAATTTCGGCCGTCCTGAGTCCGGCCAGAGTGTTGCAGGAGGAAGCGTATGATCGTTCGCAAGCTGCCAGACGGACAAATGCTTTTGATCGGCCAGACCGATCACTCGAAATTGGTGGGCCAACTCGGCGCGCATTGGGGTAATGAGCAATTCGCTGCGCCAAAGCCCTTTGATTCCGTCGCACGTGCAGCCGCCTATCACGACTATGGCTGGTTGAGCTACGAGACCGCGCCGATCTTGTTGGCCAATAGCGGGGAAACGCCCGAATTCCGGCAGGTTCCGGGCAGCGCCGCGCAACTGGCCGCCTATCAGTGGTGCATCGATTGGCTGTCGGGCATTGATCCCTATGCCGGCCTGATTGTCGGCATGCATCGAACCGGATTGTGGCGGGCACGGTATGACAGCATTGCCTATCCACAAAACGTCGCACGCAAGCCCGGCGCCGAGGTCGAAGATTTTATTGCCCGAAACGAAGCGCGGCAGGAGCGCGAGCGCAAGACCTTTGATGCGCAGGAGCTTTGGACCAATTACCGTCTCTTGCAGGTCTGGGATCTTCTCGGTCTCTATTTTTGCTGCCAGGATCCTTGCGAGGATCACATCGAGCCGGTGCCGTTAGGCTATAAGGGCGGCCCGAACGAGGGCGTTCGCCTTTCAATGAAGCCCCTCAGCAATCGCAAAGTGGCGTTCGACCCCTTCCCGTTCGACCGCCGTTCTTGTGAAGTGCAGCTGAGCTGCCGCCGGCTGCCGACGATCGTTTACGAGAACCTCGATACCTTTCGCCGCGCCTATTTCCAAGCCCCGGTCGAGCTTATGAACTTCGAGTTGGTTTGAAGGATCCGGGTCTGCCTGGCCGTTCCTAGGCATCGCGACAGATGGCGGCGATGCTGTAGGCGGAAGGGTGGCCAGTCAACCGCAAGCGGATGCCGAACCGTAAGCTGTTCGATCCGGGTGCGCGCGACGGCCCGACGCACGGAGCGCAACAGATCGCAGCGCTTCCCAGGTTCTCAATCGGTGTCGGTCGGGGAGCGCAGCAGGTCGGAGCCGTAGTTGTTCGCGAACTCCAGCATCAGGTGAGACAGCTTCTGAGCCGCCTCAGTATAATCGGTGCCGGTCTTCGCGGCGAACTGGCTCTGGCACTCGATAAGATCGACGGGATCGCGGCACGACGCGAGCTTTTCCCACATAGCAGCCTCCTCTTGGAGGCGCATCTGCATGAACTTCGCCATCTCCTCCGAAAGCTTTGACATACCGTGCGCCCAGGTTTTGAACGCGTTTGGGTTCATGACAAACATGGAATCGATATTTGGGCCGCGCTGCTTGGCCATTGCAGGCTTTGGGGCCGATTTGTCATCTGGCATAGCAATCCTCCCGTGCCTCAAGGCGACTCCGTTACACAGATATGACGGTCCAACATCGTACGTACCATCGCGACACACTGGGCCGACGAAAATATGTCCGATTACGGTTGAACCTTATTCTTATCATATCCAATTCTTTTGATCTGGATCAACGTCGCCCACAAAACGCAACGCGTCCTCGACACGCCCGCTGGGGACCTCCCGTCATGCGGCCGCAGGAGCGCCAGCAAAAGAGCATCCGGGTCCACCGCGAATCAGTAGTGCACCGCGATCCAGATCGTCGGCTGGTTGGTCGAGGTCCATTCAACGCGATGGCGACATCCTGCGGGGATATTGACGTAGTCGCCCAGTTCCAAGATGCGGGCAGCATCTTCGTCCTCGATGCGAAGTCGGGCTGAACCCTGGAGGACGATCACCCACTCCGAGTGATTCTGGACGAGCCATTCTTCTGCGGGAGTGGACTGCCCGGTCGAAACGATGCGCTCGATACGGACATGCTCCGACGAGACGAGGTTGAGAAAGTCCTCGTCAAGACTCACCTCGGGAATATTCGCGAAAAGATTGCCGCTTTGTCTTTTCATCTCTTCGCTCGCTCGTGCGTCTTATGTGGTCCCTGCCCCTTTCCGGGGCGATCTCATCGAACATATCCACACGGTAGCGGCGGTCGAACAATATTGATGGCGAACCCGCTTATATGCCGGTGATCTCACGCCACTTTTATTCAATCGCCTTGGACTGCTTCCTTCGCGCTCATGGCATCCGGCGCAGGATGTACAATACGCGGGAGCATGAAAAAAACCCACACGAGATTGGCAAGGAACAATTCGCCGGTGATCACAAACACCCAAGGGATGCCGAAGGAGGCGGCAATGGCGCCGCCGGTGAAAGGACCGAGAAAGCTGCCGAGAAAGGTCGCCGAGGCGGTAACGCCGTAAACAAGACCGCGATGGTCGGCGGCGACCAGCCGACCAATCATTGCATTCGCCGTCGGCAGGATGCCACCGACGAACATCCCCAGGACGAAGCGCAGGACAAGAAATTGCCAGTAACTGGTGACCAGGGCCTGCGGCAGGGTAGCAATTGCGGCGCCGATCAAACTGATCAGCAGCACCCGGCGATAGCCAATGCTATCGCTCCGTTTTCCGAGAAACGGCGAGGCGATCAGATCGGCAATGCCCGTGATCGAGAAGGCGAAGCCCGCGAGAGTCGCCAAGGAGGGTATGGGTCCGGTGAGTTCCTGGACGAAAGGCGCCACGATCGGCTGCACGCTGCGTACGCCGAACTGCGCCACCAACAGAATGATAAAGATCGGCAAGAGTCCCTGCGTCTGCGTGAGGATGGCGAGGCCCTTGAATGGCGAATGCGGTTGCCTATGAGACACGCGGGAGAAATGTTCCGTGACGCCGAACCAGGCAATGGTAACGGCGACTGCCGCGATCGCCGAGGTGCAGAAGAAGACCAGTCGATAGCTGCCCGAATAGTCCGCCAGGAGGCCGCCCATGACCGGACCGACGAGCGCACCAACGAGCTGCCCCGTGCTGAGCCATCCGAGCGCAAAACCGAGCCTGGCACTCGGCGCCTGGGTGGCCACCAATGCGATCGCCGTCGCGGAAAAGCCGCTGAAAACACCCATCAGGGCGCGAAGCGCCACAAGCTGCCAGAGATGCTGCGAGAAACCCATCCCGGCGAGGAGCAGGCAATTCGCGAGGCTCGAGCAAATCACCATCATCTTCCGTCCGTAACGATCGGCAACCGAACCCCAGATCGGCGATGCAAAGGCAGCTACGAGGAAACTCACCGAGCTCAAGACGCCCGACCAGAAATCGACGGCACTCGGGGATGTCACGCCCAGTTCCGGGAGATAAAGCGGAAGGATCGGGCTGCTGGTTGTCTGTGAAGCGCTCATGATGAATTGAACGAGGACCATCAACCACAACGTACGGGTCCAGTCATCCGAGCCTTCGGAGGCCACCGGACGGGCAGTTTCCGCAATGTTTCGCTCTACCATCATCAGCAATGCCTTCGATGATTCGCGGGCGGCATCACAGCCACCCTGTCATCGCACTTGTCCCCTTAGTGCGAAAACGCGCCGGATCATTATGATTCCCGAAAAGCGCTTTTTCATGGCACCACAATCGGGGCCCATCTTTGTCCTTGTTCGCAATCGCTTCGGCTCATATGTCGAGCAACGCAATAGATATGCCAGCCATGTCCGTTGATGACGGTTGAAAAAAATCCGCCCCGTTTGTGCCGCGTCTTCCTATGGATGGCATGGCGCGGATAGTCGGCGCGCCATGTCGACTTCTCATATTGCTGTCGAAATGGGCGAAGTCTTCACCGGTTCGAGCTTCGCCAATTAAGCCAGCTCTTCACGCGCGCCGACGATGCACGCAAGGCGGATGAGCAGCATCGACGCTGACGGCGGCAGACAGCACGCCATTGGGTCCAGTTTTCCAGGATCGGACTTCGCGGTCCAAGGCAGAACGGCAAACCTTTGCAAGGGTGGCCGGAACGTCGAGAAACCGACCCGAATTTGCGATCAGAAATATTTCGCGGAAGACGCCTGGTTCCGGCAAGGCCATGTAGGCCGCCTTTTCCTGTAACACGCGATAATAGGCGACCGTGAAAGGCGTGGTTATCGTCCATCCGTATCCTTGAGCGATCAACTCGACGATCGGCGCCGGCGTGCGGCATTCGATGCTGCGTGGCGGATCGAGACCTTGCCGGGCGAGATAAGCTTCTACCACTTCGTCCATGTGACCGCCGTGCTCGAAGCGGATCATCGGCAAATTTGCCGCCAGCCAAGGAAGGGAATGCCGCTCTTTCGGCAAGCCCGCTGGCACGAGGGCGATCAGCGCCTCACGGCATAAGCGAAATCGGTCCAGATCGGGAATATCCAGTAACGCCTCGCTGGAGATCAGAACATCGAACTCGCCTCTCAGGAAATTCTGCGCCGTTCGGTTGATGCGACCAGATTTGAGATGAATTTGCCCAACCATCGGATTGAGTTCTGAGACTATCGCTGGCACGACGTAGTTCGCCACGGTCGACACGACATGAACCCGCAACTTCGGCAAGAGTTGGTTGCGATAGGGACCAAGCGATTCCAAAATGTCTTTTTCGGAATCCAGCAACTCGCGTGCACGCTCTTTGACGAGGTTTCCGGCGGGCGTGAGCCTGATCCCGCGCGAACTCCGCTCGAACAACACCACGCCGAGTTCCCGTTCGATGCGACGAACGATCTGCGATACCGCGGGCGTCGATAATCCCATCTTGCGGCCGGCCGCCGTCATATTGGGAGCGCTGCAGATCGTCAAAAACTGACTGAGAAGCCGAAGATCGAGGTTCACCGACATGGTTGCGACTTGCTCTGGTCAAGCATGTTCGTCGATGACCGAAATGCGAACGTCTTCTTCGATGAGCTGCCAGATGTGATCTGCGAGCGTCGCGAATTCCGGCCGGCGCTTCAACGACAGCGGCCGTGGGCGGGGCAGATCGACGGTGACCGTCTCCCTGATGCGTCCGGGACGCCGGCCGAACACCAAAATACGGTCCGACAGATAGACCGCTTCGTCAATTTGGTGCGTGACGAAAAGAACCGTCTTGCGGCCCTCTTCCCAGATGCGCAGGAGTTCCGTCTGCATGATCTCACGCGTCTGCGCATCAAGGGCCGAAAAAGGTTCATCCATGAGCAAAAGATCGGGATCGACGGCGAGCGCCCGCGCGAGGTTGACGCGCTGACGCATGCCGCCCGAAAGTTGCCGCGGCAAATAGCTGCCGAAACCGTCGAGTCCGACCAGCTTCAAAAGCGAGCTGATCCGCTTCGAATGCTCGGCGTCGGCATAGCCGCCGATCTCCGGACCGAGCTGCGTGTTGGCCAGTACGTTGCGCCAAGGCAGAAGATTATCGTGCTGGAAGACAAAGCCGCGATCGCTTCCTGGTCCTTCGATGACTCGGCCATCAAGCCGTGCGACGCCGGATGTCGCCTTCTCGAGACCGCCGATGATGCGCAGGAATGTCGTCTTGCCACAGCCCGACGGCCCGACGATCGAGATAAATTCTCCCTTGCCGATATCGATGCTGATGTTGCGCAGGACATCGAGATCGCGAAAGCTTTTGGTAAGCCCCACCACGGAGAGCTTGGCCGGAGGAAGCGTCATCGCTCAGTCGCTCCACGGGATAAGGCGCCGCTCGAGCCAGGTGAAGCCGCTCGTCAATGCGATGCCGCCTGCGGCCAGGATCACGACCCCGGCGAAGAGCGCTGGCATATTGAAGGTCTCCGCCGCCTGGCTGATGAATTGGCCCAGTCCCGCGCGAGACCCGAAAAGTTCGGCGACGACGACGCCAATGAGGCCGCGGCCGATCCCGAGCTTCAAGCCGGCAAAGATGAACGGCAGCGCCGAAGGGAGCGACACTTTTAGAAATATCTGTCGTGGCGTGGCGCCGAAACTGCGCACCATCTCGACAAGATCCTTGCTGGTTGTCCGTAGACCGGCTTCGGTATTGATGATGACCGGGAAGATAACGAGCATGGCGACGACCACGATCTTGGAAGCGACGCCGATACCGAGCCACAAGATGAACAGCGGCGCCAGAGCGACCGTCGGCGTGGCATAGATACCCGCGATCCAAGGTTGCAACGTCTGCTTCCCGACGACGGAACTCGCCATCACGAGGCCGATCGCGACCCCAAACGCACTCGCGACCACATAGCCGACGAAGAACTCGAAGGCGCTGACGGCGACATGATGCTGCAATTGGCCGGCACGGGTGAGTGTCACAAGCGCCGCGGCTACCTGACTCGGCGCAGCGAGGAAAAGTTTGGAAGCGACGAGAACCCGGCTGACGAGTTCCCACAAGAGAAGCCCGCCGGCGACCGAAAGCGTCGGCAGCCCGTAGCGGCGGAAAGCTGCCCTGTATCTCTCATCGATTTCGCCTCGCGGCAGCACACGGGCGGGTGCGATCGGCAATGCATTGGATTTCGCCGGCATGGCGTTTGTATGCATTAGTTCGTCAAAATGGTCGGATCGTAAAAGCGGGCGACATCCGGGGGGCCGTCAAGATCGCCGAGTTCCTTCATGACTTTGAGAAGATTGGCCAAGCCGCTATCTACCACCGAACCTTTGCGATCATAGAGTTTCAGCTCGCGAAAAAAGTCGTAGGTCTTCTCGGCGTCTTCACGTTGGGCGCCGGTATCCTGCACCAGAATGTCGACTGCGGCCGCTCGGTTGGCTGGATCATAAAACCAATCGACGCCGGCCGCATATCCGGCGAGAAATTTTGCAATCAATGGCTTGTTCTGCTTCGCCCAAGCTGTATTCACGGCATAGCCGGAAAAAGGAAAGTCGCGCACATAGTCCACCGTAACGCCAAGCTTGGTGAATCCGTCGCTTTCGGCCTTGAAGTTGAAAGGGGATGTCAGGATTGCCGCATCCACCGAGCCGGAACTCAGCGCGGCGTACCGTGCCGACGTGGCACCGGCGAAGACGAGATCGTAATCACCCGGCTTCACGCCGTTCGGAACGAGCATTCGTTCCAGGTAGATCCGGGTGATGTCTTTGATGCCGCCGATCGAGATCGTTTTCTTGACGAGATCGCGGTAAGTCTTGATCTCGGGTTTGGCGAAAAGCGCGTACGGCGCCGCTGTCGCCTCGATGCGCAAGATCGACAAAGCGGCTCCTTTGTCGATGGCCCGCACCGGATCGACGAGGCCACCCGTTCCAAGCCCCACGGATCCCGCCGCCAGTTGCAACTGCACCGCCGCGCTCGAAGGAGCAGAGACGAAGTCGACGGAGACACCCTCTTTCTTGAAGAAGCCTTGCGTCTGGGCGACGAAGGCCGGCCAGTTCAGCGCAGAGCCCGTGCCGACTGTGCCTATCAAGATGTTTTCTTCCGCGCGAGCCATACCGCCGCCCCAGAGGCTGGCGAGAAGCGCGAGAGCTGCAATCGCGAGTGTCCGAGCAGAAACAGCAACCATCTCGATATCCAATTTCAAGCTGCAGCGTGCCGGGATGGGGCCATTGTTCCGGCATAGTGACCGGCAATCGCTCCGCCCGTCGTCAACCAGACGCCTTCATGGCCGCAAATGTAAGCGAGAGCGCTATCCAGCGCGCCAATCCGATAGGGGACGCCGATGAGGTAAGGATGGAGCGCGATGGCCATCACACGGCCTGCCCCCTCGCCTTCCCGCCACAGCACGTCGAACTGACGACGGATCATCGTGCCGAATTCCTCAGCGGTGCGGTTGTAGCGCTCGAAAGCGCCTTTATCGTTGATCTCATGGCTATAGGGCACGCTCAGAATTCGGCGCCCGCCATCGAGGGCCATCTCGTAAGGCTGATCGTCATTGGTCCAGTCACAGACATAGTGGATTCCCGCATCGACGAGGTATTCCAGTGAATGCCAAGTTTCCTGCAGACCCGAGCTAAGCCAGCCGCGCGGCGCTTCGCCGGCTGCAGCGGCGATCGTGGCGACCGTGCGGCGGATGATGCCCTCCTCCTCACCCGGCGCCGCGTCGTTTAAGCGCCGCGTATTGCTCTCGTTGTGGCCCATGAATTCCCAGCTACGCCGGCGCGCTTCCGCGATGATCTCGGGGTGCGCGGCGCAAAGATCGCTGTTCAACGCGACGGTGCCGCGTATCCCATAACGATCGAGAACATCCATGAGGCGGAAAACGCCGATGCGGTTACCGTAGTCGCGAACCGACCACGCGGGCACATCCGGCAACTTCCCGCCGCTGCCGCCGGCGCCAACTGGCACTTTTTCGTTGAGCGAAAAATATTCGATATTGGGAATGACCCATAGTGCGAGCCGTGCGCCATTCGGCCAGGCGAGCTTCGGGCGGGCGATGATCGGAGAATAGGCAAAAGGGCCGTAGGAAGATGGTTGCATCAAACCGCCTCGCGAAGACGCAATGTTTGGAGATGCGCGAGCGCATCGCTCACCTTCATGACATCTGCATATTTGTGATGCATGTCGAAAAGATTCACCTTGTGGGAGATCTCGCTGCGATCGAAACAGCATTCCTCGACGAGCACCACGTGAAACCCGTAGGAATAGCCGTCGACAGCGGTGGCACGCACGCAGCCCGACGTGCTTTCCCCGATCACGATCAACGTTTGGACGCCGAGCTGCGTGAGGTGCGCGATCAGGGGCGTGCCGAAGAACGCGCTGGCGCGCTGCTTGGTGATGACCACATCGCCGGGCTCCGGCTTGAATTCGGGCCGAATGGCGAAAAGCGCGGGATCGGGATGAGCGCTGCGTCGCTTGGTGGCACGAATAGTCCCCGGCTTGCTGTCCGGCCGGGTATCCGAGGTCGAATAGATGACCGGCACGCCCGCGGCGCGCGCAGCGGCGAAAAGCTTCTTCGTCGGCTCAATCGCCGACCAGGCATTGATGCCGCAGGAAGAAGGATAGATTTTGCTGACATCCGATACGGGGAGCGCACCACCTTGGTAAGCCAACTCGTAGAGATCGATGGCGAGCAGCGCTGGCTTCGGTCCGATGAAGATTTCCCGTTTATAATGTTGATAGATATCGAGTACATCGCTCGGAATGATGTCGTGCCAGCAATGGTCTTCGAATTTGTCAGTCACAATTTTGCTCCCCGTGCATTATCCGTGTGAGGTCCGACCTCCGGCGCCTTATTTGGCGCCGTCATGGAAGCCAGAGCAGCAGTAGGATCTGCAGTGGTTCTAGCAAGTTGCGTGCCAAACCAGAGAATGGAAAGGGCGATCGCGAGACCTCATCGCGAGGCAGCCCGCTGGCTTTCTTGAGATAGGTCCGTCACCGAGCGGAGGTAAAAAATTGGGGCGCCGGAAACCAAGCCGCGCGTATCATCAACATCATGATCTTTATGAACTTGGCCGCGATGTCGAGTTTGCTCGCGGCGCGGATGATGCTGCCACCCAACCTAGCGAGCACATAAAGAATACCGCGATTATCAAGACGACAAGAGCGCGGACGACGGCGAGCTTAATGCTGGTCGTGATACAAAGTCCTGCCGCCAGCATGGCGATGCGGCAACGGATGAGCTTCGGGAGAAACAGTCTTTGTCACGGAAGACGGCGTCCTATCAATCGACAATGACGCCGTGCTCCATACGGATCCAAGCAGCGTGTCGATGACGGCGCCACGGTAACAGCCTGCTGCACAGCGATGCGCTCGACGCCCACAAAAGCAGCATGATCGCGTGGCCAGATTAACCTGCGCATTTAGATTAGGCTCCTCGAAGCGCCGTCGGCGCATTCCACCTATGCATGAGTGCAGAGTGTGACGGCGCCGACGCCTCTTCAAAGTCCGGCACTTCCGATAGCGGCCACGCCGCGCTTCCAGTTGGCACGCCATTTGCGGCTTATCGGGCAAACGACAGGGAGTCGGGGCGATGAAGTTCGGAATTTGGACGCCACTGCCGCATACGATCCGCGAGGAGCCGCTGATGACCAAGGCCATCGCGGAAAGTCAGCAGCGGGGCGGCACACAACAATCCGATACGGCGTTCGAATTTGCGCTTTCGACAGCATTGAAAGCCGAGTCCTACGGCTTCGGCATCACCCTGATCGCTGAGCGGTTTCTGGGGCCCGACCTCGAATCATGGATGCTCGCCGCGACCCTGGCCGCCAAAACAAGCCGGATCGAAATCATGCCAGCGGTTCACCCTGGCATGATCCCGCCACAGGTCGTGGCCAAAATGGGCGCAACGCTTGACCGGCTCAGCGGCGGTCGATTCGCCGTTAACCTGGTCAATGGCTGGTGGAAGGAAGAGTTTGACCTCTTTGGCAATCGCGCTTGGCTCGACGATCCTGAGGACCGATACAAGCGCATGGACGAGTTCATCCAAGTGATACGTGGACTGTGGATCGAGGACGAATTCTCCTTCGACGGCGCTTTCTATCATGCGGATAACGGTCGACTAGAGACAAAGCCCAAGCGCCAGCCGGCGCCGCCGATCTATGCCGCGAGCCGCTCCGAGAGCGGAAAGGATGTGATCGCGCGCTATTGCGACGTGTGGTTCACCAGCTGCGGCCCGGATCCGGAGCAATACGCGGCCAATGTCGAAACCATGGCGCGCGATATCGACGATATGCGCAAGCGTGCGATGGGATTCGGTCGGGAAGTCAAGATTGGCGCCAGCGCGCACGTCGTCTGCGCGGATACCATGGAACAAGCGAAAATCGCGGCCAACGCGCTGCTCGCCTATGGCAAGCGCGACCGCATCTCATTCATCGCCACCAACGGCCTCGGCGTCGGCCTCGTCGGCACGCCGGATTTCCTGGCCGAACGCATCCATCAACTCAGCGCCATCGGCGTTGATCTCCTCATGCTGAAATTCTCGCCTATGCTCGAAGAACTGGACCGCTTCGGCACGCAAGTCATGCCTTTGCTTGGCAGCCGCTCGGCGCCCGCATCGGTGCTGCGGCCGCAGGCATGAGTGCCCATGCCATCAGATCAATCAGGGGATGAACGTGGTGCCGCCGTTGACCGCGATCGATTGGCCGGTGACGTAGTCGGCATCGGGGCCGAGCAGAAACGCGACCACGCCAGCGATGTCCTCGGAGCGCCCAACGCGGCCGAGCGGAATGTCCTTGCCACGCGCGATCAGTTCATCCCGCGTCATGGCGCCAAGCGGCTGCGCCGTATCGGCAAGGCCGGGAAGGACGCAATTGGTGCGAATCCCGCTTGGAGCAAGTGCCAGCGCAAGCGATTTTGTGAGCGCCATCAGACCTGCCTTCGAGGCGGCGTAATGCGCAGCGCGCGGGTCGCCGCGCAAGGCGACTGTCGATGCAATATTCACGATGGCTCCGCGCTTGCGTTCGATCATTGCCGGGGCAAACGCCCGCGCACACAAAAACGGTCCGGTCAGGTTGACACGCAACACGCGCTCCCATTCCGCGGGATCGAGATCGAGAATGGAAGATCGCGGAAAGATCGCCGCATTGTTGATGAGGGCGAAAGGCGCGCCAAGGTCTTCGATGACCTTTCGGCCGGCGCTCTCAATGGTGGCGCGATCACCCACATCGACAGCGTAGCTCCGCGTATCTGCGCCCTGCGCGCGGCATTGTTCGACGGTCTCGTTCAATCCAGCAGGCAAGATGTCCCACAGAGCAAGCCGCGCACCGTCTCTGGCGAGGCGTAAGGCAATGGCACGACCGATCCCCTGCGCCGCTCCCGTCACGACCGCAACGGCGCCTGACTTCAATGCGTTCTCCGACATTGCACCCTTCCCTTTTGCCAAGCCGCTCTGGATGCGTGCGGCAGTTGTACACATCGCCAATGGAGCGAGTCGCATGTCACGGGCTTAGTCCCTGACCGGCGGCGCCAAGGATTCGTTCAAATCATATGGAGAGAGACGATGGACAAAGACAAACTCGCGGGTCGCGTTGCCTTGATCACAGGCGGGGGTGGCGAAATCGGACGAGCCATTGCCGAGCGATTTGCGCGCGAAGGGGCCGAGGTCGCCATTGCGGATCTTTACCTTGAACAGGCGAAAACGGCTGCCGCCACCATCCGCGAAGCCGGCGGTACCGCCATCGCGATCGAAACGGACGTGGCAGATCCCAACAGCGCCGCCACCGCCGTCGCACGGACCACCGCAGAATTCGGCAAGGTGACGGTCCTCATCAATGTCGCGGCCGCGCCAACGGTACAGGGCACGGTGGAGACGATTGCGCTTGCCGACTGGAATTTGACCTTCGCCGTCAATCTCACGGGCGCGTTCCTCACCTGCAAATACGCCGTCCCCGAGATGAGGAAGGCGGGCGGCGGAAGCGTCATCAACATTGCGTCGCAACTTGGTCATCTCGGCGTGCCTTCTGGCTCTCCCTATTGCACCAGCAAGGCAGCGTTGATCTTCTTCACCAGGATGCTCGCTATCGACCATGCCTGCGACAACATCCGGGCCAACACCATTTCGCCTGGCGCCATTTCGACCTTGCGGTCTAGCCTGCGCTTTGGCGGCAGCAAGGAAGCGGCGGCCATAGTGCACGGCCCGAAACACCTCATGGGCCGTCCAGGGCGCGTTGACGAAGTGGCTGCGGCGGCCAGCTATCTCGCTTCGGACGACGCCTCCTTCGTCACCGGTGCCGATCTTCTCGTCGATGGCGGATATACCGCGTTCAAAGGTACGGTCGACGCCGGTCGCGTGCCCACCATGTGACATCAAACTTGCGATGGCCAGATCTGAGAGGGTATGGCAAGCACCGACCGCGTCAGTCACGTGCTGTCCCGATTCCCTTTTCCTGCAGGAAAATGCTGGCAAACAAACGCTGGCGAAGCGCGGTAAAGCGCTCGTCGCCGCGGGTTTCGATCTGGTCGCGCGGATAGGGCAGAGCGACGGCCAGATCTTCCTTGATCGAAGCAGGTGCCCGACCGAGCGAGAGGATGCGGCTGGAAAGAAACACCGCTTCCTCGACATCGTGCGTGACGAACAGAATGGTGATCGGGATCTTTTCCCATATGTTGAGCAGAAGCTCTTGCAGGATCGCGCGCGTCATCGCGTCGACCGCGCTGAATGGCTCGTCCATGAGCAGAACCTTCGGGTTGCAAATCAGCGCGCGCGCGATGGCAACCCGTTGCTGCATGCCACCGGAAAGCTGTGTCGGGTAATAGTCTTCGTACCCTTCCAGCCCGACTAGCTTGACGTATTCGTGGCACTTCTCGCGGGCCTCCGCGCGCGAAAATTTCTTTTGAATGTTCAGCCCGAAAGCCACATTCTCGATTACCGTCCGCCATGGGAATATCGACTTGGCATATTGCTGGAACACATAGATCATGCCTTCCGGCGGACCGTCGATCTCGCGACCATTGAAGATGACATAGCCGCCAGTCGGCTTCTCGAGTCCTGAGACAAGCCTGAGGAGGGTCGACTTGCCGCAGCCGGATGGCCCGACAATGGACAGAAAGCTTCCGTTTTGAATTTTGTATGAAAATCCCTTGAATACCGATTCGCCGCGGCCGTTGTTTGTGTAGATCTTGTCGATATTAATCAGTTCGATGATGTGATTCTCGATCTTCGCCGCCGCGCCGGGCCGCGCAGGCCGGGCATCCGGCGTCATCGCCTCCTGCCGGTGGAGGCTCACGCGCTCGCTGCTGCGTCGTGCTGTTATGATGCGCATCGATCGCCCCTGTGTTGGTCTCTCGCTGGACCTAGCAAGCGTTATGCCACGCCCGCAGTGCCGCCCGGATTTGTCTGCCGCTTCTCGCTCGTGCCGGCCTTGCGCCGCGGGCCTGCGGCTTGAGCGCCGCATCGAGCTTTAAGCGGCGGCTAAACAAGGCTAGCTGGAAATCAGCCCAGATGGTGCGGCCCCTGCACAGCTTTGCATCGAAGCGTGCAGCAAAAGGCGGCACGTCTGTGATCTATGCGCAGCAATTTCGCCGACCATCTCATCGCAGCACCGGCTAACGCGCCATATGCGCCGCGCAATTCGTATTTGGTATGGGATTTGCTTGGAAACTCGATAGAGCTGCCATGCCATAACGTGCGTGGATTTTGCTCAGATGGCGCTGATCATCGGAGGCGAGACCTGACGAAGCGCGTCCCCGGATTCATGTTGTTCGCACTGCTCTTGGTTCTTTGGGAGGTCAGTTCCGCACGGGGCCTTGTCGATCCCGTCTCCGTCCCGCGCGTCAGCGCCATCTTCAGCTCGTGGATTGCTAGCATCGCCGACGGAGAGCTGTTCTTGCAGCTCGTCTTTACGATCCGGCGCATCCTGTTTGGCTTCAGCCTGGCCGTCGCGGTAGCGGTTCCCCTCGGCCTGGTGATGGGCAGCATCCCCTTCGTGTATCGGCTGCTTGAGCCGCTTACCGAGTTTATCCGCCCGATACCGAGCTCGGCTTACATCCCCGTTGCCATCCTGTTTCTCGGCATCGGCGATGAAATGAAGATTTTCGTCATCTTTCTCGCCTGCATATTCCCGATCCTGCTCAACACCTATGGCGGCGTCCATGGCATCGATCCGATCCTCATCGACACCGGCCGCACCTTTGGCATCTCGCGGATCATGGCGCTATGGCAGATCATGCTGCCTGCGGCCCTGCCAAGCATTCTCACAGGCATGCGCATCAGCCTCGGCATTGCGTTGATCGTATCCGTCGTCGCCGAGATGATCAGCGGCAATAGCGGCATCGGCTATTTCATTCTCGACATGCAGCGAGTCTTCCGTGTGCCGGAAATGTTTGCCGGCATCTTCACGCTCGGCCTGCTCGGCTACCTGATCAACTTCATCTTCTTGCGCGTCGAAGGCCGCTTCTTGCGCTGGCGCGGGACCGCGAACGAGGCTTGATGGGACAACGGCACGATGAGCAGGCGCTGCTCAACTAAAGAAGGACAGACATTGTGAAAGAGTTCGATCCTTTTTCTCTATACCCGTATCAAGCGATCATCGACCGCCCAGCCATCGTCTGGCCGAAAGATGCACGCATCGCTGTCTGGGTTGTCCCCAACATCGAGCACTTTCATCTGGAGTTGACCAATCAGGCGCCGGACGTACGCAACTACGCGCGGCGCGACTACGGCAACAGGGTCGGCGTTTGGCGGCTAATGGAGGTCCTGGCGAAGCACAACGTTCCCGGCACGGTCGCGCTCAACAGCGAGGTCGGCAAGTACTATCCGCGCATCATGGAGGAGGCGATCAAGCTCGGTTGGGAGTTTATGGGCCACGGCACCACCAATTCCATTCTGCTGACCGGCCTCGACAGGGCCGCTCAGAACACCGTCATCGCGGAAACCAGACGGATGATTGAAAGCTACGGCGCGGCCATGCATGGCTGGCTTGGGCCGGGGCTTGCGGAGACCTGGGATACGCTCGCTTTGCTCAAAGCGAACGGAGTCGAATATGTCGCCGATTGGATCCATGACGATCTGCCTGTGCGCATGAACAACGGCCTTTACTCGATCCCTTACACGATCGAGCTCAACGACATGCCGTTATTCAACACGCCGAGTATCAGCATACAAGACTTCCACCAGAGGATTTGCGATGCCTTCGATGTTCTTTACGCCGAAGGCGAGAAATGCTCGCGTGCGATGTGTATCGCGCTGCATCCGTTTCTGAGCGGATCACCGCACCGCGTAAAATATTTGGACAGGGCGTTGCAATACATCGCCTCCCATGACCGAGTCTGGTTCGCGACTGGCCATGACCTGATCACGGCGTATAAGGCGCAAGAAGCCGCGTTGCGATCCGTCGCCTAAAGGCCTCCTGCGATTCGCGCAGGTGCTATTAGAAGACTTGAAATGAGGTCGTTCGGGGAGGGCGCGGGACTATTCCAGTCCCAGGGGGCGACAGGATCATTCAACGGAGGCGGCTGATCCGGGCGGATAGCTGCTCGTGGAGACGGGTATGAAAAGATGGAAGCCGATACTGATCACTGCGACCCTTGCGCTCGCTTTATTCGCCGGGCAGGCCTCTGCCGAATCTGTCAACATCGGCATTCTGAAAATGGCGGCGCTCACCGATCCCTGGGTCGCCGCAAAAGAGGGCTTCTTCCAGAAAAACGGCCTTGATGTCAGTCTTGTCCAGTTTAACGCCGGATCGGAGGCGGTCGCGGCGTTACAGGCCGGCAGCGTCGATATAATCCTGTCGATCCCAGGCACGGTGATGACGGCGGACGAGCGCGGCTTCGACATGGTCGCGATATTTCAGAACGAAGTCGCGAAAGTAAAAGGCCCCGACTCTGGCTCCATTCAGGTGCTCAAGGACTCTGACATCCACAGCCTGAAGGACCTTGCCGGAAAGCGCGTGGCCGTTTCGCAGCTGCATAGCCAGAACACGGTCGGCGCGCAGATGCTGATCAAAGAGGCAGGGGTTGACCTCAGCACCGTACAGTTCTTGGAGCTTCCCTTCCCCACGCAGTACGAGGCGCTAAAAAACAAGCAGGTCGACGCGGTCGTGACTGTTGATCCTTACACGACCCAACTGCAGGTCTCCGGGCTCGGGCGCGTCATTTCATGGAACTATGTCGAATCGATTCCCGAGCAACCACTTGGCGCGTGGTTTGTGAAACGCTCCTATCTTGCCAAGAACGGCGATGTCGTTACCCGCTTCAATAAGTCGATCAATGAAGCGATGGATTACATGAACGCCGATCCGGATCGCGCGCGCGCGCAAGTCGTCGCTTTTACCGGCCTGTCGCCGGAACTGGTGAAGGGCATGCCCCTGATCGGCTGGGACTACCACGTGAAGCCAGATCGCTGGCAGAAGGTGATCGAGCTTATGACCGAGACCGGAGAGCTGAAAAAGCCACACAAAGCCGACGAATACTTCTCCGAGCAGATCAGGCCTTACATTGAGGCCGCGACGAACTAGAGCGGAATCCGATCAGGTTGAAGCCTGGCCTGGGTTCTTGAAGTGGTTACGGCATTTGTCGGGCTTGAACAGGTCTAGGACGTTTCCGATTCGATGGTGGACGCCAAAGACGGTGCGTTCCTGGGCTTTGCGCGGCATCGCTTCGAGCTTTGCAAAGGCTCGTACGATTGGATTGAGATTGGGGGTGTAGGGCGGCAGATAGCGCAATTCGCCGCTCGATGATCTCGCGCATCTCCGCAGCCTTATGAGTAAGCAGATTGTCTAGGTGACCGAATCGCCCGGCTTGCGCGTTGGCGCGAGGTATCGGCGGATGATTCGATGAAAATCGTCCCGGTCATTGAGCCGTCGATGACGAAGGGCGTTGTGATCGGCGGAGATGCCAATGTTGAACGTCAACGCCGTCTTCCGCCCTCACTTAGTGGCGACCGCCCTCCTTTGCGTCCCCTGCCCATCTGCCGCACATTGGTGCGCGCGCGTCGTTCAGGCCTTTGACTCGATTTGGAAATCGGGTCTGGAGGGAATTCTAGTCCCCCAGCCCACTCAAGAAACGCCTGCTACGTAAGGACTTCTTGCGCGAACGACTGAGGGTCTAGGCCATGCCGTCTGTGATTTCGGGCGATCTCCCCATGCGACTTGACTAGCGCCAGCGATGCGCCACGAGGAGCCAACGGGGTCAGTAGCCGATATAGGGGCGGCCGAATAATACCATGACCACGAGCACGACCAGGACGACGCCAATGACGCCCAAGCCCCCGCCACCGTAATGACCGCCGCGATAGCCGTAATAACCGCCGCCTCCGAACAGGAGGAAAAGGACGAGAATGATTAGCAACAACGACATGATTTTCTCCTAGAGCTCTGGCATCGCCACATGGCGCACGCGACGAGGATCATTGTGCTGCCGTACAGCATAAGCGGGTAGCGTCGGAAACTACTCAGCGCCGCGCGCAGCCGAGATCGCGCCGATAAACAACGAAAATCGCCAGCAAGTCGCGCTGGCGAACATCGTCGCGTTGAAACGGTGTTGGAGAAAATGGATAACGGCGCGAGCGAGGCTTCGAGACTGCAAAGCAGCTAGACGGCGTCGTGCCCCGTCTCGCCGGTGCGGATCCGGACCGCTTGATCGATGGTCGTTATAAAAATCTTACCATCGCCAACCTTCCCGGTTTTGGCGGCATGTTGGATGGCCTCCGCTGCACGCTCCACCAGCGCGTCGTCCATGACAACTTCGAGTTTCACTTTTGGTTGGAACTCGATGACATACTCCGCACCGCGATAATGTTCGGTGTGGCCTTTCTGACGCCCGAAGCCTTTCGCTTCGGTGATGGTGATGCCTTGGATTCCCACCTCGTGAAGCGCCTGCTTCACTGCATCGAGCTGGAACGGTTTAATGATTGCTTCGACCTTTTTCATGTAATCTTCCTTGAAGATGTGAGTATGAACGAGAGCCGTACCTTTTGGCTTATGCTGCCGTGTTCATCGCGAACTCTCGACCGCGCTCGCCAACGGGGGTGATTCCGCCGTCAGCTGCTGAGCGCAGAGATCGGCGGCGCCGGCCACTGGCTCTTTCATTCCAGGCAGCGTCGCCCAGCCGCCTTTGGTGATGAAGCCAGCACGATCCCACCTATCGGCTTTGTTCAACGAAGCGAGTTGAACGGCTGAAGCCGGGTCGGCCTTGAATTGGGCGACACAAAGGGTTGCCGCCAAGCCCGCGGTCGCGCCGTCTGCCGCTTTCTGTGTCATGTCCCTCGCGGTACCGCCGGTCACCCAGCCGCCCCAATTAAAGCCGATAATGATGGTCGCGATGGCGCACAGGCCACCGGCCCAACACAACGCGCTCTTGGTCGGCCGATAATCTTCGAAACGCTGCATGATACCGGGATTGGGTGCTGCCATTTGTTTCCTCCATCATGTTCTGTTCGCACAAGAAAGCGATGGTGAAGGCTACCGTCGGCGCGAGGTTTTGGATACCGTCGGAAACTACCTAGAAGCGCTCATCCTGCCGGTCGAAGCGTGATTCGGATCGTGACCCTTTACGCTCCCAAACGGTCGGACAGGGCGTTGCTCGTGCCGGCACACGACAATCAACGCTGAAAATCGTGGCGGTCGCGACCTCCGCCATCGCGGTCTCCACCGCCGTGGTTATCTCCCTGGTGGTAGCCATATCCTTGGTCGCGCTTGTAACCGGGCTCCGGGGCGATGATGCAGCCGGCAAGCGCCAGCAGTGCTGCGGCAATGAAACTCGTTTTGACGATGTTCATCTCGATATCCTCTCTGGGGCTCCGATCGGCAAGATGCTAACCGTCAACGACCAGGTTCCTGAACTCTCTTGTCGTTAGAACCTGACTTGGGCGCAGCCCGCGCGATAGCGTCGGAATCTACTTAGGGTCTGGCACGCGAAAGAGATTGATCACCCGGGAGGCGGCTTCGGTTATCGGCCAGGTTCGGTCGCGCGATAGCCGGCGCTCTTCGCATCCTGGAGACAGGCGAATGTTCCATCGCTGGTCTGTCCATACCAACGCTCCGATGATGAGTTATAGGTGCCCGACCGGGCGACCGCCCAAATGACGGAATCGTCGGGACAATGTTGCTGCGCCTGTTGCTCGAATTGAAAATGCGGCATCGCCGGTAAGGGCGGCGTCACGCTCGCCAAATTCGCGCTGAAGACCGGATACATGCCGCCAATGAGCGCGAGCGACATCGCCGTCGGCAAGGCAATCCAAAGAATTCGGCGTATCACGGAGTGACCGTTTTTTCGGGCTCGCCACATCGCTCCACCGCCATTTTCGATTGCTGATCGCATTTCTTGCGCGCGGCGATGGCCTTATCAGAGGCACCGCTCCCGAAAACGATAGGCGATGGGGAAGCGGAGGCGTCAGGGTCGGAAACTACCCAGGCCGACGCTATTCGCCCCGGCGGCGTACCGAGACTTCGACACTCATCCCGAGGAAGTCGGTCGGCGCGCCGATGAAGCTTCCGGAGACGGGGACCACTTGCTTGATGTCGCGCGCAACGGCGACCGGTAACAGGCTGAACTCGCCGACGGTTCGATTGGTCGGGTCGAACGTGATCCAGCCCGCGCCCGGCAGGTAGATTTCGGCCCAGGCATGGGTCGATCCAGCCTCCGGCGACCCGAGCATGTCGTTCTGTTTGACCAGGTAGCCCGACACGATCCGGGCACCAAAGCCAAGTGCGCGAACCGCTTCGATCAGCAACAGCGCGATATCGCGGCACGAGCCCCAGCGGCGATCGAGGGTCGCGAGGGGCGTTTGCGTCCCTTCGTCGTCTCGACTTTGGTAAGTGATCCAGGAGGTGATCGCGGCGTTCACATCCTTCAGCAGCGACAACGTGTCGGTCGGATTGCTGCGCACGAAACCTTTGACCCAATTCAGCAACCGACCCTCCGGGTCGGCATGTTGCGGGATCAGGAGAGCGCCGAGATCGAGCCGTTCATCGGCGGAATAGCTGAACGGGTAGGAAATCGCGGAACTCGCAATATCGAAAATCGGCCAAGCCTCAGCCTGATGTTCGAGCGCGACGCGGCTTTCGACGACCAAGGTATCCGTCGGCGCTGAAAACGAGACCGTGGCGATGGCGTTGCCGAAGACGTCATTTGCCCAGGCCAGCGGCGCGGACGGAGAGACCGTAATCTCGGCAGAGACCACGCGCAGGTTCCGGCTTTCGCGCGGACGAAGCATCAACCGGTGCGCGCCAAGGGTGACGGGAGAGCGATAGCGGTAGCTCGTTTTGTGGCGAATATCGAAGGTCGTCATCGCGCCGGTTATCGTTTGAGATAGTCATGGACGACCTTGCCCAATCCCAAGGTGAGGTCGCAGAGAATATGCGTCGCAGATAACACCTCCAGCACCGGCAATTCGGCCACGGGTGCCAAGGCGTGCGGCATCAGCGAAAGCGCGCCCGGCCCGGTCCACGCGCCCTTAAGGTCGATATCTTCGAGATAATATTCGACGATCTCGCAAATTCGCGGCGTCCCGTCGACATGCGGAATGATTTTCAAGAGAAAATTCGGCACCTGCAGCGACGCCTTTACCGCGGCGAGGTTGGCCTCGCGGTGTTTATAGCCCATCGTCCCGGTGGCGACGCGCACGGGGCCGTAATCGAGCGTGCCAACCAAGGTATCGATTTCTGCATGAAGGCTGGGATTGGCGAGCTTCTTCGGAAAGCCCCAAAGCTCGCGGCCGCCGGCGATCGGTGGTTCGTCGTTCAAGAACATGCAATGGGTGTAGCCACCCTTGCGGCCGTTGAACGAGACCGGAATGACCTGTCCGGTTTCGGTGTAATCGCCAAACCCGGTCGAATTCGGCATACGGATGAACTCGTATTTGACCTGCGGCGCCTCGACGACCAAGGGCTCGGGCACCAAGGCGCGTAATTTATCCGGGTCGGTGCGATAAGTGATGACGAGGAATTCCCGATCGACGAAGCGATAGGGGCCAGGCGGATAGGCCGGGCTGGTCAGCGGCATCGCAAAGGCGTTCTTCCGAACTTCGTCTTCCTTCATGACTGCCCATCCGTCTGTTGGTGAGCGGATTCGCGATCGCCGCGACCGTACTCGTCGAAGTCGAAGGCGCGAAAGCCGTCTTCATTGTCGGGCCGCTCGAAGATTTCCTTGTGCCCGAGCGTGCGAACAGCATCCTCGTAGCCCGCGCGCCAATGATCCGCCATGCTTAGGCGCGAGAACTCGTAGTCTTTCGTATTGCCTTCGTAATGTTTGGACCGATAGATAAGCTGCACGATGTTGTAGACTTTCAGATCGGCGAATTCGCCCAGGACATTCGCCGCGGCCGTCTGGCGCAGAGTCTCGGGCGCGTCGGAAAGCAGCTTGGTCAGCGCGGAGCGGATCTTCTGCATATTTTTGAGCCGGTCGGTGCTGGCGCGCGTGCGGCTTGAATACTGAATCTCTTTCTGTCGGACTGCGACCTCGGTGAGGTCACGCGGGAATTTTCCGCGCGAGCTCCAGAGATCGACCTGGAAGGCAAGCATGTCTTGGCGGGGCGCGGAATCGACCACCCATTGCAGTGGCGCGTTGGAAACCAGTCCGCCATCCCAATAATGTTCGCCCTCGATCTCGATGGCCGGAAATCCGGGTGGCAGGGCACCGCTCGCCAAAATGTGCTCGGGACGGATCGTGTCGGTCGCCGTGTCGAAATACGCGAAATTTCCGGTCCTCACATTGACGGTGCCGACACTGAAGCGCATCGCCCGGCTGTTGATGCGGTCGAAATCAACCAGGCTTTCGAGCGTCGACTTGAGAGCGGTCGTATCATAGAAACTCGTCGATTCGGGCGTGCCATTCGGCAACCACCAGGGCGGCGGGAACCTCGGCTTGAAGAAGCCAGGGGCGCCGGCGACAAGTGCCTGGAAGGCGCTGGCTTTATCGAGCAGGCCATGCGCCATATCTCCGGCCCCGGCCAGCGATCTGTTTTCGTCGAACCAGGGATATGCCCAGCCGCCGAGAGGGTTGTCGGTGATGCGATCCCAGAACGCCCGCAACCGCTCGACGCGTTTCGCGGGCGGATTTCCAGCAATGATCGCCGCATTGATCGCGCCGATCGAAATACCTGCCACCCAGTCTGGGTGGAGATCGGCGTCCGCCAACGCCTGGTAGACGCCGCCTTGATAGGCGCCCATGGCGCCCCCGCCTTGAAGGAGCAATGCGACGCAATCGAAAGGCGGCCGGGGCATCGCACGGCTGTCCTTCTCGTGGCGAAGTTCAGCTGTCGGAACGAGCCTCGGCATCCGCGGTCATCCTTTCAGTGCCTAACGAACCATAAATGGGGATCGTGTTGCCAGGGAGCTATGGAAATTACTCAGATTTCACGTATGGAACGTATCTTGAGAGCACCCCAGCCGCGCGCTCTGGCGTTCAAGCATGCCAATGGCGGGATCGCGCTTTGGCCATGTTGCCTCAAACCACCGCAATCGAGAGCCGCACCAGATCGGATAGGGATTTCGAGCCGGTCTTTTTCATGACGGCAGCACGATGATTCTCGACCGTCCGTTGGCTCACGTTGAGATCCGACGCGATGATTTTATTCGGGTGACCGGTGATGACCAAACTCATGATCTGACGTTCGCGTGGCGTCAGGCTGGCGATACGTGAGGCCGCGGTCTCGCGCCAAGCCGATAGCGCCATGGCATCACGCGCAAGCTCAAGCGCGCGATCGATGCTGGCGAGCAACTCGTCATGGCGGACCGGCTTCTCGATGAAATCGATCGCGCCAGCCTTCATGGCCGCGACAGCCATGGATACGTCGCCATGGCCCGTGATCATGATCGACGGCAGGCTGTGATTCTCTGCCTTGAGCCGTTGCAAGAGGGCGAGTCCGCCCAGCCCCGGCAGACGAGCGTCGATCAGAAGACACCCCTTCCGGCCCGGACGATAGGCTTCGAGAAATGCCTCACCGCTTGCGAAGGTTTCGACCGGCCGGCCCTCCCGTTCGATTAATTCGCGCATCGTGCCACGCAAAGTATCGTCGTCGTCGACCAAGAAAACGGTCGGAGTAGTCGCGTCGCCAGTCGGTTTGCCCCGCGCCTGCGTGCGCGTCTCGTCGGGCTTTTGTCGCGCGGCAACAAGTCGGGACCGGACAAGGCGCGTCAACTCGTCCGCTCGGATCGGCTTGTTCAACTGGACACAGCCCGCGTTAGCGATCGTGCGCAAGGTATCGGTCGAGATGTCGCCCGTCACGATCAACACCGGAAGCGCGCTGTCGAGCGTCTCCCGCAAACGCACGGCGACCTCGAGCCCTGTGAGTCCGTGCGGCAAATTGTAGTCAGCGACGACGATGTCGGGCCGCACATCACCGCGCGCCACCAAGTCCAAGGCGGATTTGCCGTCCGCGGCAGCCGCCGTGGCATAGCCGTCAAGCTCGAACAAGAGCTGCAGCATTTCGCGGATCGCCGGGTCATCCTCGATGATGAGGATTGTCCCGTTCTCGCCGCTGCGCGTTTCTGGAAGCGGCGGGCCGATATGCGGCTCGTCGCTCAAAGCCGCGCTGGCACAAGGCACCTCGATCGAGAATACCGACCCCTTGCCGGGACGAGAATGGAGATCGATGGTATGGCCCAACAGATCCGCGAGGCGCTGAACGATGGAAAGCCCTAGGCCGAGTCCGCGCGCACGCTCGCGCGCCGGATTGTCGAGCTGGTGAAACTCCTCAAAGACCGCGTGGAGCTGTCCTTCGGGTATGCCGGAACCGGTGTCCCAGACCTCGATTCGCAATCGGTTACCGCGCCGCCGGCAACCGAGCAGAATCTTCCCGTGACTGGTATATTTGAGCGCGTTCGCCATCAGGTTGCGGATCATCTGCTCGAGCAAGGTCGGATCGCTTCGGACGTTTTGACGGCTCGAAACCACGCGGCAGCGAAGCCCCTTGGCCTCCGCCTGATCGGTAAAGTCGCCACGAAGACGATCGAACAGAAGATCGATCGGAAAATCCTTCAGCTCCGGATTGACGATCCCGGCTTCAAGCTGGTTTATATCGAGCAGCTTGTTCAGCATGGCCGACATCACATCCAATGATTCGCCGAGCCTTGTGACGAGCCGCGACACGTCAGGCTCCTTTACCTTGGCGGCCAAGAGCCCCTGCAACAGAGCCAAGGTCTGAAGCGGCTGGCGCAGATCGTGGCTTGCCGCGGCAAGGAAACGCGACTTGCCGAGATTGGCCCGCTCGGCTTGTTTCTTGGCGAGCTCAAGCGCCGCCGCGACGTGCTTCCGGTCGGTGATATCGTCGATCGCCAGCAGCGTTCTTTGCTTTACCGGCGGTGTTGCCGGGATTTTGCGGGCGTTCAAGAGAAGAATGCGTCGGCCCCGCGGCGGTAGGTCAATCTCGATCTCGTAATCATCAGCAACATCGCGTCCGGCCGCGATCCGATCGAGGAAACTGCGAAGCGACCGGACGTCGAAACAACGGTCGCGGAGGTTTGGCATCTGTTCGCCGACCGCGCTTCCCGGCATGATCGCGAAGCTGCGATAGAAGGACGGGCTGGCAGAAACGATACGCAATTCATGGTCGAGAACGACCAAGGGTTGGCGAATGGCATCGACGATGCTGTTGGAATAGGCGCGCGCGGCCTCGATCTCCTGCTCGACCGCCTTCATCTCGGAAATATCGGCAAAGGTGATAACCACGCCCTGAACATCGTTATCCGCGGTGCGATAAGGCAAAAGCCGCCGATTGTACCACGCGCCATCATCGGCCTCGACCTCGCGCCAGAGCGACACGCTGGTGGCAATCACGGTTTGCACATCGAGAAGAAGATCGTCATCGGCGAAGCGGCGCGTGATTTCGGATAGCGGCCGGCCGAGATCAGCGGCGGTGACGCGGAATAACGAAGTCGCTGGCGGCGTGAAGAAGCGAAGCTTGAGCTCGCGGTCAAGGGCGAGCGTCGCGATGCCGGAACTATTGAGGATGTTCTGCAGAGTCTCGAAGGCGCGCAGCCTCGACGTCTCTCCGGCGCCGCCGTTTTGCGCTCTGCGCCTTTTGACGACAGCGCGCGCGGCGGATTGGGTCTTGGTGCCGATCGGCGACGACCGAGCGGCCGCAAGCGGCTGCATGCGGCGAATTTTCTTCATTTTGACCTTCTTGCTGCCCAAGCCACTTCCCCGCTGCGGCGGGAGGCACGAGGCAAGCTAACCTAGCACGGGAGCCAGGCTCACGCGAGCGGCGCATGGTCGTGCGGCACTGAGTACTTTCCGAACCTATCCGGGGCACGCGCCGTCGGTAGATTTATTGCGGCAGTTCGTTAGCGCTCATGGGCGCTTGGTTCGCCCCTTGTCTAAGGCGATGCGCGGTGAGGGTTCGATTTCGGTCTTGCCGGCTCTTTGCGTCGACCAAAAACTGGTGTGAGTAGTATCCGAATCTATCACTCGTGAATTGAATGCACCAATTTAAGCACGAAGGCATCGGAGGACAACGCGAAGGTCGCGCGATCGCAGGCTGACGCGCCGTTCACCGACAACCCAGTCCTAGCGCATAGAGATATAATGTGGAGACACCGATGCTTCAGAACGAATCCGTTATCGCCGTCTTCAGCGAGCATCAGGAAGCCGATGCAGCGGTGAAGAAGCTGGCCAATGCCGGCGTGGCAATGGACTCTCTCAGCGTCATCGGCAAAGGCTATCACTCCGAAGAGAAGGTCGTCGGCTTCTATCATACGGGCGACCGGATAAAGTTCTGGGGAAAGCGCGGCGCGTTCTGGGGCAGTCTCTGGGGCTTGTTTGCCGGCGGCGTTTCCCTGACGATTCCCGTTGTCGGCCATGTCATGATCCTCGGCTATCTCGCCTCGATCGTGGTTTCCGCAGTCGAGGGCGCGATCATGGTTGGCGGCCTCAGCGCGCTTGGCGCCGCGCTTTACAGCGCCGGAATTCCGAGAGACAGCGTCGTCCGATATGAACAGGCCGTGAGAGCCGATGGATTCCTCGTCATCGTCCATGGCGCGGTCGATGAGTTGGCGCGCGCCCGTGCTATTCTCGCGCTCGGCAATCCGTCTCGGCTGGATCTGCATGACGGGCTAACCACAAGCTTGTCAGAATCGCATTCGGCCTCACGCTTACCGGTCACCGCACCACTCTCGATGTGAAACGCTGGCGACAACACGGCTCGGTTCTCGATCTCTAATTCGCAGCTAGGTATTTCCCGAACCTTCTTTTCAAAAAGGTTTGGCGATAAAAACTGCTCTCTGGCTGCGATTGCAGCTTTTGTTCCCCCAAGCTGCACCATTGCCATTTGGTCACTTTTGCTGCCGGCACGCCTTTCGCGCCGGCAGCTTTTTTTCGCCGCGCCGTAAAAGGCGATCGCTGCTGATCGGCTGACGCTTTATTGCCGACGCAAAACGTCTTCCTTCGGCTCTGGGTAGTTTCCGAGCCTTACGACAATCAGCAGCGCAACGTACGGTCTGTCATCAGCAATGCCTTGGCAACACGCGCCGAGCGAACTGATAGCGAGGGAACAGCGATGGCTGACCCACAACAATCGAGAGAGGACTCCATGATGCCCCTATCCAAATCCAACCATCGAGCCGGCCGCGTGATCGCTGCTGCAGCGCTCCTTCCGGCCATTCTGTTTGCCGTCTCTTCGACGGCAGCGTTTGCAGCCGAGAATGTGGCACAGGGTCCCGCGATGTCCGCCGCGCCGGCCGCGACCGCTCAACCGCAATCCACCAAATCGGTGCCGACCTCCGGGCCGAAAGTTCACAGCGCATCGGCGGATCGCATCGAAGCTCAGATCAGCGATCTGCACAAAAAGCTCGCCATCACTGCTGAACAGGAGGCGCTGTGGAACGACTTGGCTCAGGTCATGCGGGCGAACGGACAGAAGATGCGGGACAGCGTCACCGAGCGATCCGCGAAGCTGAAGACGATGAACGCCGTCGACGATCTGCGGTCCTACCAAATGATCACCGACGAGCATGCGGACGGGCTCAAGCGGCTCATTCCGGCCTTCGAAGCTCTCTATGCCAAAATGACGCCGGCACAGCAGAAAAACGCCGATCACGTCTTCGGCGAGCAACAGCGACACGCCTCGCATCGAAGCTGAACACGGATCGAGCGCAACCCTGGATGAACGCGATCCGCGGACCTCGATACTCTCATCTAGGAGAATTCCATGACAACCAACCCGACGCAGATCAAACGGGGATACCGGAAGTTCGGCGGCATCGCGCTGACGCTCGCGCTCGTCGCGCTCGTCGTCGGCTTGGCGTCGCTACCTGCACGTGCCGATGACGATGACCGGGGCCGCAACGACCAACATGAGCGCGCCCACAGAGACCGGCATCCGCCGCCGCACCGTTATTCCGGCTACGAAGCGCCGAGATACATCTATGCGCCCCCGCCGGTCTACTACGCCCCTCCGCCGCGCCCCCCTGCAATCGATTTCATCTTCCCACTCCAGTTTCGCTGAGCGCGCCAAAGGACCCGTCTCGCTCGCATGAGCGAGACGGGCACGCGTCATACCCAAGCCAATGGAGGCCATCCGTGACCTACTCGCCGCTTACGACCCGCTATCGCGCAGTCTCCATGGAACTCGCGGCCTATCTCGACGCTCATACGGTCGAGATGCGTATCCTCACCGACACGGGCGCGACGATCGCGATTGTGTGCCCGCGCGATTCGATCTTTGCCGTGCAGCGACATATCGAGCAGATCGGCAAGGCATGCCCGGAAATTGCGACCTGGAGCGATCAGTGCCGCGCCGACCCGAAGCGCCTCGAAGAGTCCCTTCGAGTCCGGATCAGGAAGTGAGCCCGCCCAACATGCCCGAGTTCGCTTTCCCCGGAATATCCGTGTCAGGGCGGCTTTAGACGGCCTGTCGACAATCCCACCGAATGTATCTTCATCCATAGATATCGGAGCAACATCATGCGTAATCCCATCAAGACAAGCACCGTCATTCTTGGTCTGACCTTAGGGCTCGCGCTCGCCGCCTGCGCGCAAACGGCGACCAGCGAGAGCACTGGCGCCTATGTCGACGACGCGTCGATCACCACCAAGGTCAAGGCGGCGATTTTCGACGACCCCACATTGAAGGTGTTCGAGATACACGTTAATACCAACAAGGACGTCGTACAGCTGAGCGGCTTTGTCAACTCGCGGCCGATGATCAGTCGCGCGAGCGACGTCGCCGGCAAGGTCGCGGGCGTCCGATCGGTTCAGAACGACCTGGTCGTGAGATAATCAGCAACGCTTTCGTCGGTCGGTGCATTGGCGATCCGTCATGCATCGCCGACCGCGGCGCATCAGCGATCGCCGAGGGAGATTCCAAGCCCGCGCGCGGTGTTTACGAGAGCGCCGACAGGGTCGACGGTCTGCGGATTGTCGATGACATCCCCAAGCGGAACGTCGACCACACTGCGGTTCTGCCACGCGACCATGCGGTCTGATTTCCCAGAAGCAATCAGATCCACGGCGTGAACGCCAAAGGCTTGGGCGATCAGGCGATCGGTCCAGGTCGGCATGCCGCCCCGCTGCACATGGCCCAAGACGGTGACCCGGATCTGCGCATCGGTGAGCGGTGCGAGCGCCGCCGCCAAGCGATGGCCGATGCCGCCATAGGTTTCGGCCCCGCTCGACTGGCGCTGACGTACCTCGTTCCCGCTCGGATCGCGAACCGCCTCACCCACGACGACCAGCGCGAAGTTGCGTCCGCCTTCGCGCAGCCTCGCAATATGCGCCGCCACCGCCTCGACGCGATAGGGTATCTCGGGCACAAGGATGACATCGGCGCCACCGGCAATCCCCGTCGCGAGCGCGATATGGCCCGCATCGCGCCCCATCACTTCCAGAATCATCACGCGGTCATGACTCGCCGCGGTGGGCTGCAATCTGTCGAGCGCCTCGGTCGCAACCGCGACGGCGGTATCGAAGCCGACCGCATGCTCGGTGCGCGTGACATCGTTGTCGATCGTCTTCGGAATTCCGATCAACGGGATATCGCCCTGCTGCGCAAGGCGGCGCAGAATTGCAAAGCTTCCATCGCCACCGACACCGATCAGCGCGTCCGCTCCTAGCATGCGATAGCCTTCGATCGCGTCGCGCGAGCGATCGCTCGACGTACCGCTTGGTCCGGGGAAGGCAAAAGGATCGCCCGTATTGGAAGAACCGAGGATCGTGCCTCCCCGCCGCAGCAAAGTGCTGTCGGCCACGTCGAGGCCAAGTTCGACGGCGTCGACCGGCCGTTTCATAAGACCGAGCGTGCCGTTGCGTATGCCGATCACGCGCCAGTGATAGCCCGAGATCGCGCGCCGTATCACCGCGAGGATCACGGCGTTGAGGCCCGCGCAATCGCCTCCGCTCGTCAGCAGCGCGAGCGTGCGAACCGGGGTCGGGGCTGGGATTTCCTTCACGAATATTACTCGCCGGCGCGGCGCGCCGCTCTCAGGCTTGCGGGGGTGCTCGGTACGGTGACGCCGTGGTGTGACATGGATGACTCGTCATGGTGTGTATTTCGGAAGGCCGACCGCGCTCGACACGCTCTTTCAGGCAACCTAGCCCCTTCTGAACTCCCCTACACCTAAATTTGGATGTTTGGGTAGGCCTTGGCAGCGTTCGTTGGAGTTTAGCAATGGCGCCGCGCGCTCCCGTGATCTGAATCGGGCCCGTCTAGGTATAATCCACCACCCGGGCGGCCTCTCTTTGGACCAACTCACGGCGCTTCACTTCGCTATAGTCATCGCCACGGCACGCGAGCCCGGCGTTTCGAGATCGACGCTTGCGACGTTTGGCGGCGTGGCATCGCAAGCCCGCCTTTTTTTATATCTTTCGAGCCGTCCGGCACGCTTATCCTGCGGCGACCTGAGCAGGGAGGGTCTCGCAAGGCGCTCGATCTTTGCACATTCGTCGAGGAAAGGACGAAATTGAAGGCGTTCAACTTGCGCGCGGTTTCCCGACCGGCGGCGAACTCATCTTGGGTGACCGAGGCCCCGATCCGCGCGGAACTCTTCAGCGTCGAGCGTCTTGAGCAGCACGGCGAGAGCCTCGCGACCGCCCAACGCGTCGCGTCAAGTCGCGGCATGGGGCGGCCGCTTGCGAGACGTCTTCGCGACAACGGGAGCGTTTTGCTCGACGCGTATCGGGTTGTTTCCGCCGCAACCCATGACGACGACGCGATTACGCCGGCGGCCGAGTGGTTGATCGACAATTTTCACGTCGTCGAGGCGCAGATCCGTGAAATCAAAGACGATCTTCCGCCGGCATTTTACCGCCAGTTGCCGAAGCTTGCGGACGGACCGCTGGCGGGTTTCCCGCGCGTGTTCGGACTGGCTTGGGCATTTGTCGCTCACACCGATAGCCGGTTCGACGCGGAGATTCTGTGTCGATTTGTGCAGGCCTATCAACGCGTGCAGCCGCTGACGATCGGCGAGTTATGGGCGATCGCCATCACGCTGCGAATCGTCCTTGTGGAGAATTTGCGGCGCTTGGCCGAGGGAATCGTGGTCCGTCGAGCGGCACGCCGCGAAGCCAACGCCCTTGCCGATCGTCTTTTGGGCGATGACAGCAGGGAGGCGAAGTCGGCAGAGGCGGCTTTGCGCCGCCTGAGCCAAGAGCCGTTGCCGCCGGCGTTCGCGGTCCAATTGGTTCAGCGCCTCCGCGATCAAGACCCCAAAGTGACGCCAGCGCTCCTCTGGTTGGATGACCGCTTGGCCGCGCAGGGAACATCAGCCGATGAGATCGTCCGAGAAGAGCAACAGCACCAGGGTGCTAGTAACGTAACGGTTCGCAACATCATTACGAGCATGCGGCTCATTTCCGCTGCCGATTGGCCGGAACTGTTCGAGCGCATGAGTCTCGTCGATGCGATCTTGCGGGCCGGCAGCGACTTTGCCGAGATGGATTTTCCGACTCGGAATCTTTATCGCCGCGCCATTGAAGAGCTGGCGCGCGGCTCACTTCACTCCGAGATCGAGGTCGCTCGGCGCGCGCTTCAGGCCGCGAAGCGAGCAGGCGACGATCGACAACGCGATGGTAACGCGGCTGCGGTTCGTCAGCGAACCCCCGGTTACTACCTTGTTTCCCAAGGTCGCCGGGCCTTCGAAAAGGAGCTCAAATTCCGTGTTCCGGTGAAGAATTGGCTTGCTCTCGCAAACGCGACGACGGGGATCGCGGGATATCTCGGCGTCATCGCGCTGTTGAGTGCAATCATCGTTGCCGTGGTTTTGTATTGGGGCGTGGTCTCCGTTGGCGCATGGGCATTCTGCCTCCTTGCGCTCGTCGCGCTCATACCGGCGTCGGACCTGATGATGGCGCTGGTGAACTATGGCGCCACCAATCGGTTTGGCGCGACGATTTTGCCGAGTTTCGAGCTCCGCGACGGCGTGCCGTCAGACCTGCGCACAATGGTCGTCGTCCCCACACTCCTGACGACACGCGTTTCGATCGAGGAACAAATCGAGCATTTGGAGGTCCACTATCTGGCGAGCTGCGACGGCGAGATCTATTTCGCTTTGCTCTCAGATTGGACCGATTCGGCCACCGAGAGTGCGGAGGGCGACAAAGAGCTTCTCGACGCCGCGCTCGACGGGATTGCGCGTTTAAATCGACGCTATGGTCCCGCACCGGGTGGCGAGCGTTTCCTTCTCCTCCATCGTCGACGTGTCTGGAACGAGGGGCAAGGAAGATGGATCGGGTGGGAACGCAAGCGCGGCAAGCTACACGAGCTCAATCGATTGCTGCGCGGCGCGGCCGACACGACATTCTTGACGTCGGGCGCCAACCCGCCTGCCGTCCCTTCCAAGGTTCGCTACGTCATCACCCTTGACAGCGATACGCGGCTGCCGCGCGGCGTTGCCAAACGGTTGATCGGAAAGATGGCTCACCCGTTGAACCGTCCGGTCTTCGACCCTAGCACTCGGCGCGTCATCGAAGGACACGCCGTGCTTCAGCCGCGCGTCACGCCGTCTTTGCCGACCGGTCGCGAAGGGTCGCTGTACCAGCGCGTCTTCTCGAGTGCGAGCGGTTTGGACCCCTATTCCTTTGCCGTTTCCGACGTTTACCAAGACCTCTATGGGGAAGGCTCGTATTCGGGAAAAGGGATCTACGATGTGGATTTCTTCGAAGCGGCTCTCGAAGGCAGAATTCCCGAAAGCGCGCTCCTGAGTCACGATCTTCTCGAAGGAACCTTCGCTCGAGCGGGGTTGGTTTCCGACATCGAAGTCGTCGAGGAGTTCCCCTCACGGTATGACATCTCGGTTCTCCGCCAGCATCGTTGGGCCCGCGGTGATTGGCAGTTGCTGCCGTGGATTCTCGGCCGAAGGAAATTCGCAAACGGTGATGCCAGCGTAGCGGCCCTGCCGCTGATCGGCCGGTGGAAGATGATCGACAATCTGCGGCGGTCGCTATCGGCACCGGCCATGGTTGTTGCGATGGCGAGTGGATGGATTCTGCCTTTTGCTTCTGCTCCGGTCTGGAGCAGCTTTGTTCTTGCGGTGGTTGCGCTACCCGCTCTTCTGCCGTTTCTCACGGGGATCGTGCCGCGACGGCTCGGAATATCGAAGCGGACTCACCTTCGAGCGGTCGGGCGCGACCTTGAGCTCGCCGTGTCACAAATTGTGCTCCAGGTCACCTTCATGGCGCATCAGGCGTGGCTAATGGGCGACGCCATCTTGCGGACCTTGTTTCGTCTCTTCGTGTCGCATCGCATGCTGCTCGAATGGGTTACAGCGGCACAGGCAAAAGTCGGTCCCCATCTCGATCTTCGCGGGTTCTACCGCCAAATGGCCGGCGGCGTCGCCATCGCAATGGCGGCGGCGTTCCTCATCATGTGGGCCAAACCAGATTCTTGGCCGATCGCCGCCCCCTTTGTGATTCTGTGGATGCTGTCGCCGGTCATCGCGCGATGGACAAGTCTGCCGCCAAGCGCAGCGCTCCATGGGCCGGTATCCGCCACGAACGCCCGATCGTTACGCCTGATCGCAAGACGCACTTGGCATTTCTTCGAGACCTTCGTTACGGCGAAGGATCATATGCTGCCACCGGACAATTTCCAGGAAGAGCCGAACCCGATCGTTGCTCATCGGACGTCTCCCACGAATATCGGGTTGTATCTTCTGTCGGCGGTTGCTGCCCGCGATTTCGGCTGGCTCGGCACGCTCGATACGGTTCAGCGGCTCGCGGCGACAATCGAGACGATGAATACACTCGAGCGTTTCCGTGGGCACTTCTACAACTGGTATGGAACCAGCGACTTGCGTCCGCTGGACCCGAAATACATTTCCACGGTGGATAGCGGAAACCTCGCCGGCCACCTGATCGCGCTCTCAAACGCGTGTCGCGAGATCAACAGCGGTCCGGCTATGCCCGCGAATTGGGCCGCCGGGATCGAAGACACGCTGGCGCTTGCCCGAGAGGCCTTGCGCGCGCGTCCGGGCAATATGCCTGCGCATAAGCCGATCCGAATCCAATTGGACGATGTCTTCGATCTTATGTCGGCGTCGCTCGCACCGGTTGCTGTGACACCGGCTGGAATCTCGCGTCAGCTTGCCGAACTCGCGCTTCATGCCGACACCATCACAAATCTCGCGCGAATTTTGGTCGCGGAGGCCGGCAACGACAATAGCACCCAGCTCTTGAGCTGGGCAGAGGCTGTTCACACATGCATACGAAGCCATCAGCGCGACCTCGACTCACTGGCGCCCTGGGCAGGTCTCATCGCGCGCGACAGCGGACTTCTCGCCGCGGTGACTGCGGACGGGAACGACCGTCGCGCGGAAGAGATGGGGCATTTCTTCGATACGATGCCGACCCCGATCGATCTTCAGGATCGCTGCGAAGAGGTCCTCCAGGTCGTCGGCGTGTGCCGGGCGGCGGTCGCGGTGCAGACGAGCGGCAAGGAACCGTTGCTCGCGTCCATCGACGCGCTGATCGAAGCCATCCAATGCGCCGCTCGCTCGAGCCGATCCCTCGCGCAGCGCGCCGCGGCCGTCGTTGAGTTCTGTCGGACGACGTTCACCGCGATGGCGTTCGACTTTCTCTTAGAGCCTGGCCGTCAGCTGCTCTCGATCGGATACCGGGTCGATGAGGGAACTCTCGATCCAAGCTGTTACGATCTCCTTGCCTCCGAAGCGCGCCTCGCAAGCTTTGTCGCGATTGCGAAGGGTGACGTAACGGCGCAGCATTGGTTTCGGCTCGGGCGGGCTCTCACGCCTGTCGATCGCGGTTCTGCGCTGGTTTCCTGGTCCGGATCGATGTTCGAATACTTGATGCCGTCGCTCGTGATGCGCGCGCCGGCCGGGAGCGTCCTTGAACAGACCGCCCGTCTGATCGTCCGCCGGCAGATGAAATACGGCGGCGAGCTCGGTGTGCCATGGGGCATCTCGGAGTCTGCGTACAATGCGCGGGATCTCGAGTTTACCTATCAGTACTCAAATTTTGGCATCCCCGGCCTGGGTCTTAAGCGAGGTCTCAGCCAGAACATTGTCATAGCCCCTTATGCGACTGCGCTCGCAGCGATGGTCGATCCAGACGCCGCTGCCAAGAATTTCGTGCGATTAACCGTTGCGGGCGGGCGTGGGGGGTACGGTTGGTATGAGGCGCTGGATTACACGCAAAACCGCCTTCCGGCCGGGGAGGACGTAGCCGTCGTTCGAGCCTATATGGCGCACCATCAAGGGATGACGATCGTCGCCATCGTCAACGCTCTCCAAGATGGGATTATGCGTGCGCGCTTTCACGCCGAACCCCTCGTCCAGGCGACAGAACTCTTGCTCCAGGAGCGGCCACCGCGCGATGTCACCGTTGCCCGCTCCCGCGTCGACGACGCCAAGGCGGCCGTCCGCGTTCGGGATATTGTGCCGGCGATGCTGCGCCGATTCCAATCACCGCATGATCTCATCCCTCGCACGCACCTCCTCTCCAACGGCAATTACGCCGTGATGATTACCAGCGCGGGTTCGGGATACAGCCGGTGGCGCGATCTTGCGGTCACGCGGTGGCAGGAGGACGTGACGCGCGATTCTTGGGGATCGTATGTCTTTCTCCGCGATGCGCGCGGCGGCAAGGTATGGTCGGCAGGATACCAGCCGAGCGGAGCGGAACCGGACCGTTACGAGGTTTCCTTCTCAGAGGATCGTGCCGAAATCGTCAGGGACGATGAAACGATCACGACGACCCTTGATGTGGTGGTTTCGCCAGAAGACGATTCCGAGGTGCGCCGTGTGTCGATATCCAACCTCGGAAGTCAGACCCGGGAAATCGAGATAACCTCATATGCCGAAATCGTTTTAGCGCCGCAGGCGACCGATACGGCCCATCCAGCATTCTCCAAGCTGTTCGTCCAAACCGAGTTCGTCGCCGAGGTCGGCACCCTCCTGGCCACGCGGCGACGGCAGTCGCCCGACCAGCCTCACATCTGGGCAGCCCATCTTGCCGTCGTCGAGGGCGAGACCATAGGGGAGCTAGAATTCGAGACCGACCGGGCGCGTTTTATCGGGCGCGGGCGTGGACTTCGGACGCCGATCTCCACGATTGACGGCCATAAGCTAACCAACACGGTCGGCACCGTGCTTGATCCGATCTTCAGTCTTCGTTGGCGCATCCGGCTTCCTCCGGGGGCGGTGGCGCGAGTTGCGTTTTGGACCGTGGTCGCGCCCTCGCGTGACAAAGCACTCGACTTGGCCGACAAGCATCGCGACGCAGCAGCTTACGAACGCGCCGTCACCCGCGCCTGGACGCAGGCGCAAGTGCAGCTCCGGCATCTCGGTATTTCGAGCGACGAGGCGCACCTCTTTCAACGTCTCGCCAATCGCGTGCTCTATTCCGATCCGGCGTTGCGCCCATCTTCCGAAATTTTGAAACATAGCGATCTCGGACCCACGGTCCTTTGGCGTCATGGAATCTCCGGCGATCTGCCGATCGTTCTCCTTCAAATCGACGAAGTTGAAGACTTGGAAATCGTCCGCCAACTGTTCCGCGCGCATGAATATTGGCGAATGAAGCAGCTGGCCGTCGATCTCGTCATCCTGAACGAACGGCCGCCGTCTTATGCCCAGGACCTGCAGGCTGCGTTGGAAATCGTCGCACGAACACACCAGTCTCGCGTGCCGCCCTTGGATGAAGATGTGCGCGGCGCGGTGTTCATGTTGCGCGCCGACCTATTGTCGCTTGAGGTTCGGAGCGCCCTTCAAACCATCGCGCGAGCGGTGCTTCTCAGCCGACGCGGAAGCCTTGCCGAACAGGTCAAACGCCTGGCGGAGCCCAAGCCCGTTGTCGCGCCTCTGCCGCGGCCCAATTCGGCACGGCGATTACCGGGCCCGGCTTCTACATTACCTGATTTGACGTTCTTCAATGGCCTCGGCGGTTTTACGGCGGACGGGCGCGAATACGTGACGATTCTTACCGAAGGCCAGTGCACGCCGGCGCCGTGGATCAATGTCATCGCCAATCCCGCGTTCGGCTTCCAGGTTTCGGCAGAAGGCGGCGGCTATACCTGGTCGGTCAATAGCCGGGAAAACCAACTCACGCCTTGGTCGAACGATCCGGTCAGCGACGAACCCGGTGAAGTCATCTACATTCGTGACGAGGATAGCGGAGAGCTATGGGGGCCGACCGCGCTCCCAATCCGTATAGATGGGGTGTCGTACGTCGCTCGACACGGCCAAGGCTATAGCCGGTTCGAGCTCACCTTCGACGGGATCTCGCTCGAGCTGCTGCAATATGTGCCGCTCGAAGACTCGATCAAGATTTCTCGGCTCAAGATCCAAAATAATTCAGGGCGATCGCGGCGCCTCTCGGTCACCGTCTATGTGGAGTGGGTCTTGGGAACCTCCCGAGGAATGTCAGCACCGACAGTCGTGACCGAGGTCGATCCCGAGAGCGGTGCGATGCTCGCGCGCAACCCGTGGCGTCCCGAATATGGTTCCCGGGTCGCCTTTATCGATCTCGGAGGACGGCAACAGGCATGGACCGGCGATCGCACGGAATTCCTCGGCCGGAACGGCACGCTCGACAATCCCGCCGCGCTTGTCCGCGATGTCCCCCTGTCCAAAAGGACTGGCGCGGGTCTCGATCCTTGCGGCGCACTGCAAACTCGCATCGAGCTTCAACCGAAAGCTACGACGGAGATCGTTTTCTGTCTCGGCGAGGCAGAAACCAAGACTGAAGCGCTGTCTCTCGTGGCGCGCTACCGCGCCGCCGATCTCCATGTGGTATTGGCCGGGGTGGTACGGCACTGGGACGAGGTCCTCGGCACGGTTCAGATCAAGACGCCGGATCAGGCCATGGACATCCTGGTCAACCGGTGGCTTCTCTACCAAACACTTGTCTGTCGCGTATGGGCGCGATCCGCGTTCTACCAGGCGAGCGGCGCTTTTGGCTTTCGCGATCAGCTTCAGGATGGGACGGCGCTCGCTGTGTCCAAGCCGGCAGTGACGCGAGCGCATCTGTTGCGCGCAGCTGCGCGGCAATTTCCCGAAGGTGACGTCCAGCATTGGTGGCTACCCCAGTTGGGCCAGGGAGTAAGAACGCGGGTTTCCGATGATCGAATATGGCTGCCTTATGCCGTTGCTCAGTATGTCGAGGTCACAGGCGATCTTGAGGTATTGGACGAAATAATACCGTTTCTCGACGGACCCAAGCTCCAAGCTGGCGAAAACGACGCGTACTTCCAGCCGATGATTTCCGACGAGCACGCCACGCTCTTCGAGCACTGCGCTTTGGCGTTGGACCAGAGTCTTTCCGTCGGCAGCCACGGCCTGCCATTGATCGGTACCGGAGACTGGAACGATGGCATGAACCGTGTCGGCGCAGAAGGAAAAGGCGAGAGCATTTGGCTCGGATGGTTTCTGCACGCCACGCTCTCGGCATGCGCGCGCTTGGCGGAGGCCCGCAGCGAGACGAGCCGCGCCGCGACGTGGCGGCAGCACGCCGCTACGCTGCAAAGCGCTCTCGAGAGAGAGGGTTGGGATGGAGATTGGTACCGACGCGGCTATTTCGACGACGGCACACCGCTTGGCTCAGCTGCGAGCAGCGAGTGCCGTATCGATTCCATTGCCCAGTCATGGGGCGTCATTTCCGGCGCCGCCGATCCGGAGCGTGGTGCACGCGCCATGGCGGCGGTAGATGAATATCTCGTGCGCCGAAACGATGGGCTCGTCTTGCTTTTCACCCCGCCTTTTGACCAGACGCCGCTCGAACCCGGATACATCAAAGGCTATCCGCCCGGCATTCGAGAAAACGGCAGCCAATATACCCATGCCGCGATCTGGTCGGTGCTCGCCTTCGCGATGCTCGGCGATGGTGACAAGGCCGCCGAGCTGTTCGCGATTTTGAACCCCATCAATCACGCCAATACGCGGGCTGGCGTCCAGCGCTACAAGGTCGAGCCCTATGTCGCTTGCGCCGATGTCTATGCTGCGCCTCCCCATGTCCGACGCGGCGGATGGACGTGGTACACGGGCTCGGCCGGTTGGATGTACCGCGCGGGCCTCGAATGGATCCTCGGATTTCGCGTGCAGGGAGCGGCGCTACTCATTGACCCCTGTGTGCCGAAGGCGTGGCCGCACTTCGAAATCCTATTCCGATATCGTTCTGCACAGTACGAGATTACCGTAGAGAACCCTCACGGCGTCAACCGCGGAGTTAACCGCGCCGAGCTCGACGGAGTCATGATCGCTGAAAGACCGTTGCGGATCGCGTTGCGAGACGATGCCGCAATTCACCGAATACACGTTATCCTTGGATGACGAAATCCAATCATTTCTCAAGACTCTGACTGAGTAAAAAGAGCGCGAAAGCTGCTCGGCCGACGAAATCACTTCCGATCGTGACGCCGCGTGACAGTAGACACGCGTCCGCTGGCGCCTTATTGCTCTTGCTCTGGAGACGGCAGGATCCGGCCGCCAGGCACCGCCTGCGGCTTACTTTTTCGTGGTTGCGCCCCGTCCCCGTCAGCGGCACATTGACGGGCACGCGTCGCTCAGGCCTTTGATTCGGCTTGGAAATCGGGTCTCGAGGGAATCCTAGTCCCCAGCCACCTTCCAAATCTTCCTTTCGGATCAAGAACTCGCGGCGCGGGGCCGAGCTGTATCACGCCTATGCGTACATGACTGTGCGCATGGCGCGGGAGCAGCGCGCCAACCGAGGTTCGTTCACGCATGTCGCTCCGCCATTTCATCGATCTCATCGGCAATTTGCGAGTTGGCGATATCACGGATCACCAGGTGGACCTGCTTGCGCGAGAAGCTGCGCGACGTTCCATCAGAATTCGGCAAACGCGTATTCGCAAACATCGAAGCCGGTGATGCCCTTGCGAAGCTTGCCAAGCTCCGCCACCAGGTGAAGGAAGCGCGCGACCGCGACAAAGCTTGGGTTAATTTCGAGGGTTACCGCTGGTCAATTGCGGCTACCATGTGAAAGACGTCGGGAATGACGATGATGGACCGAACGCGGTGCCCGCGCCGATATTGCCGAGTCCCAGGACGGCCGTTCCGTTCGAGATTACGGTGACGAGATTGCCCTTCGCCGGATAGTCATAGGCGAGCGCCGGACGCAATCCCCTTAAGCGGACTCAGCCTCAGCCGCCTCGCGTCGGACTAGAGTTACGACTGCTTCACCGGAACATGAGTGTAGAGCACGGCACGGGTCCGGTCTTTCATGACATCGGCCAGGTCCTGAGTTAGGCCGAAATCCATGCAGACCGCCTGGCAGTGTTTGACGCAGGCGGGGCGCTCGGAGCGCGCGAGCCGCGCGGCGCACAAGTCGCAGTGATCGGTGAGGAACGGCATGAAGTCGATCTTCACGCGCCCGTTCACCACGTATTCGTATTCCTTGACCGTCACGCCATTGGTGCCGGGCGGATAGCTATGCTCCTGCTGGCACGCCACTTCGCAAGCGTGACAACCGGTGCAATAGTCGTAGTCGATCAGCAACGCGTATCTCGCCATGGCGTTTCCTCAATCGTTCTGCTCGATTTTCTTTAAAGTGCACAGAGTCGTCTTGTATTGGCCCCCGCCGAAGCCCGAGGTGCTGCACTGGGGCCCCGGGATGATCTTGTTGATCTGGTAGTCCCAAACACCGAAGAGGCTGGGCTCCTTGCCGTCCAGCTCCGGCAGCCACCAGCCATGCATGGTGTGCACATGGTGGGGCTTCACCTTGAGCGTGATCTTGGCCTTGCGTTTGACGCGGCCCATGTCGTTTTCGAGATACACCCACTCGCCATCGTAGATGCCATATTTCTTGGCGGTCGTTGGATGAATCTCGACCAGCGGATCAGGCATCTTTTCGCGCAGCCAGGGAATCTGACGATGCTCGGCGTGGAAATAGAGTTGCGAGCGCGCACCCGTGATCATGACCAGCGGGTACTTCTTGAACAACTCGGGAGTCGACGTGGCGCTTTGCGGAGGCTCGGTGTAATAGGGCAGCGGATCGAGGCCCCAGCTCTTGTAGGTCTCGTTGTAGAGCTCGCACTTGCCACTCGCGGTATTGAAGCCGGACTGGCCGTCGCGACGCAGCAAGGCGCGCTCGTGACGGAGATAGGGCATGGAAGAGCCTTCCTCGGGCATCTTCCAGCCACCTTGTTTTTCCAGGTCGCTGAAGCTCAGTTTCGAAGGCGCGAGGCGTTCGTCGAACAGGTCCTTGAGAGTGTTCCAGCGGCGCATACCCTCGGGATTGAAGCGCTTGGCCAATTCGAAGTTGATCTCCCAGTCCGACTTGCACTCGCCCACCTGCACCCGCTTGCTAATGACGACCAGCGGCGCCCACCAAGAACGGATGCTGTCCTTTTCCGGAAAAGTCGCCGACGGCAGGATCACGTCTGCGAGCGCCATCGTCGTCGGGTTGTGGAACAGATCGACCACGACCACGAACTCCAGATTCTTCATCGCGTCGTAATGGAACCTCGCACGCGCCGCTTGGCCACCGATCACATTGGCGGTCTGGATCCATGCACCCTTGATCGGATAGGGCTTTCCGCTGGCGATCTGGTCAATCACCATGTCGGGCTGCGACCAGCCGCGGAAGTTCTTCACCATTGGGTACTTGTCCGCACCGATGCGCTTCTCGTTCATGCGGTTGATGAAGTCGGTTCCGTAGAGCTTCTTTAGCTCCTCGGTCGTGAAGGGGTAAGCCGTCACGTCGTAAGCCGGGCGCGCAATCACCTCGCCGCCGGGATTGTCGATGTTTCCCGTCACCACGGAGAGCGACGTAATGGCTTGCGCCACCGTGGTTGCATCGGGGCACATATCGACCGGCACGCCCCACTGGATCGCGGCTTGCTTTGCACGCGCGTAAAGGCGCGCGGCAGCAGCGATGTCCTCGGCCGGTATCTCAGTTATGGCGGCAACTTTTTCCAGCGGATATTGCTGCACGCGTTCTTTGAGTTGATCGAAGCCGCTTGTCCACCGCTCGACGAACGCCTTGTCGTACAGGCCCTCGTTGATGATCACATTCAGCATTCCGAGCGCAAGCGCGCCGTCGGTCCCGGGCCGCAGCTGGAGGTGGACCGCCGAGCGGCCGCTTAACCAGGTATTCCGGGGCTCGACTGCGATGATCTTCGACCCGCGCTTCATGCAATCGACGATCCAGTGGCCGTAGAAGCCGTCGGGGCAGCCGGAGGTCGAATCCTGCCCCCAGGTGATGATGACCTCGGGCGGCACCCAGCGCGGGTCCTCGTAGCGCCGCTCGAGAAACTGCGAGCAGTCGGCCACCATGAAATCGCCGACCACGGTTTTCATCGACACGAGCCGCGGCGTGTAACACGAATGTCCTGACAGGCCGAGCTGGACCCAATTGGGGCTGCCGAAACTGTAGGCGAGGAAGGTGATGGGACCGCCGATATCGCGGCCGGTGCCCTGCGCAAAAATTACCAACTCGGCCCCATGCTTCGCCTTGATCTCGTTGAAGCGCCGCTCGACCAGGTCGTAGGCTTCATCCCAGCTTATCGGTTCGAATTTGCCTTCCCCGCGCTCACCGACGCGTTTGAGCGGCCGGGTAATGCGGTTCGGGTGATACATATATTGCGTGAGCGCCAGCACCTTTGGGCAGGATCGGCCTTGATTCCAGGGATTGTCCTCATCGCCCTCGATCTTGACCAGCTTCCCGTCTTCCACGTAAAGCTTCTGCCCGCAGCCGCCATGGCAGCCAGCGCCTGCAGACCACGAGACAGTTCGATACATAGCGGCCGTCATCGTTTGCTCCCTTCGCGCCCGGTTTCCGACCGGGTTAGCGGTGTCCGACGCAGCATCGGCGCAACGTTCGACCTAGGACCAAGTCGACGCCGCGAGACAAGCCTGCCAGTAACGCAAGGACCGGGGTGAAATTCCGTGCACGGAAGCCGCCGTCACGACCCGCAGGCTGTCAGTGATACATTTATCGCCACAAAGCGACGGGCCTCTTTGATCTGGATCAAGTTGACGATGTCCCCTTGCCTCGCGCGAGAGCAAAGATCAATCGATCGGAACCCGGGGCGCCAAAGCACGGCCCCGTCGCGACCCAATCCGATGCTGCCTACGGCGCTCCTCTCGACCGGCTAGGTTGCAAACCGTGGAAACAGCGCCCGCGCGTTACCGCGGGCAAACGCGGCGCGTTGGGCTTCCGACAGGAAATCGGCAGCGGAAAAATTCTTGACACATAGCGCGGTAGCCTTGTCACTCGCCATGGGCCAATCGCTGCCAAAGATGATCCGTTCCGGCCCGACGATCGACTGCAAACAGGCAAGCATTTCCGGGCCCGCCGATAATGCGGTGTCATACCAGAAACGACCGAGCTCAGCGCGCATCTTCTCGTATGGCCATTCGGGAACATGCTCGCTGACCATCTGCGCGACGAACAAGCGCCACGCCATGTATGGCAAAGCGCCACCCGCGTGGGACAGAATGAAACGAATCTTCGGGAACCGCGTCAGCGCGCCCGAAAACATCAAATGTGCCGCCATCCGCGTGGTATCGAAGGGGTATTCGAGAATGAAGGCCGGATAAGGCAGAGTCGTCTTGTTGGCGCCGCCAGGCAGATGTCGTCCGGCGGCGTAGGGATGAACGAAGACGACCGCGGCACGCTGATTCAGCGCGTCGAGCACCGGGTCGAATACCGGATCGCCGAGGTAATATTCGCCGTAATTCGAGAAAAAGCAGATGCCGTCGAGTTTCAGCACGTCGAGCGCATAGCCGATCTCCTCGATCGCGTGCTTTGCCTCATGCATCGGCACCGAAGCGAACGCACCGAAACGTGTCGGCCAGCGTGCGCACAGTTCGGCCGCGTAGTCATTACATCGGCGCGCCAGATTCCTCGCGTTCTCGGGCGCAAGAAAATGCACGCCAGGAACGACGGAGGTCACGGAAACCTCGATATCGTTGGCGTCCATGACCTCGAGCGCCCGTTCCGGCGACCACTCGGGAAAGCCGCCGCGTGCCGGTATCGCCCCGGCGGACGTGACGGCATCCGCATAAAAAGGCGGTACGATGTGACAGTGGCTATCGATCCTGCGTAAAGATACCAATGGAGCCTCCGCTTCTTTCTGCATCTACTGGCGATCGAGTTCTCGGGGACAATGAGTCGGCGAGGTTCTGCATCTTCGCTCGCATCCGGTTGCGCCCCGATCCAACTTACGGATCAGCAACAGACCAATGCCGGGGAGCCTCCAACGCCGCCGAAAAATTCCTCCGCAACGGGCCGAGGGCGTCATGTCGCGGGTGCCAACTTCATTAGCTTCCGGGCATTCCCGGAATATATTTTGGATCGGTCCTCATCAGAGATGTCGAGGCTGTCGATGACGCGGATGGTCTCGCGAATAAATTGCCCCGGTTGTGGATCAAAGGGCATGTCGCTCGCGAAGACGACGTGATCCGCACCGAAATAATCCAGCCCGCAAACCGTGCCGGCCCGGCCGCCGAACAAAGCCGTGTCGCCGTAGAACATCTTGAAATATTCCTCGTGCGGCCGTTTCAGCCCTTTCAAAAGATTGGTGTAGTCTTCATCGGATGTACGCGATCCCAGCTGCGCCCAGCCAGCGCCGATCCTGCCCTCCTGGAACGGCACCATGCCTCCCATGTGGTGAGTAATGAATTTGAGATTGGGAAACTTGTCCAACAGCCCGCAAAACACAATTCGCGACATCGCCGCGGAGGTTTCGTACGGATATCCAAAAGTAAACCAGATTTCGTAACGAGATTTCAGTTCGCTGGCGTAGTCGGTCTGCGTGGCATCGCGCGAAGGGTGGATCCAGATCGGCAAATCATGGCGCGACATCAATTCCCACAAAGGAAGATATTCCGGAAGATCCAGCGGCTTACCACGGACATTGGTGAACACCTCGATGCCTTTGGCGCCGAGATGACGAATGGCCCGTTCGGCTTCGGCGACAGCCGCGTCGGGATTGTTCATCGGCAACGTTGCGGCGAAAGCCGGGAACCGATCGGGATAGGCCTGCACCAACTCCGCCAGCCCGTCATTACCGATTTCCGCAAGTTCCGGAGAGCGGTTGGGTTCGGCAAGGTTTCCGGGTTGCGGCCCTGGGATGGTCAGGACCTGACTGTAAGCATCGAATTGGTCCATCAGCCGAAAGCGCGCGTCAAGGTCGTGCAGCAGCTTTACCCCGCGCGTTCTCTTGCCGAGATTCTTTGGCACACCCATAATTTCTTCGATCTTGCGCGCATAGGCTTGCGGGGTGATGTGGCAGAAAATGTCGATCTTTTGCATGACCAAGCTCCGCAGATCGTAGGAGTCGATTTTCGAGGACAATGTAAACAGGGCCTAAACCGCGGGAACATCGGCCTTGAGCGTCAGCGGCCGCGGCGAGACCGACGAAGCCGGCAAAAGCCTTCCCGCGCACGGCCGCGTGCCGTTTCTTATTGAACGAACTCGGTCGTGAACAACCCGTCATAGGAAGGAATCACCTCCTCAGCCTTGAGGAAGCCGGCGTCGAGGTTCATTTTGTCGCCGTTCTTGAGCTGGATCGCGGATGGCGCCGGCGGTTGCGGAGTCATTCGCAGCACCGCCTCGAACGCGCTTGCCAACACCGCGTCGTCGATGGTGCCGAACCATTTTTTCAGAATGGCAAGCAATTCCTTCGGGTGCTCGTGCATGAAATTCGTGGCCAGCACCATGCTGTGCCCCATCTTCACGCAGACCGAACGATGCTCGGCGCAAAATTGCGGTCGCGTGACCAAGAGCGCCGAGGAATTGGGCGAATAGCCGGGTGGGTCGCCATCGACGCTCTCCGCGATGATCACCGCCGTGCCGTCATGCACCACTTGTTGCGCCCAGGGCGCGCCGAGGGAAAACCCGTCGAGCGCCTTTCGGTTCATCGCCGCGATGATGTCGGGCGGCTGCAGCGCCGAAATGACCATGTCCTTGGGATCGACGCCGCCAGTCTTGGCAACGATGCGCAGGAACACATCGCCGATCGACCCGACGCCGCCGATGCCGAAGGAGCGGCCTTTCAAGACCTGCGCGCGGATGGCGATCGGCGCCGTAATGTCGAAATGCGCGGCATCGGCGAGATCCTTGCGCAAAACGGCGAACTCGCCGGATTCGTTGCCCAAGGCCGCGATGGCCAAGAGCCGCTGGCCATGGCTCGCAGCACGGGTCAGCGCGCCTCCGGACGAAAACGAGAAGTCCACCGATCCCGAAATGACGGCGTTCATCGCGCCGACCCCGGCGATCGCGAGCGATTTCACCTCGAGCCCCTGATCCTTGTAGAACAGTTCCTCGGCGATGAATTCGGCGCTGAAATCGACGATCCGCGATGGAAGCGCGACGGTGGTTTGCTCCATCTCGGCCCGCGACGGAAGCGCAAAGGCGACGCAGATGACGATGCCCGCGCCCAGCCGCGCGACGCCTCCCGCAAAGCCCCGATGTCTCGATCTGTGCATCTACATTTCTCCTCTCAATGGGTTCGTCTTGCTAAGCCACGCAGCGCGTGAACTCGGCCGTGACGCGCGAAGGATAGGAATTTATTGGAGTCCAACGAGGCTGCTGGGGCGATATGACAGAAGAAGTCGACCCTTTGCATGATCAGGCTCCGTAGGTCGTAGCATTCCGTAGCGTGTGCCCGAACACCTGCCGAGGCGCGCCATACGTTTACGCCGCGGAACGCTTGCCCTTTTCTGGCGGAGCGGCCCGTCACTTGACGAAGTCGTTGTCGATGAGGGCGCCGTAATCGGCGAGCTTGTCTTCGGGTTTCATGAACCCGGCGGCTATATTGATCAGATCGGCGTTCTCTAGCTCCTTCGCCGTGGTCACGGCCGGGTCGGGTGTCGTCGCCTTCATCATATCGTAAGCTGCCCTTAGCACCTTGTCGTCATAGGTGCCGAACCGGGCCTTCATGATCGCGAGAGTTTCCGTCGGCTGATTTCGAATGATTTTTGTCGCTTCGACGAAGCCGTGCACCATCTTCTCGCAGATCGTGCGGTGTGCCACGCAGAAGTCGGCGCGCGTCAGCAACAGCGCCGACGAGAAGGGAGCGTATTCCGTCGGCTCGCCCTTGGCAGAATCGGAAACGATCACGCCGGTCCCGTCCAGCACGACTTGCTGGATGAAGGGCGGCGAGTTCGAGAAGCCATCGATCGCCTTGCGCGCGAAGGCCGCCATGAATTCCGGCGGCTGCATCGGCGTGATGACCATCTGATCCGGCGCCACGCCTGCGGACTTGGCCACCACCCTCAGAACCAGATCCGGAATCGCGCCGACGGCGCTGATCGCGATCGTGCGGCCTTTCAGAATCTGCGCGCGGGTCGCGAGCGGCGCGTTCGGATCGAAGTGCTGGGCGTCGGCAATATCCTTACGCACGACGACGTCCTGTTCCGATTGGTCGACCACGCTGGCGAGCGCGACTAGCTTCTGGCCGCGGGCATAGGCGCGCGTGATCGACGTTCCCGAGGACATCGAGAAGTCCGCCGAATTGGCGATGACCGCATTGAGCGCACCGACCCCCGCGATGTTGAGAACTTTCACCTCGAGCCCCTGCTTCTCCCAGAGATGAGAATCCTCCGCGACGGACTCGGCCAGGAAATTGAAGCTGACCGCCGGAACCGTGAGGATGGTGTGTTCGATTTGAGCGCGCGCCGGGAATGCCGCCGTTCCAGCGAGCAATAGGCTTGCTATGGTCAGGGCGGTCACGATTCGGCATTTCGGTGTCATCGCAATCTCTCTCGCAGGGTGCAGTGTCGGCCGGTTCATCGGCAGATCCGATGCGGCGATGCAAAATTTGTCAACGGCACTTCTATTCACTTGACGAAGTCGTTATCGACGAGGTCGTTGTAATCGGCGAGCTTCTCCTCGGGTTTCATGAACCCGGCGGCGATATTCATCAGATCGCCATTCTCCAGTTCCTTAGCGGTGGTCGCAGGCGGGTCGGGCGTCATCGCCCTTACCATCTCATAGGCTGCGCTTAACACTTTCTCGTCATAGGTGGCGAACCGGGCCTTCATGATGGCCAGAGTTTCCGCCGGCTGATTGCGGATGATCCTTGTCGCTTCGACGACGCCTTGCACCATCTTCTCGCAAACCGAACGTTGTGCGGCGCAAAAACCGGCGCGCGCCAGCAACACATTTGCCGAGACAGGAGAGAATTCGGTCGGCTCGCCCTTGGCGGAATCCGAAACGATCACGCCGGTCCCGTCCAAGACGACTTGCTGGATGGAAGGTGGCGAGTTCGAGAAGCCGTCGATCGCCTTATGCGCGAATGCCGCCAAGATTTCGGGCGGCTGCATCGGCGTGATGACCATCTGATCCGGCGTCACCCCCCCAGCCTTCGCCACCGCCCTCAGAACCAAATCCGGAATCGCGCCGACGGCTTGGACTGCGATCGTGCGGCCTTTCAGAATCTGCGCGCGGGTCGAAAGCCGCGCGTGCGGATCGAAATGTGCCGCGTCGGCAATGTCCTTGCGCACAACGACATCCTGTCCCGATTGATCGATGGCCGTGGCAAGCGCGACCAGCTTCTGGCCACGGGAATAAGCGCGCGTAATCGACGTTCCCGAGGACATCGAGAAATCCGCCGAATTGGCGATCACCGCATTGATCGCGCCGACTCCAGTGATGTTGAGGACCTTGACCTGAAGGCCCCGCGTTTCCCAAAGATGCGAATCCTCGGCGACGTACTCCGCGAGGAATGTGACCCCGACCGACGGGATTGTGAGAACGGTCTGTTCCGCCTGAGCGCGCGCTTCATTATGGGGAATAGCGAGAACGGCTCCCGCTGACGCAATACCGCCGATGACGACGCCCGCGAGCTTCAGGTTCCGCATCACCACTGCCCCTCCTTCTCTAGATTTCGCGCGCCGGCAAGGTCTCCCGTTAGTGCAACAAGAGGCGGATTTGCAACGTTTCAGGGCCGATCGGGTCTTGATATGGCCGCTCAGGCGACATTCCTCCACCATCATCCACACGCTTACCAACGTGGATCGGAAACAAATGCACGGCGTTCGCTCAAGGCGTCTTGATCTACGTCAATTGTCTTCGCGGATTTGGGAGTAAGTCCCTAGCGGGTGATTTCAAAACGCTGCGCGCAGACTTGAATTCTACCGCAGTGCAATAAATGAAAGAGGAGCGATCTGGATGGCGTTCAAAGATCTAAGGGAGTTTTTGACGCGACTGGAGAACGAGGGCGAACTCAAACAATTCGAAGAGAAAGTGGATTGGAACCTCGAGGCCGGTGCGATCACGCGACGGTCGTTGGAAGCAGGCCTGCCGGCGCCGCTATTCGAGAACGTCAAGGATTATCCCAAGGGCTATCGGCTGGTCAGCTGCGTATTGGCCAACCTTAAGCGCATTGCCATCGCGATGGACATGCCCTCGAATACCCCCATGAGGGACCTGATCGAAGAATATCTTGCCAGGCAGAAAAAGCCGGTGAAGCCGGTGACGGTGAAAACGGGCCCGTGCAAGGAAAACATCCAGATCGGCGACCAGGTCGATTTGCTCAAGCTTCCGGTGCCTTTCATCCACGAGGGAGATGGCGGGCGCTACATCGGCACCTGGCATCTAACCGTCACCAAGGACACGGACAGCGATTGGCAGAACTGGGGAATGTACCGCCACATGCTGCACGACAAGAACTCGTTCGGCGTTCTTGCTCCGTCGCCCAAGCACCTGGGCATCATGGCTTCCCAGAAATATGGCGCAAAGCCGATGCCGGTTGCTGTCGTTTTGGGCACCGAACCGATCACGACTTTTTGCGCGGCGACGCCCGTCCCTTACGGCGTGTCGGAGGTCGACGTGGCCGGCGGCCTGAGGCGAGAGCCGATCGCGCTCGTAAAATGCGAGACGAGCGATCTGATGGTGCCGGCCCATGCGGAAATCGTGATCGAAGGCGAAATCGCCCCGGGCGACGAACGAGACGAAGGTCCATTCGGCGAATATACGGGCTATCGATCCGGCGCAGCGAGTCCCAAACCGGTGATCCGCGTGAAAGCGGTCACGCATCGGCACAACCCAATCTTCACCTTCTCTTGCCCGGGAGTCCCGCTGGATGATTCTGCGGCGGTCTTCTCGGTCAACAAAAGCGCCCAGTTCCTGGACGAATTGCGCTCCAAGGGCTTGCCGGTCACGGGGGCCTATCTGATCGTCGAAGGCGCAAGCCATGCCATCGCGGTGTCCGTGAAGAATGCCTATTACGGCATTGCGGGCGAAGTGGCGCATGTCATCTGGAGCGCGCGGCATGGCCTGCTTACGCCGAGCGTGATTGTTGTCGAGGACGACGTCGATCCGTGCAACCTGCAGCAAGTGTTCCACGCCCTGATGACCAAGTGCCATCCCTGGCGCGGCATCAACAGGTTGGAGCATGCCACGGCTTGGCCATTGATCCCCTGGCTCAGCGAATACGAGCGCGAGCACCGCATGGGTGCGCGGGTGTTCTACGATTGCACTTGGCCGATCGACTGGCCAAAGGCCGACAAGCCGGTCCGCCAATCCTTCACCGAATGCTATCCCGCGGAGATACAAAAGATCGCCCTGCAAAAATGGCGCGACCAGGGATATTAGAGCAAGCGGAATGGTCAACACGCCACTTGAACTGCCTTAGACCGACTGAATGCGGATGCAGGACGGACGAGGAAAGCGGATGCGCCTGGCAGCAACCCTGATCGGGCTGGGAAAGCTGTTGAAGGCTCGCGCGCGATTCGATCCTGAATTCCGTACCTTCGCGCGCATGCACGCCTGTGTCGCGCAAATTCGTACGCGCGACGGCCAGGTCGCGCGTCATTTCTTCTTTAAGGACGGGAAAATCAGAGACCAGTCCGGTCTGCATCCGTCACCCGACGTGGAATTGAGCTTTGCCACTGCTGAGTTGGGATGCCGTTTGATGACGCCTCCCATCAACTGGCAGGCGCAGGTCCATTCGCTAAAGAATTTCGAGTTGGAGCAGAAGGGCTGCGATGAATTGACGGTTTGGTTCGCGCGCCTGGTTCTGAAGGCTGCCCGGCTTCCGGCTCAGATCGGGACGAAGATGCCCGACGGCGCGATACGCAAGACGACGATGACCAATGGCGGCCCCTGTTTCGTCTGGACCAAGAACGGTCGGATCCTCCGTATCACGCCTATCGATCTCGATGCGGAGGATGGACGGTCCTGGAGCATCGAAGCCCGCGGCCGCGTCCTCACGCCGCCGCGCAAAGCCACGGTGGCGCCGCACGCCCTTGCATGGAAGAGCACCGTCTATTCGAAGGACCGCTTGCTCTATCCGCTGAAGCGCGTCGATTTTGACCCGAACGGCAACCGTAACCAAGAGCAGCGCGGCTCGTCAGACTATCGGCGGATTTCCTGGGATGAAGCGCTCGATATCGTGGCGGGCGAGATCGGCCGGGTCAAAAAGGCGTACGGCCCTGCCGCGATCACCTTCAATCATTCGTCCCACCACTCCTGGGGAAACATCGGGTACTGGACCAGTAGCCTCTATCGATTTGCAAACATCATTGGCCACACCAAGGTGAACCATAACCCCGACAGCTGGGAGGGTTGGTACTGGGGTGCGATGCATCATTGGGGGCAGACGATGCGTTTGGGCCTCGCGGAGCCCTATCGCACGGTCGAAGACTTGTTGAAGAATGCTGAGCTTGTCGTCTTCTGGTCAGCAGATCCCGAAGCCACCAACGGCATATACGGCGCTCAAGAGGGCACGATCCGTCGCCTGTGGCTCAAGGAGCTCGGCATACCCACGATCCATATCGACCCTTTCTACAATCACACGGCCGCCTTCCTGAATGGCAAGTGGATCAGTCCGCGGCCTGGCACCGATGCCGCGTTGGCGCTGGCGATCGCCCATGTCTGGATTACCGAAGGACTTTATGACATCGACTTCGTCGCCAAACGCACGCAAGGCTTCGATGTTTGGAAGAACTATATTCTCGGCCAAGATGACGGCATAGCCAGGACGCCGGCCTGGCAGGAGCCCGAAACCGGCGTTCCGGCCGAGGTCGTACGGGCCTTGGCCCGCGAGTGGGGTAGCAAGCGAACCTATCTTGGCGCCGGCGGATGGGGCACCGGACTGGGCGGTGCCTGCCGCAACCCGACCGGCCATCAATGGGCGCGCGCCATGGTTTGCCTCAATGCGCTGCAGGGCTTCGGCCGCGACGGCGTGAATTTCGGTCATCTGCAATGGGGCACGCCCGTCGATCTCGGCTTCTGGTTCCCCGGCTACGCGGACGGCGGAATCTCGGGCGATCTGGCGAACACCACCTCTGCGATCGCGCTTTACCAACGAATGCCGCATCTGCCGACGATGAATTCGGTGGTACAGCAAATTCCCCGCATGCGCCTCCCGGAAGGAATTCTCACGGGAACCGCGGAAGGCTTTCCCAGAGACAGCCGCTCGCTTCAAGGCCAGTTCAACAAGATTCGCTATCCCGCGCCGGGCGCATCGCCGATCCGGCTGTTCTACAAATATGGCTCATCGAATTTCGGAACGATGGCGGAGAGCCGGCGCTACGCCGACATGTACCGGTCGAAGAATCTCGAATTCGTGGTGAATCAGTCGATCTGGCGGGAAGGCGATGCGACCTTTGCCGATGTCATCCTTCCGGCCTGCACAAGCTTCGAACGCTGGGACATTTCGGAATGGTCGCATTTGAGCGGATACGCACATCATGCCCAGGGACAGCTCAACCACCGCATGGTGACACTGCAACACAAATGCATCGAGCCGCTCGGCGAATCGAAATCCGATTTCGATATCTTCACCGCCATCGCGTGCCGTCTTGGAGCGGGGGCGCTCTATTCCGAGGGCATGGACGAACTCGGCTGGGTCCAGCGGATGTTCGAGGGCTCCGACCTGCCGAAAGCCATCTCTTGGCGCGCGTTTCTCAAGAAGGGATACTATGTCGTTCCGGCGCCGGATCCGAACGCACTCCCGCCACGGGCCTTCAAGTGGTTCTATGAAGGCCGCAAGAAAGACGTTCCCGAGCCGCATCCGCTTGCCTCCGAGCACACGGGCGGGTTTCGCGAAGGGTTGCAAACTCAGTCGACCAAATTTGAGTTCGAGTGTCAGAGCCTCAAGCGCTTCGCTCCGGATGATCCGGAGCGGCCGCCGATCCTTCGGTATGAGCGCTCCTGGGAAGGACATGGGAGCGATCGGCAGAACGAATTTACGCTGCAGCTCATAACACCGCATCCGCGCTTTAGCTTCCACACAGAGGGGGACGGCAAGAGCAGTTTCATCAACGATATTCACGATCACCGCATGCTCGTCGATGGGCACTATTATCTGACCCTTCGCATCAATCGCGAGGACGCCGCGAGCCGCGGAATTCGTCATCGCGATCTTGTCCGGGTCTTCAATGACCGGGGTTCCGTGATCTGCGCTGCGATGCCGACGGCGCGCTTGCGCCGCGGAGTCGTTCACGGCTACGAATCTTCGGCCCGATTCGATTCGGTCGGCCATCTGGACGACAAAGTCGATCGCGGCGGCTGCTTGAATACGCTTACCTCGAAGCGCCCGCAGATCAAGAATTCTCATTCCCTTTCCGCAAGCGCGTGCCTCGTCGAAGTCGAACGGTGGAGCGCCGCCGACGCTTCCGCCGCCGCACGACAAAGCGCGACGGGGAAATAGTGGGAGTCAAAAGGTGTGAGCAACGAACCGAAGTGGACATTGATTTTTGATGCGGGGAAGTGCAACGGCTGCAACAATTGCACGATTGCGACGCGCGACGAATATGTCGGCAATGTATTTCCGGGCTACGCCGAGGAAATGCCGTTGCACGGCCATCACTGGATCGACTTGCGCTCGCGCGAGCGTGGTCAGCCGCCCATCGTCGACGTTACCTACTACCCGGTGATGTGCCAGCATTGCGAGGATCCCGCCTGTGCAAAGGTCGGCCCGGCAGGGGCCGTTCGCAAGCGCGCCGATGGCGTCGTCATTATCGAACCGGTCGCCAGCAAAGGCGCACGGGACATCGTCGATGCCTGTCCCTTTGGTGCGATCTGGTGGAATGAAGAGAAGCAAATACCGCAACATTGGAACTTCGATGCGCACTTGCTTGATGCCGGCTGGACCGGCCCGCGATGCACGCAGGCTTGCCCGACGGGAGCCCTGACAGCCACGCGGCTGCTGGACGACGACTATGAAAGATTGCTGCGCAGCGGCGAGGTCGCTCCCCTTGCGCCCGAACACGAATCACGGCCGAGGGTTCTCTACAAGGGTATTGAGCCGGTGAAGTCGGAGTTCGTCAGCGGCACGCTGGTAAAAAGGTCGGCGAACGACGAATACGAGTGCGCGTCGGGCTTCGCGGTTCAACTCCTCGACGGCAGCGACGTACTGGGTAGCGCTGTATCAGACGTCTTCGGTGACTTCAAGATCGATGGCATAGACTGCTCCCGGCCGATGCGAAAGCTCAGTCTTGTGGTGACTGCTGAGCAAAGAATGGTGCAGGAAATCGAGATCTCGGAAAGCGTCTATCTCGGCCGCATCGAGTTGAACAGGCATTAGGAAGCGATAGCGTAGTTGACATTCGTCAGCATTGAAACCGATAGCAAAGACGCTCGAACCCGCCGGAGCGAACCGGCAAATCAACATCACCAGCGCCTAGCGCTGGATCGCTACTCGTGGCAGGAGGCGCGCAATGAACGATGAACTGACCGATAAGCTTCAGATACGCGAGCAAGTGCAAAATTGGGTGATTTGGCGCGATTCGGGCAATTGGGAGAAATTCCGCATGGTCTGGCACGAGGGCGCGCGGATGCAGGCAACCTGGTTTCGCGGGCCGGTCGAAGATTTCATCGCCCATGCCGACCAAGATTTCCGGCGCGGGACGACAGGCGGGCATTACCTCCATTTCCTTGGCGGCACTTCGATCGAATTGAACGGAACGCGCGCGATCGCACAGACGAAGAAGCGCATCGATTTACGTCAGCAGGTGGAGGGCGTCGCCTGCGACGTCGTCTGCATCGGAAGATTTTACCAGTTCTTCGAAAAGCGCGCCGGCCGCTGGGCGATCGTTCTGCATCAGGGCATCTACGAGAAAGACCGGATCGATCCGGTGGATCCCACGGTCGTGCCGAAGCTTGACCGGGATATTCTAGGGTTATTTCCCGAAGGCTACCGCCATTTCGCCTACGTCCAGACCAAGGCCGGCTTCACGGTGAAGCGCGATCTACCTGGGTTGCGCGGTGCCGCGGTCGAAAGGCTCTACGCTGCCGGGGCGAAGTTCCTAGCCGGCGGTGCGGCCGAATTCGAGTGATGCGGATCGCGGCACGGGCAACCGACTGGATCAGCGCTCTTGCCGGCGCGACGTGGCAGCGGTCATTGAAGTACGGCGGCAGGTATCAACTAATCTCTTCACCGACCAATTCGACTAACCTGGATCGGTGACATCCTCGATCCAGGTAAATCCCCTCACGGCTTGTGGCAGGCCGAGGGTGGAGATCGCGAGAAGCGCGACCTGCTTCAATTCTTTTTTCGATATCCCTTGCTCGAGAGCGCGGCGCGTGTGCGAATGAACCGCTCCCTCCGAGGAAGCACCGATCGACAAGGCCAGCTTTACGAGACGGCGCGTGCGATCATCAAGCGGGCCGGCCTCGGCGGTCGCCTTCCCGAGCGCCGCATAGGCCTCCCATACTGCCGGAAAAGTACGGGCAATTTTCCCCGCACTTGACGGCAACTCGTCTGTTTTTTCCGACATGATGATCTCCTGTTTCTTTGGCCAACCATGGGTCAACGACGAGCAAGCAGAGTCGCACCATCCGTGCTTATCCCCCCGGAATCCGGCGATGTCAACGCGGGAAGATTTGCAGATTTCTCTGGGATTCAAGAGGTGGACGACGTCGCCCGCGATACTTACGCGCGCGGCATTGGCGGGCTTGCGGAAATGATTGCGCGCGACGAAGCGGCTCGAATGCTCGATCACGGTCCGCGAAAACGGGTGATGCCCCAGCCAATCGGTTTGCGGCGATAGCCGGGCAAGGTCTCGTCGAGACCCCAGATCGCTTGATAGGTGTCGACGCATCTTCCCGAAACCTGGAGCGTCACGAAGGCGGACACAAAGAACAACGCGCAAAGGGCGACAGCGCCCCATAGCCAGAGCGATGCGTCGAGGTCACGAAGCCCAGTGGCAATCTGCCAGACGGTAAGGGGAACGAGAATATAGCCGATGATCTTGTGCGAATATTCGAAGAAGATCCGGCGTCGCGTTAAGTTGAAATGGTCGCCATGCCATTGCTCGGGCGGAAGGATCTTGCGGGTCATCGGGTCAACCGGTCCGCCGTGGCTTCCGCGAAACAGGGAACCGAGAACCTGGCACCACGCCAACGCAAACAACATCCAGCCCGTCGTCGCGTGATAGCCCTGCCACAGGGTCAAGCTTCCGTTGGCCCAGAGGATGCAGGCGATGGCGATCGTCGTGACGATCACCGTCGCGTATCCAAGTCGACGATGATTGATGAACCAGAACGGATTGTTGAGCCGGCGCGGCCAGTCTTGTCCGGGCGTGATTTTGAAGAACCGCACCACCAGGAATCCGGCCGGCATGAGAATCGCCCAGGCCACCAACATCAGACACCCGTGCCAGGCGATGCCCGCTGCCATCAATTGGGTGACAGCACCGTGGATTGCGGCGAGTAGCCAATTCATCGCTTGGGACTCCCCCACTTGCGAAGCGTGATCGTGCATTAAATCTGCGTTCTTTTCACGTCATCCCGCACGCCTATTCCTACGAGAGGTGCGCGGCGATGTCGCGAAACGTGTTTTCCTGACTTTTCGATGGAATCGTGAATCTCCACGACGTCATCCATGAAATAGGGACGTCATGCCCTTCATGCATGGCTTCCGTTTCAAGTGATCTTCCATGACCATCATTTTGGCGATCAGATGCGATGCGTGGCCATCCACCTTACCAATTTGGGTGCCTTGTTCCTGCTGCCCTAGGTCCCGGTTCGGCACCGAAACACACGCCGCCATTGGAGCAAATAAGGCGTGGCGAATTGTCACAATTGTCGGCAATCTTCCAAAAGCGTACAGATTCCATGACTTTTGCACGGTGGGAATCAACTCTGCGCTTTCGTTGAAAAAAAGAACTACGCGCGTTCGGCATGAGACCGGGGGATAGAGCGCCATGGCGGAGACCGCGACCATCGATATCGGCGAGATCGTCGATCGCCAGAAAATCAGCTTTTTCCTAGTTGTCATCCTTGCGATCGCCTGGCTTCAAATCCTGATCGACGCCTACGACCTCTTCGTTCCGGGATTTATCGCACCCGAACTGATCAAGTCTTGGCACGTCACGCCAGCCTCGCTCGGCCCCATGTTCAGCGCCACGCTTCTTGGCATCGTGATCGGCGCGCCGACCTTTGGCTGGATCGGCGACCGGTACGGCCGCAAAAGATCCATCATCATCGGCTCGGTGCTCTATGGTCTTCTGTCGTTCGCCGCGATGGCGGCGACGACAATCGGTCAGCTCAGCTGGCTGCGTCTCTTTACTGGCATCGCGCTGGGCGGGATTATCCCAAACTCGCTCGCACTCGCGACTGAGTTCGCCCCCAAGCGCATGCGCGCCACCATGGTCCTGGCGGTCGGCACGGCCGCCGCGCTCGGCTTGCTGGTGCCGGGCGTCGTCGCGGCGCTTTACATCGCGACCTATGGCTGGCAGGTGCTGCTGCTCGTGGGTGGCATCGCGCCGCTCGTTGCGGCGCTGATCGCCTATTTTTGGCTCCCGGAATCGATCAAATATCTCATCGTCGAAGGCCGACGCGACGCGGAGATTCGGCGGATCCTTCGGAAGATGGAACCGGGGCTCGAATTGCCGGCGAATCTCCGCTTCACCGTTACGGGCATCGACCTCAAGCCGGGCATCTCGCCCCGCAAGCTGTTCGGCGACGGCCTTGCCGCGATTACGATCCTCGTATGGTTCACATTCGCGATCGCCATGCTGACCAATTATTTCATCGCGACGTGGTTGCCGACCTTGTTGCAATCCGCCGGCGCCACGACGCAGCAGGCCGCAGCAAGTGCCGGGCTCTACTCGATCGGCGGGATGTTGGGCGGGTTGACGCTGATGCGGCTGGTCGATCGCCATGGCACGCGGTCCTATCCTTATTTCTTCCTCGTATCGATGCCTTGCGTTGCCGCGCTGGGTTGGACCGGGCTATCGCCCGTGCTGCTGGGCATTCTTGCCATTGGTGCGGGGATGACCGTGTCGGGCATGCTGATGGCGCTCAATACAACGCTCGGCATAATTTATCCGACGCCCTTACGCTCGAAAGGCATTGGCTGGGGATTGGCGATCGCTCGTTTCGGCGCGATCTTTGGGCCGATACTGGGCGGGACGCTGGTGGGGATGCACTTTACGAACACCCAGATCTTCATGGTGCCGGCAGGGCTACAATTGCTTGGAGCGGTGTCGTGCTTCTTCCTGACGCGCCGATGCGTCAAACGCTTCGGCGGATATGTGCTCGACGACAAGGCGACGAGTACTGAACCGGCTGTCATCCCCGCCCGCGTGGCGCCCAGTCTGGGCTAACGGTCCAGAAAGCTAGGCAAGCACGTCGCGGCCTGTTGCTTTTGCCGCGGAGGCCGGTGGATCGTTCCGCCATCGTTGGCTGCCGGACAGCGCTTGCGGCTTATTCCTGCTTGCTTCCCGTCGCAGCCTGCTACACATTGCTGCGCACGCGCCGCTTAGCCTTCTGATTCAGTTTGGAAATTCGATCTGGAAGGAATCCTAGTCCCCCAGTGCATCTCTTACCGCAAGTACTTCTCGGGGTTCGGCCCTGAAACCGGGGGAATTCGTTTGAAATAGGGGCGGCTACGAGCAATCAATTCTCCGCCGCCTTCAAGCCAGTGCTCCTCGTCCGCAGACCACAAATGAATTGGATTGTCCACTGCCTCGCGCGGGTTGGGACAATTTGGGACACAGACGCGGGGATTTCGCGGGATCGGCAGGGATTTGGGGGGACTTAGGTCTTTGCATTTGCTGAAAAAGCTAGAACATGGGCGCATAAACGCCGGTCTTGAAAACCGGCGTGGGTGCAAGCCCACCGTGAGTTCGAATCTCACCCCATCCGCCATGCCGTTTCCGCCGGCGCCGATCCGCGCGCTCGACCCGATTGCGGCCCACTGCTCCTGGCGCCCCATCCGCGAGGCCGAAAGGGGTAACGCGTCGGCTATTGGAGAGAATCGCCGCAATCATTTTCTCGAGAAAGCGTCGGCGCCGTACAACGCGCAGAGTGCCGTTTCAAGCCTTCAGCTTGGCCTTATTGACCGCGGCCAGCATATTCGGGCAGTCCTCTATCGGTGGGACCTTGCATAGTTCCGTGTCGCGCAGGTTATATCCTTGCAGAGTGCCGGACCTTACCTCTGCCCATGCGCCGCAAAGCATGCAATGAGCGACTTCAGAAGTGCGGCTATCCTTCATGAGAATCTCCAATATTAGCGCCAAAGTTTGCGCTAACGCTGAATCAGGCTTTCATAAGCCGAGTCGAGTTTTGAGCCGGTATAGAATGGTCCGTGGCACACGAAATGCGCGGCCTTCGACGATATAGCGAACTCCTGTTTCCTAGGGTTGCCGGTAGGGACCATCGTTCTCCGCGATGATTCCAGGCTCCTCTGCTTCCAACTCCTTCGTCTCTTCGACGATTTCGAACCTGGCGTAGCGAATCCCCGCGCTACTTCGCCGTACGACGTCGATAGCGCCTTCCGCCGTTGTCGCCTGAACCGTGAAATGAGCGATTGCGCCGTCGGTCGTCTGCGGCCCTCCATATGCCTCAATGATGAAAACCTTCATTGTCCACCTCGCGTCTATTCGGCTTGCTTCGTCGCATGCGCACCTCGGAAGCTTATTGACCAACGAGGCGGCAAGGGTTGATGTGAATCAAGCGATGCGTGGCTCAATAAAATCGACCTCGATCATGTCCGATCACGGCTGGCGCTCAAGAAGCCCTTGCACCTGGGCCATCACTTGGTGGGAGAAGACAACCCCCGACGCGGTCACGGGCAACCCGCTGATTCGGAGGGCTTCAGCGGTCCAGGTATTGCACGTATTGCCGAGGCTGTAGGTTCCGGTCGAGGCGTAGAACATGCTCCCGGGATAAGGACCATTGCCGACCTGACGTGGGACGAGCTGCATATCTTTCTCAAGGTAACCCCAAAGGAACCGAGAGAGGCGGTCGAGTCCTTCGCGAGAAGTCCGAACCGTGTAGACGCTCGAGTCAGCGAAGAAGGCGCGCGGAGATACCTCTAAAGGGATGACCAGCATGACAGCCGGGGCAGGAATTGTCGCTTCGACCAAGTCGCCGAGGCCCGGATCCCGAGCCATGTAATAATTGCGCTGGCCCCAGCCAAAGACGAAGTACCGCGCTTCCGGCGCAGCGCTTTGCAATGCCGTCAGAGGACCGGTTAGGGCATGTGCCGGAAGACCAATCTCGGTATGCCAGCTGCTTGCGATGACATAGAGCGTCTCAAGCCTCGGGGCCTGGCCGGCGTAAGGCTCCACCGGCGACCAGACGCATGCCGCCAACACATACGCTAAAACGAGCCAAAGTGCTGGCGCAGCGAAATGCCAACGCTCGCCCGCTCGTCGCCGCCGGCCTGGTCCGGCGAAAGTTGGCGCGTGCTCTGTCGCCCGCCTCACCTCATGTCCTCGCAATGCATGTTGCGGTTACGATCTAGCGTGGCTTTTCTCATTGATGGGCGCCAAATCAATGCTTATTGCGTAAGGATCTTGCCCACTCCCCAAGTGGCGATACTCGGCTACATGGCATTCCGTGACTCGTTCATCCCTCTCGATTGTCTGCGAGGACGCGCATAGCGGTTGCGAATGATTGCCTCCGCCTCGCGGCCAGTAATTTTACGTTGTTCCATAAGGACCTGCGCCAGCCGCTCGACAGCCTCCCAAACCGCGGGGTCATCCAGCTTCTGGCGAATCCACTCTCTGGCGAAGTTCATATACGCGGCGGCCGTCTTCCTTGATCGGAAGAATTGAACTGCCAGGGTAGACGCAGTGTCTTCGTCAATCGCCCCGCCATAGTCGCGGCTCGGAGCGCGGGGAGCGAATTTCTTTTGCGCCAAGGGACCAGCAAGACAAAGCATGATGGTCTTTTCAATCCACAAGCGAGCACGAACGGTATCGTCGATCCTTGGCTTCACACCGCGAAAGGGGTTCTCGTGAGTCGTTTCGCCGTCATACAGATCGTCGACGGCAATGCTGATCGATTTGATGCGCAGATGCATTAAGCGGCACATCACGGCATGGCCCGCTTCATGGTAAGCAGCAGCGGCGATTTGGTCTTGAGACGATCTTTTTCGCATCGCGCTCCGAACCCCGCTGTCCAATCAAAGACCTGCGCTTTGTGCGATCATCATACCCGCGCGGTCTAGAGTTGGGTGATGACAATTTGTTCGCTCATCAATCTTAGCACCCGCCGCCAAGAAAACGCTTTCGTCTATGTCGTTGCTGTTCCGCCTCCTTTCGATAGTGTGAGATGGTCCAGCGCGAGGAATCAATCTTTGATGTAGATCAAGGTCGGCAATCTGCGCGATGCCATCCTTATCTGTGCCAGAGTAACAAGAGTAACGAGAGAGCTGGAGACACCCGGTGGATGAACGTCCCAACTGGGGCGCACCGTACCGGCGATCGAACTAGCGCTCGACGATATGCCGTGACAGCCCGGACGTGGTCCGCGTCGAGCGCTCTCGCGTTTGTTCGGATCGTTTCTGGGTATTGGGCCTCTGCCAAACCCGATCTGGGCCGCTCGCACGTCGAAAGCCCGATGCTTGCCGGCGAACCCCTCGGGGATTACAGCGTGGAGCGAGCCATGAAAAATAAATGGTTGGGCGTGGTGGTCATGGGAGCGATGTTGCTCGCCTTGGTGAGTATGCTTGATGTCGATTTCACGCCGCCGATCGCGGCTCGGCTTCGGGAGGCTATCGCTTCTGCGTACTTTGCGCTTGCTCTAATCGTCGTTGGAATGGTGTTTTTGGCGGCTGCGTATCTGCTATGGCACCAGTGGGATGAATCGACCTGCCATGCCCATTGAAACATGCGCGGACCATTTCTCGCATGACGCGGATATCGGTGTTCGCGGGATTGGTCCCACATGTGAAGCGGCGTTTGAACAGGCCGCGATAGCGCTTTCAGCTGTCGTCGTCGACGTTTCGACCATTCGCCCAGAGCGCGAGGTTCACATTGAATGCGAGGCGCCCAGTTACGCATTCCTGCTCGTCGACTGGCTTAATGCATTAATCTTTCGAATGGCAGTGGATCGGTTCCTTTTTGGACGATTTCACGTCGTGATCAAGGACCATCAGCTCCAAGCAGATGCGTGGGGCGAGACGATCGACCTGACACGTCATGTGTTGGCTGTGGAGCCAAAAGGAGCGACTTACACCGCTCTCAAAGTGGAACAAGCAACCGACGGCACATGGATCGCGCAGTGCGTGATCGACGTTTAGCACAGAGGTGGGCAGCCGACCAACGATGGACATAACCAAACTCGTTCACGTATCGGATTGGGAGTGGCGGCTTCCCGCAAACGCGGGAATGCGTGTGCCCGCTGTGATTTTTGGCGACCCACAACTCATCACCGAGATGGACGAAAAGGTTCTGGAGCAGATCGCCAATGTCGCGCGCCTGCCCGGAATCGTGGATGCAGCCTATGCCATGCCGGATGCCCATTGGGGCTACGGATTTCCGATCGGCGGTGTCGCGGCTTTCGACCCAGAAGCCGGCGGTGTCGTTTCGGCCGGCGGCGTCGGCTTCGATATCTCCTGCGGCGTGCGTACACTGCTGACGGGGTTGCGCCGCGTGGATATCGAGCCTGTCAAACGCGATTTGGCCGATAGTCTCTTTCGAAATATACCTGCCGGGCTTGGAAGCACCGGAAAGCTTGTGCTCGACCTCGGCCAGATGGATGCGATGTTGAAGGATGGTGCGCATTGGGCGGTGGCGCAAGGCTATGGCGAGGCCGCGGATCTCGAACGCATCGAAGAGCATGGGCGCATGGACGGGGCAGATCTGAATTCCGTTTCCGATCAAGCCAAGGCGCGGCAACGTGACGAGATGGGAACACTGGGATCAGGCAATCACTATCTCGAAGTGCAGGAGGTAACGCAACTCCACGACCCGACCGCGGCGCTTGCATATGGGCTTGGCTGCGGTGACATCGTGGTCAGTATCCATTGCGGCTCGCGCGGCCTGGGGCATCAAATCGGCACAGAGTATTTGCGCGAAATGGCAATCGCTGCCCCAATAGCGGGGATCGACCTGCCGGACATAGAGTTGGCCTGCGCCCCGTTACAATCCGAACTGGGTCAGCGCTACCTCGGAGCCATGCGCGCGGCAGTTAACTGCGCGCTCGCGAACCGGCAGATCCTAACGCACCTCACGCGCAAGGTGTTCCAGCATTTCTTTCCCGGGGCTGGGCTCGGCTTGCTGTTCGATGTCTCGCATAACACGTGCAAGGAAGAGATTCACGAAATCGGCGGAAGGCGCCGCCGTCTTTTCGTCCATCGTAAGGGCGCCACACGCGCTTTCGGGCCCGGCGCCAGTGATTTGCCAGCCGCTATCGCATCGGTCGGTCAGCCGGTCTTCATCGGCGGCAGTATGGGCACCATCTCGGGAATTATGGCCGGGCAGACAGTTGAGCCCGAGCGCGCGTTTTCCTCAGCCTGTCACGGCGCCGGTCGGCGCCTGAGCCGACATCAGGCGCTCAAGCGCTGGCACGGAAGGCAGGTCGTCGATGAGCTTGCACAGCGCGGTATCATTGTTCGCAGCCCGTCGTCGCGCGGCGTGGCCGAAGAGGCCCCGGCTGCCTATAAGGATACGGCAGCGGTGATCGACGCCGCGCATGCGGCCGGTCTCGCGCGCAAGGTTGCGACGCTTCAGCCGGTTATCTGTATTAAAGGCTGAGGACGAGACTTCGCCGAAAGTCCCCGTGGCCGGCCCGCATCGGCTTTGATGCATATCAAAGTGGACGATTCGCTCTAGCAATAAGGTTCACCAAATACTTGCTCGATTCGGAGCATGTGCCGTTATGACACTTTAATGCGACTAATGAGCGAGAGATTTGAGAGCGGTGGGAAAATCCCAGTGGCTCTCACCTGCGACGGCGCTGATATCTCTCCACCGCTGAGCTGGACCGGCGCGCCCGCGAATGCCCGTAGCTTCGTCATAATCTGTTCCGATCCAGATGCGCCGGCAGGCACATGGTATCATTGGGCGATTTTCGACATTCCGGCGCAACGTCACGGGCTTGAAGAAGGGCATTCGCCGGAAAGCGTGTCGCCGCCGCAGGCCGTCAACGACTTCGGAAAACCGGGCTATGGCGGGCCGTGCCCTCCGCGGGGCCACGGAAATCATCACTATCATTTCACGCTTTACGCACTTGACGTCGAACGGCTCGGTATTGCCGCCACAGTGCGTTGCCGCGAGATCGAGAAAGCTGCCAAGCGCCACGCGATCGCGACCACAGCGTTGATCGGCGTTTACGGACGGTGATGTCCGGCACAGAACCTGCGAGTAAAGGAGAGGCAGATGGACCAAGCTGAAAAGACATTGCAGGCGGTTCGCAAAGCACTCCACAGCGAGTCCCGTGCTGATCTGGCACACCACCGGCTTACCCTGGCGTGGGATGCAGGCGATCTTATCATCGAAGGCGAGGTCGGCGATATTGCGGCGAAGAAGCTGCTGCTGGAACGCGCCGCCGCGGTATCTGGCATCCGTGCCATTGTCGACCGGCTGCGTGTTGCGCCATCCCAGCCCATGGCCGACGACCAGATTCGGGACGCCGTGCGCGATGCGCTGGTGCAGGAACCGGCGCTCAGTGCTTGTGCCATCGGCGTTATGGACAAGGGCAAGCTTGCTGACGTCCAGGTTCCGGGATCGATCGAAGGAAAAATTACGATTGCGGTAGCCGATGGCGTCGTGACCCTCGATGGCGACGTGCCAGGCCTTGGGCAAAAGCGGCTCGCAGGTGTCCTCGCGTGGTGGGTTCCGGGTACGAGGGACGTCATCAATGGGCTCGGCGTTACGCCTCCGGAAACCGACACGGACGACGAAATCACGGATGCGGTTCGTTTCGCGCTTGAGAAGGATCCATTCGTCAATGCCGACCAGATCCGGGTTTCGACGCGTGGATCGATTGTCACCTTGCAAGGCCTGGTGCCGACACCGTCGGAGCGCGAAATGGCGGAGTTCGACGCCTGGTACGTATTCGGTGTCGATAGGGTGGTCAACGCAATCGAGGTTCACGCCTAACAAGCGGAGGAAACGCGCCATGTTGAAGAACTGCACCTATGACGATGCAAAACGGATTGCCGATTTGGCCAAAACCGCGCGCCAGGCACGCGATCGGATCCTGTCGGAGGTCGCGGAAGGCAAGTTTGGCGAGCTGATGCCGATGCGAGGCCAACACGATCCCGCGAGCAACATCGGCCTCGACCCGTTGCCGCCCGGCCATCCCGCGCGGATAGCCCTTGAGCAAGCAATCGCTTCTCTGACCGACGAGGCGCGATGGGAGCTGGAAACGCTCGCTGGCATCGGTCGCGGGGATTGTGGTGCCGCGCAATGGGAAAAGGCCGTCTCCACCGCGTCGCTATCGGCGACCACATCGGCTCAGACGCTGGCGGATAACGCCGATCTACATGAGCAGATCACAAAGGGGCTTTATGAGATTGCCGCAATCTCTCGCAGTGGTGCGGTGCCACAACCGCTATGACCAAGCTAGACCCGGATGAGTTATCTCGTACAACCGCAGCTGATCAATGATCCTTTCGGCGATGCGGGGCTGTGCCTCGATTTCCGTTTTACCAAGCGGGCGCTTTTGTTCGATATCGGCGATCTCGGTTCGCTGTCGCCGCGGAAATTGCTGCGCATCAGCCATGTGTTCGTATCGCATGCCCACATGGACCATTTCTGCGGCTTTGATCGTCTTCTCGGCGTTTGCCTTGGCCGACCTCAGCGGCTCGCGTTCTATGGCCCACCCGGATTTATCGATCGCATCGAGCATAAGCTTTCCGCCTATACCTGGAATCTGATTGCGAACAATGAAATCGACTTCGTCATCGGCGTCATGGAACTCCACGGTGGCATGCTCGCAAAAGCGGCGGAATTTCATACGAAAGATTCCTTTCGCCGCAAAGACATCCCGCTGCCCACGGCATCCAGTGGCATCCTGCTCGACGAAGAGGATTTCCGTGTCAGAGCTGTGACGCTGGATCACGGAATCCCTTGCCTCGCTTTCGCATTTGAAGAAAAGCTTCGCATCAATATCTGGAGAGACCGGCTTGAAGGCCTTGGTTTACCTGTCGGTCCGTGGCTGAACAAGCTCAAACAAGCCGTCCGGCGCGGCGAACCGGATGAAATGCTCTTCACCGTTCCGAGCGCAGAAGATAATAACCAACGAGAGATACGTATCTCGCTCGGGCGCCTTAAGACCGAGGTTCTGCGCGTTGCGTCCGGCGAAAAACTGGCTTATGTGGTCGATGCCGCTTATCACCAAGACAATGTTGAGCGCATCGTCGCGCTTGCACGCGGTGCGGATCTACTCTTCATCGAAGCTGTGTTTCTCGAGGAGGACGCCGCGATCGCGGCGCGCCGCCTTCATCTGACAGCGGCGCAAGCAGGATCGCTCGCCTGTCGTGCCGGCGTGAAACGCTTCATACCGTTCCATTTCTCGTCGCGATACATCGATAGGGAGGAACAGCTCCGTGCAGAGGCGTGGACCGCCTTTACGGGGCTTCACCCGGACGGCAAGGAAAATAAAACTCTTGCCGGCGACGCTCTCTGAAAAGGCCGTGCATCGACGGAAACCGCGGTTGCGGTGCAATGCCTGGCGAGATGCGCAGGTTTAGCCGCCATGCGCAAATTTATTGCGATAATGCCATTTTCCGTCGGTCAGGTGCCAAATGCCCGATCAATGCCGCCCCCGTCGCGGCAAATACGGTCGACAGCGCCATTGTGCTTAGCACTGCCGCCGCACTCCAACCCTGCGACAGCAGGAATCCACCAAGAAGCGGCGAAACGATCATTGCTGAGTTTCCGATCCCGATGGCCCAACCCGCTCCTGTCGAGCGCATGGCGGTCGGGTATATTGTGGCCGCCACGGCGTTTGCTGTGTTCTGCGTGCCAAGAGTAAAAAATCCCACGATAAAGGCGGCGGCAAAGGCAGTCAGCTCATGGTTCCCGGCGATTGCGATGCCCGCCATGAAAGCGCCCCCGCTGAGAAAACCCGCCGCCATAATATAGAAGCGATTTTTGTCGAATCGGTCGCAGAGTTTGGAAATTGCGATCCCACCGATTATGCCGCCGGCGTTCATGATGCTGACCGCGACGAACGCCAAACGCGCTTGCATACCCATGCCCACCAAGATCGTGGAAAGCCAGCTGTTCAAGAACACAAGCGCGGCGATATTGGTGAAGAACATGACCCAAAGCAGCAGGGTCAACCGCGTTCTTCCCTGATGAAACAAAAGCGAAACTGGGAAGCCCCGCTCCTCCTTTTCATCAAGGAAGAAGCGTGAGCCGGTGGGAACCGCAATCTCGGGCGCGAACCGCACCAGAACGGCGGCGATCCTTCGCGCGGATGCATGCCGCTCCGCCAGGAAATCGAGCGATTTAGGGAGCGCCCAGGCGGCGAGCGGCGCAATGATAAGCGGCATTGCGCTGCTCAGGAAGAACATTGCCTGCCAGTCCGATCCGGCGGCGATGCTGATCGCGACGAAGCCAGCACATATCGAGCCCAGGTTGAAGCCGATCCAAACCAACATGGTGAGGGTAATGCGTGAATGCTTTGGCATGAACTCGCCTGCAAGCGCCAGGATGATCGGAACGATACCCATCAAGCCGAACCCGCCGAAAAATTGCAGCCACATTAGCTCTGGCACGGAAGTCGCCCGTCCCATCAAAAAGATGAAAGGTGTCGCAAGCAACATGCCGCCGACAATGACGGGTTTGCGACCGATGCGATCGGCTAGGGGCGTGCAGCCAAAGCTGCCGCAGATGCTGCCCAGGCCCGACGCCGCAAAGGCAGGCCCCAGCGCGCCAGCATTCAACGCAAGAGCGGCGGATACAACGGGCGCCACGAAACCCAAGGCCACGGCATAAAATCCCGAGCCGAAGCAACAAAGAGCGCAGAGCAGGATGAGCCGGATATGAAACCACCCGAGCTTCCGTCGGTCGATCAGCGCCGTGAGGTCGATCGCGCTTTCCGCCACCGGCATGGACTTACCTCTATCGCGGCTTCTTGTCGGACCTAGCGCTATAGAGTGCCCGAGGCGTGAGCGCGCTCAGCTGGCGGGCACAAACTTGTAGCCGTATTGCCAGTTGCCGTCCGCTGCGCGCCGGAGCTTCCGCACCACCATCCGAACCTTCATGTCAGGTTTCACGTCAGCGGGCGGAATGTCGATGATCTCAGCGAGAACGTGAAGCCCGTCATCGAGCCGAACGACCGCCGGGACTCGCGGGCCCTGTTCGCCATAGCCTGTTAATGGCAAGGCCGGGTAGTCGTTAATGTAGTGGCTCAGCACGATTCCCGTGTGGGCCGCTTGATAGGGCATAATATTTCGTGAGTTGCACTTGATGCAAACCGGCCGCCGTGGAAACGCGATGGCGCCACAATCGCCGCATTTGGAGCCTTCAAGGCGATAGCGGCCGCGACGTTCGCGCCACGGCCGAAGCTCGCTCGGAACGACGCTCTTGTAAACCTGCTCTGGGAAATTTGACATGGTGGCAGCTCCTATTGATTCCCGAGGACCACAACCGTGCAATGCGCGACGATTCCGCCAACGTCGTGGCAGCAGGCGAATCTCGGCTTCGGCACTTGGCGCTCGCCCGCCTCGCCACGCAGCTGAATCGCGCACTCCATGACCTGGAAGAGACCGTCACCGCCGGAAGAGTGGCCGCGACCGACATTGCCGCCGTCGGTGTTGGTCGGGCAGCGTCCTTCGCGCGAGGTTCCGCCTTCGAGCACGAACTTGCCGCCCTCGCCGAACGGCACAATTCCGAGCGCTTCGAGCTGCATGATGCTGGTGGCGCCAGCGTCGTAAACGGTAGCGAGGTTGATGTCCTTGGCGGTGATCCCAGCCATTTTGAAGGCCTCGTCCTTCGTCGGAATTGTGAGGCCGGTCGCCGACATGTCGAGCGCCTCGGTGCCGGGATAGCGTAGATCCTTGAAGGACGCGTGATGCGCCATGTATTGCGACATGCACTTGTAGCTGATCCCGTCAATGAAGATCGGCTTGTCGGTATAGCGATGCGCGACATCTTCGGAGGCGAGAATCACTGCGGCGCAGCCTTCCGCCCTTGTCGCGAACACCCCGCCACCGGCACGAATGAGCTGCTCCATGGTCGGCATCGGGTTGGGATACTGTGCGGCCATCGGATTGCGGCGAGCGTACCAATGTTCGTCGTAGGCGAACCGCGCGAGAAATTCCGGTCCATACTTGTATTTCCGCATGTAATAGGCTTCGCACATCGCGAAGTAATCGGCATGGGTGAAACCGAATTCGTAATCGTAATCGGCTTCGGTGCTGAGGTTGATCACCTCGGGGTAATTGAAGTGATCGCTATCCTTGTCGAAACCGGCCGCGAAAACGAGGTCAGAGCGCCCGGAAGAAATTAACGCATACGCCATGTTCAGCGCGATGGCGCCGCTGGTGCAGTTTCCCGACACGGCATAGACAGGATTGGGCGCGATCGCCAGAAGATCGGACACGGTCGGTCCGATTCCGCCGAATTCGGATACGCCTTCGCCGTGATAGCCGATCACGCCGGCTTCAAGCTGACGCGGCTCGATGTTCCGGGCGTTGCCAATTGCTCCGTAAACCGCCTCGGCAACGAAGTCCTTCCACGTTTTTCTTGGTTGAAAAGGCGGATTCATCGACGTCCCGCCCACTCCAACGATCGCGACCCGCTTGCCCTTGGTGCTCATCTGCTGGCTCTCCTCTTGCTGCGCGCGCGCCTAAAGATTCGGATGCGAGACGTGCGCCGGCCGAACGTATTTGAACTCGAACCGGCTCGCCGTGGCGTAATCGACGATCTCGCCGCGATCAAGCATAGCGTCAACAGTGAGTGCCTTTGCCGCGCGAAGCCGATCGATCTCAGGCGTGACACAGAGGCTCAACGCATCGCTGCCAGCACCGAATCCATAAGAGACGAAGAAGATGCGGTCACCCGGCTTGGCGCGGTCGAGCACGCGCGCCAGACCGAGCAGTGTCGATGCCGCCCCGCAATTGCCGATACGGTCGGCGATGACGCCAGCGCCGATCTGCTCCTGCTGGAAGCCAAGGCTTTTGCCGACGTGATAGGGCATCGCCCCGTAGATCTGCGGGAAGACCGCATGCTGGTAATCCGACGGCTTGGTGCCAAGCGTCCTGAGCAACGCGGAACCGGCCTCAGCACAATGAGCGAGCAAGCCGATATCGTTCTTCATCTGACCGAGCCGCATACCGGATTGGATGTAACGGTCGCCTTCGAGGCGGAAGGAATCGGCGAGCTCGGTGTTGTGCGTCGTGCTCCCTTCGAACTCAGCGACGACGTCTGCCCTGCCCAGCAACAGCGCCACGGCGGCAGCTGAGGCATAGGGTTCCTCGAGGTCGCCCGGGGCAGTATGTCGGTTGATGGTATCGGCGCCGATCGCAAGCGCCCGGCCCGCGAGCCCGCCCCGCACCATCGCGTCGCAGACCTGCAGGGCGGCAGTGCCCGACTTGTCGCCGAACTGAACATCGGCGCACATTGCGTCGGACTTCAAGCCGAGCGCTTCGGCCACGACGGTGGCCGACGGGCGCGAGGCGTAGGGATCAGTGCAAGTACCGAGGTAGAATGCGCCAATGCGGTCCCTCGTATCGCCTACCTTTTCAAACGCGTGCTTGGCCGCATCAATCGCGAGCGTCGTAGTATCTTCATCGGGGCCGAGGACGGCCCGCTCCTTGACGTTCAACATGTCGCGGATCTCGTGAACACGGGTGTGAGGCCAAACCCGCAGTACCTCTTCCACACGGATGCGGCGTCGTGGAATGGCAACGCCGTAACTGACGATTCCAATCCCGCTTGCGAGCTTCATGGCCGTCCCTCCATTTCGAGTATTTATTTTAAATCATAGACATCTGAAAAAATGCGATCTTGATCTGGATCAAGTCGTCATCGCAGCGCGCGTCGGGTCAGCGTCGCTTCGTAATGTTCTCGCTCTTGGCGACCGTGCCGGTGTTCGAACGCAGCGCTCTAGCTCTTCCAGCGCGGCAGCAGGCGCTGGGCGTTCTCGCATTCGATCGCGCGCAGATCGCTTTCTGAGAACCCGCACTGCCTCAGGCCCTTGATATGCTCCTCGTTGTTGCGATACGGAAAATCGGTGCCGTAGACGAGTTGCGTGATCGCGACCAGCTTCGTGATCGAGCTCATCGCATAGATATGCGAGGCCTGGGCCGTGTCGTAGTAGAAGCGTTTCAAGTAATTGATGACGCCGTCGGGGACCAGTGCAGCGAGTTCTTTTTTGCCCAGCACCGGCGCCAGGGTAAATCGCTCGAGGAGGAACGGCATTGTTCCACCAGCATGCGAGAATATCCACTTGATGTCCTTGAAGCGGTGGGCCGCGCCTGAAAACAGGATGCACCCGATTGCACGGCTTGTGTCGGCTGCATACTCGATGATCGAATCGCCGACCAGCGGCTCAAGCTTATTCTCGGTGCAGTTCGGGGCAATCGGGTGGGTATAAACCACCGCCTTGCGGCGATTGAGCTCTTCGAACAGCGGGAAGTAATACGGCTGACCCAGCCACCGGTCGCCAATGTTGGTCATTAGGTTGATGCCGTCGGCGTGGAGCGTGTCGAAAGCGTATTCGACCTCCCGCAAGCTGCCTTCGATATCGAGAATGGGCAAGGTCGCGAAGACGCCGAACCGGCCCTTGTGGTCGTTGGCCTGGCGCGTCAGGAACTCGTTCCAGGAGCGCGCCTGCTTGCGCGCCTCGGACTGGTCAGTCGGCTGGGCGGCGATGGCATGAGGCAAAGAGAGGATTGAGGTCGCGACGCCGTTCTTGTCCATATCCGCGAGGGAGGCCTCTGGCGCCCATTCCTTAAGGTCGGGCCTCGCGCCGCGCCGCCCAAGCGAAATCTGATGCGTAGGCATCGGATGGTGATGCACGTCGATGCGGTAGAGCTCAGTCATTTGTGCCTCCAAGTCTTTGCGGAGAGGATTGCTGCGTCGCGCCGCGCGGCCGTCCCGGGAGGGCGGGGAAGCTGTAGGGACCCAACCGGCCTAGCAAGATCGCGACAATCAAAAGGATCGCCTCGAAGCCGTAGAGGGTCATCGTGTAGGAGCGGAAGAGATCGAAGCTTGTCCCCATCACCAGCGGGCCGAAACCAATGCCGATGATCAGAGCGGCGAAAGTGTATCCGTAGATTTCGCCGTAGCGCTTCAGGCCGAAATAGCGCGCAACCATGAATCCGATCAGGCTGGTTTCGGAGCCGATGCCCAGGCCCAAAAGCGTAGCGCCAACGAAAATCATGGAGCCCGGTAAGGCGAGCGCGAAGACCAGTAGGCCCAGCATGCTCACGAGAACGCTACAGACTGAAACAATAGGCGCGAAGAAGCGGTCCAGGAGATAGCCGAAGACGACACGGCCGAAGATCGCCGCGATCCCCGAGACTGAGAGGGCGCCCGCCGCAACCTGGATCGGGAGGCCACGATCGGTGAGCAACGGCACCAGATGAACGACCGTTCCGTTGATGGCGGTCGCCATCAAAAAGAACGCGATCGTCAACGCCCAGAACCGGCCGGTTCTGACTGCCTCGCCAGGCGCGATGCCGGGCAGTACCGCTCTTGCGACCCGCGCTTCGCCCGCCCCGGCGGTCACGATCGGCTCGCGAATGAAGAGCGCGGTCGCGGGGAACGCTAGCACGAAGGTAAGGACTCCCATGCCGATGAAGGCAACGCGCCAGCCGTAGTGGACGATTAAATAGGTCGCGAATTGCGGTATAAGCGCCGTTCCAAGGCCGATCCCCGTTAGGGCTACGCCGAGCGCCAAGCCCCGGTTCTGGTCGAACCAAAGCGTGATCGCCTTGGAATAGGAAAGTGGCGATGGAGCGGATCCGGTCAGGCTGCACAACGCGAATAAAAGAATGAACAGCGGCACGGAGCCGCTGATCAGGGCCAGCCCCGCCATCGCCAGGCTGTACAAGACGATGGCCGGAAGCATGATCGCGCGTAGCCCATAGTGGTCGATCAGTCGGCCGACGATAGGCGCGCATACGGCGCCCACCAGATTGCCGACGGTGATGCCGCTCGTGACGATGCTGCGGCCCCAGCCGAACTCGCGCGTCAACGGGATGATGAAAACCGAGAAGGTGAAAACCAGGGTTCCGGTGCTGACCGTAAGTCCAAGCAGGGCTGCAGCAACGACCCACCAAGGATTTTTCCAGATTGAAGCTTCAGGCATGCCTCGTCCCCCGTCGCACCGTGGCGAGAACTCGGCGCGGCATCCGCGTCACAGCGAAAATCCCGCGTACTGGATCTTGCAGCTTCAATTCTCTCCCATGATTTCCGACGGCCGTTCTTGATTTGGATCAAGTCGTTATGGCAGCGCGCGCCAGATCAGCGTCCCTTCGCAATGTTCTCGATTTCCGCAAGCGGCATGCCGCGCGTTTCCCGCCCCAATACGATGAGAACAAGGGCCGTCAGAGCGGAACAACCTAATGCAACCCACAGGACGGTGCCAAGCCCAGCGAGCGTATAAAGCACGCCAATCATCGGCGGACCGAGCACGAGCCCGAGACGTCGCAATCCTTCGAAGAAGCCGAGCCCGCTGCCACGCAGAACGGTCGGAAGCTGTTCGGTCGTGTAGCCGAACAACACGCCATAGACGACACTCGTCCCGATGAAGGCAAGCGTCAGATAGACATACATCATTGTCACCGAATCGGTGAGTTCGAACGCCGCAAAAGGCGTGGCACCAAACAGGAAGAGGCCGAACGCCAAGGTCGGCTTGCGTCCAAGCCAATCCGACATTGCGCCCCCAACCAGCTGACCCAGTGGCCCCAAGATCGATGTCACCGTCACCAGCGCGATCGCCGTCTTGACATCCATCCCACGTTCCTGTGTCAAGAAGATCGGGTAGAAGGATGGCAGCAAAACGAGGCTCGGCAGGAACCACAATACCGCCGAGGCGATCATCGAACCGCGTATCTCCGGCGTATTCATCAACTGCAGCGCGCGCTTGCCGCCGATCTGCGGTTTGGGCGCGACGGCAGCATGAATGTCGGGGTGTGGCGTGGTGCTCGCCAAGCGCGCTGCTACGATTTGAGCGGCGCGACCCGCGCCCAGCACCGCACGTTCGACGCGCTCGGTTGTTTCGAGGGCTTCCTGCATTTTGCCTCTGGAGATTAGGAAGCGAACCAATTCCGGCAACCAGAGCACGAATACGACCAAGACCAATGGCGTCGTCCCAATGATGAAACCCCAGCGCCAGCCATAGGGTACGATCACGAAGACGCCCACCGCTCCAGCAAGCGTGACGCCGAAGGCGAACATGGAGTTCCACCAGGCGATGAAGCGGCCACGCCAATTGGGCGGGGAGTATTCGCCGAGGAAGGCAAGCGCCACGGGAATAACGCCGCCGATGCCGATGCCGCCAAGCAACCGGATTACAATCAGTTCGGGAACATTTCGCGCAAGCGCCGCAGCGCCAGTTAAAAGCGAAAACAGCACGATGCTTGCAGCAAGGCAACGGCGACGGCCGATGCGATCTGCCAGCGCACCAAAGATCACGGCCCCGATCGCGCCACCGACACCGGTTGCAGCGATAAGGAAACCGACGCTGACGGCTGTGATCCCCCACTCGCGAATGAGAAGTGGCGCCATCGAAAAAATGAGGAATTCATCAGTGGCGTCGCAAAGAAGAACCGCCGAGAGGATCACCAGCATCCAAAAGTGCCAAGCCGAGATCGGAAGGGCATCCAGCCGGGGCGTCAAGCTTATGCTCGGAGCCGGCGATGTCATCGAAGCGTTGCTCATTGCAAAATCTCCTCTGCGCGCCGCCGTGTCACGACGGGTCGATCGAGGATTGCTGGCTTGTGCTTGTTGGTGTCTTTGCTTGATACGCCGTTGGCGCCGGCTTCGATGGTGGCGGCTTGACTATCGTATTGCGCCGCAAGGGCTTTTAGTTTCGAGACGTTGGCAGACAAGGCCGTCCTATCGGCCAAGCAGCGGCACCGCGCGGCATTCTCGCGAAAGAGACGGGCCAACAAAGGATCACACGCGCCCATGGCGTTTTTCCTCGCCGTTTTTTTATTTAAGTCATTTTTAATACCGATCCGCGTTGCGAATTTTGATCTGGATCAAAAACCGTTTTGTTGATCGGGCCAATAAAGGCAAACAATTCCGCGTAGACAGGAAATCCGCCCCTATTCGGTGAACCTGTCATGCCAAACAAGGAGAGGAAAATGCGAGTCAAAGAAATCATGTCGAAGAAAGTGACCTGGATCGGCCCCGACACATCGCTGCAGGACGCCGCCAAAAAGATGCGGCGGCTTGATATCGGCTGCCTCCCCGTTGGGAAGAACGACAAGCTCGTTGGCATGGTCACGGACCGGGACATCGCCTGTCGCGCCGTCGCGGCCGGCCGCGATCCGGCCAAAACGACGGTCGCGAAAGTGATGTCGAAAGGCATCACCTATTGTTTCGACGACCAAGACGTAACGGACGCCGCGCATCTGATGGAGCAGCAGCAGATTCATCGTCTGCCCGTCCTCAACCGCGATAAGCGAATGGTCGGAATACTTTCCGTCGGCGATTTGGCGCTGCACGCTCCTCATCAGTTGACGGGGGAAGTTGTCGAAGGGGTATCTCGGCACGCCGCCTAATTAGGCGGGCCGGGCCGGCATGCGGGCACAGCAGTGGCTAGGCCTCCTTCGAGCGCCATTCGCATAATCCGGCGCGTACGGCGCAAGACGAAGGCGGTATCGAGGGCAAAACAACCGAGACAGGGCGCGTCGGAAGCCGGTCTGGCTGCGTTAAAGCGAAGCCCACTGTTTTCCGAGGAACTCGGCATCGCTCTCGCGAGCGGCAGAGAAAGCGCACTGTTCCGTTGGTTGCTGGCAAGTCTGCTCTTTGGCGCGCGGATCAGCGGGACGATTGCGCGCAACACTTATCGATCGTTCGTTCGCCGTGGCCTGACCACGCCTGAGAAGATCGTGAACGCCGGCTGGAATTTTCTCGTGAACCCGGTCATGAGAGAAGGCGGCTATGTGCGCTATGATGGGCGCAAGTCGGACCAGGTGCTGCGCGTGTGCCATGCGCTTCTCAAAAATTATGGCGGTCGGGTGTCGCAGCTTCATGACCGTACGAAAAGCCCGCAGGACCTCGAGGCGCGGCTCCTCGCACTTTACGGCGTCGGGCCGGTAACGATGAACATCTTTTTGCGTGAGTTGCGGCCGTTTTGGCGGAATGCAGATCCGGAACCGCTCGAACAGGTAAAAGCGCTCGCCGCACGAGCCGGTATCGATCTGGCCGATTATCGACGCAAAACGCTTACCTTTGCGCGGATTGAGGCCGGCCTGATTAGGTTGCTCCATCAGCACAGCCAAAGGACGAGCGCAAAATTGAACAGTCCACGCACAGTCGCGTTGCATCATCATGCCGGAAGGGCGTGATGCCAGCCGGCGATTGGAAAAATTGGGTGCAGCCATTGCAATCGGCCGACGCGCTTTTTTGGCATTTCTGCCGGCGACGGTTTTCGGCCGCCCTATCGCAAAGCCGCCCTTGAATCCTATTCCAGAAGCTGCCGACTTGCATACTGAGAGCATTGTGCCGCGAAACGATATAAAAATTTGTTTGACTGGCGACGTTATGCTCGGAAGAGGCGTCGACCAGATTCTTCCTTATCCCAGCGATCCACGTATTTATGAGCGCAATGCCGCGTCGGCAAGGACTTATCTCGAACTCGCGGAGATGGCGAACGGCCCTATCCCCCGGCCGGTCGATTTTTCTTATGTCTGGGGCGACGCTCTCGCCGAGCTGCAATCTTCGCAGCCTGATCTGCGGATCATCAACCTCGAAACCAGCGTTACAGAAAGTCAAAAGCCCGTTCCCAAAGGCATAAACTACAAGATGAACCCCGCTAATATCGGCTGCCTTGCCGCGGCCAATGTCAGCTGTTGCGTCCTTGCGAACAACCACACGCTGGATTGGGGACGCGCGGGGCTTTTGGAAACATTAGATACGTTAGAGAAAGCGCATATCGCTTGCGCCGGCGCCGGCCGCGATGCCACGCAGGCGAGCGCCCCCGCCCGTCTCGACATGATCGGCGGCGCAACAGCCTCGGCGTTCGCATTCGGCACAATGACGAGCGGCATCCCTCTCGAATGGGCGGCTGAGGACGATCGGCCAGGCGTCAACCTCCTTAAGGATCTTTCCGATCCAACGATTGCGCGCATCGCGGCACACACCCAATTGGTCGGACGTGCCGGCGAACTACGCATTGCATCAATCCATTGGGGTGAAAACTGGGGCTACGATATTTCGGACGAGCAAAGACATTTTGCGCACGGTCTGATCGACACCGCGGGTTTTGACGTTGTCCATGGCCATTCGGCTCACCACGCGAAGGCGATCGAAGTCTATCGCGGGAAGCTAATCCTCTACGGATGTGGCGATTTTCTCAATGACTATGAAGGCATCGAAGGTTATGAAACGTTCCGAAGCGACCTTGCCATTATGTATTTGGCAAGTTATTCGATCTCAAGCCGCACACTTATCGGCCTTCGCCTCGTGCCGTTTCAGATCAAAAGGTTCCGGCTCAACCGCATCTCACAAGACGATCTGGCATGGCTGCAACGCACGCTCGATCGACAATGCGCAAGATTTGGCACTCGCATCCTCTTACAAGATGACAAGGGTCTTAAGGCGAAGTGGCAATGAAAGCGAGAAACGTTGCAGTGATCCGGCGATTTGCGCTGATAATTTGATTGAACGGGGAGCGAATCATCGGCCCAAATTCAAAATCCCAGACCGGTAGCGAGCCCTGCGCGCGTAACGAGCATGAAACTAAGGCCGGTCCTCCTCCGGAAGCTCGGCCTCTAAAATCTCGAACACTTGCGCGGCGCGGCCCTGCAATGCATGCCGTAGCGCGCGATGCAGATAATCGTCCGAGGTCAGCCAAGCTTGGGCTTCGGCGACCTCACCCGGCGTCGCCCCGAGCTGCAATATGCTCATGACGACGGCATCGTCGACTTGCCCAACGATATCACGGACTTCGCTCGCGGTTGCGGAACGGCTACTCTGATCCACAGCGTTCATTTTCTCACCCCATACGAAGAATACGGGCTGCAGCAAGCTTTGCCGAGTGCAGTTTCCCACCGGTCATTGCTGCCGTCCAGGCGGTTGCGAAGGTGACGATACGCGGCCTCCGGCGGCCGAGGGTCCGGCTTTTAAGTTGTTCAGACTACACTAAGAATGCTTTTCCACTTTGATCCAACTCAATGACCGGGATAGCAGGCAGTGATCTCCTCAAATCGCCAATGAAGGCGATGCCTTTCCAGGGGGCCGAGATGAGAGCCGCGGATGTCATGACCCGAGAGGTGCAGGTAGTCCGTCCGAACAATTCGTTGCAAGAAGCCGCTGCGATCATGGATAGGCTCAACGTTGGATTCCTTCCGGTCCATGACGGCAAACGGGTGGTTGGCGTCATCACCGACCGCGACATCGCGGTACGCGCCGTGTCGGCCGATTTGAGCCCGAATATGACAAATGTCGAAGATGTAATGACCGACGAGGTTCATTACTGCCTTGACGACGACGCCGTCGATGATGTCGTGAAACACATGATCGATATCCAGATCCGTCGCTTGCTCGTTTTCACCCACGACAATCAGCTTGTTGGCGTGGTCTCGCTTGGCGATATTGCGACGCATGCGAGCGAGCACGTAAGCGCCGAAGCATTGCGGCGGATATCCGAGCCCTCGAAGCCTGATCGAAGCGACTAACGAGCCGGCGCCGGCCGCGAAAGGCTGCAGATGACCGATACCGAGGCGGAGGTCATCACCTTCTTGTCAAAGGGAGCCAGCTACGGCCTTCCCGGCACAAAGGTCGCATGCATCGAGACGCATTGTTCGATCGTCTTTTTGGTCGGCAATCGCGCCTATAAATTGAAACGTCCGATCGCCTTCTCTTTACTTGATTACCGTACGGTCCGCCAACGCGAAGCGGCCTGCCGTGCCGAGCTGGCACTCAACCGCCGCACGGCACCGGAACTCTATCTCGCTGTCCAAGCAATTCGCCGCCGGCCGAATGGCGAGATTGCTTTTGACGGCGAAGGGCAAATCCTTGATTGGATCGTTGTGATGCGGCGATTTGATCAAGCGGATCTATTCGATCGTCTTGCCGAGACGTCTTCTCTTACCCCTGAGCTTATGCGTTGCCTTGCCGACGAGATCGCGCGCTTTCACAGCTTCGCGGAACCGACTTCAGAATTCGGCGGCAAGGCCGGCCTTCGCGCCATCATCGAGCGCAATCGTACCGAGCATCGAACGGTCGGAACCATCCTCGCACCTGACGCCGTCGAATCATTATACGAAGAATCGATCGATCTCCTCGGCGGTATGGGCTCTCATCTCGATCAGCGACGAGACGGCGGCAGAGTACGTCGTTGCCACGGCGATCTGCGTTTGGCCAATATATGCCTAATTGACGGGCGGCCCACACTATTCGATGCAATCGAGTTTTGCGACGAGGCGTCCTGCATCGATGTGCTCTTCGATTTGGCCTTTTTGTTGGTGGAGCTCCATCAGCGCGGGTTGGATTCTTTGGGGAATGTCGTGTTCAACCGCTATCTCGACACGACGGGTGATGTCGAGGGATTGGTGTCATTGCCGCTGATGCTTTCGATCCGGGCAGCGAGCCGCGCCTATACTCTTGCGCTTGCCGCGCAACGTCGGCTCAAGCAAGAGGAGCGGCAGCATATCGCGGCAACGGCGCGGTCGTATCTGGCCTTGGCATCCTCACTGCTCATGAAATCCAAGGGACGGCTCATCGCGCTTGGCGGGCTCAGCAGTCACGCGAAATCGCTAGTTGCGGACGATCTCGCCGCTTTCCTTCCACCGGTGCCGGGCGCACGCGTGTTGCGCAGCAACCTCGCGCGAAAGCGGCTTCTGGGCCTTACGCCAGCTGATCGTTTGCCGGCCACGGCTTATACGCCCGAGGTGACGGGCCGTGTTTACGCTGCGTTGTGTGAGCAGGCAAACCAGGTTTTACGCGCAGGCTTTAGCGCGATTGTCGATGCAAGCTTTCGGTGCGCCGCGCATCGCAAAGCGATTGAAGCGGAAGCCTTAAGGGCTTCCGTACCTTTCGTTGGTATTTCGCTAGGTGTAGATCAAGATGTCAATCCGGACATAACGGCAGATGCGACGGCTTGGCACATTCTTCAACCCGAAGCAACGCCGGCCGCGACGGCTGAGAAAGCGCGCTTAATCGTGAACACTGCTTTTAGGGTCGACGAGACGGCATTGACGGGCATATGAAGCCTGCCGACTTTGGCTGACTTGTACTCGATCGGCATTTTCGGTGGCCGTCAGGGTGTACGGCCCTTTCACGCCTCATCGACCGTGATAAGGAGCGGCGGCTCCGCATCGTCCCAATCTGGCACTTTTGCCGCCCAGGTGCGGATGGCGATGGCATCGCCGGGATCAACACATACTTCCTGGGCACCGAAAAACACGAGCATCGGTCCCAAGGCTGTCGGCGCATCGAAGCGGGCTCTTGCGTAGTCCCACCAAACCGAGGAGCGGCGTTCGGGGTTCACGCTGATCCGACATGTTTTCCCGCCGGTCGTTGCCCTTTCCATGACGGCTCCCCTTTTTCCTGACGGCTATTCGGCTTTCTTTTCGGAAGACGGTTGAGGCCACAGCGCGCGAACCTCGCGCGGCAAAGTCGAAACAATGTGCCCGATTTCGCCCGACGTGAGATGCATCGCGATAACGCTGAAGACAATCCGGGTCACATGCTCGGTATTGCGCAGTTCGAGATGGTCGCGCAGCTCGTGGCGGGCAGTCTCAAGAAAGTCGTGACCTGCTGGGCGGCCGGTTGCGGTCGGCACCGGGTTCCAACCTTCGTAATAAATACCGCGCACGAGCATCGGGAGCTGAGCGCCGAACTGCGCCACTTGATCGGTCCCAAGCAAATCGCGCAGACTGTGCAGCGTGGCGCGCAAAGCCGCATAGGCGGCCCTGTCATTGTCGAAGCCGAGTCCTTTTTTGATATCCCGCAGCCATTCATGGGTCTTCTGGACGGTCGTGTCGAGCACGGCGAGCTGCGTCATTCGAACCGCTCCGCAAAGAAGGGGCGCCAACGCTAATTCGAAAAAATTATCCTTTGACGCATTTGTGGACGTTGATGCAGATCAAGGCCCCGATGTCCTTCCAAAAGCGTCAGCAACCCTGCCCTTACCGGTTTTCGGAGCCGGCCGCTGAAGAGCGTGTAGATTGTGGCATGCTCACTGCCGCAGTTTGGCCAGCGCGGTTGAGCAGCTCGACCACGACCTCATCCTCAACGGGACGGAAATCGGCATAGAAAAATCCGACCGCACCGAAATCCACGGGCGAGAACAAGCAGACGATTTCATCCGCTTCGGCGCGCAGGGCCTCGATTGCACTTTCCGGAGCCACCGGCACCGCAAGAACAAGCTTTTCCGGTCCACGTCGCCGAACGGCGCGGAGAGCCGCGCGCATGGTGGCGCCCGTTGCAATACCGTCATCAATGACAATGGCCGTACGGTGTCGAATGTCCACCGGCTGCCGGTTCTCGAAATAGAGCCGACGGCGGTACTCGATCTCGTTCTTCTGCCGGGCGATCTCGCGATCAAGATACGATTTTGGGACGCCGAACTCGGCGACGGCCTGCTCGTCGATCACCTTCTCTAACTCCTCGCCCTCGGCGATCGCGCCGATGGCAAGCTCGGTCATTGCCGGATGGCCAATCTTGCGCACCAGCACGACGTCGAGGGGCGCGCCGAGCTTTGCGGCGACCTCAAACCCCACAGGAACACCGCCTCGCGGCAAAGCGAGCACGACCGGGCGCTGATCCTTGAAGCGGAGAAGCGCGGCGGCAAGACGGCGGCCCGCTTCTTCGCGATCTGCGAAGCGCATCTTTCAGCCTTTCGTCTGTCCCGGAAAATGAGCAAGAAACCAGCGCCGCGAAAGCTCGATAACTTGCTGCAGCGCGCCAAGTTCCTCGAATAGGTGAGTAGCGCCCGGCACCACTTCGATCGCGCTTTCGCAATGCAACGCACGGAGCGCTGATCTATTGAGAGCCAACACCTCGGCATCGCGTCCGCCGACAATGAGAAGAGTTGGGGCGCGGACTTTCGCAAGAGCGCCGCCGGCCAGATCGGGACGCCCGCCGCGCGACACGACCACGCTGACGCGGTCGCCGAGCCGGGCGGCGGCGACCAGCGCGGCGGCCGCACCGGTGCTCGCGCCGAAATATCCGATCGGCAGCGACCGAGTCTCGGGAAAGGCGCCAACCCAATCGGTGGCGGCAAGAAGACGCTGCGCGAGCAAGTCGATATCGAACACGTTGCTACGATCCTCTTCCTCGCTTTCGCTGAGCAGATCGAAGAGGAGAGTCGCCAACCCCGCCTGTCGCAAGGCCGCGGCGACCGAATTGTTGCGAGGGCTAAAGCGGCTGCTGCCGCTACCATGGGCAAAGAGGATGAGCCCGCGCGGTGCAGGCGCGCCAAACGCAAGCATGCCTTCGAGGCCAAGGGGCGGAAGCCGAACCAACTTCTCCGCCTCCTGGATTGTTCTTTCGGTCATGTTTTCGCGCTCCTCACCCTGTACCATGCACGGCCGCAATCGACAGCGGCGCCGATCCCTAGCCTTTGACAAGCCCGAGCTCGTGGATGACGGCCTTGAAATGCGGCCATTCCGTCGCCGGCCACAGCTCGGTATGGGCGTGGCCATAGCTGCGAACGATCGCCGAAATCTTGCTGGCGTCGTCCAGATCCTGCGCTCGGAACAGGTCCAGATAGTCGTATGGCCCGAGCAGCGCGTAGCTGCCGATCCATTGCGCCGTTGGACAGGCGAGACGGATGTGCTGCTTAACTTTGCGCTCGAGATCTTCCACCGCGGTCGGCGATTGCAAGCCGTTCGGTTCCAGCCGCGTTAGCATGGCATAGGTCTGCATCGAGATTCTCCCTCGTGATGAATAGCGAAGCCGGAAATGTTCCAAATCGCTTCATCGGCAAACTCCCGGCCCGCACAATCGAAGGCTAGTCTTCGCGCCCGTCGCGACGTTTGAGATAGATCAAACTTGCAACCAACTCAGCCGTCGCCGTGGGCCCTGGCGATCGCGTCAGCGACAAGCCCCGTTGAATCCAAAACGGTCAGTCGGTTCTGGCTCACCGACGCTAACGTCTTAAACAGCGGAACAGTATCGGCAATGACAAGGCCATCGAAATCACCCGAGGCAAAAAGCTCGGACGCGCCACCCATGAAGAGGCCATGTGCCGCGGCTCCAAATACCTGGCGCGCTCCCGCCGCGCGGCAGGCTTTGGCGGCGCGAAGCAGCGTGCCTCCGGTGCTGACCAAATCGTCGAAAATGATGGCCGTTCTCCCTTCTACGCCGCCGATGAGCGCGCCGCCGGTTACGATTCCGCCGCTGCGATACTTCTCGACGAAAGCATTGTCGATCGCCACCGCCGCCTCGCGCTCGAGAGCGCGGCGGAAGATCTCGGCACGCTTCACGCCGCCCGCGTCGGGAGAAACCACAACAAGCTTGGTATTCCGTGCAACGGGTGCAAAATGCGTCGCAAACAAGTCGGCGGTATCGATGTGCCGCGTCGGGCAACGGAAAGCATTATCGAAAGCGGCGACATTATGGACTTCGACAGCCAGTAGCCGATCGGTGGCGACAGCCTCGAACAGTGCCGCGACGTAGCGCGAGGTCACCGGATCATAAGGCTGAGTTCGCCGGTCCTTCCGCGCGTAGCAAAGATAGGGGAGCACGGCTGTCACTCGCGCCGCCCCGTGGTCCTTCAATGCACCGATCAGAAAGAGCAATCGACATAGCTTGTCATTCACCGAATGCGTTTCATCGCCGTGCAGCGCGTGAATGACGTAAGCATCGAGATCTACGGTCGAAGCAAGGGGCCGTACCTTGTGCTCTCCGTCCTCAAAATCGCGCTCTTCGACGGGAAACAGCGGTGTCGCCAGGCGTTGCGCCACGCGGGCTGCGTAACCCGTTGTTCCGGCGAGCGTGAACAGCGCAAGTTGGCCTGCCGACATAGCCCATTCTCCGGGCGCGGTGGAACCCGAGCGTGAAATATAGGCTTCCGCGCCTGAAGAGACGCTGATCTACATCAATGTCATCGGCGATGGGAAAAGGTCGCCCCGCATCGCGCCCGATCGCGCCGGCGCTTATCAAGTTGGCGAGGCTTGCGAGTTCTTCATCGAGTAGCCTTTCGATTGAGCGGCGCTGGCGCTTATCCGGATTGGGCCGCGGCCATCAGCGGTTGATCTGAATCAAGGTGCGGCGGCAGAAAAGCTCAAAAATCCCGGACGTGGCGGAAAAGATGCCGGGAATGTGGACGGCCGAGACCCACTACTGCCGAAAGACACTCCATGCGAATTCAGGTCGAATGCGCGCGCGATCCGCAGGGCAATGAGATTCCTGCCCGGCTCGGCTTCGACAGCAGGAGCGTTGCCATCGTGGAGGTTCTCGACCGCTGGCCGGGCCACAACTACCGCTATTTCAAGGTGAAAGGTGAAGACGGCTCGCTCTACATTCTCCGCCATGACGAAACCCGCGCCGAATGGGAACTCACGATGTTCGAGCGAGGCCCGCCCTCCCCCGGGCGATGAGCTGACACGCCTAGGCCGCGATTAGCCCGTGTCCGCCATCCTCGCCTTCATCGTCCTGGTGATTCATTTCGCGATCATACTGTTCAACATCTTCGGTCTGGTCGCGATCCCGCTCGGTGCGTGGCGCCGCTGGGCCTTCGTCCGCGTTTTCTGGTGGCGCGTGTTTCACCTGGCGCTACTCGCCGTTGTAGCGGTGCAGGCGGCCTTGGGTCGCGCCTGCTTCCTCACCCTTTGGCAAGCGGCGCTCGAAAACCGTCACGATGAAACGCCCGTGGCGCCACTGCTGCGGCGCTGGCTCATGCAATTGATTTTCTGGCCGCTGCCTGAGTGGGTGTTCGTCGCGATCTATTTGACAGTCTTCACCTATGCCATCGCGCTGTGGTGGGCCGTACCGCCGCGAGCGCGGGAATAGCGCGCGGCATTTTCCCAAAACGAGTGCGCCTGCCGTTATCTGGCGTTGCATATCACGGCAAGCAGCTTTTCGCTGAAACGAGCGATCGCCGTCGCTCAATGACCTTGATGCAGATCAAGATTCATCAAGGCATTGCGTGGGAGCATGCGCGTTGTTGGATAAGCTCAGCCTTGGGCGCCATCATGGCGGGCAATTTGGAACAGAATTCCGGTACACTTTCGGCAGCGGGCGCGATTGCGATGCGCCTGCGAGTGAATGGCGTTGAGCATCTGCTCCCTGCCGAGCCGCGCATGACGTTGGCCGAGGCTTTGCGCGGTCCGCTTGGGCTGATCGGGACCAAGATCGCATGCAACCGGGGCGCATGTTCCGCTTGCACAGTGTGGCTCGACGGCGAGCCAATTTGTTCCTGCATGATTCTTGCCATCGATGTCGGCGAGCGCATGGTCACGACCATCGAGGGCCTTTCTCATGGGGAACAACTCCATGCCGTCCAAGAAGCCTTCATCGCGCACGACGCCACGCAATGTGGGTTTTGCACGCCAGGCCTAGTCATGAGCGCGGCCGCGTTGCTCGCGCACACGCCGCAGCCGACGCTCGGCGAGATCAAGGCCGCGCTGAGCGGCCATTTCTGTCGTTGCGGCTCTTATCCCAAAGTCTTCGAGGCGATTCTTGCCGCCAGCGCGCGGCCGGAAAAGTGACCATGCCAAAAGAGGAAACCACCCGACGTGAGATTTTTCCGAGCGGCATCGTCGACGCAGCTTTCGGCGTGGTCGAGCGGCAGGTCCCGATCGACGAGCCGCCGCCGCTGCCGCCGAACAGCGAACTCAACGTCATCGGCAAACCTGTTCCTCGCCTTGACGGTCGCGCGAAGGTCACGGGTACCGCGCGCTATACCGTCGATGTGAGACTGCCAGGCATGTTGTTTGCCCGCATCATGCGTTCGCCCCACACCCATGCCCGGATCATTTCGGTCGATATCGCTGCCGCCGAGCGTCACCCAAGTGTACGGGCCGTATACGTTGTGCGCGAGGCGGGCGGCAACGAGATCCAGACGGCACGCTATCGCGGCGCCGCGATAGCAGCGGTTGCCGCCACAACGCGGGCAGCCGCCGAAGAAGCGCTTGCACTCATCAAGGTTGAATACAAACCCCTGCCCTTCGTCGTCGATATGGATGAGGCGCGCCAGGCCTACGCACCGCCGGTATTTGAATCCGTGCCAGGAACGGGCCACGACGGCGTGCCGCGTTCGGCCAATGTCTGGGGCCCTGCCAAGGACCCGTTTAGTGCGGGTAATCGCGGCGATGTCCTACGCGGGTTGCGCGAGGCCGATGTGGTCGTCGAAGGCGAATTCCGCACTCAAGTCCAGACGCATTGCTGTCTCGAGCCTCACGCAACCGTTGCCGATTGGCGGGCCGATCGGCTTACCATTTATACCTCGACCCAGAATGTAGTCGGTGTGCGCGACGAGATCGCCGATGCTTTCGGCTTGGCGCCAGGCAAAGTCCGCGTGATTTCTGAATTTATGGGCGGCGGATTCGGTTCGAAGCTCGCGGCCGGTGATTACAGCCTTATCGCGGTCGAATTGTCGCGCAAGGCTGGCGCGCCCGTGTCGCTGGCGCTCGATCGGCGCGAAGAGCAGCTTGCCGCCGGCAATAGACCGGGCACATGGCAGCGTCTGCGCGTCGGCGCCCGGCGCGACGGGACACTGACGGCTATCTCTCTGCGCGCCTATGGCACAGCCGGCGTCGAGACCGGAGCTGGCGTCGGCAACATCGCCCAGGGCCTCTACGCATGCCCCAATTTCGAGATGACGCAATACGATGTCATGACGAATGCCGGACCCGGATGCGCTATGCGCGCGCCCGGCAACGTGCAAGGCGCCTTTGCGCTCGAGCAAATCATCGACGCGCTCGCAGAGCGGCTCGACATCGATCCGATTGTCCTGCGCGACCGGATCGATCCGAATCCGGCCCGCCGCGAGGAGCGACGCATTGGCGCCGAGCACGCCGGCTGGCACGCACGGCACTTGCCCGGCGCGGACCCGGGGCCGATCAAGCGCGGCCTCGGGATGGCACAATCCTTCTGGCCCGGCATCGTCGATACGTCGAGCGCGTGCGAAGTGCGGATCGGGCGCGACGGATCCGTCGAGTTACGCTCCGGGGTACAAGACCTCGGCACCGGCACCCGGACGGTCCTCGCGCAAGTTGTTGCCGAAGAACTCGGGCTGCGCGCCTCGGATATTAAGGTACTGATCGGCGATTCAGATTTGCCGCAGGGACAAAGCTCCGGCGGCAGCAAGATGACCGGCTCGATTACGCCCGCCGCGCGCAACGCCGCCTATAAGGCATTGCGCTCACTTTATACCATCGTCGCGCCGAAGCTCGACGCTCCAGCCGATGCGCTCGTGGCGAAAGACGGGCGCATCTTCGTTCGCCATGCACCGGCGCGCGGGCTTAGCTTCTGCGAGGCGGCCGCGTTGCTTAAAGACGAGATCGGTGTCGTTTCCGGCAGGCCTGCCGATTATGGCGGCTTCCGTTTGGCGCGCGATGGCGGCGGCGTGACGATGTCGGACCTCGGCGGCGTGCAGTTTGCCGTCGTTGCCGTCGACACCGAGACCGGAATCGTGCGTGTTGAACGGGTCGTGGCCGCGCATGATTGCGGCCGCCCGATCAATCCGATGCAGATAGAAAGCCAAATTCACGGCGGCGTCCTGATGGGCCTGTCTTTCGCCTTGCTCGAGGATCGTATCCTTGATCGCCGCAGCGGCGCGATGCTCAACGCCGACCTTGAATACTACAAACTCGTCGGTCCACGCGACGTGCCCGAGATCGATGTCACATTGGTCGAAAACTATCATGGCCGAAGCTCGACCGATGCGTGCGGCGTGGCTGAGCCCGCGACGATTGCAACTGCCGCGGCGATCGCCAACGCCGTCTACAACGCCATCGGCGTTCGCGTGCACGCCTTACCCATGAACCCAGCGACGATTCTCGCGGCGCTCGGCCGCATTTCTGCCAGCGGATGGAATTTATGAACCGGTTTGACTGGCTTGCGCCCAAGACTGTCGCTGAAGCGGTCAACACCGCCTCGACCATGACAGCCGATGCGATGACAGAGGCATCCAGCAATGGATCGATTCTCAAGGCCGGCGGAATCGACCTTATCGATCTGATGAAGGAAAATCTCGTCACGCCGCGTCGGCTTGTCGACCTCAGGCATGTGCCGGGCCTCGACACGGTCGCTGAGGATCACGAGGGCGGGCTGGCCATCGGCGCTCTCGTTACCTTGGCGGCGCTCGGCCGGCACTCCCTCTTGCGCCCACGCTATACCGCGCTTGCCGATGCGGTGGAAAGCTCCGCCAGTCCGCAATTGCGCAATGTCGCGACCTTGGGCGGTAATATCCTTCAACGGCCACATTGCTGGTATTTCCGATCGATCGATTTTCCTTGCCGCCGCAAAGGCGGCGCTTGCTGCTACGCGCTCCTCGGCGAGAATCAATATCACGCAGTTTTTGACAACGATGTCTGCGCGATCGTTCACCCGTCGACGGCGGCAACGGCTTTGGTCGCGCTCAACGCGTCGGTTGAGCTTGTGGATACGCAAGGGCGAACGCGGCAGATCGCGCTCGAAGATTTTTTCGTCCGCCCCGATCGCGACGTGACGCGCGAGAACGATTTACGTGTCGGAGAAGTTCTAACGGCGATCCGCTTGCCACCCTTGCCGGAAACAACGCGTTCGGCACATCTGAAGCAGGGCGAAAAAGATTCCTCTGATTGGCCATTGGCCGATATCGCGGTCGTGCTTGACTTTGCCTCGGATCGTGTCTGTCGGAAAGCCGCGATCGTCCTCGGCGGCGCTGCGCCGATCCCTCGCCGCGCACGTGATGCCGAGGCGGCGCTTTTGGGTCGCTCCGTCGACAAAGATACGGCGGCAGCGGCGGCAAGAGCAGCACTCAACGGAGCCACGCCTCTGGCCAAGAACGGTTATAAGTTGCCGATTTTGGCAACCCTCGTGCGACGCGCGATCTTGCGCGCCATTGACGAAGGGTGAAGGCAATTGTGAGACAGGAGAAGCCACGATGACGACGCAAACACTCACTCCTCAGAACGTCCCAGGAAAACCGATCGAATTGCCGGCGCCGCTAAAGGTCGGCGGCATGCCGCTTTTCACGGCGCTTGCCCAACGCCGGTCCGTTCGTGCGTTCGGACCGCAATCAATTCCGCGAGAACTGCTTTCCAATTTGCTCTGGGCTGCATTTGGCGTAAACCGGCCGGCGACCGGCGATCGAACGGCGCCCTATTGGCGCCATGTCATGGTGATCGATCTTTATCTCGCCATGGCGGACGGCGTGTGGATTTACGAGCCCAAGACGCATGCGCTGTTGCCCTGCATCAAAGAGGACATCCGCAAGGAGACCGGCATGCAGGATTTTGTCGCTTCGGCACCGCTTGAGCTGATTTATGTCGCGCATGGGGAGCGCATGGACGTTGCCGCCGAAGAGCGGCGTCTCTACGCGTCGGTCGATGCGGCATTTATCGGCCAGAACGTTTATCTTTTCTGTGCGTCGGAAAGGTTGGGCAGCGTGTTTCGCGGATCTTTCGATCAGACGAAGCTTGCACGTCTGCTACGGCTCGCCGACCAGCAATTCGTCGCTTTCGTGCAGACGGTAGGCTATCCCAAAAATTAGGGTCGCTTGCTGGCCGGTCCGGCCGGTTCCGGACGGGCGCCGCGACGTCATGAGACGCCGACTTGATCACACAATTCGATCAGGGTTCTACGGCCGGATTTCGATTGGCGTGCCGTCTGCGACCGCGTCCCAGATCTCCTCGATCGCGATATTGCCGACTGCGATGCAGCCATCGGTCCAATCGCGAAAAAAACTCACCGGATCGGTATGACCGAAGCGTGGCGGCATGCCGTGAATGAAAATCCCATCCCCCGCCCTCACATGTGCCGCTTCGGCTCGAGCCTGATCGTCATCGTTTGGGTACGAGATGTGCAATTCGCGTCGAAAGATCGTGTGGGTGGATCGTCTGTCGATAACATACACGCCTTCTGGCGTGCGGCCGTCCCCGCGGCGAGACTTGGCGCCTTTGGGGTGCCGCCCTAAGGCGATCGGATAGGTTTTCAGGATTTGACCTTCATGCATAAGCTCGAGCACGCGCTCGCTTTTGATGACGACGACGCGATCGGCATTAGACGCCAAGGCCTCGGCCGAGGCCAAGCGTGCATGAGCCGTAACGAATGCACATGCCGCCATGAGTGCGACACAACGAGAGAACAAGCGAGGCCGCGACATCAGTCCTTTCCAAGCCCGCAGGCGATAACATGCCCATATTTACAGCTTCACGGCTTTGATTTCGATCAAAGACGGGTATCGAGGCTAGGGACTTAATAGCATTTCTTCAATCTCGGTATTGAGAGGGAGAGACGTGGACTGGAATCCGTTCTCCCGCCCCGCTCGTTTAACCACCCCGTGGGCGATCCTAGGGCGACTCGTCGGACCTGTGATGGCCCTTGCCCTGCTTTCGGCAGCGTCGCCGCAGCGATCGCCTAACGATCTCATCGGCATTCCGACGCTCTACGTCACAAAAGAAGAAGACACGCTTCTCGACATCGCGCGAAGCTACGATATCGGATATGTCGAGATTCGCGCGGCAAACCCGGGGATCGATCCCTGGCTCCCTGGCGCGGGTCGTACAGTCAACGTTCCCACGCAACAGATTCTGCCGAACGCGCCACGGCATGGCATCGTCATCAATCTTGCCGAGCTGCGGCTTTACTATTTCGCTGGCGATATAAGCGAACCGCGCAGCTTTCCCATCGGTATCGGCGGCGAAGGCAAAGAGACGCCGATCGGCCACACCGAAATTGCCCGGAAGGCAACCCATCCGACATGGGTTCCCACCAAATCCGAACATGATGAAGACCCCGGGCTTCCCGCCGAGATCGGACCCGGACCTGACAACCCGATGGGCGACTACGCGCTTTATCTCGAATGGAAAGGCTACGCGATTCACGGCACGAACAAGCCCTATAGCATCGGCCGGCGCGACAGCCACGGTTGCATCCGAATGTATCCCGAAGACATCGAAACCCTTTTCAAGCTCGTCAAACCGGGCACGCCTGTCACCGTCGTCGATCAGCAAGTCAAGACCGGCTGGTCGGCCGGCGAACTCTACCTTGAGATTCACGCCAGCCAGGCCGATGCCGATTTTCTCGAAGCGACCGGCGCCCCGGCAACGAAAGACGCCATCAATGCGGACGCGATGATTGCCGCCGCAGCTGGCGCCAGTGCCGGGCGTCTCGACCGGGCTGTCATTCACCTCGCCGAAAGGCGCCGCGACGGTATACCGGTGCAGGTGACATGGCCCCGCGACGGGTTGCAGGACGGTAATGCGCTGGATTGATCTGGGTCAAAGCCGCCGCGGCCAAGCAGCACTATCCGTAATAACGAGGCGACCTGCCCACGCGGAGAGGCTGTGGGCCCGGAATCGCCTTCTGTTGTAAACGAGAAAATGGAGAATCCCGATGCGTTCCGTTAAGCAAATCCTCCTCGCCGTCGTTGCCGTTGCGGCGCTTGGAGCCTGCACCACCCTCAGCGATCAAGACCGCGCGCTTCTGACATCGGCCAGTCAGAATGCCGAGCAGGCAAAACAGATCGCGCAACAAGCGCTCACCGCGTCGCAAGCCGCACAAGCGAGCGCGGCGCAGGCGGCAGCCGACGCCAAGGCAGCGAATGAAAAGGCCGATCGGATGTTTCAGCGGGGACTACGCAAGTAGCCGCGTTGGAATCGCTCTACGCTGACACAGCAATGAGCTCCGTGATTCAATTCTTGGAGACGGTTGCGGTTTATGCGATGCACGGATGAAGTGCTGGCATATCCCGCAGCCGATTTTGGCTTCGATGTTTGGTTATGTGGTGCGGAGCAGTCTTCTGTGCTTCGCTGCGGCGGCCATTACAGTCTCTACCTGGATTGATTCTGCCGCTGCGAGGGATTCCACCGGAAACGTTATCCTTGCCTATCACCGCTTCGGCCCGGTGGTCAGTGACAGCATGACCGTAACGACAGCTGTATTTGAACAGCAGCTCGAATGGCTGGCGGCTCATGGGTACCATGTGGTGCCGCTGCGTGCGCTCGTTGACGGTCTGCGCGATCCATCCCGCCAGCTTAAGCCGGACGCCGTCGCGATCACCGCCGACGACGGGCACCAGTCCGTCTTTACGGATATGTTCCCGCTGATTCAGCGTTACAGAATACCGGTTACTCTTTTCATTTACCCTTCGGCAATTTCGAATGCCTCTTATGCACTGACATGGGCTGAATTGACCGAGATGGTGCAAAGCGGGTTCGTCGAGGTTCAGTCGCACACCTATTGGCACCCGAATTTCAGGACAGAAGCCGCGCAACTCGACCGCGACGCCTACAAGAAATTCGTGACGTTTCAGCTTACGCGCTCAAAGGATTCGATCGTCGCTCATCTGGCTGCGCCGGTCGATATGTTGGCATGGCCATTCGGTATCCATGATCCCGATCTCGAGCAAGAGGCACAACGCGCCGGCTATATCGCCGGATTTACCCTCGAAAGGCGGCATATTCGAGACGGCGATGATCTTCTCGCATTGCCGCGTTATCTCGTGACCGACCTCGACCGGGGACCGCGGTTCGGTTCCATTTTGAGAAGGCCTGGATCGGAATAAGGGTATGATGACGAAGTCCCGTTCACACCTTTTTTTCTTCGCCGTCGCAGTCACCGGAATGCTCGTGTGGAGTGCCGACAGCGCCTCCGCATTGAGCGGAACGATCGTCGACAGCAAGACAGATATCGGCATCGCAGGCGCGGTCGTCACCATGGACGGCCGGACAGCCGTAACGGACAAGGCGGGCGCCTTCGAATTGGACGGAACCAGCAAAGTCGTCGATATTCGGGCGGCCGGATACCGACGCGCGGCGCTTCCTTTTCCAGCGAACAATGCCAGCGCGACTCTCCGGCTCGATTCCTTTACGCCGAAAGCGCTTTATCTCTCGTTCTATGGCGTGGGCAGCAAAGTGCTGCGCGAGGCCGCCCTCACACTGATCCGTCAGACCACCCTCAATGCGGTCGTTGTCGACCTCAAGGGCGATCGGGGATTGGTCGCTTACCCGACGGCCGTCCCGTTAGCCACGGAAATCGGCGCACGCCGAATAACGACAATTCCAGACTTGGCAGGATTTGTTCGATCGCTCCACGAACAAGACATCTATGCGATCGCGCGTATTGTCGTATTCAAGGACGACCCCTTGGCCACGGCGCGGCCAGACTTGGCGGTGAAGCGAGACGATGGCGCGGTCTTTCGCGACCGGGAGAAACTCGCCTGGATCGATCCGTTTCGTCGCGAAGCATGGGATTACAATATCGCATTGGCGACGGAAGCGGCGGCCGCAGGCTTCGATGAGATTCAATTCGATTACCTTCGTTTTCCCGATGATGTACATATCCGACTGTCGGAAGAGAGCACCGAAGGATCGCGCGTCCAAGCGATCGACGGATTCCTTGCCCGTGCGCACGACGCGCTCCAGCGTTACAATGTTTTTCTCGCGGTCGACGTGTTTGGCTATATATGCTGGAATCTCAACGACACGCATATTGGCCAGCGGCTGGAGAATTTGGCTTCACTTGTCGACTACGTTTCGCCAATGCTCTATCCATCGGGATTTCAGTTCGGAATTCCCGGGCTTTCCAATCCGGTAAAGCACCCCTATGAGATCGTTCGCCGGTCGCTGGATCGGGCGCAACAACGAACGCAGCTACCCGCCAGGCATTTTCGGCCATGGCTCCAAGCGTTCAAGGACTACGCGTTCGATCGCCGCATATTCGACGCGGACGAGGTCCAGGCTCAAGTCACGGCCGCCGATGATTTTGGCTCCGGCGGATGGATGCTGTGGAACCCGCGAAATGCCTATCAGGATTCCGGCTTTGCACGCTGATCTGTGGCTCGCAAAACCCCAGCCTTGGGTGACGAAGGCGGGTTGGGCGCGTGCTATGAAGATGACGATCGCGGGCGCGCTCATCCTCTTCTCGCCAACCATTTTAGCCGCCCATGCTCACGCAGCCGGCTCGACAATCGCTGACGATTCCTTTGCGCCGATTGCCGATGTAGTCGACCATGAAATTGCCGCGGGAAAAATTCCCGGTGCCGTCGTTCTAATTGGCAATCGTGACCGAATTCTCTATCGCCGAGCCTTCGGGCTGCGCGCGGTGGAGCCGTCCAGCGAGACGATGACCGTTGACACCATCTTTGACCTCGCATCGCTTACCAAAGTGGTAGCGACAACGCCTTCGATCATGCAGCTTATCGCGCGACACCGCCTCAGTTTGGATGACAAGGTCGCACGTTACTGGCCGAGCTTTGCCAAAAACGGCAAACAAGACGTGACGGTAGAAGAGCTGCTGACTCATACGTCCGGATTGCGTCCGGATTTGGATCTCAGCACGGCATGGACGGGGCGCCCGGGTGCCTCGGTCAGGATCGAAGGCGAACGGCCGGTTGCCGAGCCTGGCAGCCGATTTCTTTACAGCGACATCAATTTTGAAGCCCTTGGCGAGCTTGTTCAGCGCGTAAGCGGCCAAACGCTCGATGCCTATGCCAAACGTCACATTTTCGATCCCCTTCATATGGCGAGTACGCGTTTCCGCCCGACAAATGCGATGCGAAAACGCACCGCACCAACCGACTATCAAGATGGCGTGCTTCGCCGCGGCGATGTCCAGGACCCCACCGCCTATCGAATGAGTGGTGTCTCCGGAGACGCCGGACTATTCGGCACCGCCGACGACTTGGCAAAGTTTGCATCGATGATCCTGAACGGAGGAACGCTGGACGGGACGCGCATTCTCGACTCGGCATCGGTCGCGCGAATGAAATCTGTCCGCGCTCTACCTGGCAGCGTCGAGCGCGCACTGGGTTGGGATGTCGCTTCGCCCTATTCCGCAGGCTTCGACAAGGCTTTCGGGGTTACATCGTTCGGCCATACCGGTTATACGGGAACGTCGCTTTGGATCGATCCATCGACCGATACCTATCTCATCATTCTCACCAGTCGTTTGCATCCTCATGATCGCGGCGACGTCAAGACATTGCGGGAAGAGATCGCGAAGATCGTCGCGGCAGCAGTCAAGCCGCCCAAGGTGGTAACGGGAATCGACCGTCTCGAAGCCGAGGCATTTGCGCCATTGGTTGGGCTTCGCGTTGGCCTGGTCACGAATGACAATGCCCAGGATGGCCAAGGGCGCCGAACGATCGATGCGTTTGCAAACGCTCCCGAACTGCAGGTCGTTGCGCTGTTTACGCCTGAGCACGGGCTGGGTGTCGATCAAGAAGGCAAGGTTGAAGATAGCGTTGATCCAACGTCAGGGATTCCGATCCACAGCCTTTACGGACGCGACCGGCACCCGACCGAAGCGGCGCTTAAAGGAATCGATGCGATCGTTGTCGACCTTCAAGATGTCGGCGTGCGTTTCTTCACCTATGCGAGTACCTTGGCTTATGTCATGGAGGCAGCCGCCCCGCTTGGCATTCCCGTCTTCGTTCTCGATCGGCCCAACCCGATCAATGCCAGCACCGTCGAAGGACCGGTTTCGGACTCCGATCATCGCTCCTTCACCGGATATTTCTCGATGCCGCTGCGGCATGGCTTGACGCTGGGCGAGCTCGCTCGCTTGTTTAATCAAGAGAACGGGATCAGTGCGAAACTCACCGTCATTGCCATGCAACAATACCGGCGTGAAAGCTGGTTCGACGAAACCGGGCTGGTCTGGACAAGCCCTTCACCCAACCTTCCGTCGCTCGAAGCTGCAACGCTTTACCCTGGAGTCGGCCTAGTTGAAGGAGCCAATATCAGCGTGGGTCGCGGCACCGCCCGGCCTTTCGCTTTCGTTGGCGCGCCATGGATTGATGGCAATCGCTTCGCGCAGGAGCTTAAAAGGCGCGCGATTCCCGGAATTGCTTTCGAACCCGCAAGCTTCACGCCGACAAAGGATCGATATGCCGGACGCTTGTGTTATGGCGTGAGCTTATTGCTCACCGACCGACACGCTCTCGATGCAGGAAGGCTGGGCCTTGAGCTGCTGGCAGCGTTGCATCGGCTTTATCCTGATGAATTCGAGATCGCCAGAACGCGGGGCCTTGTCGGTTCGGCCGCTGTCTACGATGCCATTTCCGCCGGCGTCGATCCGCGCGAGGTTATCGAGCGTCTCCGGCCAGAGATCGAAAAGTTCCAGAGCCTACGAACCAAATATCTGCTTTACCCCTAAGCGCGGTTTTCCGAAAAGCGATAACCGTGATCTGCCGCGGCAGCCTCACAGGCGAGCTGGAAATTGGAGGCCAGACATGAATGGATACGATAGAGCGGCTCACCCTTTTCGACCCGGTCACCGATCTTCTTGAGCAAATCAATGCCGGCGCCCTTGTCGGCAGGGGCACCGGCTGACCGCGCCAAGCGAGCGATGCGATAGCAATCGATCGCCGCGACCACGCCCTCGTGATCTGCGAGTACCTCGCGCGTCATGGCGCCGAGCGAGGCTTCGGCCGGCGGCGGCCCTTGCGCCGCCAAGATCCGCTCCATCTTGCAGAGCGCCTCACCCGATTGCAGCAATTCGCGCGCGCGCGAAAAGCCCCCGCCGCCGCGTAACTTTGGATCGAACTCGAGCACGCGTGCCGCGATTTGCAGCGCGCGATCGCGCAGGTCACCCGGCGCGTTCTCGTCGCCGCGCAGAACCTGCATAACGTCGCGCGCCTCGAGCACGGGACCAATACCGCGACCGACTGGTTGAGCACCGTTCGTCACCATGACATCGAGCGTGAGACCGATCTGGCGGGAAACATACTCGAAGAGCTTGCGCAGCTCGCGTGCTTTGGCTTCGTTCCGCACCTTGGCCGACGGGCCCATCGGAACATCGATGATCAAGTGAGTCACGCCAGCGGCAAGCTTCTTCGACAGGATCGACGCGACCAGTTGACCCGGCGTGTCAAGATTGAGGGGGCGCTCGACAGAGATGAGAATGTCGTCCGCCGGAGATAGATTGACGTGACCTCCCCAGACGAGGCAGCCGCCCTCGGCGGAAACGGCGTTGCGCATTTCTGCAATGTCGAGATCGACCCGGCATAGCACTTCCATCGTATCTGCGGTGCCGGCTGGCGACGTGATTGCGCGGGATGAAGTCTTCGGAATGGTAAGCCCGTGCGCCGCCACGATCGGCACGATGATCATCGACGTGCGGTTGCCAGGCACGCCACCAATGCAATGCTTGTCGACGATCACCTCTCCCCGCCATTGCAAGCGACTTCCGGCAGCGGCCATGGCATGGGTCAGGTGCAAAACCTCGTCCGTCGAAAGAAAGCCTGCACAAGCAACCAGGAACGCAGCAATCTCCATGCGCGAATAGCGCAAGGCGACGATATCGTCGACGATATGGCCAATCTCAGTTTTGGACAGTTCGGCACCGAAAATCTTCGAATGCACGGCATCGAGACTCTGGGGCGGCTTGGCCTGCACCATGTCAATCAGCGCGCCCTCGGGCAAGCCCAAGAGAGCAAAGGCCTGATCGCTCGCGCCGATTTCATCCGCTGCGAGAAGGTCTTGATGATCGATAATGTTAAGAGTGGCGAGAATGTGCTTGCCTTCGCCTTTGAGCTCGACCTTGGCAAGAGCCTGAAAATCTTCGGGTCGGCACATCGTCGAATGGCGCGGCAAGTAGACGACGGGCTCGCGATAGGTGTCGATCGGAACACGACGGAGACGAAAATACCTGGTCATCGCCCGCGCGCTTGTTCTGCGAGAAGCGTGGCAAAAGCTTCGCCGGCCCGCTCGATAGCGCCCGAATTGTCGAACGTAACAAGCGACAGGTCGGCTGGCACAAACTTGTCTGCACGTTCGAGCCGCCGTTCGATCGCTTCCGCATCATCGCGGTCGCGCGCGGTCAAGCGACGCCACCGCTCGTCACGACCGGCTGTGATGAGAACCGGCACAACGTCGGCGATTTCCCGATCATAACCGGCGAAATGCGCGCGCGACCCGTCGACGACAACCACCAGGCCCGCGGCCAACCACGTTTTGATCTCAATTCCAATTCCATACTGAAACCCGTAAGCATCCCAATCGAAAGCGAACAGATTTCGCGCTTTGCGCATCGCAAATTCGGCTGAAGAAAGTGCGATGTAGTTCTCGATGTCCTTGCCCAAAGGACGCGTGATATAGCGGTGCGCAAAAGTTATTGGCAGGCTGGCGTCGATCGTCTTGCGCGCGTATTCGATCACACGGGTCTTGCCCACGCCCGACGCGCCCATGACATAGACAAGGCTTCTTCGAGCCATGTTTCAACCTACCAGGTCGGCCCCAACGCAGGGAATTTCACGTTCAGTCAAAGCCTGATGTGTCGCAAAGAGTGACCCGCCGATATCGATTGCGCGGCACGCGTCCTCGACCACGACGACCGCAAAGCCTGCGTCCCGCGCATCTTCGGCGGAATAGCGCACGCAGAAATCGAAAGCGAGACCGGCGATGAAGACGCGACCGATGCCGCGCTCCCGCAAATAACCCGCGAGGCCGGTCAAGGTCCGCCGATCGTTTTCGCGGAACGCGGAATAGGAATCGATGGCGCAATGGAATCCTTTGCGCAACACCAATTCCGCGTGGGGAATGAGCAAATCGCGATGGAGCGCGGCGCCCGCGCTCTCCTGCACGCAGTGATCTGGCCACAAGATCTGTTGGCCATAGGAGAGCTCGACCAAGTCGTATGGCTTGGCGCCAGTATGGCTCGACGCGAAAGACGAATGGCCTTTTGGATGCCAATCCTGTGTCAAGACGACATGCGCGAATGACCGCGCGAGACGATTGACCACTGCCACGACCTCGTTGCCATGCGGCACCGCGAGAGCGCCATCGGGACAGAAATCATTCTGGATGTCGACAATCAGAAGAAGATCGGCATCGCCGATGGCGAGACGGGTCATGGCTGCCGACTTTCCTGTGCCAGACGCTGGTCGACCTCATCGGCGAGATCGGTCAATACATCCGCGACTTGGACCGGATAGGCCGCGCCCGGTTCGAGAAGACGCAAGGACTCGGGCAGCGCCGCAAGGTTTCCGGTGGCGTTGGCGCGGATTTCATCGAGCCGCGGACGTGTCAGGCGGCGACCTTCGCGCATGGCGGGTTCGATCAGCTTCTCCCCGGGCTGGGCGTCGGTCTCCAGCGACAACACGTCGCCGGTCATCTTTCCTTCCGGCCCAAACCGGCGCCAGACCTGCTTCCGGCCCGGCCAGGTCGCCTTTCCGGCGGAGCGTTTGCGCCGCGCGACGCCCGCATATTCCTCGAGCTTATAAGCACAGTCGAGCGCGGGCACGTCGGACGAGGTGGTGAGGCTTGTGCCGACGCCGAAACCGTCGACGGGCGCTCCGGCGGCGAGCATGGTCTGGATCTGATCTTCGTCGAGACCGCCGCTTGCGAAGATATGCGTGTCTTTCAACCCGCCTTCGTCGAAGATACGCCGCACGCTTTTCGACAGCGCGGTCATATCGCCGCTATCGAGCCTCACCGCGCCGATCTTGATCCCGCGCGCCTTGAGGCGCGGCGCCAGCGCCACGACTTTTCGCGCGGCTGCCTCGGTGTCGTAAGTGTCGATCAACAGCGTGAGATTTTCCGGCCGCGACAGCGCAAAATTCTCGAAAGCCTTGGTTTCGTCGTCGTGAACCTGGACGAAGGAATGAGCCATCGTCCCATAGATCGGGATGCCGTAAAGGCGCTCCGCCAACATGGTGGCGGTGCCGGAAAATCCTGCGACATAGCTCGCCCGGGCAGCAAAGAGACCCGCTTCGGCGCCATGCGCGCGCCGCAACCCGAAATCGACCAGCAGCTTGCCAGGCGCCGTCAAAACGATGCGCGCGGCCTTCGCCGCGATCAGCGATTGAAAATGCAAAATATTGATGAGCCTGGTCTCGACGTATTGCGCCTGCGGCAAGGGCGCCGTCACGCGCAAGATCGGCTCGTTGGCGAAGAAGATGGTACCCTCCGGCATCGCATCGACATCGCCGGTAAAGCGAAACGAGGCAAGATAGTCGAGCAGCTTTCGCGAAAAGTGCCCGCTACGCGCGAGCCAGTCGATGTCGTCGGCTGAAAAATGCAGTTCCTCGAGAAAATCCAACGCCTGCTCGAGCCCTGCGGTCATCAGAAAGCCCCGCCGTGGCGGCAATTTGCGGACGAAGAACTCGAAAACGGCGGTCTCGGTCTCGCCATGATCGAGATAGGCCTCGATCATGTTGAGTTGATAGAGGTCGGTGAGAAGTGGGCTTGTCATCGCCGCGAACCTTTCCAACCAGCCGCAGACAAAAGATTGCGAGGCCCAGAACGGCGCCATCGTAACCGGGATCAGGCGCGGAAAGCGAGACGTCGTTGCGCGACAACTCCGCAACTGGGCCATCGGCACGGCGATCTACCAACGACGTATTTTCATCGCGTTGCGAACCCGGCGTTCCGCGAGCGCGACCGCGGCCGCGCGCGGAAGAACGGTCGCTTGTCGCGATTCCTCGATGACTGCTTTGGTATTCGCGCGAATTTTCTCGTCGATTGCCGCAAACGCCGCTGTTTCGGTGCCCCCGTGGTATTCCGTTGCGGCGCAAATCACGCCGCCGGCGTTGGCGATGAAGTCGGGCAGCACGAGAACGCCGCGCTGGGCAAGGATTTGTTCCGCCTCAAGCGTAAGGGGAATATTAGCCCCTTGGGCGACAAGCCTTGCTCGCAGCCGCGCCGCATTGCCGGCATGCAGGACGTCGGGTCGCGCCGCGGGTATCCAGATGTCGCAATCAACATCGATAATGGCGTCGATCGGGAGCTTTCTGCCGCGTGGGCTGGAAGCGAGGGGTGCGCCGCGTTCCTTTAGCGCGATAAGGTCGCCAACATCGAGTCCGTCAGTATCCTCGAGCGTGCCGCCGCTATCGCTTGCGGCGACGAGCACGGCGCCGCGTTGCGCGAGAAACCGCGCGGCATTTTTCCCGACCGAGCCAAATCCTTGCACCGCGACCCGGGCGCCTTTCAGGTCCAGACCGATATACAAGCGTGCCACGTCGATCGCGGACATTAGGCCAAAGCCCGTCGCCCCAATTTCATCGAGCGGAATCCCGCCCAGTTCACGCGGTAGCCCTACCGAGCGGGCGATCTCATCGTAAATCCAGGCCATCGCACGCTCGTCGGTCCCCATGTCCGGGCCCGGAATGTATTCTCTGAGGTCAACAATCGCGGCCGCAAAGGCGCGAATAACTCTTTCCTTATCTGCGATCGGCATTGCTGGATCGGCGTAGATTACGCTCTTGCCGCCGCCATGGGGAAGACCGGCCGCGGCGTTTTTCATGGTCATGGCGCGTGCAAGCCGACAGGCCTCTTGAGCGCTCACATCCGGTGCCATGCGAACGCCGCCGATCGCGGGTCCGCAAGCAATGTTGTCGACGGCAACGACGGCCCTAAGTCCGGCGCGGGGGCGATGAATATGGACGATTTTGAGCGGCCCGAGATCGTCGGCCAAGGCGAAGAGATCTTCCACGACAGGATTCCTTCGGTTCGGTTGTTCGAGATCAGCGATCGGCGCTCGCCGTTTCCCGCCGGCCAGGCAGCAATTGCACCGCCCGGCATCGGCGACTTGCGGCCTCCTACCTTGGTCGGAAAGCCTAGATGGTCACAAACGGCCTGCCTTGAGCCAGATCAAAGTTGCACGACCGGCGGCAGTCCAACGCACTGGTCCGCGCCTACCCTATGGCGCAACTTCCTCGAGCAGCCCGGCTTCTGCGAGCTGGCGCGCAACCGGCGCGAGCTCCAAGGCATTGGCGCCGATGATCTCGGCAATCGCAATCAAGTCGGTCTTGCCGTCGGCATAAGCCAACAGATTCATCATGCCGCGTACAGTCGCGCCGCTGTCGCGCGTGCTAAGCGTGGGATAAAGCCCGCGCGGCCCGAGTTGCGGCTCGCACGGGACCGTGACGCGATAATACCGGTTGGCTTCGAGCAGGCTCAGACAATCGCGCAGCGCGGCGAAGCCGCCTTCAAGACCGGTTTGCGTGACGAAAGAGAGATCGTCCAGCGAGGTGTGATATTCGGGATAGGTGCCGTATTTCGAGCGCATGATCGAGGCAACCGGCAGGTCGACCAACGGGCTGCAATATTGCCGCTCGTCGCTGCCGCGCTCGAGAAAGCTGTAGCGCGTAAAGCCGCTGGGCAGCCGGTTCAGGATATGAATCGCCGCGCGATCGGCCAGGGTATTGCCGCAACGCGACGGCATGAAGGAATAGTCCCGCTCGTCGCCGATGCAGGTCACGACGAAACCCGCCGCAGTATGCGCGCGCATCGCATCGCAATGCCGGCTGAGATAGATGATCGAGCCGATGGTCTCCGGCACGAAGACCACGCGATAGGTATATCGCCGCTCCTTCAAGCTCGTGAGCCAGCGCGCCAAGGCCGTGGTCACGACCGGCCCGGACAATTCGTTGTTAGCCATGGAAGGGTGGCAGATATAGGTAGAAAGCAGCACTTCTTCGGTCGTAGCTCCCGGCAGGATCAGCTCGCCGTAATTGATGACGCCGGGCGTCAAAGTACTGTCGATGACAACGCGATAGCGGCCGGGTTTCAGCGCGCGACGCTGACGATCGGTCAAGCAAAAGCCCCAGCGGCGTTTGTAATAGGATGTCACATAGGGGATCGCGTCCGGCTGTTCCGGAAGCGAATAGAGATGGGGCTGTAGCTCGTCGAGGGAGAGCGTCGCATCGACCGGCTCCGAATAGCCCATCACATGCAGATTGTGGGCGCGGAAATCGACGATGCGTTTGCCGGTTTTATCCGCGATATAGGCATCGCGGATGTTCCATTCATCCGGCACGGTCCAGTCGAAGGCCTTCGTGCCGCTCGCGGCACTTTCGACCCGCAAGCCCGGAAGCAGCTTCGCCAGATAGGCGAGCGTCTGACGGGTTCCGTCGCCGCTGAGGCTGCGGCAGATCGGAAACAAATCGCGTGCCCATTGGTGCATCGGCTCGAATGTGGTGCCCGCCGGCACCGCGGCCGACAGGGACTCCCGCGCGGTCGCCAAATCATCTGGTGCCATCATCTGCTCACATCTGAATGTGCGGTGAAGTGTTCGGATTTGTCTTCGACCAGCTCGATAATAAAGCGCAGCGATGTTAGGTAAAACGCCACGCGTCGTCCGCCGAATGCCGCCGCCGGTTGCGGCCGGCCCAAAGGAAGCGATCCCTGCCGCCGCAGCGTTTCCATCGCGGCCTCGAAATCGCCGCTGCGATAGGCGACGTGATTGAGGATGTTGGTGCCGGAAGCGAGCGCGCCGGAAACCGGATTGGGCCCGTCGAGCGGCGCCACGAGCTCATAGCGAATGCCGGAGCGATCGACGCCGAACTGCACGCGGACATGGATGCCCGGATCGTCGACGATCTCGGTCCAGGATTCGATCGGCAGCAGCGCTTGAAGCTGTTGCCGGCCGGTCTCGATGTCGCGGACGAAAAGCCCGATATGATCGAAGATCACGCGCGCCTCGCGCCTTCGCGGATGAGCGCCGAAGGATCCTCGTTCATGAGTTCGACCGCCGCGTCGAAGAAATCTTTCGCCATGACGACCATAAGCCCGACGCGACCCACGGCGGCGCTGCGCAGCCGGCCGGTGTCATCGAGCCTCTCCTTCAAGCGCGCGAGATCGGTTTGCGTCTCGCGGTTCAGGTCGCGAACCAGGTACTCGACGATAGCGCTCTCGGGCTTGCCATGGCGGAGGATCGATCCGGTGAAATGCTTGACGTAGCGGTATTCGACCTGCCGGCTCTGCTCGACATAATGGGTAAAGGTGATGCGATCGAAGCCGCAACCAAGACACCCGATCATGCCGTTATTCTGAAAAAGCAGATCGAAAGCCGAGCCGGGACCGAAGCAATCATCGACCCTCGCCGCAGCGAAGTCAGGCGCAAGCCGGCCAAAGGCGGCAACGCTGAAAAGCGGGTTCTCCGAGCGCAGCACGCCGGGCCGGCGGCGAAAATGCTCGGTAAGCGCACCGACCGTGCTCGGCGACGCGGCGGGATCGAAATTCTCGCCGCGGGTAAAGCTATAGGTAAAGGTCGGCATCACCAAGGTACCGCTCGGACCGAGCGCCGCCAGAACCGCGTCGATCACGACGTCGAGGCGCTTCGCCGACGGAAGACCGCCGGCGAGCTGGGCGGCGACCATCGCGTCGCCATGCAGCATCAAGGTTCCGCCTTCGGTGACACCGCAGGACCGGAACGCATCCGTGATGTCGTTGCCCGCCAGCGCCGTCAAGGTGGTCACGCGGCGAGCCCCCGCCCCGTCAACGCGGTGCGGATTTGGCTGAGGTTCTTCAGCTCCGTCATCTCGTCGACCGAGAAGCGAATGCCATAGGTCTCTTCCACCAGCAGCAGCAAATTGAAATGCCCGAGCGAATCCCATTCGGGAAAGGAATTGATTCCGAGATCTTCCCGGTTCGCATCGAAGCTGGCGGTCGGAAAAACTTCCTTAAGCAGATCGGGCAAGCGCTTGTTCATCGGCATAAACATCCAAATGGGGGATTTTGAGACGTTGAAGATCGGCGACATAGAGCGCGCCGCCGAGGGCCAGCCCGTCGAGCGACGCGGCAATCGCCGTGCCTTCCGCCGAGGGCAGACTGACGATGGGGGCAAGGCCGTGCTCATGCAGGAACGCCGATGCCATGCTGTTGCGCTCGCTTTGCGCGAATTCGCCAACCAGTATCTTGTAGCCGCGCTGACGCAGAGCGTGTGCGCAAGCATCGAGCATCCATGCCTCGAGATGACGCCCCAGCACGCGACAGCTGATCAGAAACGTATCCAAAAGCGCGGTGTCGGCTGCAGCGGTCGGCCGCGCGATGGTCAAGCCGACAATGCCGTGATCGCCGTATTGATCGGTAAGCCGGGTCAGGAACGCCACGACGCGTTCGTCCTCGCTGAGGCGCGTGAGATCGGCGGCGCTGTGACGGACGGTGCGAAGATTGAATTGATTGGTCTTGGCGCAAAGCTGGGCCGCGCGCGCGATGCTGCCGGCGTCGATCGGGAGCATCTCGGGACGAAGCGCGATCGAGCGCAGAAAATTGCTTTGGTCGCTTTCGCGATTGAGCTTCGTAACGAACTGCGCGCGCGCTTTGTAAAGCTTGGTCTTGCGCCGGTCCTCCGCCGTCAGCTCGAAGCGCGCGAACTCGGCGGACTCGCCAAGCGCCTTCGGCCAATCGATCACCTGTTCGGGACAATCGAAGACCAGGACTTGCGGCACAGCCGAGCGAACCTTTTCACGCTCCAACGGATTGTCGTCCCAGAAAGCGAGGCTATCGATGCCGACGCCGAGCTCTTCGGCGATGGCGACGATGTTCTCGCCCTTCTCGGACCAGTTGATCCGCCAGGCTGCGATGTCGTCGCGCTTCAGGATCATGTTGGGGTGCTTGTCGAAGACCGACCAAACGTCGTTCTCGTCGTTCTTCGAGGCGATCGCGAGCACGGTGCCGCGTTCGGCCAAGGATTTGATGGCGCACTGGAAATCGACAAAGGCCGCGCCCTTGCCGTCTTGACCGAGGGTCAAGCCCGCAATGCCGTCCTCGCCGACGACGCCGCCCCACAGCGTATTGTCGCAATCGAGGACCAGGACTTTGCGGGCCGGCTGGACAATGCGCTGGACGAACTGGCTCAAGCTTTCAGCCAATCGGGCGAGGCCGATCGTCGACAGGCGGCACCGCGCGGCATAATAGTTGCGATTGTCGAAGCAGCGATCCCGGCCGGGTCCCGCGAATATCTCGTCGAGCGGCAGAACGTGGAGAGCGGGACAGGTTTTTGCCCGCGCATAGAGCTCTTCCTCGAAGCGAAGCGCCAGACGGCGCGGCCCCGGTTGCTGCTTTCCAAACCCGATCACCACACCCATCGCGGGCGAGGCCCAAGCAATGATCAAAGGCTGATCGGGATTGCCCGCAAGGAACCCGTCGAGCAGTTGGAGAACGGGCCGCAAGACGGTTTCCGCGTCCAAATCGCTGCCGGCATCGGCCTTCATCAGATCGTCCAAGAAGACGACCCAGGCAATCGCGCCGCGCTGTCCGGGGTCGGCCAGCACCACCGGCCAGTCGCCGTAAGATCCGAATTCCACCGCGTGAGCGCCAGTGAGCGGCTTCCAGACACCGCCGGGAAGCAGAAAAGAGGTTGCGGTGAGGCGAATCTGCAAAGGAACCACCTCTCACTAAAGGCATGGAAACGCGCGCAAAAATAGCGATGCCGCGCACCGAGCGCAGCTCAGATCACGCTATCCGAGAATGGTTAATAGAATGCTGATAAAGCCGAGCGCGTGACTCTCGTCGACCAGAATCTGCGATATCGCAGCGCTGACGTGTCGATCATCCTCGCTTTGCTTCATCGTGTCCGGCGTGCCGCTCACCACGTCACGCAACCGCGCACCAAGCCCGTTATCAAGCTTCACCGCATTTGGCGTCGCCACGAAGCGGCAACCGCACATAACACCGCGACGCCTACTGCCGTGATGGCGGCACGATTCGCGCCACGCCGGTTAGCCCGCTGATTAAACATAGGTAAAGACTTTCGTCGCCGGTTTGCCACAATTCCGACCATAAAGCCGCCCCTTTCCCGTCATTTGATTATGCGTCGCTGCTCACGATCGGGGTTCGCGGCGAGCATCGGGGCCATGCGTCGCATGGCAAGCAGGTTGGGGGACGATCACAGCGGCTTGGCCGGAGTGTGAAGAGCGTCGCGGCGCCGCGCTATCGACGCGTCGGTTCAACCGAATCATGCAGGGGATAGGAATGGTTGCTTTGTTCGCTCAATTCCCGTCGGCCAATCGGCTTTCGAGCGGCGCGCCCCTCGCCGATCCAAAAACGGTCTACGAGCTCGAGGCCGCGCTCGCCGAGCTGCCGCCGGCCTGGCTGATCCTGTGCAACCGCCATGCGGTGGACGGACCGCCTTGGGTCAAGTTCATCGCGCTTCACCCGAGAAAGGGCGTCGCGTTGATCGATGTCGAGCCGGCGCAGCCGGAAACGGCGATCGCGCCGCTCGAAGAATTTCTCGCGCGAAAAGGCTTCGCGCCCTTCACCAGCGGCGATCCGCCGATCGTCGCGCTTGCTTTGGCCAAGGACGATATCGCCGCCATCGAAGACCGCGTTGCCGGCGCATTCGCGGAAGCGCCGCCTTGCGGTATCGAAAGCGCCCTTTGGATCGAAACCGTCACCGAGCTGTTGATGTCAACTCAAGGCATCCTGCTGACGCGGCTGAAGCGTGCCAGCCGAATGCCGCCCGGGCTTAGCGGCGTGCAGCGCCAGTCCCAGAAAGACGCGATGCAGGGTGCAGCAGCAAAATCCGAAACCGTGCAGCCGCCACGAGAGCCCAAGCCGCTAATCATTCATATCGAGCGCGACAGCCGCGCCCCGCTTTCCGTTCCCAAGAAGGCGGTCGCCGCCAAGCCCGGGCGGAACGCCGAGGCACCAACGATTCGTATCGAGACGGAAAGACCGCCACCGCCTTCACCGGCGAAAAGATCGGCCGCTGCCTATCCGCGACAACACGCCGAAGAACCGACGCTCCGATTCGAGATCGAAAGCCCGGAGACGCCGCGACCCGCGAAGAAGCCAGCCTCCGGGAAACGGGCACGGGATGCCAAGCAACTGACGCTTCGCATCGACATGGAAAGGCCAGCGCCACCGCCGCGGCCAAGAAAGCCTGCTTCCGTCAAACCGGCACCGCAATCGGAGCAACCGGCGATGCGTTCAGAGCCTGCCGCGCGTCGCGTTATTGAACCTTCCCTGTCGCGCGAGCCGCGCCTCGTGGTGCCGCGCGAGGATTGGCAACCCGAACGCACGCGCCACGAGCGCTCGCGCGGTCCTTGGCTCATCGCTGCGTCGCTTCTGGTAATCGGTGGCGGCCTCGCCTTTCTTTATCCGCACATCAGCGCGATGTGGACGCGCCCGCCCCTCGTTACCGCAACGGCGTTACCGCCGGCTCCGACGGCCGCGAGTCCGCCGCCCGCCATTTCTTCCACGGTCACGGCCAGCCCCGTCATCGCCGCGCCGCCACCAGCCTTGGAAACGGGGGCAACGCCGCAGCCGGCCAACCCGCCGCAAGACGCTGAAAACAAGATCGCGCCGCAGCCACCCATTGCCGCAGCCGCACCACCACCTGCACCGGCGCCCGCAGCATCGCCGGCACCGGCGCAGACGATCGCGTCATTGAGCCCGACCGAATCGGCGCCGCCAACGCTTCACGCGAACCCCGTGCCGTCGAGCCGCAATCCGGTCGCACTTGCGCCCTTGCTGAAACCCGCACAAAAGCCGGCCGCAAGCGTGCATCCCCAACGCACCAAAACCGTATCGGCTCGACCCGCGCCGCCGGCCCACCCAACCGCCGAACCGCAAGCGACCGCGCCCAATCCGGCTTTCGCGAATATCCTCGCCTCGCCCGAGAACGCGGACACAGTGACCGTCGACGGCACGACTTATGTCAGAGGACGCGAGCCTCAGTCCTTGGGAACCGTGACGGCGCCGCCCGATCAGGACAACAACTGAACATTGCCTAGGCGGCCGTCGTGCCGACCGCCGACGCGGCGGCGCGCCAACGGTATCCGAAGGCAGCATAATTCTCGATCTCGCCAAAGCCCGGATCGAGATCGCGAAACTTGTTGCGGATGCGCCTGATGCTCGAGCGAACATTCGTACGAAAGCCGTTGCTGCCGTTGCCGGCCATGAAGCCCGCATGATGCACGCAATCGTAAATCGAGCGATAGGTGACGTATTCGCCGGCCCGCGAGACGAGCAGATAGACGATTTTAAACTCCGTCACTGTCAGATCGATGTCGCGTCCGGCCCAATAGGCGCGGCTGATATCCGGCCGCAGGACGATCTGGCCGTGTTCCAGAACCTCGTGATTGGGATGCGTCGGCAGCAGCCGGTTCATCTGCACGATCAGCCGTAGACGTTTGACAAGAATCGGAATGCCGCGCGCCTTATCGACGAAATCGACCGCGCCGCGGTCGAGCGCCGCATTTTCATAAGTGGCTGACGGAACGCCGGTCAGGAACACAACCGGCAGGTTGATCCCGCGGTCATGCAGCAGCGGCAGGTAGTCGATGCCAGTTCCCGCTTGCAGCCGCCAATCGAGAACGATGACATCCGTCGCGTCCGGATTTTTTTCGAGATAATCGAGCATCGCGTCGCCGTCCGGGTAGCCGACAACCGCGAAGCCGAAATATTCGAGCTCCGCGGTCGCGGCTTCGCGATAATCGTCGTCATCATCGACGAGGATTACGCGAATGGCGTCGGTTTGCTCCGTCTCATCTTTGCGCAAGTCGAGAGGAGAATGCAGCAACACATTGTCGCGTTCGTTGAGAGCTGTGGACATCGCTTACCACCTCATATGATAGCGCATGAAATTCCCGGGTTATCACGTCCGGATCGAGCATCACGCTGAGCGTGCAGGTCCGATCGCGGAACACCCAGACCTTCGTCGGCGCTCCTCCCAATTCGATCATGGGCACGCCAAGGGCAGCCCGGATCTCGCTTTCCTTCAGGCCAAGCCATCGATCCGGCATTGGCTGGGTTTTGTCGGAGGTCTCGGCCGCGCGCTCGATCACACTGTCGGCGGGCCGGGAAATCGGCTTTTGTACTGTCGCGCCAGCGACTCGCGTCGCCGCATTTGGGGTCGCATGGCGCGCCGCGACCCCATCGTGCTGCGTGTTTTCGGAACAGCCCGCGGCGAGCAGGAGCGCCATAAGGCTGATTGCGTTTTGGATGCCGCCCCGTATCACCATCGTGATCGCAAATCGCTTAATAATTCAAATTTCACTTTTCAAACGTCCGTCGATGCTTCGAGTTCCCGGCGCGCAACAAGAAAGTCACGAGACCGATCAAAGGTGCTTCCCCTGCGGGCGCCGTTCCTTATCAACGGCACCGCGATCACGCCGCGCAATTTGGCGACGGCAACCGCTTTATGACCTATTCAAGACGTGTGAGGAGCACGCCTCAGCGCATGCTGATGGCAGATTTTGGCAAAAATGTGCCCGATGTCAGGAATTGCGTCGCACGGGCGAGGATATCAGCGAGAATTGAGACGCCCAGTCATTGGTGCAGATCGTCTGAGTTCCAGGAGAATAAAATAAGCAAAGTCCATTGATTCCGATGCGAATACCCGTAGTCGAGGCCTACTGAAAATTTGTAGGTGCCATCCTTTTGGGCATAACCCGTCATCGCGATTTTGGATGTCCCGATCTCGCGCGCGACTTTGAACAAGGCGATCTCGGGTATTTTGAGCGCGCCCGCAAGCGGGACAGGCAAGTCCATATTGGGAACGCCGAACAGGGTCGAGGTCTCGTCGATCGATTGCGCGCCGGAGCGGATTTCGATCACGATATCGGCGCTCCCGCGATCGGCAATGAGATGCGCGCCGTCCTTTGCCAATTGATCCCGGATTGCGCCGATCGTGTACTTCGAATCGAGCCCTTCGAAATATTGCGCATCGACGAAGACCCGCGCGTTGGGCAGAAACGCCGCCAGCATTTGGCTTGCGGCGCGATCGGCTGCGGTGGAGATCAGAAGCTCCTCCGTTGCCGTCCGAGGCGGATTGCTCTCGCGCTCCGTCGCGCAGCCAACGAGCGCCGCCATCATCATAATAAGAATGCCGCGTGCGAGACTCTTGTCCATCCTGCGATCGAGTCATGTCGTTCGAAAACCGGGCGCCATAAGCAGGGCACCAGACCATCCATGATAAATCAGCAAATCGATAATGCGGCACGATGCGCGCGCGATTGCGGCGCATGGCACCGTTTGATCACGGATCGTCGAAATCAGGAAAAATTCGCCGCTGGCCGTTGACCGGAACGCGAAGCCCGCGGTGCTAATTCCACCGCGGGCTTCTTCGTTCGATCTCGCCGTTTTTAGACTGCCTGCTTCGGCGGATGATCGGGTTTTCCGATCGTCACGCCGAAGCTCTTGGCGCCGTCGCGAAACGACGCCTTATGGAACGTAAGCGACACCGCGATAGACCGTGCCATAGGTCGGCCCCATGACGGTCTTGAAGGTCTCATGGGAAACCTGCCGGGTGACGCTCGTGGCCGATATCAGATCGGTGATCTTCACCACCTTGTTCGGATCGGCGCCGTTATCGCCCGACGCGCTCGAGGTCGAGGTCGTGGCCCACAACTCGACCGTGCCGTTGGCATGGACGACGCCGGTCAGATTGCGCAGACCGACCGTCGTCACGTCAGGATAGGGCCCATCGCCGCCCGTCAGCCCGGTGTCGACCGTGCCGATCAACCCTTTGGTGAGCGTGTAATCGAGCTGCCACGTGCCACTCACCAGGCTCCATTTCTGGAGACCGGCATGGGTCGCATCCGTCGCGTTGCCCGAACCTTCATCCGTCACATACATCGTCGTCGGATTGGCAAAGAACACGGCAAAGGGCGTGTAATTGCCGCCGGTCGCCTTGGCCGAATCCTGCGGGGAGCCGGGCACGATGCTGATCGTCTGCGACGCCGCGTTCGCCACCGTCGGCAGCGTATTGACGGTATAGACCGTCTGGTAGCCGTTGCTGCCGCTGCCTTTCGTGAAGTAGAGCGCGCCATTATACTCGGTTATGCCGCGATAATTGGTGTCCTTGCCCGGCTTGTCAGGCTTGCTGGCACCCGGGGGCGTGTATTGGAGCAGCGGATCGACTTCGGCCGAGTTGTTCGCCGGAATCGTCACGGAGGATGTGGCGCCATTGATCGGCGTGACGACCTCGAGCCCCGTCGTCTCGGTGACGTCGGGATTCGTGCCGTTGCTCGATCCGAAGGTCGCCGCATTGCCGTTATTGGCGTTGCCGACCGAATAATACAAGCCGTTGGAGCCCAGCAGCGCGGACCGGCCATTATTGCCGCCGTAATTGATCGTTGGCGTATAGACGAAGTTTCCGAACTGGTCCATCGAAACGACGGTGCGCGGGAAGGCGTAGTGCGAGCCGAAAGCGAAGGTCACCGGATTCGTCGGATCTTGGCCGGCGACAGCGTCGGAATTCGACACGTCGAGCGCGCCAATCCCGGCCTGGCCATAGGCCACGAAGACGAGGTGGAAGCCGCCGAGATTGTCTTCAATGAAGTGAAGGCCCAGCTCCGACTTGGACGGAAAGCTGGTGACGACTTGATCGCTCGGCACCGAAATCGTGTGGAGGACGTTGCCGTTGCCCACGTTGATGTCGGTCAGCGTGATCGGCGAAGTCACGCCGTAGCTGCCATCGACCGATGCGTTGTTCCAGGTGGTGACATAATTGTTGGTTGCGACGGCCGACGATGTCGCGGTGGCTGACTTGGCCAGCGTGGTGCCGATGGTCAGCGACGCGATTGCGCCCTGCGTGTTGTCGTAAGTGCTGCTACTGACGACGACCGAATTATGTTGGACTTGCATCTTGGGTTTGGGCGGCGCCTTGGCCTCGGCCAAGCCGGCAAATTGGCAGAGCGCCAGCGCGCTGCACGACGCGAGCAGTAAGGTACGATGGGTTGCCTGACGAGAAGAACGCATGATCTCCCTCGATTGCTTGAATGTGGATGTTTGAAAGGCAGTTTGGCGGCAAAGGATTACGCGGCGAACGCTACAATTTGATGACGCCGGCCCGGCAGCGGATCACGTCGCGGTGAAACCGCCGGCACAGCTTCGGTCAGACGTCAATACGCGAACGGCGCCGGGGAGACCTCCCTGCGGCGCCGTTCTTGATTCCCCGCTCGCGCGAGTCGTCAGCCGTGACCGGAACCGCCGCCCTGCCCGTGATCGAAATCGAACATTTCGAAGAGATCGCCGATCGCCGGACTGTTGACCGGTACATAAGGATTATCGCTGCGCGCAAGCGGATTGGGCAGGTTGTCGCGGCTGCGATTGGTCAACGCGTGGAGACGCCAATTGCGCTCGATGAATTTCAAGATCGAAACGTGGTCGTAGTAGGTATGCACGACCTGGCCGCCCGTCGAGAAGGGCGAGATCACGATCAGCGGAACGCGCGGGCCATCGCCGAAGTAATCCAAGGGTTGGATAAAGCCCGAATCGTAATAGCCGCCGCCTTCGTCGAAGGTCACGAAGACCGCCGTGTCGGCGGCAAGTTCTGGATCCGCGTCAAGCCGATCGAGAATGTTCTTCACCAGTGCTTCGAAAAGGTCGAGCTTCGACGTCGCTGGATGACCGTCAAGCAATCCATCCGGCTTGACGAATGAAACAGCGGGAAGCGTGCCGCCTTGCAAGTCCGTAAACAAGTCGGTGATGTCTTTCAAATGTTCGGTGCGTACCGCATCGTTCGTCATGATCGAGGTTGCATAGGCGAAAGGATTGCAGATATCGCAATAGGCGACCCCGACCGGCTGGCCGGTGAGATTGGCGTTGAAGGCGCCGCCGTAATAACGCCAGGAGATGTTGCGCGCGATCAAGGCGTCGCCGATCGTTGGCACCGATGAAGGCGGCACCGTATTGAGATTCAGATTGCGCTGCCCGTCGGTCAGAAAGGCGGGCGAGGTGTTGTTCAGCATGTAGTAGTGGTTTGGCGTGCAATTGGCGCCCGCCTCGTAAGGCAAGCTTCCCAGGTAATTGAGGATCGGCGCGACGCCGGGCTGAAACCTATCCGAGCAATTGCTCCAATTGCCGTCGAGCGTATAGACGTTGTTCGTCGACGGCTTCGGTTCCGGATTGGCGATCAGCGTCGCCGGCGGCACGGTCGGGTTGCCCTTGCCATCGCTCCAGAACACGTCGTCGCCGGTTCCGAGCATCACGTGATTGGCACCCGTGCCGCCCATCACCGCCTGATGATAATTGTCCGCCAAGGTGAATTGATCGGCGAGCGATTTGAGCAGCGGCGCGTCGCCATTGTTGACGTTCGCGAACGCCATCGAATTGCCGACACCCTCGTCCTTCGGTGCCGCATAGGTCGTGATCACGAAGGGATAGAGGTCGCTGAGGCAACCTGAAGGATTGGCGCGCGTCGCGGCTTGCTGGCTGCAATCGGATTGCTGCCACATCTGGTAAAAGCGGTGCGTCGAATTGCCAGTATAGGAATCATAAGGCAAGGTCGCGCTCGTCAGTTGGAAAGGCCCGTCCGGCAGATGCGTTCCGTTCGGAACGCGGGTGTCCAGCCCGACCGTCCCGGCCGCACCGCTGGCGCCCGTCGTCAGCAAGGCGAGGTCGCCCGGCTCGAGATCCGGCTCGAGCGCCGCCGCTTCGGCGACGGTGGGGAAGGGCGGTTGGGACACGCTTTGCGCATTCGGCGCGCCGTTGAGATCGGGCGGCGGCAGCGGCGAATAAGGCATCTTGCTTTGCGTCGTGATGAAATAATGATTTTGTGCGCCGGTCGTGAATTGCGCGGCCTTGGCGAAATTGGGGCCGGGCGTGCCGCTCGAATTGACGATGCCCTTCGAAAGAAGATTCGACACCGTCTGTCCGTGCTTGGGCGTGTAGGTACCGAAGACATGATCGAAGCTGCGGTTCTCGCCGATAATGACGATCACATGCTTGATGGGACTCGACGTCCCTGCCCCGGCTTTGTCGTCGCCATAAGCAGCCGCGGCAAAACTCATGACCGAAAGCGCGGCCAACGACAGCTGGATTGCTGCCTTGAAGCTTTTGGGCTCGAGGGTCTTCGCAAACATAGGTTCCTCCCAGGAATGAATGCGATCGAGAGAACCCTATCCACGTGCGATTGCGCCGCGGCGACAGCATTGTGTCCAGAACGAGGCGACGCCGCGATATCGCCCGCGCCTTGATCGCGCCACCGATTTGTCACGATGCCGGCGAGGAAGCGCAATCAGTGGCTCGACGATTGGCTTGTGCTCTGGTTGGCCGTCTGGACGATTTGCTTCAGCGCCGCGTAATGCGCATCGTGGAACGCCGGGTTGAACAAGGACCACGGTTCCGCGGCCTTGAGCAAAGGCACGGTCTGCGCCATCGCATCGCGATAATTCCGATATTCGCTGGCCACGTCATCGAAATGGCCGGATGTGGCGGCGACGTCGATACGGCGCAAGCCCAGGACCAGTTCCTTGAGCGCGGCACGCGCGCGGTTGCGCTCCGCCAGCCCGCCCGAGACGCTGGTGTCCTTGCGGTCGGGAAACTGCTCGATCAGCTCGCGCAGCTCGCCGCCGACCGTGTCGACGGCAAGGCCGACGATTTGCGCATCCTGCGCCGGGATGGCGGTGTCGAGCACGCTTGCGAAATCATTGAGCTCTTTCAGCCGCGCATCGACCCCGTCGGGATCGTAAGGCTGCTGGCCGTCCCCCACGGCGGTGAGGTATGCGACCAGGTCCTTGCGGTCCTGCGGCGACAGGCCGAGATCGAAAACGCGGTCGAAATGCGCCACGACCTGCTCATAGCTATCGTAACGGCCGTCATGGAAGTACGGTGCGTTGAAATCGGCATTCAACAGCGTCGGCGTCTTGAACAACCCGCCCGAGCCGACATCGTGCTGCACATGATCGACGAAGGCGCCCGCCGGCACGTGGCAACCGGCGCAGCTGAGGTTGCGATCATGCGGAAAAGGTTTCGCAAACAGCGCTTCGCCTCTGCGCTCGGCCGCGGTCGCTTTCGCCGCGAGTTTTCCGCCCGGCCGTAGACGCGGATTGGGTAGAAAATCGATGTCCTGGAGATAGACCACCATCGCGTCGAGCAATGCCGGCGACGGTTCCGGGCCCGAGAACTCATTGACGATCACGTTGTGAACGAAATCGCGGAGCGAGCCCATGCGCCCATCGTGACCGTATGGCGCGAGATAACGCGCGCCGCGCAAGCTCGGGATCGTCACCGGATCGAGCACGCGATCATCGGCTTTGGGATTGAACAGCGGCCCGGTGGTATCGAAATTGCCCGGGCGCGTCGCCATGCCCGGAACATAGAGCTTGGCATTCGACGCGCCATTGATGTGGCAGGTGCCGCAGCTCATCCCGGCTTGGCGCGCAACGCCGCCGAGGATATAGGGCGAGCTGAACGCCATGTCGCCCAGATTGACGAGGTAGGATTTACGGCCGCCCGTCGCTTCCGAATGAAACAGCTCGTGCGGCACCTTCAAGGCATCCTCGTTGAGCTCGGTCCCGACCGGCAATACGGTTTGATCGCCATTCACTGGAAAAGCTGCAGCGCCGGACAAGGATCCGATCAGCAGAAACCCGGCGACGCCGGTCGCGGCCAGGACGCGCGCGACATCCCTGCCAATCTGGCGGGTCACTGCACGATGTCCTCAAGCGTCGGCTTGATCAATCCGAGTTCCGGCGCGGCGGTCTGTAAGGCGACCACCAACTCCTCGGTCTTCGCGCGCAGCTTTTCGGAATCGAGCTTCTTTAGGTCCGAAACGCTGAGCAGTGACGTTAGCTGATCGACCGTGCCCTGCACCGATTGCGCGAGCTTTGCGTCGGCCGCCTGAAGCGCAGCGGCAAACACGGTCTTGTAGGCCAGATCGATGCCGGCGACATTGTTGCGCATATCGTCGAGCGAGGTTCCGCTATAGCGCGATTCGCCGCCATCGGCCTTGCTTTCGCCGACTTCATAGGCCAACCGCGCGGTACCGTTGAGCAGCCCTTGCGCGTTGAGCGGCGTGTAATGGATCTTCACGTCGAGATCGGCGAGATAATAGATCAACGTGTTGGTTTCGTCCTTCACATTCACCGCGTTGGCGCCGAAGAGCTTGGCTTCGATCGCGTGAAAGCCGGTCAAAGCGTCCGGCCAGGCATCGATCTTCTCATCGAGCTCGGCGACGAAGCCGGCGGTGAATACCTCCGCGCGTTCCCAGCCGACACGCGCGGCAATCCACGCTTTCTGCGCGCCAGCGAGATCGTTCGCGGCAATACGATCGTTGAGGCTTCGCGCGCCGGCCAAGGCCTGATCGATTTCCTCGACCATCGCGGGACGATAGCGCTCCGCCGCTTGATCGAGCGTTTCCGCGCTTGTCGCCGGCGCAAGCGCGGCGACAAGCGCGGCACCCAAAATTGCGGCATAAAAGGTGTCGCGCGTGCGCAAGGCACCCGGCGAGAATGCAGGTTTGATGCTGTCGATCATGGGCGGAATCTAAAAAAGCTCATGCGGCCAAATCGGGCGCACGCGGCAATCGCGGCGCCGCGACAGATTTAGTCCGGTTATTTTTCGTTTTTATGACATGCCCCGATCGTTCCGATCCCCGAAAAATCACGACATCGCCGCACGCGCTCGCTTTCGTCGCGCGATCCGATTCCTTTGTGTGATTTCGCGATGCCATACGAACTGGAATAAATCCGAAAACAAAGTGTCATCGCTCGCGACTAGATTTCGCGCGTGCGCACCATCCACGATTCCGGATCGCAAGGGCTGCTGCCAAGCGCCTTCGGGGAATCATCTGCCGCGCAGCAAGCGGCGAAGAAAGTTCCGGGTGTGAATCAGGCAGATGAACCAGCAACCACCTTTTCAAAGGGGAATACGATGAGAGAGAAGCGCAGTGCGTCTTGGCGCGGGAAGCTCGCCGCACTCGGTGCGAGCACGATCGTGGCCGCCGGCTTTGCGTTGCCGAGCAACGCGGCCGATCCGACTCCGACGACACCGATCAACCATGTGATCGTCATCTTCCAGGAGAACATCACCTTCGATCACTATTTCGCGACTTATCCGGCGGCCACGAACCCCGCCGGCGAGCCGGCTTTCACCGCCGCGGATAACACGCCCGTGCCGAACGGGCTGATGTCCGCCGGTTTGCTGGCGCCGACCAACCCCAACTTGAAGCAGCCGTTCCGGCTTGATCGCAGCGAGGCCTATACCTGCTCGCAGGATCACAACTACACCGACGAGCAGAAATCGGTCGACGGCGGCTTGATGGATATGTTCGTGCAATCGACCGCACATCTCGGCCTTGGCTGTCGCACCGACGGTTCGACCGTGATGGGCTATTTCGACGGCAACACCGTCACCGCCTTGTGGAATTACGCGCAGAACTATGCCATGAGCGACGATTCCTTCGACACCACCTTCGGCCCGTCGACGGTCGGCGCGGTCAATTTGATCTCGGGGCAAAACGCCAACGCGCATATGGCGCTGAGCTTTGCCGCCGGCCAGGTCGCGACCTATACGCCCGTGACCATCACCGGCGACCCCGATCCGGCGCTCGACGATTGCGGCCAAGACAAAGGCGGCACCGTCACCGGCAAAGGCACCGCCGAGCTCGAAGGCAAGAATGTCGGCAATTTGCTCGAAGCGAGCGGCGTTAGCTGGGGCTGGTTCCAAGGCGGCTTCGCGCCGACCACGCCGGCGGTTATCAATTCCGACGGTTCGACCTTCTCACCGGCGGTGTGCGCTTCCGCGCATCCGGGCCATCCCGGCGTGCCCAACCCGAGCGCGCTCGATGGCAACCCGGGCGGTACCGATATTCACGGCGCCGTCGCCGATTACTCGGCGCATCACGAGCCGTTCATGTACTACCCCTCGAACTCGGAATCCGCATCATCTGCGGCCTGCTTCAGTCAACGAAATCGGCCATGACGGTCCGGCGAACCATCAATACGACATGACCGATTTCTATACCGCGCTGAAGGCGAACAAACTGCCGGCGATTTCCTATCTCAAGGCGCCCGCTTATCAGGACGGCCATCCCGGCAATTCCGATCCTGTGTCGGAGCAGACCTTCCTGGTCGATGTGATCAACGCGGTCCAGCAATCGAAGGATTGGAAGGACACGGCGATCTTCATCTCTTACGACGATACCGATGGCTGGTACGATCACGTCACCGGCCCGGTCGTCAACCAGACGTCCAACGCCGCGGGTACCGACAGCAACCAGACGTACAACGCGAACAACTCGTATATTCCGACCTTGCCCTTGTCGGGCTCGACCGCTCCGGCCTCGCCCGGCACGGTGTCGACCTCCGGCGTCTGCGGCAAGCCTGTCGGCGGCAGCGGGACGCCGCCGCGTTGCGGCTATGGCATTCGCTTGCCGTTCCTGGCGATCTCGCCCTGGGCGAAGCAGAACTTCGTCGATCACACCGTGACCGACCAAACCTCGTTGCTCAACTTCATCGAGTACAATTGGAATCTTGGCTTCATCGACGGTCCGACCGCACCGCCCGCCGGTACGGCTTCATTCGATCGAGTCGCCGGCTCGGTGGTCAACATGTTCGACTTCAGCAAAGCACATACCAAGAAGGTCCTGCTCGACGACAGCACCGGCGAAGTCACGAATTGACCGCGCTGGCCAGCTTCTAAATTCGAACGATCGATGATCTGAGCCGTCATCGGATCATCGGCCGCCTCGAACGCCTTCTCCGTCGATCACCCCCGTTGCCGGGCCACCGGCAACGGGGTTTTCTTTGGCGACAAATCCTTGTCCTCCCATATGATTACGCCTATTCTTCAGAAATTGGATGATGCGGCCAAAAGGCGGCATCCGGACAGGCTGAAGAATACGGTCGCGCGGAAGCAGAACGCCCTAGGAGCGCGAAGGCATGTGGAGGCTTGGGGGAGGCCGGCAAAGCTTTTTGCCGTGTAATGCGTCGCGGGCCTCATGGTCTGCACGAAGATATTCACGCATCCAGCTGTTTGTACTGATTATTATTTCTCTCTGCGCCTTGATTGGGTGTCAGGAGACGCAGTCTTTGGGTCCGTTGGCGCATCCGGCGGCGGAGGGCGGGGTTCAGCCGCAGCCGATTGCGCATAGCGGGGAAGGCGCGCCGGAGGCGGTGACGAGCGAGGTGCCGCTGCGGGCGCCGTCGCCGCAGATTTTGTCGGGGACGGGCGCCTTCGTGCAGCCGGTGCCGGGCTCGGGCGGCGCGGCTTCGGGGGCGTCGGGCGACATCACCTTGAACTTCGTCGATGCGGATGTGCGCGAAGTGCTGCCGCGGGTGCTGGGCGACATCCTTCATCTCAACTACACGATCGATCCCAAGATTTAGGCGACGGTGACGGTGCAGACCAGCCGGCCGCTGAAGCAGGAGGATGTCCTGCCGGTGCTGCAGCAAGTGCTGCGCGCGAGCGGGCTGAGCCTGGTGGATGGCGGCGGCGTCTACCGCGTGGTGGCGAGCGAGGACGCTTCGCGTTCGGGCGGCGTGCCGGTGACGGTGGGATCGGGGGCCGCGGGCAAGCCGGCGGTGCCGACCTACAACGTGCAGGTTCTGCCGCTTAAATACGTCTCGGCCGCCGAGCTGCAGCACACGCTCGATCCTTTCCTGCCGAAGGGTGCTTCGATGCAGGCCGACCCCACGCGCAATCTGCTGATCCTGTCCGGCAGCGGGGCCGATCTCTCGACCGTCACCGACATGGTCAAGGCGTTCGACGTCGATTGGATCGCGGGCATGTCCTTCGGGATCATTCCGGTGCAAACCGCCTCGCCCAAATCCGTGGCCGATCAGCTGACGACGATCTTCGGGCCCAAAGGCACGGTGCCCTTGCCCGGCATGCTGAGCTTCGCGCCGCTCGAGCGCATGGATGCGATCCTGGTGGTGTCGCCGCAGCGCGCCTATGTCGAGCAGGCGCGCATGTGGATCGAGCGGCTCGATCGCGGCGAGAACGAGAACCGGCCGCGGATTTACCAGTATCACGTCCAGAACAGCCGCGCGACCGACCTCGCCAAGGTGCTGATGGGGCTGTTCACCAGCGGCCAGGTGAGCACGGTGCAGCCGCAAACCGCGCCCGGAACCAGCGCCACCCAGATCGGCTCGACCATGGGCAACTCCTCGCTGGCGCCGTCCTCGGGGCTGGGCGGCTCGGGCCCGAGCTCGCCGCAGCTCGGCACCCTCGCCTCGTCCGGCCTCGGTGCCGGCAACAGCCAAAGCAGCGCGGGCGGAACCTCAAGCCTGGGCGCCGGCCTGACCGCGGGCACGGGCAGCGCAACGGCCGCGCCGGGCGCCGGCGACACCACCGGCGCGCAAGCGCCCGGCGGCACGTCCGGTCCCGCGATGGAAATGCCCGCCGTGCGCATCGTTGCCGACGAGAAGAACAACAACCTCGTGATCTACGCCAAGCCGCGCGACTTCCGTCTCATCGAAGACGCCTTGAAGAAGCTCGACATCGTCCCGCTTCAAGTGCTGATCGAGGCCACCATCGCCGAGGTCACCCTCGGCAACGATCTGCAATACGGGCTGCAATACTTCTTCCACGCCCATGAGAACCAGTTCATGTTCGGCAATTCGAGCACCCCGATCACGGCCGGCACCGCGATCGCCGGCGTGTTCCCGGGCTTCAACTACATCTTCGGCAGCGCCAACGCGAACATCGTCTTGAACGCGCTTTCCGCCATCACCAACGTCCATGTCGTCTCGGCGCCCGAGCTTCTGGTGCTCGACCATCAAAGCGCCTCGCTCCTGGTCGGCAACGAAGTGCCGATCCCCACCGCGCAAATCCAAAGCACGGTCACCTCGGGCGCGCCGATCGTCAACACCATCCAATACGTCGATACCGGCGTCATCCTCAAAGTCTCGCCCCGGGTCAACGCCAGCGGCCTCATCACCCTCGATATCGGCCAGGAGGTCAGCGCCGTCGCCAACGCCACCCAGACCGCCGCCACCAACTCCCTCGGCCCGACCATCACCCAACGCCGCATCGAAAGCACCATCACCGTCCAGGACGGCGAGACCGTCGCCTTGGGCGGCCTCATCCAGGACACCAACTCGCTCACCAAGGACGGGCTCCCCGTCCTCTCCGACATCCCCGTCCTCGGCGCCGCCTTCCGCTCCACCGACCGCAACGTCGCCCGAACCGAGCTCCTCGTCCTGCTCTCGCCCAAAATCCTCCACAACCAGGCCGATGCCCGCGCCGCCACCGACGAGCTCAAATCGCAACTCAATACCCTCCAACGCACCGATACCCAGATACCCTGAAAGATTTCCGCGCGGACGAACGCCGCGCGTTCACACAAGCGGGCCGTAAAGCCACACCAGCCAGAGTCCCAAACAGAGAAAGGGACCGAAGGCGAGACGTTGATCGAGTGCGATCCGCCCGCCGCGCAGCGCGCCGAGCAGCGCAACCGCAAGACCGGCACTGGCCGCGATCAGCACCACGCTCGGCAAGCCGTCCCAGGACACCCAGGCTCCGGCGGCGGCGAGCAGCTTGACGTCGCCAAATCCCAGACCTTCGCGGCCGCGCACACGACGATAGAGAAAGCCGATCAGCGCGAAGACCGCGAATCCCGCCGCCGCTCCGATCACGTGCGGCAATAGCGATTGCGGCTCTTCGAGATACGCGACGACGAGCCCCGCGGGCAGCAAGGGCAAGGTCAAGGCATCGGGCAAGACGCCATCGCGCCAATCGGTGCAAGCGAGCGACAGCAGACACCAGCCGAGGCAACAGCTCGCCCATAACACCCAGTCCTCGGCCACGCTCGCCGCCCAAATCGCGATCGCAACCGCGCCAAGTTCGATCGCCACGAAGAACCAGGTCAGCTTCGCGCCGCAATAGCGGCAGCGTCCGCGCAAAGCGAACCAACTCGCAATCGGCACGAGATCGAGCACGCCAAGCGCGTGGCCGCAATGGTCGCAGACCGAGCGTCCCCAGATCACAGATTGATCACGGGAAAGCCGGATCACCAGCACGCCGAGAAAGCTGCCGATAAAAGGCGCGGCAAGCACCGGCCAAAACCAAGAAAGCTCTGTATTGATCAGATGATCACCTTAATAAACGCGGCCAAGGCACCAGCTATATTCTCCGCTACATGGCCAATACATCGAATTTTATTGACCCTCCGCCTGATGTGGCGGTTAGATGACGCGCTCGTGAAACGCTTCGAAAACGAAGCACGCGAGCAATCAAACGAACCGCAGAACGCGGCAATTTGAACCTTACCCAAGGGAGGAATCACACATGAAAGCCTACAGGATGGGTCTGCGCCCGTCGATGGCGCAGCTTGCATTGGGACTCGCCGTCGCGGCGTTCGCGACGATCGGCGCCGCGCGCGCCGACACCGACAACATCGTCAAAACCGGCCAAGTGACCGTGCCGGCGATTTCGATGGTCGGCGGCGGCGGCGGCGTGGGATGCACGCCGACGTCGTTCTCCTTCGACATCAGCTGGATCGATCCTTTCGTTCACGCCTATTTTCTTGCCGACCGCACGCATGGCGGCACAGCGAATGGCGACATCCTGATGATCGATCTGAGCAACGCGTCGCATGCGTTCACGGCGCTCGTGCCGCCCGCGGCCGATCCTTTCGCCGGCATTCGCTGCGACAAGAACGCCGCTTTCGGCGGCTCGGCCGCGGCCGGCCGTAACGAGATCACCGGCCCCAATGGCGTGTTCACGGTCAATCACGCCGAAGCTTGGGCGGGCGACGGCCCCTCGCCCTTCACCTTCACGCAAACGAACACGGCCGCGGACTACAAAAACGATCTCTGCGACAGCAGCGTTCGCGTGTTCGATATCGCAACCGGCCAGCAGACCGACCACATCAATCTCCATGGCTGCTTCCGGACCGATGAAGGCGCTTTCGATCCGGTTGATCAGCTCGCTCTCTTTGCGAATCCTTCGGAGACGCCGCTGAGCAACGGTCATGACACAACGCTGAACGCCAGCCCCTATGTCAGCCTGATCTCGACCATCCCGGTCGCGCCAGGCAAGAGCCACCCGATCGTGAAGCAGATCAACTTCAACGGGGCACATGGCACGGTCAATGCCAATGGCGGCATCGAGCAAGCGGTCTATTCGCGTAAGACCGGGCTTTTCTACATCGCCGTGCCCGGCAACGCCGCGGCGCCCAATGATGGCTGGATCACCGCGCTCGATCCGCGCGGCGACGCCGACGACATCCGCGTCGTCCGCAATGTGAGTACGCCGGGCTGCAACCCGCACGGACTCGCGATCGGGCCGGATAACGAGCTTTATCTCGGCTGCAATTCCGGACCGCAAGAAGTCATGGATGCGATCAGCGGCCATATTCTCAAGGTCATCACCCAGACCTCGGGCGGCTGCGACGAGGTGACGTTCAATGCCGGCGACGATCACTTCGTCGGCGCGTGCAGCGACGGCAATGCGCCGGGCGTGTTCGGCTTCGACCAGGTCGATGCCGATCCGATCATGTTCGACCAAGGCAACATCGCGACCGCACCCGGTGCGCATTCGATCGCCGCCGATCCCGTCACCGTGACGAATTGGATCCCGGCTTTTGGTGGCGTCTGCGGAAGCGGCATTGCTTGCGTCGCGATCTACGGCTCAACCGGCGGTGACGATCCGAGCATGTTCGCGAGAGAAAATGCTGAAGACCATCATCACGACGAGCATTGAATTTCAGTGCCATGACTGAATCCGCGGAAGAAAATAAGAAGAAGACTTGAGACGATCGATGGGCACCCGGCAACGGGTGCTCATCGATCCCTTTTCGGCGGCCTCCCGCTGCTGCCTGCGAGAGGTACGCAGCGTCAGCTTGTGGTGCCGTGCTTCCTCACCAAAAAATCGCCTTTTACCGTGGACGCGGCGACCGTATCGTGCGGCGACACCGCTCATGCGCAATTATATGAGTTCTATATGCTACAAATGATTATAAACACGCATTTAGAAAACACATTCTTGCCATAAAGTACTACTATACGCCTCATTGCGCCATGCTTTCGCCTCACAATGGTAACGGGCAATGGCGGCAATTGAACCGCGGCAAGCGGACAAACCGATCTTTAGAGGAGGTACGCAAATGGACGGAAATCTCGTGACGAGATTGTGTCGTGCCACGACATGTCTCGCGATTGCAGCCATGGCCTCGTTCGCCATGATCGGGCAAGCCAAAGCCGACAGCGATGGCATCGTCAACACAAGCAAAGTCTCGGTAAATGGAAATCTGGTGACGTGCAGTGCCGTGGTCGTGACCTCGGCGCCCTGGACGCCCTCGGCCATGTCCTTCGACATCAGCTGGGTCGATCCCTTCGTGCGCGCCTATTTCCTCGCCGATCGTTCCCATGGCGGGCCGGTCGTCAGCGGTCTGCCAACCGCCGGCGGCGACGTCATGATGATCGACATCAATAGCGTCAATCTGACAACGCCGAATGCCGCGATCAATGCCGGCACGACCTACATGACCCCGCCACCGACCGATCCAATGGCTGGCATCGCGTGCGATCAAAATACCGCGTTCGGCGGAACGAACGGCGTCGGCCGCAACGAGATCACCGGCCCGAACGGTCTCTTCACGGTCAACCATAGCGAGGTTTGGGTCGGCGACGGTCCCTCGCAATTCCAGCCCGGGCAAGGCCACGGCACGGCCACCTGCGCGGGCTCGCCGACGGTCTGCAGCTATACCGGCGTGGCCTCTGACTATGCGTCAGATAAGTGCGACAGTTCGGTCCGCGTCTTCGACATCGCCTCGCGGCAGCAAACCGACCACATCAATGTGGGCGGATGCTTCCGCACCGATGAAGGCGCATTCGATTCCGACGACCAGGTTGCGCTCTTCGCCAACCCGTCGGAACAATCGATCACCAGCCCGAATTATGTCGCGGCGCTGAATCACGCGCCCTTCATCACCTTGATCTCAACTCGGCCGGTCATGCCAGGGACGCATCACAAGATCCTGAAGCAGATCGATTTCGACGGCACGCATGGCACGGTGAGCGCCAATGGCGGGATCGAGCAAGCGGTCTATTCGCACAAGACCGGCTTGTTCTATATCGCCATTCCGGGCAACAGCGCCGCACCGGCCAACGGCTATGTGGTCGTGGTCAGCGCTCATCGCGATGGCGACTCCCATCACGATGGCGACGATGATTCGGGCGACATGAGGGTCGTCACCAACTTCCCGGTGTTCAACTGTTCGCCCAATGGTGCCGCGCTCGGTCCGGACTATCAATTGCTGCTCGGCTGCAGCGGCGGGCCGGAGCAAGTCATCGACATTCGCAACGGTCATGTCGTCAAAGTGATCGCCGGAACCACCGGCGGCTGCGACGAGGTCTACTTCAACGCGGGCGACGATCATTTCCTCGGCGCCTGCACGGATAGCAACGCCAACGCGGCCGACAATCTCGACATCAGCGATGCGGACCCGGTGAAGTTCGATCAGGCGATCAACACCAATACGAAAGGCGCGCATTCCGTGGCCGCCGATCCCGTGACGGTCACCGATTGGGTGCCCGCGGCTGCCGGAACCGGCGCGAATGCCGGCCCGCCTGCCGGTCTCTGCTCTGTCGGCAGCAACCCGACGGCGCCTTGCGTCTTGATCTTCGGCTCAACCGGGGGCGACGACGAAAGCGTGTGGATGCGCGAGGCTCAGGAAGATGGTCACCACGGGGATCATTGACGATCATTTCGGCTAAGCGCTTCGCTTAGCTCGTCGCATCGGCGGTCGATGGGCGCTCAACCTTGCGTCCATCGGCCGTTTTTCTTTGCACGCCCCGCGTCACGCTGATGCCGCCCAGCGGCGTGATCTCGGCTTCGGATGCCATGACCGCAACCGGTATACGCCGCTTCCACGGCGCCGCTTTGAACCAGGCAACGCCGTAGGCAATCGCGAAAAGCATCGCGAAGGTGACGAGATTGACCGCGAGCTGCGTCGCGGCGCCGGTGCCGGCATGGTCGAAGATCATGCCGCCGATATAGGACAGCACCATGCCCGAGGTGAAAATCGACAGCGCCTGCTGGCCGCACTTCACAAAGGGACGCAGCGGCGCGCTCAGCAGAATCCCTTCCCGCCCGTTCAACAGCACCAGCACGACATAGGCCGAGGCAAGGAAGTGGACGTATTGCAGCGGATCCATATAGGTCTTGTCGCTGTGGTCATAGATCCACCGTCGCAGCCAGTCGATCGCGCCGACATGCTCGAACACCGCCGGTAGCGAGATGGCAAGGCCGGCGAAAAGAATCGCGACGCTCGCCCAGAACAACGGCTTCGAATCGAGCTTCACCTCGAGCCAGCCGCGGCGCAAGGCAAAGCCGGTGAAGAAAATCAGCTGCCAGGCGAAAGGGTCGAAATACCACATCGCCTGATCGTCGGCATTGGCGGGGAGGTTGAGCGCGAACGCATAGGCGGCGAGATAGAGCGCAACCGAACTCGCGAGCACGAGTCTCGGATCGAGCCGCGCCAAGGCCATCGCCACCGGCACCATCGCGAGCACGACGATATAGAGCGGCAGAATGTCGATGTAATGCGGCACATAGGTCAGGGTGAAGAGCCCGACCAGCGTATTGGCCGTATCGCTGAAGAAGCGCTGGAATTGCTCGACCGCGATGTAATTCGTATCGCCATACCAATGCGAGCCGAGCACCACCACGACCACGACGGCGAAGAACATGCCGATCTGCGCCGCGTAAAGCTGAAGGCAGCGATAGGCGATGCGCGCCGTGCCGATCAGCCAGCCGTGGCGGATAAACGTGCTGCCGAACGCGATCGACGCGGTCATGCCCGAGATGAACACGAACATATTGGCCGCATCGCTGATGCCGTAGCGCGCCGGAATATAGTCGTAAAGGAAATTTCCGCGGCAATGCGCGATATAGATGATGAACATCGCCACGCCGCGGAAGAAATCGAGGCGCAGATCGCGCTTCGCTGACGCCGCTGTCGGATGTACCACGGGAAAATCCTCTTAGAGTGAACGCAAGCGAACCGGCACCGGCACGAAGGGAAGATAGGTCGCGACCAGTGCGACAACCTCTCGCCGCCGAATGGCGAGTATCGCAAGACCGGCAACCCAGACCGAGCAAGCCTGATGGAACAATACACCGCCGTCGCCATAGGGGTCGACGCCAAGCGGCGAGACAAGATGGAAGAAGATCGCGCCGCTCATGATGCAGACGGCGAGCAACGCACCGATCGCCTGCAAGGGCCGATCGAAAAGCAGAATCGACGCGATCAGCTCTACCGAGCCGGTGCCGATGCGCATGATCTTCTCATGCCCGTGAAAGCCGAGCCAGTCGGTAAGGATCGTGAACAACCAGACGCTGCCGTCATCGCCGGTGAATTTGAATTGCAGATACCACACGAAGACGAAGGCGATCCACGCCGCCAGCGCCCAAGCAAGCCACTCCAACAACCGGTTCATCGCCATCCTCCGTCTTCCGTGCGTTCGCCACCAAGGCGGCGTCCCGCTGGGGCGCCGCCTTGTGCGAGCCGCGATCCAATCGGCTCAGGTGTTCGCGCTGAAGATCACGTTCTGCCAGCCCGACAGAGGCCGGCCGGTCGCGTCCTTGAACTGGTCGGCGCCATCGTAGACGCCTTTGGGCGTGTTCGAAACGGCTGTCGTCGCAGGCACGGTCGGCATCGTGTCGGCGAGCGCGGCGGCCAGCGGCATCGCCGCCGTCGCACCCAGAATCGAGGCAAAGATCAGGGCGGTCTTCGAAGAATGGATGCTCATTTGGGTCTCTCCTAAAGGCTTTGGTTGATCCGAAGCTTGGACAAGGGATGATTTCTCATCGTCCGTGACCTATTCTTCGCGGCAGCGGCTGAACGGTTACAGGTCGGACTGAAAAATTTTCATGGACGACGATCGCGCGCGCGCACGGGAACAGGAATGGTCGCGCCTGATGGCAGCCGCGCAGGACGGCGACCGCGCCGCCTATGAGCGTTTGCTGCGCGAGGTCCTTCCCTTGCTGCGCGCCGTTGCGGGCCGCTGGCATCGCAGCGCCGACCGCGCCGAGGACGTGGTGCAGGATATTCTTCTGACCATTCACCGGGTCCGCCACACTTACGATCCGAGCCGGCCCTTTTCGCATTGGGTAGCGACGTTGGCGCGGCGGCGCGCCATCGACGCGCTGCGGCGGCGCGGCCATACCGATAAATTCGAGGTGGCGGACGACGATGCCTATGTAACCTTTGCCGATCCCGAGGCGAATAAGGAATTGGCGAGAAGCGAACGGGCCGAAGGGCTCGGCGCCGCGATCGGCGCGCTGCCGGAAAGCCAGAAGGAAGCGCTCGAGCTGCTGAAGCTGCGGGAAATGTCCTTGGCAGAGGCGGCGAAGGTCAGCGGCAAGTCGATCAGCGCGCTGAAGGTCAATGTGCACCGGGCGATCAAATCGCTCCGGGCGCAGTTGAAAGGAGAGTAGGAGAATGCCGCCCTCGACCGATCAATTGATCGAGCGGCTTGCAGCCAGCGCCGAGCCGGTCCGCCGGCTGCGTCCGCCTTGGCTGCGCGCGTCCCTGTGGCTGCTCGCGGTGGCGGCGGCGGCGGCGCTCGCTTTGCCTTTCTTTGCCGATTTCCACCTCTTAGCGGTCAAGATCGGCAGCGGCGAATTCGTGCTCGAGCTGATCGGCACCTTGTTGACCGGGATCGCCGCCGTGTTCGCCGCCTTTTACCTCAGCCTGCCCGACCGCTCGCCCGCCTGGGCGCTGCTGCCGCTGCCACCGCTCGCTCTTTGGCTCGCCAGCAGCGGCTATAATTGTTATCGCGAGTGGATCACCATCGGCGCGAATGGTTGGCAGTTCGGCGAGACCACCGATTGCTTCGGCACCATTCTCGGCTTCAGCGTGCCGCTCGGCATCGCCTTGCTGCTGGTGCTGCGCCGTGCCCGGCCGATCGCGCCGGTACGGGTTGCGGCTCTGGGCGGGCTCGGTATCGCCGGAATCTCGGCCTTCCTGCTGCAGTTCAACCACCCGATCGACGCCTCGTTCCTCGATCTCGGCATGCACGCTGCGGCGGTTATTACGGTCGTGCTGGTCACTTCGACCATCGCCCGCTTCCCCCGCGCCCTCGCCGCCAGCCGGTAGCGCCGCCTCCCGAATATATTTTCGGGCGGCTGTAACCATCCCTCTTTGCCGAGCGAAGACATAAAGGAGAGCGCACGCGCATTGCGGCGCGGAAACGGGAGCTTTCATGCAGCACGATCGGCGCGGAATTGCCATCACCAGCGCGAGCAGCGCGGCCGTCGCGCATATCGAGCGTGCCGTGGCGGGGTTTCTCGCACACCGCAACGACACCGCCACGCACCTCGCCGCCGCCTTGACCGAGGATCGCGATCTGGTCGTGGCTCATTGCGTGAGCGGATTTGGCCAATTGCTGCTTGGCCGGGCCGAATTGTTTCCGCTGGCGGAAGGCTCCTGGCGCGCGGCGCGGGCAGCGCTCGCGCAACGCGGCGGCACGACACGCGAGCACGCGCTGACTGACGCGCTCGGCGCCTGGTGCGGCGGCGAGATGGAGCTTTGCGCGTTCCTGCTCGAGAAAATCCTCGCTTCCGCGCCGCGCGACGCCCTGACGGCGAAGCTCGTTCAGTCCGTGCTCTTCATGCTCGGCGATGCGGCCGGGATGCGGCATTCCATCGAGAGCATTCTGCCGTTCTGGTCGGCGGCGATGCCGGGTTACGGCTTCATGCTCGGCTGTCACGCCTTTGCGCTGGAAGAAACCGGCGCGCTCGACGAGGCGCAAGAAGTTGGGCGGCAGGCGCTTGTGCATGAGCCTTTCGACGTCTGGGCATGCCACGCCGTGGCGCATGTCCATGAGACGCGCGGCGAGGCAACGCAAGGCATCGCTTGGATCGCGGCGCATGAAGCGCGCTGGCGCGCCGTCAATAATTTCGCGCGCCATATGGATTGGCACCGCGCATTGTTCCATCTCTCGCGGCGCGAAAGCGATACGGCGCTCGCGATCTACGACCGCCGGATTCGCGACGTGCAGACCGACGATTATCGCGACATCACCAACGCGACATCGCTGCTGCGTCGGCTCGAAAGCGCCGGCGTAACGGTCGGCAAACGCTGGTCGGAGCTTGCCGATCTCGCCGAGCGGCGCGCGAACGATCACGCTTTGGTCTTTGCCCAGCTCCATTACCTGCTTTGCCTTACCGGCGACCGGCGCTGGGACGCGGCCTATTGCAGCTTTGCCGCGATGGATCTCGAAGCCCGCACGGGGCACGGGACCCAGGCGCGGCTGCTCGGCGAAATCGGCGTGCCGCTCGCAAAGGTCCTCCTCGCACGCGCCGAGAACACGGCATCCGACACCGCGGCCAGCTTTGCGCTGCGCGAAGGTATCGCCCGGCTCGGCGGCAGCCGCGCGCAACGCGAGACTTTCGCGCGCATTCTCGACGAAGCCGAGCAACCGCGCCGGGATTCGGGGTGGCGCGATGCGATGACCATGCAGGCCCGGTCGTCGCGCCTGGCCCTGGCGCGTTAAGCCTTCGCGGCCTTGCGCCAGGCGGCCCAATCCTCTTCCGTCGCCTTGGCCATTTTCTTTGCCGCCGCAACCAGCCAACCGGCGCCGCGATCGCGCAAATCCTTGCGAATAGCGGCCGCCATGGAAGGCGTGCCGAGATGGATATTGGCGGTTTCGTGGCCCATCGCCCGGAGGATGTGACGCTCGTCGCGCGCCTTGGGGAAATCGCCAAGCTCGATCCGGGTACAATGCGGGCCGAGGCGGCGCAGCAGCCAGCCTTTCTTCAACGTGAGGAATGGATCGGGCACGCGCACCGCGCGGCGCATGATTTCCTCGATATAGATCGTATCGTCGCGCGTCGCCGCCGCCCAGCCATAGGCCGAGGGCAGAACTGGCTTTGCCTCGCGCGCCATCAGGCCGCCCGCGCACTCGGCCAAGGCGACATAGCGCAGCCTTCCGAGGCTGCCGAGCCCGGCCACGCGATGAACGATGTCGAGCTTCGCGACCGAGGCGGGAAATTGCTTGCGCAGCAGCTTGCGCACGCCGCGCGGCACCGGAATCGCCGCGAGCGAGGTCAGACGCGTCCAGAATTTTACCGGGTCGCGCTCTTCGCTCAACGCCATGTCGCGCAAGCTCGGATGCGCCTCTTCGAGCACGAAGGGACAGCCTTCGTCCTTCAGTATGACCGCGCGATAGCCGGCGAGGATCGCCGCGCAGGCCACGTCGCCGCCGAGCGACAGCGATCCTTCGCCGATCGCCAGCAGCGCGCTGGAAGCAAGCCGGACCAGATCGATCGCATAAGGCATCGGAAAGGCTTCGTCGAAATCGTTGACGCCCCAGATCAGCCGCCCTTCGCGATCGCGCCAGGTGCCGAAATTCTCGACATGGAGATCGCCGACCGCGAGCACGCGCGGCGTCTCGGCCAGATCGGGGCACAGGCGCGGGAAAAGCTGCGCCCAGCGATAGAAGGTGGCGCGCATGAACGCGAAAACGTCGCCGCGCATCTCGTGATGCTTCAAGGCGAGATCGCGCGGGATCAACGGAATATGTTCGGCGGCCCAGGCTTCATAAGCCTTGGTCGCCTTGAAGATCGTCGGAAGGGGCGCTTGCGGCATGGCGTCGGTCAGAGGATCAGGCGGCACCTGGCGTGGCGCGGCCGCCAAAAGCAGGCGCCACCTCGGCCATGAAGCGCGCCATCTCGTCCTTCACCTGCGCATGGGGTTTGAGGCCGAGATTGAAATAGAGAATCACTTCGTCGAACCCCGCCGCCTCGACCTTGGTCTTGAGCGTATCGATGATCTGCGCCGAAGAACCGAGCAGCACGGCGTTGCTGTTGAAATCCTCGGGCTTCATCGTCTGATAGCGTTCGACGATCTTGGTGAAATAGCGATAATTCTCGGGCGCCGTCTTGGGGTCGCCGGGAAAGGCGGACGAGGTGCATTCGCGGTGATAGCGGAGCTGGCGTTCGCGTGCCGCGCGCTCCTCCTGCGGCGTATCCGCGAAATGGATGAAATAGCTCGTCACCATCCGGCCCGGCGCGTTTCCCTGCACGGCGCAGGCTTCGCGATAAAGGCGCGCGACCTCGGCGAGGCTGCCATGAACGGAAGCGGCAGCACCCGCCGCGACGACGAGCCCGGCCTTGAGGCGCGCGGCGAGCTCGATCGAAGGCCGCGAGAAAGAAGCGACATGGATCGGCATCGGGCGCTGTACTGGCTTCGGCGTGATCCAGACATCGTCGAAACGGTAATGCTTGCCGTGATGCGAGATCGGCGCCTCGCTGCGCCACAAGCGATCGACGATCTCGAGGCCTTCGGCGAAGATCGCGGCATTGTCCTCGAAATCCGCGCCAAACGGCCCATATTCGCGCCGGTCATAGCCGCGCCCTGCCGCGAAATCGACACGCCCGCCGCTTAAAAGATCGAGCGTCGCCCATTGTTCGGCGACGCGGATCGGGTGATGCAAGGGCAGCACCGTAACCGCGGGTGCGAGCCTGATCCGGCTTGTGCGCGCCGCGACATAGGTCAGCAGCAGCTCGGGCGCGGAATTGACTCCGAGGGTGCTGAAATGATGCTCGCCGATCCAGGCCGAATGCATGCCGAGCTCTTCGGCGTAAAGCGCTTCGGCGGCGATGGTCGCGACGAACTCGTTCGGCGTGCGCTTGTTGTCGCGATAATTATTGTCGCTAAGGGTGAAATAACCGAACTTCATTTATTCACCCCAGGCGCGCTTAGCGGCGATTGAAGCGATTGGCGGTTTGAACCGCGATGCCGGGCCGCCCCGTGCGGTGATATTGCTCGATCAAGGTCCGGGTATAGACCTCGGCATTGACCGGTGCATAACGCGGCGGATTCGCGGCGCTTTGGCACGTATCGAGGCATTTGATCTCGGCTTCGCCCGGCGGGCTGACGAAAAACGACACCGAGATCCGTTCCTGCGGATTGAAATTCAGCACCCGGTGCAGATTCGAGGTGTAGAGATCGTTGGTCGCCAAAGCCAGAAGATCGCCGACATTGACGATGAGCGCACCCGGGATCGGCGTGACGTCGATCCACTGCCCCGCGGCATTGCGCACCTGCAGCCCGCCTTGCGAATCCTGCGCGACGAAGGTGAAGGAGCCGTAATCCGTGTGCGGCGAGAAGCTCCATTGCGTTTCGCTCAACGTCGCCGGATCGAGCGGCGGATAATAATTGTAGACCAGGGTTACGCCGGAATGCCCGTAAGTCTCGTCGAAATAGGGCTCGTCGAGGTCGAGACTGAGTGCGAAAGCACGGTCCATGATCCGGGTCAGGGCGACGCTTTTGCGCATCACGCCGGTGACGAAATCCTTGAAGCCGGGCAAGGCACGCTCGTCGGGCCATTGCGAAGCGCCCGACGGATAAGCCGCAAGCTCGGCCTCATCGACTGCGTATTCGCGGCCGAAGTAAAGCCGCTCTTTCAGATCGGGCGCCTTGTCGGGACTGGCGTTGGGATTCAAGCCGCCGGGCGGGACATAGCCCTTGCCGGGGCTGTTCTTCCAATGAATCCGTTCCTTCTCGCTCGCGGGCAAAGTAAAGAAGCGTCTTCCCCAAGAAAGCAGCGCATCGAGCTCGGCGGGCGAGAAGCCATGGCCCTTGAGATAGAAGAAACCGATATTGATGCAGGCTTGGCGGATCTCGCGCGCAACCCTGGCCCTCGCCGCGACGTCGCCGCCTTGGACGAAAGGCGAAACATCGACGACCGGCAAGGCGGCAACGCCGCTGCGCTGGATGTCCTGGCGCAGATAGCGGTTATCGAAATCGCTATAGAGCTCGACATCGCCATCGCTGATGGTCTCGACCATGCTCGTCCCCTCCCCGCTTATGTCGCCTTCATTCCGCCGTCGCTCGCCGGCCCGCCAAGCTACCGCCGCGCGCCCATTCTTGGCAAATCGCACCGCCGCCGGACTCGACAGATTCTGCGGCGCGGGCCAAGATCGCCGCGATGCATTCCAGCGAGATCGAGCCGAGGCGCGGGGTCGCGGACACGGCCAAGGATTTGTCCGTTCCGTGCGGCACGTGCCAGCATTGCTGCAAGGATGAGTGGATTCTCGTCAAGCCGGAGGAAGGCGACGTGGTCGAGCGCTACGACACAATCGACATCGTCAGCCCGATCACCGGCCTTCCGGTCAAGGCGTTGCGCCACAAACCCAATGGCGAGTGCATTTATCTCGGGCCCGACGGCTGCACCATCCACGGCCGCCATCCCGCGATTTGCCGCGTGTTCGACTGCCGGCGCTTTTTCCTGAAGGCGCAAGAGTTGCCGCGCGGCGAGCGGCGCCGGCAGATGCGCGATGTGCATCGCTATAAAGAGACGTTCGAGATCGGCAAACGCATGCAGCAGGACTACCCGGTCCGGTCCTAGCGGCGTGCGCGGCGGCCGCTATTCCGCCGCCGGCCGCACCACGACCGGCGCCGCCTCGGCCTCGGCCTCTTTCGGACGCGCCCTTTCGGCGAACACGATCGCCACGGCCGCGACCAAGGCCGGGGTCGCCATGGCGTAGAAGAACGACGTCAGCTCCCATTTGAGGGCGATCATCGCGGCGCCGAGAATCGGGCTCAAAAGCTGCGTGAAGCGCGCGACACCCAGCGCCCAGCCCATTCCGGTCGAGCGAACCGCGGTCGGATAAAGCGCGCTGGCAAAGGCGCTGGTGCCGCCATTGCCGCCGGCCACGCAGAAGCCGATCACGAACATCAGCGTCGACAACACGGCGAAGAAATCGTGAAACTGTCCGATCGCCGCGACGCACACCGCGGTGAGGACAAAGCCGGTGCTGAGCACCCGTTGCACGCCCAAACGGTCGATGACGAAGCCGAGCACGGCGCCGCCTACGGTGCCGCCGACCGAGAACATCGCCGACGCGCGCATTGCTTGCGGCAAATCCATGCCGGCGCCGCTGATCATGGTCGGGAACCAGTTGAGCAGGAACGACAACACCAGCAGATTCGCCGACACGGTGATCCAGAGGAAAATCGTCACCACGCCGCGGCCTTCGGTGAAGAGATGCTTCACCGGCATACCGGCATGGGCGGTTTCCGGGACGACGAATTGAACGTCCGCGGGGATGACTGCCGCGGGATTGACCTTCTTCACCAGCGCCGCGATCCGCGCCGGCGATTTGTTGGTGACGACGAGATAGCGCAGCAATTCCGGCAGGAACGGCCATAGGAACAACAGCAGGATCAGCGGGCCGAAGCCGCCGACATAGAACACCGACGGCCAGCCATAGGCCGGGATCAGCCACGACGCGCCCCAGCCGCACACCGCATTGCCGAGCGCATAGCCGGTTGCACCGAGCATGATCACGGTCGCGCGCATCCGCCGCGGAAAATATTCCGACACCAGCGCGTAGCCATTGGGCATGCCGCCGCCAATGCCGAGACCGACCAGGAAGCGGTAAACCACCATGCTCTCGACCGAATGGGAGGTCGCGGTGAGAACGTTGAACAGGCCGAAGGTGCCGAGGCACAGGAGCGTCGAAACCCGCCGGCCGAAGCGATCGGCTAGCATGCCGAACAGCATCGAGCCGATGGCGAAGCCGAGAATGCCCGAGGTGAAGATCGGGCTGAGCGCGATCCGGCTGATCTTCCATTCGCGGATCAGCGCCGGTGCGGCATAGCCGATCATCTGGCCGTCAATGCCGTCGAAGAACAGGAACGTCACGCACAACGCGAAAGTGATCCACTGGTAGCGGCCGAGCTTTTGCCGGTCGATTAGTTGCGTGACATCGATCTTCGTTGCCATGGCGCTGTCCTACCCCAATTTCGCGTGGCGCGGCCGGCCCCAAACCCCCGAGCCGATGCCGCTTCGAGCCCAGAAGCTTTGCCATGGCGTCGCGAAAGAGTCACGCGGCGAACCGTTAAAGCCCCCCGGTAACCATAGGCCGCGGAACCGTTAGGGCGCCTCGGCGTTAATCGTGAATGCGGCGCGATCGGCGCGCCACGTCAAGGGAGAACGCGATGAGGTTACCCAGCTATGTAGCGGTTATTGCGTTGATTACGGCGACGGCGGCTTACGCGCAGCCCGGGACGATGAGCCCGGGAAACGATGCCTCCGGCATACCGCCGAGCGCCCAAGGTCAATCAAGCGACATGGGTATGCGGAAGAACCCGGCGCCCGATGCGACAACCGGTCGCGCAACGATGCACGCCAAATCCACGAAGAAACAGGCCGCCAAAGCCCCGAACCGGCGCATGCAAGACGAGTCGGAAAACCGGGTAACCGAGCAGCTGAACCGCCAGCAAGTGGCAAGCGCCAGCGGCCCCATGCCCGATCAACGCTTCTCGGGACCGCAAAGCGCATCGCGGCCGGGCGATTGCGCGCTCGGCCAGTCCGGCTGCTCGTCGCCCGCAGCGACGCCGAAGACGCCCTGACCAACTCCGCACGCACCTTCCGTTCCTGCGCAGACCGGCCCCTCGCGGGCCGGTCTTGTTATCCGCCGACCCCGGCCTTGGCCAACTCCCGAGGAAGTCTGCCGCGGAGCCAGGCGGCATACATGCGGAAATCGCTGACCAGCGACCACAGCGGATAGCGAAACGTTGCCGGGCGATTCTTCTCGACCGCGAAATGGCCGATCCAGGCCGGCGCATAGCCGGCGACGAGCGCCGCCGCCAAAAGCTCGACTCGGCCGCTAATCAGCGCCGCCGCGAGGCAAAGCAAGGTCAGGCTGGTCCCGAGATAGTGCCAGGCGCGGGTTTCGGGCCGCGCGTGCTCGCGCAGATAGTATGGCCAGAACTCCGCATAGGTCGCGATTCGGGCGGTTGCCATCTCGCCTCGCTCGGGATTGCGCCGCGAGCATGGTGGCCATGTCATCCTTTGCCATCAAGCCCGTCGAGGGACAGATTTGGGTTCTGGCTGCCTATATATGGTTCTTATATAATCTCTGGGAGCCTTTCCCTGGGGCATGGAAATCGGAAAAAGGGACAGTGCAATGGTCGCCGAGGAGAAGCAGCAAGTCGGGAATGCCGCCTGGACGGTCGACGACATTCCCTATGAGCAGGTCGACCGCGAGATCATGCGGGACCAGACCGAGCTCTTCTACATCATTACGGCCGCATCCTTCATCGAGATCACCTCCGATCTCTATACCAAGAACCTGATCGAGTTCTATGACGGCGACGAAGAGATCGCCGACTGGCTCGCGAATTACTGGGAGCGCGAAGAGGTCCAGCACGGCCTGGCGCTGAAGCGCTACGTGCAGGCGGCATGGCCCGATTTCGATTGGGAGCGCGCCTATCGCAATTTCTTCGACGACTATTCGACCGTTTGCAAGATCGAGAATCTGGCCGAGAGCCGCGCCCTCGAGATGGTCGCGCGCTGCGTCGTCGAAACCGGTACCTCGTCCTTCTATCGCACCTTGTCCGAGGTTGCGCCCGAGCCGGTGCTGAAGCTGATCACCGCCCATATCGCCAATGACGAAGTGCGCCATTACAAGCACTTCTATCATTTTTTCTGTCAGTACCGCGAAACCGACAAGCCGAGCCGGCTCGCCGTGCTGCGCCAGCTGTGGCGGCGCGGCGCGGGGGTCAAGGCCGAGGACGCCTATTTCGCCTTCAAGAACGTCTTCCTCGTCGCCAATCCCGGCGCCGCTTACAGCGAAGAAGCCTATGACGCGTTCCGCGCCAGCTTTCGCCGCATCGGCAAGGAAACCTTCCCCTACGCCATGGCGGTGAAGATGATCCTGAAGCCGCTCGATCTGAGCCCGCCGGTCGGCCGCGTTGCCCAGCCGGCGCTGGAATACACCACCCGCTATTTGTTCTCGCGCTGAAACCCGGCCGCCGCGCGCAGCCGCTGTGACGCTTGCCAGGTGATTGGCGGCGCAAAGCGCTTTATGCTGGCGCAAAATTGCCTGTGGGGAGGGAGATGCTCGAAGCGACCGACGAACCGCGGCGAAGTGCGCGCGCGCCGATCCTTTTCGTCTTGGCGCCCTTCGCGCTGCTTTTCGCCTTGTGCAATTACTATCGCACCGTCAACGCCGTGCTAGCGCCGCATCTGATCGCGGAGCTCGGCCTCGGCGCCGCACAGCTCGGCCTCCTCGTCTCGATCTACTTTCTCGTCTCGGCGCTGTTCCAGGCGCCGCTCGGCCTGCTGATGGACCGCTACGGCCCGCGCCGCGTCCAGGCCGCGCTGATCGTGATCGCCGGCATCGGCGCGCTGATCTTTGCGTTGGGCGAGACCTGGCCGGTAGTCCTTTTGGGCCGCGCGATTCTGGGGATCGGCGCCGCGGGCGGGCTGATGACGTCGCTTCAAGCCGTGACCTTGTGGTTTCCGGCGCCGCGCTGGCCGGTCTTCAACGGCCTGGTGATGAGCATCGGCAGTGTCGGCTCCCTGGCGGCGACCTTGCCGACCCAATGGCTGCTCGACTTCGCCTCCTGGCATCAAGTGCTGATCGGCGTGGCGCTGTTGAGCTTTCTCGGCGCGCTGCTGCTCTTCGTCTTCGTGCCGGAGAAAGCCGGCCCACCGAAGCGCGCCACCTTGGGCGAGCAATTGCAAGGCATCGCCGCGATTTATCGCGACCGGTTGTTCTGGCGTTTTGCGCCGCTTTACCTTGCCACCACTGGCAGCACGATGGCGTTTCAGAGTCTTTGGGCGGGGCCGTGGCTCCACGACGTCGCACTGCTCGACGCCGATCAAGTCGCGTCGCATTTGCTCGTGCTGAGCCTTTTGCAAGTGGCGAGCTATTTCATGGTCGGCTGGGTCGCGACCGAGCTCGGCAAGCGCAACGTGCCGCTGGTGCGCATCGTGATCTGCGGCTCGGCCCTTTACATCGCGAGTTTGACGCCCTTGACCTTGGCCACCGGCGCGGGACGTTGGAGCGTGCTGCTCGGCATCGGCTTGCTCTCGAACGTCAACACCTTGTGCTATCCGATTCTGTCGCGGCATTTCCCGCCCAACATGACAGGCCGCGCCACCACCGCGCTCAATTCGTTTTTCTTCGTCGGCGCCTTCGTCGTGCAATTCACCATCGGGCTGGTGATCGATCTCTTTCCGGCGGCCGCGCTCGGGCATTATCCGGTGCCCGCCTATCAGCTCGCTTTCGCGGCGATGATCGGATTGCAGCTGACGGGCTGGCTCTGGTGCTTGATCCCACCCGGACGCAGCGTCGTGGCACCGGTTCCTCCCCCCGCCTAGACGCCGCCAGCGCGTGTTCGGGGCAAGCGTGGATTGCGCGGCGGCGCCATTGTATGCTCGCGGTAGAAAAAAGACGCTTGGGGAGGACCGATGCAAAAATTGACGCGTCGCGATCTTTTGCTCGCCGCCGGCATGGCCGCACCGGCTCTGGCTTTCGCGCGGCCAAGCCGCGCCGCTTCCTGGCCCGAGCACGATATCAGCTTCATCATTCCCGACGCGCCGGGCGGCGGCTTCGACAATGCCGTACGCGCCATCGCGCCGGCGCTGGAGAAATATCTGCCCAACAAAGTGAATGTCGTGCCGACCAATGTCGCGGGCGGCGGCGGCAACCGCGCGGCGACGCAGCTCTTCCGCGCCAAGCCCGACGGTTACAGCATCGGCATCTTCAACATTCCCGGCCTCTTCATCGCGCAGCAGCAGGGCGATAGCGGCTACGATCTGGCGAAGCTCAGCTGGCTCGGCCGGGTCGGCGAAGACACTTATGCTTTGGGCGTCGGCGCCACTTCGCCGCTCAAATCCATCGCCGATCTGAAAGCGCTGTCGCAGACCCGGCCGGTGAAATTCACCTCGACCGGTCCGGCGGGCACCGCCTATGCCGCGACCCAGATCGCCACGCATCTGCTCGGCATCAAGGCGCAGTTGATCACCGGCTATAAGGGTTCGAGCGAATACGCACTGGCGGCGATCCGCGGCGATGGCGACGCGGTCGTCACCACCCTCGCGCTGTTGCTGCGCCTTAAGGCGAGCGGCGATTTGCGCATCCTCGCGAGCTTCGAGAAGCATAGCAGCGTGCCGGGCGCCGATGACGCGACCACGCTGCAGCAGCCCGAGCTGGGTTTGATCACTTTGGAACGGCTGATCGGCGCGCCGCCGGGCCTGGCACCCGAGGTGAAGACCGCTTTGGCAACCGCGCTCGGTCAGGCGCTCGCCGATCCGCAAGTCGTCGATTGGGCGAAGAAAGCCGACATCAATCTCGGAAGCGAGACGCCCGAGCAGGCTGCCGCAACCCTCGCCGATCAAGCGAAGTTCTTCGATAAATGGAAGCCCTATCTCGTGCCGGGCTGATGCGCGGCGGCGGACGCGGCGCGACCGCGACAAAGGAATAGGTTCGTCCATGTTGGACGTGTGGCTAAGCGGCATCGAAGGTCTGCTGCAAGTCAGGGAGCTGGCGTTTCTCGCGATCGGCATGGTGATCGGCCTGGTCTTCGGCGCGATCCCCGGTCTCGGCGGCGCCACTGCGTTGGCGCTGCTGATGCCGCTGACTTACGGACTCGAACCCTTCACCGCGCTGGCGCTGTCGGGCGGAGTGATGGGCGCCGTGCCGATGGGCGGCTCGATCACCGCGATCCTGTTGAACACGCCAGGCGCCGCGCCCAATGCCGCCACCTGTCTCGACGGCTATCCGCTGGCGCAGCAAGGCAAGGCCGGGCTTGCCATCGGCGCGGCGGCAAGCGCCAATTCCCTGGGCGGGATCATCGGCACGGTGTCGGTGCTGGCGGTCTTGCCAATGGCGAAGCAGCTCGTGCTGCTGTTCGGGCCGCCGGAATTTTTTCTCCTGTCGATCTTCGGCCTGGTCATGGTCGCGACCGCGTCGCGCGGCAAGCTGCTCCGCGGCCTCGTCACCGGCGGGCTCGGGCTGATGATCGCCTATATCGGCTATAGCGACGTCACCGGCACCGAGCGCTTCACCTTGGGCATCGATTACCTGTGGGACGGCGTCCACATCGTTCCGGCCTTGATCGGACTTTTCGCCGTCGCCGAGATGATCAACCTCTCGGTCAAAGGCGGCGCCGTCGCGCATGACACGCAGACCGTCGAGCTCGGCTCGATGTGGGACGGGGTGAAGGAAACTTTCCATCATTGGGGCACGGTGCTGCGCGGCTCGCTCATCGGCACGATCGTCGGCGCGATCCCCGGCGAAGGCGGCACGGTCGCCGCGTTTCTTTCCTACAGCCTCACCGTCCAAGCCTCGAAAGACCCGGGCAGCTTCGGCAAAGGCAACATCAAGGGCGTGATCGCACCCGAAGCGGCGATCAATGCCAAGGACGGCAGCGCGCTGATCCCGACCCTTGCCTTTGGCATTCCGAGCGGCGCCGAGATGGCGGTGTTCCTCGGTATCCTCGTGCTGCACGGGCTGCAGCCGGGGCCTTTGATGCTGACCAGGAACCTGCCCGAGATTTACGGGCTGATCTGGGCTTTGACCGCCGCTTGCATCCTTGCCTCGTTCCTGGGGCTCCTTTGCGTGCGGCCGCTCGCTTTGATCACTTTGGTCGATGCGCAGATCCTGGTGCCGATCGTGATCTGCGTGGCGTTTTGCGGCTCCTATGCGATCGATGCGAGCATCGGCAATGTGATCGTGACCGCGATTTTCGGCGTGCTGGGATATTTGATGATCTGCTTCGATTATCCGCGGCTGACCGTGGTGATCGCCCTGGTTCTGGGCGGCACGGCCGAACGCAGCCTCGAGCAATCCTTGATGATGAGCGACGGGCGCTGGTCGATTTTCGTGACCCGGACCATCTCGGCGATCCTGCTCGCCTGCATCCTCGCCTTGCTTGCGACGCCGGCGCTGCGCGCCTTGTCGCGCCGCGGCAGTCCAGCCATCGCCGCGAGCAAGACATGAAACGCATCTTCGGCACGCCGTTCCAGAATTATCTCCCGGCCTTGGGGCTGATGCTGTTCACGGCCTGCTATCTTTATCTAGCGGCCGCTTATCCGCCGCGGGCGCGCGCTTTTCCCGAAGCGGTCGCTTGGGTGATGCTCGGTCTTCTCGCGCTCGACCTGGTTTCGCGCACGCAAACCAGGATCGGCCTGGCGCTGCTGCGCGCGCTCAATCCCGCCGCCGAGCCGGGCGCAACCCATCCGCGCGAGCAGAGCCAAAGAGGATCGCCCGTGACCGCGATTTTGTGGGTCGCCGGTCTCGCCACGGCGTTGCTGCTGATCGGCATCCTCAATTCGGTGCCGCTTTATATTTTCGCCTCGCTGCGGTTTCGCGGAGAGCGGAGCCTGATCATGAGCCTCGCCATCGCCGCCGGCGCGACGCTTTTGATCTGGCTGCTGTTCGGCGTGGTGCTGCGGCTCAACCTCTATCCCGGACTCTTTTTCGACCCGCAATGACCGGCAACACGACACGCATGGCATGGAGCAAGACGTGAGCAAGAACGACGACGCGATTCCTCAAAACGATCTGCGCGCTTTCATCGCCGCCTGCGAAGCGCGCGGCGAGCTGGCGCATGTGCCGAACGCGCATTGGGACCGCGAGCTCGGCGCGGTCGCCGAAGTGCTTTATCGCCAGAAGGTCGAGAAGTCGCCGATGCTGCTCTTCGACGACATCCCCGAATATCCAAAAGGCTATCGCTGCCTTTACGGCATGTTCGGCTCGCCCTTCCGGTTGGCCACGGTGCTCGGCATGGAACCGACCTTGTCCGACAATCGCAAGGATATGCTCGACCATTTCCGCAAGCACATCAAAAAAGGCGTGAAGCGGATCGCGCCCAAGATCGTCACCGACGGGCCGGTGCTCGAGAATATCGTGCGCGACAACGCCGTCGACATGCTGAAATTCCCGGTGCCGATCCATCACGAGGATGATGGCGGGCGCTATATCGGCACCGCCTGCGGCGTGGTCACGCGCGATCCCGACACCGGGCGCATCAATGTCGGCACGTATCGCGTCCAGGTGAAAGGCGCCAATCTCTGCGCCTCTTATATTTCCAACGGCAAGCAAGGACGCATCCACCGCGACAAATATCTCAAAGCCGGCAAGCCTTGCCCCGTCGTCATCATCGTCGGCTGCGACCCGATCACCTATCTCGCCGCCGGCTACACCATGCCCGACAACATGCCGGAATATGAATGGGCCGGCGGGCTGATGGAGCGGCCGATCGAGCTGATCGAAGGCGAACTGACCAAGCTCCCCTTCCCGGCGCGCGCCGAGATCGTGCTCGAAGGCGAAATCTCGCCGACCGAAACCACGCTCGAAGGGCCGTTCGGCGAATGGCACGGCTATTACGCCGGCGAGGCCAAGGACGAGCCGGTGATCCACATCAAGCGCATCTATCACCGCAACGATCCGATCCTTACCTGCGCCGCCAGCAACAAGCCGCCGCATTCGCATTTGTTCGAACGCTGCTTTCTGCGCTCGGCCTCGCTCTTGGACGCGCTCGAAGGCGCCGGCATCCCCGACGTCACCGGCGCCTGGCTGCACCAGGCCGGCGCGGGCCGTACCTTTTGCGTCGTCTCGGTCAAGCAGCGCTATTTCGGGCACTCGACCCAGGTCGGCCTCGTGGCCTCGCAAGTCGCCTCGGTCGGCTATATCAGCCGCTGGATCGTGGTGGTCGACGACGATGTCGATCCGACCGACATCCATGACGTCATCTGGGCGATGGGCACGCGGTGCGACCCGAAGACGCGCACTACCGTGCTCGATCATTGCTGGTCGTCGCGGCTCGACACCATGGTGTTCGATTATTCGCGGCTCTACAATTCGCGCATGGTGATCGATGCCTGCCGGCCTTACGAAAAGCTCGACACGTTCCCGAAAGTGGCGATGACCTCGCCCGGATTCGCGGCCAAGATCCGCGCCAAATGGCCGGAGCTTTACAAATGAGCGATGCAACCGAAACCAAGCTTCGTCATCAAGTCGCAGCGGTCTCGCTGCTGCTCAATGCCGAGAACATTCTCGGCTATAGCGGCCATGTCAGCGTGCGCCTGCCGGGGCGCGATGAATTCCTGATCCAGCCGGTCGATCAAAGCCGCGCCGCGCTGCGCCCCGAGCATCTTTTGGTTTGCGGCATGGACGGCAAGTCGCGCGAGCGGTCGAACAGCGCGCGGCCGCCTTCGGAAGTCTTCATTCACACCGAGATCTTCCGCGCCCGGCCCGACGTGAACGCAATCGCGCATTTTCATCACGATCTGACGACGACCTTCTCGCTGGTCGAAGGCGTGACGCTGCAGCCGATCAAGAATCACGCGGTGCGTTGGGAAAGCGGTATCCCCACCCATCCCGATCCGAGCCATGTCTCGAGCCCCGCGCTGGGCCGCGCCCTCGCCGCGACGCTCGGCCCGCATCAGGCGCTGCTCATCCGCGCCCATGGCCAAGTGGTGGTGGCCGAGGACCTGACCGCGCTGTTGTCGGATTGCGTGCACTTCGTCGAAAACGCCGAAGCGCTGTACCGCGCCGCGACCTTGGGCAAGGTGATCCCGCTCAACGCCAAGGAAATGGCCGCGTTTCACGACGATTTCGATCGCGAACGCCACGCGGCAAAACTGTGGAGCTATTACGTCGGCAAAGGCCAGGCGAGCGGGATCATTCCCGAATCATGGGCCGCGATGTTGGGCTGAGGCCACGAAACTGGGGCGCGGACTCATTAGCGTGTAGCCAAATGCGGATTGATGCGAGTTTGACGAACGCCAGATAGTTGGCGGCGAGTTTGTCGTATCGGGTCGCGACACGCCGGCATTGTTTGATCTTGTTGAAGAACCGTTCGATCAGGTTGCGTGCGCGGTAAAGAGAGGGGCTGAAGCAAATCGGGGCTTTGCGATTTCGTTTCGGTGGAATGTTCGCCCACGCTCCTCGCTCGTGAGCAAACTCCCTATTCCAGTCGGCGTCGTATCCACGATCTGCAAGCAGCATCGTTTGTGGAAGTAATGCGCTGAGAAGTACCGAGCACAGCCGATTATCATGCGCCTCGCCTGGTGTAAGGGCCAGATGGACCGGCAGGCCATTGGAGTCCACGACCGCGTGAATCTTGCTGGTCAGTCCCCCTCGCGAGTGACCCATGTCCTGATGATTGTTGTCCGAGATGCAGGCTCCGTGCTGGTGCACGCGGACGACGGAGGTATCGATCATCGGCACCGCCGCGTCATGACCGGCGGCCAGCGCATCCATGATCTGGTCCCAGACGCCAGCCTGCCGCCACCGAACGAAGCGATTGTAACAGGTGGTGCGGGGACCATAGGCTGCTGGCAGGTCACGCCACGGCGCACCCGAACGGACGACCCAAAAGATGCCTTTGAGCACGCGGCGGTCATTCACCCGCCGAACGCCGCGCGGCTTGTTGGGTAGCATCGGCTTGATGACGGTCCATTCATAGTCACTGAGTTCGTAGCGCATGATTCAAGGCTCCGGTTTCGGCGCAATAACGGACATGGCCAGACTTGCCGTCGGCTCGACCCTTTTGCGAATGACCCGCAACTGATATCTGCGTGTCCTAATGCTAAACTGAATGCATTGAATGGAGATGCCGATGAGTACAAAGCTAGATGTCAAGGATATTGCAATCGAAGCAAGCTCAGCACCAGTCCGTTCCAAACCATCAAATTATCCGGAACCATTCTTCAGTCGGATGCTGAAACGCGAGAAGCGTCCGTTGGGTGACGTATTTGGCATCAAAAACTTCGGAGTGAATCTCACAACTCTGCATCCCGGCGGTGAGTCCGCATTGCTTCATCGTCACAGTAAACAAGATGAGTTCATCTACATACTTCACGGAAACCCAACTTTGGTGACGGACAAGGGTGAGGTTGTGCTATCACCCGGCATGTGCGCAGGTTTTCCGGCTCAAGGCATCGCACATCACCTGCTGAATCGTACAGAAAGCGACGTCACGTATCTCGAAATCGGTGACAGAACGCCTGGCGATGAAGGAAGCTACCCTGCTGACGATATCCAAGCCGTGCTGGGTCCCGACGGCAAGTGGCAGTTCACACACAAAGATGGCAGAAGATATTGATGATGTGGAAGCCGCGCCACTTTTGAAATTGGTACATTAGCGCCGTTCTGCCGCTACGCAGCAATACGTCGATTATTGGGGCATGGCGGACTCTGGCAAGCGGTCAGTCCAGCAGATTTATGAGTTCACGGCCTAGTTCGACGGCCCGCCCGGGCTGTCGCGGACATAGTCCCATCCAGGCAGCGGCCGTCCGGTCGCGTCGAGGAACCGGTCGGCCTCGTCATAAGGTCCCGCGCCGGAGATCATCGGTTTCGGCGTCGGCATTGTTGGCGCGGTTTGCACACAGGCTGCCAACATCGCCGCGGCACCGGCCAAGATGAGCCATCGAGAGATCATGTGAGGGTCGCTTTCGATCAAGCAGCGTGAGCGCCAGCTTAACGCCGCTTTGCTGCGGAGCGAAAAACACGATTGAGAGAGCACAAAACAAGCATCGACACCACGGCGCCGACAAACTCAAATTTCTAATAAAAATCGTGTAAAATCAGATATTTGCGGCCATAGCATTGTCACAGCGCCGCAGCCATATCTCGGTATATATACTGAAGGTAGAGAATATCGCTACGGCAGAGCCAAGGCAGGCTGACCATGAGCGCGCAACAGACCGAACAGAGATCGCTTTTCGCCACCGCGTGGTTTTACACCGCCGGCTACCTTTGTCTCAGTGCCACGGCGGTCCTCTCCTATCAGACCTTCTTGTGGCTGCGCCACGGCGCCTGGCTTCCCTTCCAGATGTGGAATGTCCTGGAATGGATAGGCTGGCAGAACCCGCCGCTTCTCACCTGGACCGGCCTTCAGCCGCTGATTGATCTGGTTTGGGAGCTGATCGGCAATTGCCCGATCACGATCGCCGGCAGCACGGCCGCGGTCATGGCCGCGATTCTTGGGTTTGCCTCGGAGCAATCGAGCTTGCACAACGCGCCGCTGCGCGACGCCCATTAAGCGTCAATCGCCTCTTGGCGTCACCCGCGCTCGGAATCGCGTTAACGTTACGTTAACCATAAGCGGCCGATAATCCCGTCATGGCACTGGCGCATTTCCTCCTCCCACGCCGGCGTCCTCCAAACGACTAAGCCGCGCAACTAACGTGCGCGGCTTTTTTTATCCGGCCGACAGCAATCAAGAATGCGCGGCTTGCGCCCCGTCTTGCAGGTAGCGCACAAGGCCGGCGATCTTCCACCAAATGTCGGCTGCCGCACCATTGCCCATCACGCGGCAGGCAACGGCGCGTTCTTCCGCAATGGTTGGAGCCTCTTCGGCGTAGCGTTCCACCACGCGTCGGGCAAGCTCGAGCTCGAGAACTTCGTCCATGTTGTATTTTGGACCGATTAGCCGATTCGGCGCCTTGATCCATCTCAATCATTCGGAAACTATCTTTCCGAATCGAGCAACGCCGTCTTAACCGCTCGCGCGCGCTTCGAGTTCGACAAGCTTCGCTTCTGCTTCGCGGATGCGTTCGAGACAGAAATTGACCGTGTCGAAATTGCCGCCACGGTCAAGCCGTTCGCGATAGCCGGCGATGAGGCGGCGCAGCGTCTCGGGCGTTTCTTCTTGGTGCGGCAGCACGCCCGCGCGCATCAAAGGTTCTCCCCCCCATCACAAACCCTTTATCAGCGGCGGTTTCTTTGTGCCGAGGCCGACCTTCACCGTCAAGTGCGACATTTTTACCGCGGCGCCGCGGCGCAGGGCGAGATTGATCTGGATCACGGCACCAACCCCGCAAGCCTGGAATGGCTTGCATATGAACGACAAAGAACTCGAAACCCTCGCAACCATCATGCTGAAGCGCCACGGCAAGGGTGCCGTCGGCTTGGCGCGACGGCGCGCCCAGCGTTGCAAGGCGCGATCGGAAGAGGCTTGGGCTCGTCACTGGCACGACATCGCCGAACGCATCGTCAAGATGACGCAGGCGCCGGCGGCCGATGATTGAGCCGCGTGCCGAGGCCGCCTGTCTTGCTGTCCGGCTGCCTTGCTCTTTGGCGGGAAAAGGGGCATCTTGGCGCCTCGGTTTGCCGGCGAATGAGGATGAGCTCGCCTGAGGCGGGCTCGGGTTATGCAAAGGGGGAAACCATGATCGACACGCGCAAAATTCTTGTTGCTGGCGCTCTTGCGGCGATGTGCTTCGCGACGGCGGCGCAGGCGGCGAACGAAAAGCCTCGCCTGTTCTTCGAAGGCGACATGGTGCGCGGCATCACGAAGGCCGGACTGACCGGACCGATCTGCGTCTTGACGAGTCAGTACAAGCGCGGCGAAGAAATCGTGTGGCGTGTTCGCGTGCGCGACCGCTCGGGCAAGGAAATCGACAATAAGGGGCTGAAGAGCCTGATCGTGCAGCTTCCCGACGGGCAGAAAATTCCGATGGAATTCGCCGGCCATCCCAATCGCGGGCCGGCATCCGATCATTTCTGGGCCGGGTCTTGGGCGGTTCCCGCCGATTACCCGACCGGCACCTTCGCCTATACGGTGATCGCGACCGACACGCATGGCAAGACGACCAGCTGGCAGCCCTTCAATGTCGGCTTGTCGCAGCTCACCGTGATTGCCGGCGACATCACGCCGCCAGCGCCCCCCGCTCCGCCCGCCGCGAAATAGGCGCGTCATGACCGGATCGGCGCGGCATTGCCTTCTCGGCTCCGCCGCGACCGCGCTTGCGATGCTTGTCGCGAGCACGGTCCAGGCTGCCCCGCTCGCACAAGAGCTCGGTCCCGAGGCATCCGCTGCGCAAGCGGCGAATGGCTTCGTCGGCAAGCTCGTGCTCGCGCCGGACCACGGGCCGGTCGGCAGCGACGTAACCGTGACCGCCGATTCGCTGCCCGCCAATCAGGATGTCGATCTGGTCTGGCGCACGGTGCGCGGCAGCTGGAAAGCCGGCAACGGCGAATATCGCGGGCGCGACTATCAGCCGGTCGGCTATCGCATTGCCGTGCTGCACAGCGACGCCGCCGGCCATGCCAGCGCTCATTTCACCGCGCCCGAGGATTTCGGCTTCGCGCATGATTTGGTGCTGCAGCAAGGCAATCGCCTTCTGACTCAGGCGTCGTTCTCGATCGACATGGAAATGAAGCTGTCGCCGGCGAGCGGGCCGGTCGGCACGCCGATCCAGGTCGACATTCACGGCATCGGGTGGCGCGAGCTCGAGAGCAGCTACCTGCTGCGTTACGACAACAATTACACCGGCTGGATCTCGGCGATCACCACGCATGGCGAGGCGCATTTCACGATTCCGGCCACCGGCGCGCCCGGCGTGCATGTGCTCGAAGCCATGCATGGCGAGTTCACCTTCCCCTATCTCAACAATCAGCAAACGCCCGAGCCCGATCGGCCGCGTTTCGTCTTTCAGTTCACCGTCAGCCCGGGCGATCCGGTGCTGCCGCCCAAAGCCGAGGCGCAGGGACTGCGCCAGATGCGCGGCTTGCCGACGCCGGGCGCGCTCGCGGCTAACCCGGGCTTTTCGCCGATCGCGCAGAAGACCGAAGTGCGCGGCGCGGGCTTCGCGCCCGGCAAGTCTTATGCGCTCAACTGGACGACGGTGACCGGCAATCGGGTCGCCGGCAGCGGTTGGGAAGAATCATCGCGCATCATCGCCGAGGCCAAGGCCGACGGCTCGGGCAACCTCGCCTTCCGCTTCGCCGTGCCGGACGATCTCGGCGGCGCCCACGGGCTTTGGGTGCAGGACGGTGCCGCGCAAAAAACCGGCAGCTATTGGGTAACCCCGACCGCCTTGCCGCTCGACGTCGCGCGCGGCCCCGCCGGCAGCGATTTCACAATTCATCTGAAAGGCGTCGGCTGGACCGAGACCGCGAATATTTACGCCGTGGTCTATGACAATTCCTATATCGGCTATGCTTGCGGCTTCAATAGCCAGGGCGATGTCACCATCCATATGAAAGCCAGCGGCGAGCCCGGCTGGCACTACATCGACCTCTACCCGGCGATCTATAAGGGCAAGGAAACCCACCCGGACAATTTCCGCATCCCGCAGCTAACCTATGCGGCCGATCATCCGGGCGAGGATTTGCCGGCTTTCCACTACGCTTTCGAGGTGACGCCGGGCGAGCAGCGGGCAAGCGCGCCCTGATCGTCGACGAATATCATCGCCGCTCCGATCTCAGCGACTCCTTCGCTCGCAAGTGCGAAATATTGCGGGACTGACATCAATCTGTCATCGAGCCGCAGCGAAATCGCGTCAGATTGCCCCCGGCATCCCCGATCCAAGCGCAAGCTTCACATCGTGACAAAACCCGTCATGTGCGTAAATTCTGTGAATCTTTTGTGGATATCCTGTGGATATCCACAAAGCTTGGTAGGATTGTGGGATTTCAGCTACTAAACCTGGCCCATTTTTCATGACAGTAATGTGTCTTGTTGAAAAAGTCGGGGACAAACCGCGTTTTGCCCGGCTCATCCCCTTTTCGACCGTCACATAATAGACATCCATGTGTCACATCACGATCGGCATCAAAATCGAGCTGTAACACACTTTACTGGCTCAATAAGACCGCGCCGGCGCCAAAACGACATCGGCCGAGACCGAGAGCATGACCGTGGCATCGCCCGCTTGGGCCGCCGGCGGCGGTGCCTTGCGCGAGCCGGAGGCGGCCGCGCCGGTGCTGCGTGCGGCCGAGCGGTCGCTATCCTCATGGGCATTGCCGATCCCGATCTGTTTATAGTGGTCGATGCTCATGCCGAGATCCTTGGCGACATTGTCGGCGCGGGCGCGCAGCGCCGTGAGCGCGGTCGCGGTCAGCTCGTCCTGCACCGTGGTCAAAGTCTCGGGGGCGAGGAAGAAACGCATCTCCGACATCAGCAGTCCGCTGCTTTGCAGCTCGCCGACCAGGCTCAGCACCGCGTCGAAATCCTCCGAGGACAGGCTGAGGCTTTGGCTGCCTTGCCAGAGATCGTGCTCCTTGGTGCTGTAATCGCGATCGACCGAGTACGAACCCGTCTCGGCGATCACCGCCGGATAGGCTTTGAGCTTCTCCAAGGCCGCGGCCATGCGTTTGTTGATCTCGGCCTGGATGGCGCGGCCGTTATTGCCTTTGGCCTCGATGCGCAGCTCGGCGCGCAAGCGGTCGCGCGCCATCACGCGCACCGCCTGCTGCGAGAGGTGGATTTCGGTCTTGCCGGGAATCTCCGGCGGCGCCGCATTGCCGCGCGGTTGGTCGGCGGCCCAGACCGGCACCAACGCGACAAAGAGAGAAAGGAAAAGAGCGGAAAGGAAGGCGAGCGGAAGCAAGGCGGAGCCGGCGCAAGCCGGCGAACCGAGGCGCGACATCGAAGACCTCCATCGTCCCGCTGCAGGGGACGTTCTGGCGTCAATTCACGTGTGTTGGGGGATCCGACAGCAAGGTGAACTGCCGAGGACGCATCATCTTGCGCGATTGCGCCTTATCTTTGTCGGCGCGCGGGTGGCATTGCGGTATTTCGCGCGCGATCCACCGCGGACCGCGTAAGACCCGGTTTGCGGCGCGATGCGGATGGGACGAGAAAGACTCCCGCGCCGGTTGTACAGTATGCTGGGTTAGGTTATGCAGCCCGGGAGGAGACCGATGACAGAAACACCGCCATTGCCTCTGCCGCTCGCGGAAGCACACGACCATCGCTGTTACCAAGCACCGACCGCCATCGACTTGAAAAGCGCGACGCGGCCCTCGCAGCTCGCGCCGGCTCATATCCAGCTTCGTCTGGAGACCGGACACGAGCTGGATATCCCGGTGACACAGCATGCGATCGACGCCCTCTATCGGGTGCTGAAGAGCATGACGACGAAGCCCTAGGCGATGATGCCTTCGGTGACGAGCGCGACGGATCCGTCAAAAATCGTTCAACGACCGAGATTGACTCAAGGGAGGACGACATGGGTAAATTCGTGATCGGGCCGCATTTCCGCTTGCAGGAATGGGTTGCCGAGGAAAAAGGCTATTTCGCCGCCGAAGGCCTCGACTATGTGTTCGAGGAAACCATGCCGTCGAGCAGCGGCGCCGCGCATCATCTCGGCAACAAGGTCGGCGCGTTCCAAACCATCGAGGCGGGCCGCACTTGCGACGTCAGCGGCGCCTGCCACTGGACCGTCAATGTCGCGGCGAGCCAAGGCCACGGCAAGCTTTATGCCGATGCCTATTCGGTCTCGCCCGCCGGCGTCTTCGTGCCGCCGGAATCGGCGATCAAGGAGCCCAAGGATTTGGCCGGGGTGCCGATCTCGGTCGGCTATCAATCGGGCAGCCATTACGCGACCATCCAGGCGCTCGAACAGTTCATGCCCATGAGCGACATCAAGCTGAGCTTTGCCGACGGGCTGTTGTTCAGCCGCATGGAGATGTTGTTCGACCGCAAAGTGCCGGCGGTCTCGGTGTTCAGCGGGCCTTATTATTTCCTCGAGCAGCTCGGCTTCCGCAAAATCCTCAATTCCACCTTCATGATGGCGGCAAGCGTCAGCGGCGATCCCGATCCCGGCGATGTGCGCAAATACTTCGCCGCCTTGCGCAAGGCGCAGCGCGACATCGATCTCCGCCCCGAGCTGTACACGCATTTCTACAAGAAGGAATTCCCGGTCCGCTTCCATGCGATGATGGACACGCGGCGCTGGGGCCCGGGCGAGCGGATCGTGTTCGAGCCCTATACCAAAGAGATGTTCGAGGATTCTCAAGCCTGGATCCGCGCCCGCGGGATTTTCCCCGATGGCGATCTCGGCTCGGGCGATTATCAGCGCTCGGTCGTCAGCGTCGCCGCGGAATAGCGCTTCGCGCAAAGCTCGGCGTCCTTGGTGCCGCAAGGCGGCGACACCAAGCGACGCCGGCGCATTCAGGGCATCGATTCGGTGATGACCTTCATGGCGCTTTGGCCGTCATAGGCACCGCCATGCATGACCGTGTCCTGCACGAGATAGGCCTTGCCGTCATGCACCAACACCATCACGCCGGTGAGCGGCTTGGCGTTCTTCATCAGCTCGGCGGCGGTGGCGACGGTCAATTGCCGCTCCGTGAAAGCGCCATTGGAAGCGATCACCATGACCATGTAGGGCGCAGAGCGCTGTTCCTGCGCGCTCACGGTCGTGTTGGCGCCGGGTTGCCCGGGCAGAGCCGTGTCGGCGCGCGCCGCGAGCGGCAAGGCGGCAACGGCACCGAGAAGGGCGGCGACAGCGAAGGCGGTCTTGCGGGAATGCGTCTTCATCGGGGTCTCTCCTGTTCTTGAGGTGGGCATTGGGCGATCGCGACCTTGATCGCCTGCAACCTCAACTTCGCCGCGGCAGCGGAAGGGTTACACGGCAGCGGAAATAAACCCGCCCCGCGCCGGCCGGACCCGCGATGCAGCCCGCGCATCGAATTGATAAAGACTTGGCATTGTCCAAGCCGGCCCCTTCGCCCGCACAATCCGCAGCATCGGGTAAGGACAACGATCCTTGCCGTGGGAGCGGAGTAGGCGGAAATGAGCGCGGCAGCCATCAAGACGGAAAACGCCAACGGCCTCGGCACGCGCGACAGCGTCGTCCCTCTTGCGTTCCGCCGTGCTTGCCACGGGTCCGAGCGGCAAGGCGCAAGCGAGGCGCGGATCGAGCGCGACCGGCGCTGGTCCGCGCTGATGCTGCGCGCGCAAGAAGGCGATCGGCTTGCTTATGATCGATTATTGCGCGGGGTGGCGCCTTTCATCCGCGCGATCGCTTCGCGCCAGCATCGCGCCGCCGACCAGGTCGAAGAGATCGTGCAAGACGTGCTGCTAACCATTCATCGGATGCGCCACACTTACGATCCCGCGCGCCCCTTCGCGCCCTGGCTCGCTGCCATCGCGCGTTGCCGCTCGATCGATGCGCTGCGCCGCCGCTTCCGCCAAAAGGAATTCGAGATCGATTCCGAGGCCAGCGCGCTCGCATATGAGCGCTATGCCGATCCGGCGGCGCATCGCCTCGCCGACGCCCATGCGACCGCCGATTATCTCGATCGCGCGATCACCGATCTGCCCGAGCTGCAACGCGAGGCGATCGAGCTGTTGAAGCTGCGCGAGCTGTCCTTGGCCGAAGCCTCGCGCCTCACCGGACGGTCGATCGCGGCGTTGAAGGTCAATGTTCACCGCGCGGTGCGCGCGCTCAAAATCCAGCTTCAGGCGGAGTGAGACTTCGTCGCGGCGCGGCGAGGAGCGGCATCAGGTCAAATTGGCCCCCCCACCCTAACCCTCCCCCTCGAGGGGGGAGGGAAAGGGAGGGGGTGAGTTCATGCGCGGGAATGACGATATAATTTAAGCCGATCCGTCCTAAGCGCCGCCGCTTAATTCCTTCAACACCGCGATGATCGCCTCCGGCTCGGCGCGGCGGACGAATTCCGGCTCAACGAAGGCGTAGCGGACGATCCCCGCGCGATCGACGACGAAAGCCGCCGGGATCGGGATGATCCAGCCCTCATTGCCCTGGCGCTCGGCGAGATTCGTGCCATGGGCTTCCAAGATCTTGCGGTAGGCATCAGGCGTCTTGAAGGCGACGCCGAAGGACAGCGCGACGCCGTTATCGACATCGGACAGCAATTCGATCGACAGGTTGAGGCGCTTCTTGGCGCGCAGAAGCCTTCCGCCGGTTTCGGGCGCGATCGCGACCAGGGTTCCGCCCGCTTGCGCGATCGCCGGCGCCGCCTCGTTCATGGCTTCCAGCATCAACCGGCAAAAGGGACACCAATCGCCGCGAAAAAAGCTGATCACCAGCGGGCCGCGCACGAGCAAATCCTCGGACGCGATCAGCTTGCCTTCGGCATTGGGCAGAATGAAATCGGGGATCCGGTCGTTGAGCTTCAAGACGCGATCGACGGTTTCGGCCGCGCCGAGCCGGCGGACCAGATCCTCATAAGCGGCATGGAACGAGGCCGGCCAGCCGCTTTGCTGCTTTTCGAGCTTGTCCTTGAGCGACATGGTTTCCGTGCCTATCCGCCGTACCGTCTCATGGTCATTTAACACCTGGCCTTCCCTGCCCCGCCAATCGATTTTGGTTATCGAATCCATGCTTGGCGCTATCGCCCGCGGGTTTTCCGTCGGGCGCGTTCCAATCCCGCGCGCGCATGAGATTGAGGAAATTCGTCACGCCCAGCCCGTGCCCCCGCCCGGCAATCGCGACCAGCGTGATCGCCCGGCCGCGAAATTCCGGCACGAGCGTCTTGGCGACAAGGCCCGCCGGCACCTTCTGGTATTCGCCCGCGACCATGATGCCGAGCGACGCCTTGGCCATGGCATGGAGATGATCGTCGCTTGCGCCCGAGTGCCGCCGCTGCAGCGCGACCCCCGCTTCCGCGCACAGGCGATCGAGATCGGCGGCAAGCGCGCAATCGGGCCCCTCACGCCGCAGGATCGGCTCCTCGCCGAGCAACGCCAGGCTCACATCGGCCAGCGCGCTGAAGCGATGCGTCGGCGCGCAAAGAACCACCAGCCCTTCGTCGTAAAGCGTCCAGCGATTGAGGCGCTCATTGATCGGCTCGCGCCCGACGACCAGCCCGGCATCGAGCGTGCCTTCGAGCAGCAAGCGCGCGATCTCGGAGCTCGAGCCTTCCCGCAGACTCAGCTCGAAGCCTTTGATGCGCGCCTCCAGCTCGGCGATCACCGGAATCAGCATGTCCGCCGCGATCGACGGATCGAGCCCCAGGCGCAAGGGCGCGGCGTCGCGCCGCTTGAAGGCCTGAGCCTGCTCGCGCGCGGATTGCGCGGCGGCGCTGGCTTGCTCCAAGAGCGGCAGCATCAGCTGGCCGAGCTCGGTCAATTGGGTGAGGTTGCGTTCGCGGTGGAAGAGCAAGCCGCCCAGCTCTTCCTCGAGCTTTTGGATGGCGCGGGTCAGGGCCGGCTGCGTGACGTTGCAGGCTTCCGCCGCGCGCGTGAAGTTCAGCGTCCCGGCAAGCGTCAGGAAATATCGGACCTGGTTGAATTCCATGAAGGAGGCGGCTGATTTTCCGGCGTCGGCGGTCATCCTCCCATGGCGGCGACCCTGTGGCAACCTTGCGACTTCGTGCTAAAACCGGCGCTTCGTCGCTTCAGAGGAGGAAAGAAAATGAACGCCGACGCGAAGAAGACCGCCTTGCGCATGATCCCTTACGGGATCTACGTGATGACCGCCGATGACGGCAAAGGCGGCGTCGCCGCCGCGACCGTGAACTGGGTGACGCAAACCGCTTTCGCGCCGCCGCTGATCGTGGTCGGCGTCAAAACCGACAGCGGCGCCTATCAGGTCGTGAAGAACGCCCAGAGCTTCGTGCTCAACATGCTCGGCAAGGAGCAGAAGGGCCTCGCCTTCACCTTCTTCAAGAACGCGACCTTGGCCGAAGGCAAGATCAGCGGCCAGCCCTTTCACAAAGGCACCATCGGCGCGCCGATCCTGACCGAAGCGCTGGCCGCGGTCGAATGCAAGGTGACGACCATCGTCGAGCAAGGCGACCATCACATTGTCGTCGCCGAGGTGATCGAGGCGCATGTCATGAAGCCGCCCGCCGGCCGCCCGGATTCCGCCATTCTCGAAATGAAGGATCTCGGCGACAACGTGTTCTATGGCGGCTGACGCTATTTTCTAGCTCGCGAAGAAAAGCGCCGGAAAATCGAACAGCGCCCTTGGAATAAATTTCCGGCTTCCTACGTTAGGGATGCACGCCCTGCACAGGGCGTTCCTCCCTAAACTTGGGCCGCGGTTTTGCCGCGGCCTTTTTATTTCTGCGGCCTTTTTATTTCCGCTGGCGCGCCGTGCGCAGCTTAGCGCAGATCCTCGTTGAGCTTGGCCAGCGCCGCGTTGCCCGGCACGAGATCGGCGGTGCCGAGCTCGTTCAGAGGCTTGTCGACGGTGTTGCAGTAATCGTGCAGATCCTGGCCTTCGGGGTCGACGTAAAGCAGGCCAGTGACGATTTCGCCCAACGCCGCGCGTTCCTGCAAATGGGTCATCGCCGCGATCCGGTCGCTTGGATCGTAATGCGGGGCGAGCTTGTGCAAGCGCAGCACCGAGCCGTCATGCTGGGTCACCAGCTCGACCGTGCCGGGCGCGTAATCGGCGACGATCGGCTCGTGCTCTTCCATCACGTCGAGCCGGTTCACGGTCTCGTTGTGCTCGCGCACATAGTCGAAGCTCTTGGTCGAGCCGAGATGGTTGTTGAAGGCGATGCACGGGCTGATGCAGTCGATGAAGGCCGCGCCGTGATGGGTGATCGCCCCTTTGATCAGCGGCACGAGCTGCACCTTGTCGCCCGAGAAGCCGCGCGCGACATAGGTCGCGCCGAGCTGCAGCGCCATCGCGATCATGTCGATCGCGGAATCGCTGTTGAGCGCGCCGTATTTGCTTTTCGAGCCCTTGTCCGAGGTGGCCGAGAACTGGCCCTTGGTCAGGCCGTAGACCCCGTTGTTCTCGACGATATAGACCATGTCCACGCCGCGCCGGATGCTGTGCGCGAACTGGCCGAAGCCGATCGAGGCGCTGTCGCCGTCGCCCGAGACGCCGAGATAGATCAGGTCCTTGTTGGCGAGGTTGGCGCCCGTCAGCACCGACGGCATGCGGCCATGCACCGAATTGAAGCCGTGCGACTGGCCGAGGAAATAATCGGGCGTCTTCGACGAGCAGCCGATGCCCGAGAGCTTGGCGATGCGGTGCGGCGGCAGGTCGAGCTCGAAGCAGGCCTGGATGATCGCGGCGCTGATCGAATCATGGCCGCAACCCGCGCACAGGGTCGAAACCGACCCCTCGTAATCGCGATGGGTGAAGCCGAGCTTGTTGGTCGGCAGCTGCGGATGGTGGAGCTTGGGCTTCGGAATATAGGTCATGGCTCAGTTCCCATAGCCGGCGACTTCGCGCAGCGGCGCGACGTTGCGCGCTTTGAGCAAGGCCGAGATCTTGTCGATGATGAAGCGCGCCGTGATCGGCGTGCCGTCGTAATGCAACACCGGCACGATGCGCGCCGGATCGAGATTGCTTTCGGTGACGAGCAAGGTGCGAAGCTGCGCGTCGCGATTCTGCTCGACCAGGAAGATCTGCTCGTGCTCGCGCACGAAATTCACCACCTCGTCGCAGAACGGGAAGCCGCGCACCCGCATCGCGTTCAAATGGATGCCTTGCGCGTCGAAAGCCTCGAGCGCCTCGTTCATCGCGGGCGAGGTCGAGCCGAAATAGAGCACGCCGTATTTGGTCTTTTGCTGGGCGTTGCGCCGCACCGGCGCGGGGATCAGCTTCTTCGCGGTCTCGAATTTGCGCAACAGGCGCTGCATGTTCTCGACATAGACCGTGCCGTTCTCGCTGTAGCGCGCGAAACGGTCATGCGAGGAGCCGCGGGTGAAATAGCTGCCTTTGGTCGGGTGGGTGCCGGGATAGGTGCGATGGCCGATGCCGTCGCCCTCGAAATCGGTGTAGCGCGCGAACTCCTTGCCCGCCTGAAGATCGGCATAGGTCAAGACCTTGCCGCGGTCGAGCTGGCGCGTATCGTCCCAAGCAAAAGGCCGGCATAGCCAGTCATTCATCCCGATATCGAGATCGAGCATCACGAAAACCGGCGTCTGCAGCCGGTCGGCGATATCGAAGGCGAGCGCGCTCATCTCGAAACATTCCGCCGGGTCTTCGGGGAACAGCATCGGATGCTTGGTATCGCCATGCGAGGCATAGGCGGAGGAAATGAGATCCGCCTGCTGCGTGCGGGTCGGCATGCCGGTCGACGGCCCGCCGCGCTGCACATCCATCACCACCGCCGGAATCTCGGCGTAGTAGCCGAGGCCGAGGAATTCGGTCATCAGCGAAACGCCCGGGCCCGAGGTGCAGGTGAAGGCGCGCGCGCCGTTCCAGCCGGCGCCCATGACCATGCCGATCGAGGCAAGCTCGTCCTCGCCCTGCACGATCGCGTATTTGCCTTTGCCGGTTTCCTTGTCCATGCGGAAGCGCCGGCAATATTTCATGAAGGCTTCGGCAAGCGCCGTCGACGGCGTGATCGGATACCAGGCGCAGACGGTCGCGCCGCCATAGACCGCGCCCAAAGCCGCGGCGCTGTTGCCGTCGATGAAGATACGGTCGCCGACCTTGTCGGCCTTCCGCACCCGCAGGCCCAAAGGCGCGAGATTGGCCTTGGCATAGTCGATGCCCATATGGAGCGCCTTGACGTTGGGCGCGATGAGCTTGTCCTTGCCCTTGAACTGCTCGGCGATGAGCTGCTCGATCGCCGCCACGTCCATGTTGAGCAGCGCCGCGAGCGCGCCGACATAGATGATGTTCTTGAACAGTTGGCGCTGGCGCGGATCGGTGAAGGCGCGGTTGCAGATGTCGGTCAGCGGCATGCCGACGACATTGATGTCCTCGCGGAATTTCGACGGCGGCATCGGTTTGGTCGAATCGTAGAAGAGATAGCCGCCGGCATCGATCTCGGCGACATCGGCCGCCCAGGTCTGCGGGTTCATCGCCACCATCAGATCGACGCCGCCGCGGCGGCCGAGATGGCCGGCCTCGGAGACGCGCACCTCGTACCAGGTCGGCAGGCCCTGGATGTTCGAGGGAAAGATGTTGCGCGACGCGACGGGCACGCCCATGCGCAGAAGCGAGCGCGCGAACAGCTCGTTGGCGCTCGCCGAGCCCGATCCGTTGACGTTGGCGAACTTAACGACGAAATCGTTGATGGCTTCTATTTGCTTCGGCATGCGGGTCCAGCGTGGGTCATATCGAGGAGGAATTTCTGCATGTCCCACGCACCGGTGGGGCAGCGTTCGGCGCACAGGCCGCAATGGAGGCAGACGTCTTCGTCCTTCGCCATGATGCGCCCGGTCTTGAGTTCCGACGAGACGTAGATGTCCTGGGTGTGGTTCTTCGCCGGCGCCTTCAAATGGAGGCGCAGATGCTGCTCATCCTCGTTCGGCGTGAAGGTGATGCAATCCATCGGGCAGATGTCGACGCAAGCGTCGCACTCGATGCACAAGGACGGCGTGAACACGGTCTGGACGTCGCAGTTGAGGCAACGCTCGGCCTCGGCAAAGCCGAGCTTGCGATCGAAACCCAACTCGACTTCGACCTTCACGTCCTTCAGCGCGATCTCTTTGTCGCGCAGCGGCACGCGATAGCGCTGATCGTTGGAAACGTCGTTGTCGTAGCTCCATTCATGGATGCCCATCTTCTGGCTGATGAGCGCCACGTCGGGCGGCGGGCGCTTCTTCACGTCCTCGCCATTGCACAGCTTGTCGATCGACACGGCCGCGTCGTGGCCATGCGCCACCGCCCAGATGATGTTCTTCGGACCGAAAGCCGCGTCGCCGCCGAAGAACACGTTGGGGATGGTCGACTGCAGGGTCGCGGGATCGACCACCGGCATGTCCCATTTGTCGAACTGCATGCCGATGTCGCGCTCGATCCAGGGGAAGGCGTTCTCCTGCCCGACCGCCACCAGCACGTCGTCGCATTCGATATGCTGATCGGGCTCGCCGGTCGGCACCAGCGAGCGCTTGCCCTTGGCGTCATAGACCGCCTTGACCTTCTCGAACATCACGCCGGTGAGCTTGCCGTTCTTGTGGGTGAATTCCTTGGGCACCATCATATTGAGGATCGGAATATCCTCATGCATGGCGTCTTCTTTTTCCCAAGGCGACGCTTTCATTTCCTCGAAGCCCGAGCGCACGATCACTTTGACCTGCTCGCCGCCCAAACGGCGCGAGGTGCGGCAGCAATCCATCGCGGTGTTGCCGCCGCCGAGCACGATCACGCGCTTGCCGATCTTGTCGATATGGCCGAAGGACACGCTCGACAGCCAGTCGATGCCGATATGGATGTTGGCGCCGGCCTCTTTGCGGCCGGGAATGTCGAGCTCGCGGCCGCGCGGCGCGCCCGAGCCGACGAAGATCGCGTCATAGCCTTCGGCGAGCAATTTCTTCAGGCTGTCGATGCGCTGCCCGAGATGCAGCTCGATGCCCATATCGGTGATGTAGCCGCATTCCTCGTCCGTCACGGCTTCCGGCAAGCGGAAGCGCGGGATCTGCGTGCGCATCATGCCGCCGGCCTTGGCGTCGCCGTCGAACAGCACGAGGTGATAACCCAACGGCGCCAAATCGCGCGCCACGGTCAGCGAGGCCGGCCCGGCGCCGATCAGCGCGATGCGCTTGCCGTTCTTCTGCGTCGGGATACCGGGCAAACGGTGGCGGATATCGTCTTTGTTGTCGGCCGCCACCCGCTTGAGGCGACAGATCGCAACCGGCTCCTTCTCGACCCGGCCGCGGCGGCAAGCGGGCTCGCAAGGCCGGTCGCAAGTGCGTCCGAGAATTCCCGGAAACACGTTGGACCGCCAATTGACCATGTAGGCGTCGCTGTACCGCCCGGCGGCGATCAGGCGGATATATTCCGGAACCGGCGTATGTGCCGGACAGGCCCACTGGCAATCGACAACTTTGTGGAAATACTCCGGGGCCGCGATATTGGTAGGCTCCAAGCCTTTTCTCCTTAACACGCTCCGCCCCTGCGCTCGCAAGCCAAGGCTTGCTCCGGCGCACCCGTCCTGGGTCGGTTACACTCTTCCAGTTCCCCCGCCCGCAAGCTCAGCCAGCGACCGGAACCGCCTGATAGATCCCGGCCGGGGACGTGATCGGTGCCGATGCCTGAAGGCGCGCCACTGTGCCCCAAGGACGGCGATTGCGCAACGGTCACAAGACCACAGATTGCCTATGGATTCTTGCATTTCTCGGCGCGAATCCGGCTTTGGCACAAAGCCCTGCTTCGCGCCGGGATCGCAACCAATCCACAGCCAAATTCGGTCGGGCGAAATCCGACACGTCACCATAGCAGAACCAGCCACAACCCAGCCTGCGACATAAGCGTCCGGGCGCATCACTTCCGCTCGACCTCCGCCCGCATTCGGCTAGGATGGCGCGTCTTAACCCTTTGGTCCAATGAAGAGAAATTTAGCGTCGCGCGCTCCTTGACCCGCCCTGACCCTAAGCGTTCCGCATGATCCTGACCCCGATACCCGCCGCGGCCTTGCCCGCGGTTTTAGCTCGGTTTTCCGCCGCTCTTCCCCCAGCGGCGGGGCGCGTCTTCGCGCGCATTGCTGATCCGCGTCAAGCGCAACGCGCCACTGGCCCGGCGGCGATCGCGCATCAGCAGGTTGCGCTCGACCTGGCGGCGTCCTTTGGCATGGGCATCCTGCCGGGCAGCCCGGCGCTCGATTTCAGCTGGAACGGACAGGCTTTGCGCAGCGAGACCGAGGCCTATCTGCTGCTGCACGAGGTCGCGCATTTCCAGATCGCGCCGCCCGAGCGCCGCTCCGTCATCGATTTCGGCCTCGGCGCCGGACCGGAGACGACGGATCGTGCTGCCGCCGAACGCGCCGCCACGGTCCGCGGCATCGAGCGCGAGGCCGAGGAAGCGCTCGCTTCGCTGCTCGGGGTCTTGTGGGAAGTGGAATTCGGCCAGCCCGGCCTCGCCTCGTTTCTCGACCAGAACTGGCTTGAGGGCGCCGACCGTCCGGGTGCGGCCGCGCATTTCGCCGACATCGTGGCGCGCCTCCAGAGCCTTGGCCTGATCGATGATTGGGGCCACCCCCAGCGCATTCTTGCCCGCCAGGCGCCGGTTGCCGCTTAGCTGGCACAGCCCCGCGATCCGGCCGCGTGGAGCCAACCCAACGCGTCCGGCAGATCGACGAAGGCGCGATGCTCGGACCACGGAAACAACGCCGAGACGATTTTCACCAAGGCACCGAAGCCGTCGTCGCGCACTAGGTAGGCGACACGCAACTCGTGGCTGCGACTGCGGCCCCACGCTGCCATCTCGCTGACCGCGCGGATCGCCGCCCAATCGACCGCCCCGGTAAAGCGCGTCACATCGATCAGCGCCGGCATGGAGAGCATCAGCCATCCAGCATCGAGCGCCTTGGTGAAGCAGTTCGTGAGGTCTTCGCCCGAGGCCTCGCCGTCGACCACAACCCAAAGTATATGGCCTCTGATTTTGAGGAAAACTCCGCCAAACGGAGTCTTTCCGCCAATGTAGTCATCATCGGCGAAAAACGTCTCTCTTCCCCACGTCTCCACTTTTTCCCAGGTATCTCCTGGTTGCGGCTTCATTTTCTTGGATCCCTTCTTCTAGGAGGTTCAGAAAATGCTTCTCTTTGCCGGCCGATAAACGCGTTCCCTCTCTTCGCCCGAAACGACCGTCTGTTCGATTAGTCCGTCATATAGAATAGAAACTTCGATAATAATTATATAAAGGATAGCATAGTTGCGTGGCGGAATCGGCCCGCCAAAGCGCAACGCCGGTAAGACTTCGGCAACCATGAGCCCGGTGACGCGTGCCAAGCGCCGCCATCCCTCTCCTTGCCAATCAGGCTGGGCCGGGCGCAACATCGCGCAACCGGTTCGGCAAATCGGGCTTGGAGGAAACCATGGCAAACGACGCGGCAACCGCCACGATGAGCGCTTCGGAACGCGCCGATGCGCTCGAGCATCGCATGATCGACGAACTCGAACGCGTGCCCTTGCGCTCGGTGCTGTTCACCTCGGGCGACAAGGACCCGACCGGACCGTTTCAGGCCCCGCTACCGCCCGGCAAGCACGTCGTGCAAGGGCCCGATCCGCGGCTGAAGCCTATGCCGTCAAAACCGACCTTGCTCGATTTCTTCCGATACCGCTTCGGCCCGTCCAATCATCTGCTGCAAAGCGCGGCCCTCGCCAAGAAAGCCGGACATAACGAGAAGGTGATCCTCGCCTGCCTCCTGCACGATATCGGGGTTATCGGCTTCATCCGCTCGGATCACGGCTATTGGGGCTCGCAACTGATCGCGCCTTACGTCGACGAAGAAGTGAGCTGGGCGATCCGCGCGCATCAGTCGCTGCGGTTCTTCCCCGATAAATCGGTCGGCTATCAATATCCGGAAATGTATGTCCGGCTCTTCGGCGAGAATTTCGAGCCCGAGCCTTACATCAAGCGCGACTATGAGAAAGCGCGCCAACATAAATGGTACATGACCGCGCGCATGATCTGCGTCAACGACATCTATGCCTTCGATCCCAATGCGAATCCGAGCATGGACGATTTCGTCGACATCATCGGCCGCAATTTCCGCCAGCCCGAAGAAGGCCTCGGCTGGGACGACAGCCCGTCCTCGCATATGTGGCGCACGATCATGATGCCCACGCGGGCATTGTAGCGCCGCGCGACGCCGGCGCGCCGGCGTTGAGCGGCTCAGCTTTTCGGCGTCAGCAGGGTCTGAGCTGTGGTCGCATTCTTTTGCGCCGCAGCCATGTCCTTCGCTTTCAAGCCGGCATTGGCTTGGCTCAGCGCCCGACGCAGCAGCTTCTTCTGTGCCGCATCCTTGGTGTCCGGGATCGCGCCTGCGCCCTGATCCTTGCACGGATTGGCCTCATTGGCGTCGAAGCCCTTGCCTTTCGGACCAACCAGGCAATTGACGACGTGATGGAGATGCATTTGCGTCGCCTTCATATCGGCGGCTTTTGCGGCAAGGCCGGCATGTTGCGCGGCCGTCGCAGTCTCCTTCGTCGGATCGGTGTCGGCCCAGGCGGACGACGCCGCCGCAATCATGCCGCCGGCAAGGACTGCCCCAATCCCCCAATTTGCAACGCGATACCGCTTCTTCATGCGCTCCTCCCTCGCTTGGCGATGGCTTTCCCGGCGTAGGTTTCGAGCTTGCGCGCGCGACTGCTTTTGCCGCAAGCACGGCACACGAAGATCACGGCAACTTGAAGCGAGCTCGTGATGCGGTCGGCGCAGCATGCGCCGACGCCGTTTTCAAGCGGAACGCGAAACGTCGCTTACGACGGCAGAGACGAGCCGGGCCTACTCGCAGCGGCAATGTGAAGCGCGAGGCAGCGCTGATAGAGGCTCGGCGGCTTGCGTCGTATCAGCCGGCTGAACCAGGACTCAGACGCTGCGGGTTGCGGTTGTTGAGGCCGAGCAATTGACCATGGAACCCACACGCTGGCGGGTATACTTCCTGTCGCACCTTCACGCATGGCTGTAACCCCCTGTGGAACCTGATTCTGCGTTGCACGGTCTTAGCTTTGCGTCAACTATGGTTAAGAAATCGTTAAAATCGACCGCCCAACCGCTCCGAATATCACCTTATAAGAGAATTTCATCGCTCGAATAACACTTATATGTATAAAATCTCCATCGAGGCGGATTTCGGAGCCTTGTCGCTCCGCAATTCGCGGGAAGCCGGCCTCGCCTCGAGAGCGGCTATAGTGGCGTTCTTGGGCACATCGACGAGGGGATGAAGGCGTTGCCTTCCATCGCGCAATTGGGTCGGATCTTGGCGGCTTTGCTTGCCTTCGCCGGCGCGCCGATAAGCGCCGTGGCGGCAACCCCGTCAAACGCGGCGCTCTCCTCGATGGCGGCGCAGATTTACGACACCGCCAAGCCGCGATTGCTGCAAATCCGCACTCTGCTTGCGGCAAACGGACAGCAAACCTCGCTCGGCTCCAGCTTCCTCGTTGATGCGAGCGGGTTGGCGATCACCAATTACCACGTAGTCTCGCAATATGTGCTCGAGCCCGAGCTCTATCGCCTCGAATACGTCACGGCCGAGGGCGTTCACGGCAAGCTGAACCTGCTCGGCTTCGATCTCGCCAACGACCTCGCGCTCATTCGCATCGAAAACGCAGACAGCGGATTTTTCGCTTTCGACGGCCGCGCGCTTGGCGATTTGGCAAATGGCGAGCGCCTCTATGCCATGGGCAACCCGCTCGATCTGGGCTTCGCCATTGTCGAAGGGACGTATAACGGTTTGGTCGAACGCAGCTATGGCGAGCGCATTCATTTTTCCGGCGCGCTCAATCCCGGCATGAGCGGCGGCCCTTCCGTGGCCGAGAACGGCAAGGTGGTCGGCATCAATGTCGCGACGCAGCTCGGCGGGCAACTCATCAGCTTCCTCGTGCCGGCGCGCTTTGCGGCGAACTTAATTCAGCGCGCGCAAAATCTCGCGCCGCCCGCGCCCAAGGCGTTGCACGCCGAGCTGGCGCGGCAGATGCTCGAACGCCAGACGGCGCTTTATCGCGCGGTCGAGGCGGCCGGCTTCCGTACCGACGCCTTCGGTCCCTACGCGGTGCCGGAAAGCGCGGCGAAATGGTTTACCTGCTGGGCGCAGACCAATGCGGGCCAAGTCCCGAAGCCGCGCGCGACCATCGAGACCACCACCTGCAACAGCGATACCAGCCTCTATATTTCCAACGAGCTCAGCATCGGCCTCATCAGCGTCAGCAACTCTTACGCCAAGAGCGTCGATCTCAATCAGTTCCAATTCGCGACCTTGCTGTCGCAGCAGAACCGGCTGCCCTGGACTGCTCCTTGGCGCGAGAAATGGTACACGCGTCAGCGCTGCGAGCAGAATTTCACGATCGCGACCGCCGCCGACAAAGGACCGCCGGTCGAAGCGATCTGGTGCGCCCGCGCCTATAAGGATTTCGATGGTCTCTATGATGTCGCGGTGATGACCGTCACCCAGGACCGCGGCGCCGAGGCGCTGGTGTCCCGGCTCGGCTTGCAAGGCGTGACCTATGACGACGCCATCGCCTTGACCAAACACTTCTTCGAAGCGCTGCAATGGACCAAGTGATCTGGATCGAAATTCTGAGCCGACAAAACCACGTCGTCGCGCGGTTTCGTTGCGCCGGGCTGGAAATCCGCATCGGTCGCGGTTATGGCAACGACGTGGTGATCGACGATCCCTACGTCGCGCCCGAACATCTGAAGCTGCGCCGGAATGACGACGGCGCGCTGATTGCCGAGGATCTCGGCAGCGCCAACGGGCTGTTCCTTGCCGACAGCGCGCAACGGATGAGCCGGATCGTCCTCGATGGGGATGCGCGCCTACGCATCGGCCACACGGTGCTGCGCGTACGGGAAGCGAGCCACACGGTTGAACCCGAGCGCACGGCAAAGCCTATCTCTTCCACCTGGCCGCTTGCCGCCGTCTTGGTCGCGGCGACCATCGCCGTCGACTTCTTGCTGGTATGGCTCAGCGAGACGACCGAGCCGCGCGGATTGCACTACCTCGCACCGCTGGCGAGCTTGGCCGGGCTGGGCATTCTCTGGGCGGCGATCTGGGCCGTGTTCTCGCGCATCTTCGCCGGCCAGGTGCGGCTCGAGCGCCATCTCGCTCTGACTTTCGGCGGGCTGCTGGTCTATATGCTCTTCGGCACGGTCATGGCGGGCTTGGCGTTTTCGTTCTCCTGGCACGTGCTTACGCCCTACCAATTCGCGGCCGGCTGGTGCTTCCTCGCTTGTGTGTGTTTCTTCCAGCTGCGCGCAATCAGCGACGGGAGGCTCGTCCTGAAAGCGGGCATCGTTGCCGGGCTGGCCGCGATCGCGATCGCCATCCAAGCGGCCAACCTTTTCGATCTGCGCGCCGCCAATCAGCAACTGAACCAAGCGCAGAACCTGCTGCCGCCAATGCTAAGGCTCGCCCCGGTCAAAGACGAGAACGCGTTCTTCGCCCAGATCGAAAGCATGAAGCGCAAGCTCGACCAGGATCGCGCCGAAGAACCCGCCGCAAGCACTGAAGCGGCCGGAACCGCCGCCGCCAATTAAGCGACCGGCCGGCCGTCTTCGCCTTTCGCCCTCAATGCGATTCGCGCGGCACCTTGGCGCCGCTTTTGCCGACCAGGAAATCGAGATCGCAGCCGAGATGCGCTTGGGTGACGTGCTCGGCGTAAAGCTTCACCCAGCCGCGATCGGCATGTGCCGGGGCCGGCCGCCATTCGCGCCGCCGTCGGGCGAGCTCTTGCTCGCCGACGTCGAGATACAGGCGGCGACCTTCGACATCGAGCTCGATCATGTCGCCATCCTCGACCAGCGCCAGCGGACCGCCGACGGCCGATTCCGGCGAGACATGCAGCACCACCGCGCCATAGGCCGTGCCGCTCATGCGCGCATCCGAAATCCGCACCATGTCGGTGATGCCTTTCTTGAGCACCTTCTTCGGCAGCGGCAAATTGCCGAGCTCGGGGAAACCGGGATAGCCCTTGGGCCCCGCCCCTTGCAGCACCATGACGCAGTCTTCATCGATATCGAGAGCGGGATCGTCGATCCGCGCCTTGAAATCCTCGATGCTCGCGAACACCACTGCGCGGCCGCGATGACGCAGCAAGGAGGGCGTCGCAGCCGAAGGCTTGATCACCGCGCCGTCGGGACAAAGATTGCCGCGCAGCACGGCAATTCCGGCATGTTCCTTCAGCGGGCGCTTCGGCGAGCGGATCACCTCTTCGTTCCAGCATGGCGCCTCCGCGGTGTTCTCGGCCATGGTCTTGCCGTTGACGGTCAGCGCCTCGCCATGGATGAGCGCGCCGAGCGCGCGGATCACCGCCGGCAGCCCGCCCGCGTAATAGAAATCCTCCATCAGGAACCGGCCATGCGGCATGAGATCGAGCAGCAGCGGCATTTCATGGCCGAGCTTGTCGAAATCATCGAGGGTGAGCTCGACCCCGATCCGGCCGGCGATGGCCAAGAGGTGCACGATCGCGTTGGTCGAGCCGCCGATCGCAGCATTGACGCGGATCGCGTTCTCGAACGCCTGGCGCGTGAGAATCTTCGACATGCGCAGATCCTCGCGCACCATCTCGACGATGCGCCGCCCCGCCATATGCGCCAACACATAGCGGCGCGCATCGACTGCCGGGATCGCGGCGTTCGAGGGCAAGCCCATGCCGAGCGCTTCGACCATGCTCGCCATGGTCGAGGCCGTGCCCATAGTCATGCAGTGCCCGGCCGAACGCGACAGGCATGACTCGGCTTCCATGAACGTCGCCAGCTCCATCTTGCCGGCGCGCACATCCTCGCTCATCGACCAGACCGCCGTGCCCGAGCCGATCGTCTTGCCTTGGAAATAGCCGTTGAGCATCGGGCCGCCCGAAACCACGATCGCGGGCAGATCGCAGCTCGCCGCGCCCATCATCAAAGCCGGCGTGGTTTTGTCGCAGCCGACCAGCAGCACGAGCCCGTCGAGAGGATTGGCGCGGATGGATTCCTCGACATCCATGCTGGCGAGGTTGCGATAGAGCATGGTGGTCGGGCGCATCAAGGTTTCGCCCAAGCTCATCACGGGAAATTCCAGCGGGAAGCCGCCCATCTCATAGACGCCGCGTTTCACATGCTCGGCGATGCGACGGAAATGCGCATTGCACGGTGTCAGCTCGGACCAGGTGTTGCAGATGCCGATCACCGGCCGCCCGTCGAAAAGATGCGTCGGCAATCCTTGATTGCGCATCCAGGCGCGGTGATTGAAGCCGTCGCGGTCTTGCGCGCCGAACCAAGCGGCACTGCGGAATTTTTTGGTCTTGCCGTCTTCGGGCATGAAGCGCCCTCCCGTGCTAAGAAACGCCGATTGCAGAGGAGTGTAGCATGAGCGAGCGGATCGCCTTTCTCGGCATTGGATTGATGGGCGCGCCGATGGCCGAACGCCTGATCGCGGCGGGATTTCCCCTCACTTTGTGGAACCGCACAAGCGCCAAGGCCGAAGCGGTGGCGCAAGGCCGCGCGCGCATTGCGGCAACCGCGGCCGAGGCCGCCGCCGGCGCCGATGTGCTCATCACCATGCTCGAAACCGGGCCCGTGGTCGAAGACGTGTTGTTCGGCCGCGATGGCGCCGCCACCGCTCTCGCCAGCAGCACGCTGGTGATCGATATGAGCTCAAGCCCGCCGCCGCTGGCGCGCGACCACGCGCAGCGTTTCGCTGCGCGCGGCATTGGCTACCTCGATGCACCAGTGTCAGGCGGCGTGGTCGGCGCCGCTGCCGGCAACCTCGCCATCATGGCGGGCGGCACTGCGCAGGATTTTGCGCGCGCCAAGCCGATCTTCGAGCGCCTTGGCCGGCCGACCCTGGTCGGCCCCGCCGGCAGCGGCCAGCTCGCCAAATGCTGCAACCAAGCGATCGTCGCCATCACCATCGGCGCGGTGTCCGAGGCGCTGCTTCTGGCGGCAGCAAGCGGCGCCGATCCCGCGGCCGTGCGCGAGGCGCTGCTCGGCGGCTTCGCCGACAGCCGTATCCTCCAGCTACACGGCAAACGCATGATCGCGCGCGATTTCGCGCCCGGCGGCAGGGTGCGCGTGCAGCTCAAGGACCAGGACACGATTCTCGCCGCGGCGAAGGACGCGCATCTTCGCCTTCCCTTGTCGGAATGCGTCACCGCGCTTTACCGCGATCTGGTCGCGCATGGCGGCAGCGAGCTCGACCAGAATGCGCTGCTCCTCGAGCTGGAGCGGATCAACGCGCCGGCACGGCTCGGCGCCGCGTCGGATCAATTCCCTGCACCGCTCAAGGGAACAGCGTCATAACGCCTCGGAAGTGGACAAATTTTGATCACGAGCGTATGATTAATTTTGTTCCGGTGGTTAAAAAGCCTCCATGGCTCGGTCCTTGAAAAAGGCGAGCAGTGAATTGGTCGGCGAGAGCCCGACAGTCAAAAAACAAAATCGGGCATCCCCGTCGACCTCGCGGCTTCGGCCCCGGCATCCGTTGCGACACGGATCGGGACGGCAGCTTTGCAAGGCGACCGTCCGAGCCAAGATGGAGGACAGAATGGCTCGCTATCGGTGTTATTTCCTGGGATCGAACGGGCAACTGGTCTGCGCCGAGAATATCGACAGCGACGACGACGAGACGGCGCTCACGCGCGCGCGCCAACTTTTCGCGACCAAAGCCTATGCCAGCGGCTTCGAGCTGACGCAGGGCGAGCGCCAAGTGGGCATCCTCGCGGTCGAAGTATCCTGAGAACGCCGCCGGCGCCGAGGCAATTCATACCACCGGCGTGAGCAGCTTCGTCCCGGCAAAGTGCGCCGCGAGATTGTCGATCATCAACTGCCCCATCGCGGCACGGGTTGCATGCGTCGCGCTGGCGAGATGCGGCAGCAGCACGACATTGTCGAGCCTCGTCAGCGCTTCGGGCACACGCGGCTCGTCTTCATAGACATCGAGTCCGGCACCGCCCAGCGCGCCTGAAACCAAGGCCGCGACCATGGCCGTTTCATCCACCACGGAGCCGCGCGCGATATTGATAATCGTGCCCTCGGCGCCAAGCGCGGCGATCACGGCAGCATCGACGAGGTGGTGGGTCGCCGGACCGCCGGGACAGGTCAGCATCAGGTAATCGCTGGCGCGCGCCAGTTCGGTAAGCTCGGCGAAGAACGGGTAATCGACATCGCTTTGCCGATGACGGCCGTAATAGGCGATGCGCATGCCGAAGGCTTCGGCGCGCTTGGCCACCGCCTTGCCGATCCGGCCGAGCCCGACAATGCCCATGGTCGCGCCGCCGACTTTGGTCGCAAGCGGAAAGGCGCCTTTCAGCCAATCGCCGCGGCGGACGAAATGATCCGCGACGACGATCCGACGCGCTACCGCCAGAACCAAACCCATGCCGATATCGGCAACGCAATCGGTGAGCACGTCCGGCGCATTGGTGACCGCGATCCCGCGCGCCTTGGCAGCGGCGAGATCGATGTGATCGGTGCCGACGCTCATCGTCGCGATGATCTCGAGCTTCGGCAGCGCCGCGATCAGAGCTGCGTCCACGGGATAGGAGGTAAAGCTGGCGAAACCGCGGATCCGGTCCTTGCGCGGTGCGAGAAAAGCGAACGGGTCAGCCGCTTCCCATAGGCGATGCAGGGTGAACGCCGCTTCGAGCCCCTGCATGACAGGCTCGTAAAGACGCGGGGCGACGACGATCTCGGGCTTCACCTGATGCATCTCAGTTTCATTCTAACCGGCTCATCTCATCCGACGCGCTTCCGGATGAGTTATCCACAGGGATTTCGCCGCACCCTTGCTGCTTGCGAGCGTGCGACAGTATCGGTAAAACTAGTGCCAGCCCGGAGGCAATCAAAAATGACCGAGACGGTGAGGCGCAACGTGGCGGCCAATTCCGTCATTGATGTCGGCAACGCTGCCTATCCCGTCATTGCTCCTGGCTCGACCGTCGGCAAGGGGTTGGGCTTGATGGTGGCTGCCGGCATGCGCAGCGTGCGCCAAGCCGCGCAGCGCGGCGAACCCGAGCGGCCAGAGACGGTGCATCGCTTCCGCGTCGGGCTGCGGCGTCTGCGCTCGGTACTGTCGGCCTATCGCTCGGTCCTACCCGATGAGGAACGCCGTCTCCTCAACAAACGGCTGGGCAGTGTCGCCAAGAGCTATGGTCGCGTCCGGGAATGGGACGTGTTCCTGTCGGGAACCCTGCGCCCGATGACGGCCGCCATGCCCGACGAGCCGGCGCTCATCGAGATCGATGCTTGCGTGCGCGAAGCAAGGCGCCGCGCTCTGCCTGAGACGGTCGACTTCCATGTCGAGGCGAACGAGATTGGTGCCGCGATCGATGCGGCCGCCTGGCTGCACTATCCAAGGCCGGAATTTGCCGAGGATTGGCAGATGGATCTCAAGGACTTCGCCACCGCTCTTCTAACGAAGCTTCATCGCCGTTTGAGGAAGCGGTTGAAGCAGGTCGACCTCGACCAACAAGCGTCGTTTCATCAACTCAGAATTCAAGCGAAGAAAATACGATATCCTATTGAAATGTTTTCTAATTTATTCAAAGAAGATGCTGTCAAAGCCTATCTCGAAAGGCTCGTTGCGGTACAAGATGCGCTCGGCCAACTCAACGATGCCTTGATCGCCCGAAGCCTGCTGACAGAACTGCCGCTTTCGTCCCGGCCCCAAGGCCTTGCCAATGGCTGGCTGGCGCGCGAGATCGAGGTCCGGCGCCAGCGCTTTCCTGCCGCAGCCAAGAAGCTGCGCAAGGCGACGCCATTCTGGGAAGATTGACCCGCGCGTTGGACGCGGCCGGACGCGCCGCGCTTCGCGCGTCGCGTGTTTCTTGCGTCCTTCTGGCGCTTCTGTCCCTCGCCTTGAGCGGCTGCTTCATTTCCTCCGATCCGCTGCTTTCGCCAGCGAAAGCCGACTATCCCTGGCCGGCGTTGCGACGGGCACAGCAATTCGGTTGGGAGAACGGGGCCTGGAAATCGCGCGGCTACGTCAGCCTCGACCGCGACGGCGCATTCTACGTGCTGAAGCCCGATGACTCGGACGACGTTACTCGCTTCTTGCTCCATCGGATCGGCAACGATCTCTATGTCGCGCAAGCCGACGATCCGAGCGGCTCCTACCTCTATGCGCTGGTGTCGATCGAGGGCAATCGCGTCTATGAAAGCGCCTTCGACGATGCTTCCCATGATTGCGCCGTTCCCGGGATCGACCCCTACATGCGCGGTCTTTCCGCCAAAAACGACAATTGCTCGGTGCAATCTCTCGATGCGCTGATCGATGTGTTCCAGGCGCTGCGCCGGGCCCAACCGCAAGCGGAAACGCTCTACGTCGTCGAGCCTTGAACGCGGCGGCAACGGAAGCGTTCGGGACCGATCACTTAACAACTTCTTAACCGTGGCGATGTGACATTGGCCTGCAACGCCGCGTAGCGGTCGCGCGAGGATTCGCCTCTGCCCGCGATGTCACGCAGCGCGCGTAGCAAGCTGGCCGATGAACGTCGATCGCGTTGATCGCACAGCTTCCTCGCCCGGAGAAGCGTACTTGCGAGAGAGCGACATCACGGGAAAACAGCTCGCGCGATCGCCGTTTTGGCGGCCGATCGCGGCCGGTGCCGTGGTCGCTGCCGGCGTCATCCTGGTCCTGACCGGTCTGGTGGTTTTCCATCTCCGCACCACGGCGATCAATTCGGCCGTATCACAAATGAAGGCGCTCGATCTCGTATTGGGCGCCCAGACCGAGCGCAGCTTCGCGGGCGTCGACCTCGTTCTCACCGGCATCGTCGACGAGCTACGCGCCAGCGGCGTCGATAGCCTCGCCGCCTATCGCGCCAAAAGCGACCCCCAGACCTTCCGACGCCTGCGCGAAAAGCTGTCGGTGTTGCCGCAACTCGAAGCGCTCTTTCTCGTGGATGCCCAGGGCAACGTTATCAATCGCACCCTATCCGACCCGACCGCCCCCGAGGCCAAGGTCGCCGATCGCGATTACTTCGTCGCCTTGCGTGACGACCCGGAACTCGTGCACTTCGTCAGCAAACCGGCCCAAGGCCGTGCCAGCGGCCGGTGGAACATCTACATCGCCCAGCGCATAAACGCACCCGACGGCACCTTTCTGGGCGTCGTTGTCGGCGCCATGCCGGTCGCGCATATCGAGAATTTCTATCGCGATATCTTGACCGGAATGGACGGGCGCATCTCCTTGTGGCGCGGCGACGGTACGCTGATGGCTCAATTTCCGTCGCTGGGAGGGCCGCTCGGCCAGTCCTACGATCTCGCCGAAGAGTTCCATAACCTTGCGAATCACGGCGGCAGCGCGACGTTCTGGACCATGGGAAAGATCGCGCCGGTCGAGATGGCGGTTTCCGAGCAGGCGCTGCGCGATTTTCCGCTGATCTTGTCGGTGGTGCGCGACAAGTCGTCGATTCTCGGCCCATGGCAGATCGAAGCGAGCGTCTGGTCGATCGGCGCCGGCATCCTGCTGTCCGCCCTCGCCATAACGGTCTGGCTGCTCTCGCGGCAACTCAACGCCTATGCCGCCGTCGCCGAGGCGCGCGCCAAGGCTTCGCACGAAGCCGAAGCGCGCGAGAAGCTGCAAAGCGCCGTCGATCGCGCGGAAACCGCGATGCGCGACTTGCAACGCAGCGAGGCACGCTTCCGCGACATCGCCGAGGTCGGCAGCGACTGGATCTGGGAATCGAATGACCAGCATCGTTTCACCATGGCGCTGGGCGAGGCGGCGCTCGGCGTGGAGAAATTCGGTCTCGCCTCGCCGGTCGGCAGGACGCGGTGGGACGCCACCGGCGGCAATCCCGAAAAGGACGAGATCTGGCGGGCGCATAAAGCCGAGCTCGACGCCCATCGGCCGTTCCGCAATTTCCGCTTCGCGACCACCAGTCTGACGGGAGAAAAAGTCCATCTTTGCGTCAGCGGAAAGCCGGTCTTCGACGATGCCGGCCGCTTTCTCGGCTATCGCGGCACCGTGACCGACGAAACCGCGCGCGTGGAAGCCATGCGCCGCGCCGACAGCGCCGAAGCGCTGCTCCGCGACGCGATCGAAAGCATCTCCGAGGGCTTCGCGATTTACGACGACCAGGACCGGCTGGTCATTTTCAATTCAGCTTACCGCTCGCTTTACCCGGAAAACGCGGCGATCGTGCGCGGCATGCGTTATGAAGATATTCTAACCTTCGGCACCGAGCACGACAACTCTCCCGTCGCCAAGCTGCGCACCAAGGAATGGCTGGAAGGAAGGCTGAACTCGGCACCGTCGCCTGGACGGCGCATTCGAGCATCCATTGACCGACGGTCGCTGGGTGCTCATTTCCGAGCGGCGCATGAGCAACGGCTGGACCGCCGGGCTTCGTGTCGACATCACAGCCCTGAAGCAAGTCCAACAGTCGCTGCGCGACAGCCAGGAGCGGCTCGATCGCGCGCAACGCGTCGCGCATACCGGCAGCGCCGAACGCGATTTTCGCACCAACGCCTTGCTGTGGTCGGACGAGACCTATCGCATTTTCGGCGTGAACCGCGAAAACTTCACGCCGAGCACGGAAGCTCTGCTCGCTTTCATCCATCCCGATGATCGCGAGCGCATCGCCGCCGAGATGGCGCGGGCCAACAAGACCGGCGTCGCCAGCAGCCTGCGCTACCGCATCATTCGGCGCGACGGATCGGAACGCGTGCTTTACGCCGAAGGCGAGGCGGTCCGAAGCGAGAGCGGCGAGCCGCTGCGCGTCGTTGCGGTAATCAAGGACATCACCGAAGAGGCGGCAGCGGCGGAGCGGCAGATCCAACTCGAGCGCCAGCTGCAGCATTCGCAACGCCTCGAGGCGCTCGGCACGCTCGCCGGCGGCATCGCCCACGACCTCAACAATACGTTGGTGCCAATTCAGGCCTTGTCGAAGACCTTGATGCGCGAGATGCCGGCAAACAGCACGCAACGCGTCGACCTCGAAACCATCCTTCACGCCGGTCATCAGGCGCGCGACCTTGTCCAGCAGATTCTTGCTTTCAGCCGGAAGCAAGAGCCCGCCAAGAACCCGATCGATCTCGGCAGCACGGCGCGGGCCGCGTTGCAGATCGCGCGGGCCGGCATGCCGCACGCGATCGAGCTGATCGAAGACATCGCCGAGACCCCGCTGATGATGGCGGACGCCGGCCAGCTGCAACAAGTAATTGTCAACCTCGTGACCAACGCGGCTCAAGCGATCGGCGAGGCGAGCGGCAGGATTACGGTCCGCGTCGCGCCTGCGCCGCAGCGCTCGGGTGGCGCAGCCGGCGACATCTTGTTATCGGTGACGGATACCGGCTGCGGTATGGACCAGGCCACCGCGGAACGCATCTTCGAGCCGTTTTTTACCACCAAGAAAGTCGGCGAAGGCACGGGCCTCGGGCTGTCCGTCGTTCACGGCATCGTGGCGAGCCACGGCGGAAAGATCGAGGTCCGCAGCAAGCCCGGCGCCGGCACGGAAATGATCATCCTTCTGCCGCCCTGCGCCGATGGCGAATTCGTCCAAGCCGAGCAACATGCCGTGGCATGAGCTGAAAGCACATTCCAACGAGCGAATGGAATACTGCCGTGACCAAGATACTCATCATCGAAGATAACGCCCTGTCGCAGCACACCCTCCGCCGGATTCTGCAGAGCGCGGGCTATGACGTCGTCACCGCCGATAATGGGCGCGAAGGCCTCGCGGCGTTCAATAAGGAGCACCCCGATCTCATCGTCTCCGACATCATCATGCCGGAAAAGGAGGGGATCGAAACCATCATGGAGATTCTGCGCGACCACCCGCATACCAAGATCATCGCGATTTCTGGCGGCGGCCGCATGGGCAACACCGATTTCCTCCAGATCGCGAAGAAGCTCGGCGCATGCGACGCGATCGCCAAGCCGTTCGACCCCGAGGATTTGATCGAGCGCGTTCAGTCCTGCCTGAAAGCCGTCTGAGCCAGCGCACCTTGCTTAGGCAAGACCGTAGGCCGCGAGCAAGTCGGGGGCGGTCGCGCGCAATTTCTGCACGGTGATCGCCACGAGGAGGTCGCGCACCGCTTCGCGCTCCTTGCCCGGCGCATCGAAGATGCCGGCGCCGATCGCCGCCGCAAGACGCGCCAACAGCACGCGATCGTCCGCTTCGCCATAACGCGCCACCAAAGCGGCGCGGCACGCGGCGAACCCGGCCGCGCCGCCTTGCGCCTCCCGTTCGGCGATCGCCAGACAACGCGCGACGAGCGGCTCCTCGCCGCCCGCTTCGCGCACCAGCAAAGCCAACTCTTCGCCGCTCGGCCGGTCTTGCATTTACGGCTTCCCGCCCGTCAACATCAGGATATCCAATTCGCATTCCGCGACCCGGCGCCCGGTCAGCGCGAGATCGAGCGAGCGCTCGCCTTGCTTCAAAAAGCGGTCGCGCTGCTTCAGGGCGATGACGAGCCAGCGCAAAGCGGCCATCACCTCCCAGTAATGCACGCGCTGTGGATCGATCCGCGCACCGCCGGCCTCCTCATAGGCGCGGTAAAACACCGCGCGCGCGGCGATCCCGCCCGCCTCGCGGTCATGCGCACCGAAACGCCAGGCGCGCGCGCAGAACCACGCGATATCCTCATGCGGATCGCTCCACCCCGCAAAGTCCCAATCGAGCACGCCGACCAGCCTGTCTTGGTCGACGAGATAATTGCCGGTGCGGAAATCGCCATGGCACAGCACCGGGCGCAGCGCCGCCAGAGCCTCGCGCTTCAGCCAGCGCAGCGCCCAGACGGCGACCGGATGCGGCTCCTCGTCCTCGCCGAGCCAAGTTTCGAGTTGCGCGATACGCGCTGCGGCCGCGTCATCAGGCGGCGGCGGAAGAAAATGCAGCGCGCGGCCGAATTCGAGCGCATGGAGCTTGGCCAATTCCTGTCCCAGCTCCGCGGCAAGCGCCGGATTGGGTCCGGCCGCGACCAGCGCCGCGCCCGCCGCCACCCCCGGCAAAAAGCGCATCAGGAAAAACGGCGCGCCGACAAGGCTTGCGTCGCAGCTCATAAAAAGCGGCTCGGCCACTTTCAGCCCGGCCCGGTAGAGCCCGCGCTGCAGCGCGAATTCCTGGGTGCGTGGCAGGCCGATGCCGAGCTTGGTTGCGCCATCGGTACGCAAAACCCAACGATGCGTCCCCGGCATGGATCCGCCTTCGAGCGCGAAGTCGAGCCGGTCATGGCGCAGCACCGCACCACCCGGCAAAAGGCTCACGCGCGCATCGGTCACCCGATCGGCGCAAGTCTTCTCCGCGATGAAACGAAAGACCTTGCTCTCGGATAGCGGCAAATCGCGCGGCACTAGACCACGCTCACCGCATGGCCGCCATCGACCGGAAGGACCGCGCCGTTGACATAAGCGCCGGCGTCGGACGCCAGCAGCAGTAAGGCGCCGTCGAGGTCGGAAGGATCGCCCACCCGTCCCGCCGGAATGCGCGCGATCAGGGCCCTGCCGGCCTCGCTGCGCAAGAAGCCGCGATTCATGTCGGTTTCGACATAGCCCGGCGCGATCGCGTTGACCGTGATGCCGTAAGGCGCCAGCTCGATCGCCAAGGTCCGGGTCAGATGATCGAGCCCGGCCTTGGCCGCGTTGTAGCTTGGCACGTTGCGCACGGTGCGCAGCGCCAGAAGCGACGAGATGTTGATGATGCGCCCGCCGCGCCGCAATTCGAGCCAGCGCGCGGCCGCCTCGCGCGACATCAGCCACGCGCCTTTCAAATTGGTGTCGAGCACGCGATCCCAATCCTCTTCACTGTGATCGAGAAGCGGCTTCGAGACAGCGATGCCGGCATTGTTGACGAGGATGTCGATCGGCCCGAAGGCGCGCTCAGCCTCGGCGACGCAACGCCGCACGCTGTTTCCGTCGCGCACATCCAAGGGAATCGCGACGGCGGCGCAGCCATTCGCATCCTTGATCTCTGCCGCGGCCTCGGCGAGAAGCTCTTCATGCCGCGCCGCCAAGACGACGGCGGCCCCGGCCTTGGCCAGAACCATCGCGAAATGCCGCCCAAGGCCGCGCGACGCGCCCGTCACCAGCGCCACGCGTCCTTTGAGGCTGAAATCGACCATGGGTGCCATCCTTGTGCCCAGGTGAAGCCGGGTCAAGGCCGTGCTAAATTGGGTCGATGCGCATCGACATCATTTCCGACGTGGTCTGCCCGTGGTGCTTTATCGGCAAGCGGCGGCTCGAAAAGGCGCTAGCGCTCCGGCCCGAGCTGGCGCCCGAAATCACCTGGCGGCCTTTCCAGCTCAACCCCGACATGCCCGAGGAAGGGATGCCGCGGGCCGAATACATCGCCAGCAAATTCGGCGACAGCGCCCATTCGCGCCGCATCCACCAGACCATCGCCGAAGCCGGGGCGAGTGTCGGCATCGACTTCGCCTTTGATCGCATCCGCCGCAGCCCGAACACGCGCAATGCGCACCGGCTGGTGCGTTTCGCGACCAAGCGCGGCCTGGGCGGCGCGGTGGTTGATCGGCTTTTCCGCGGCTATTTCATCGAAGGCCGCGACGTTGGCGACCACGCCGTCTTGGCCGAGATCGCCGCCGAAGCCGGGCTCGAACGCGACGCGGCGTTGGCTTTTCTCAAAAGCAGCGAAGACCGGGAAGCGATCATCGCCGAGGATCGCAATGCGCGCCGCCTCGGCATCAACGCCGTGCCGTGCTTCATCTTCGCCGGCCAGTATGCGATCTCGGGCGCGCAGGAGCCCGAATTCTTCCTGCCGGTTTTCGACCTTGCGCTCAACGGCGCACCGGCGGAAGCGAGCTAAGCTCGGCCTCACTTCACCTTGGCGAATTGGGCTTGCGGCGCGGCGGCGATGGTCGCGAGACGCTGGAGGATCGCGGCGACGCCGCGCAGCCGGTCGCGCGTGTCTTCCCAATCGCGCATGACGACGAGGCGCTGATCCGGCCGCAGCTTCGCGGTGCTGGCGTTTTCCTGTAGGAAAGCCACCAGCCCGGCGGGATTGGCGAAACGGTTGGCGTGGAAGACCAGCGAGGCGCCCTTCTCGCCGGCATCGACTTTCTCGACCCCGGCATCGCGGCACAGCCGTTTGATCGCGATGATCTCGAGAAGGTTATCGACCTCGGGCGGCAAAGGCCCGAAACGGTCGATCAGCTCGGCGGCGAAAGCATCGATCTCGCGCCGGTCGACCAGCTGCGCGATACGGCGGTAGAGCCCAAGCCGGACCGGCAGATCGGCGACATAAGCTTCCGGAATCAACACCGGCGTGCCGATGGTGATTTGCGGCGTCCAATCCTCTTTCGCTTCGCCTAGCTCGCCGACGCCGCTGCGCGAGGCGATCACGGCTTCCTCCAACATCTGCTGGTAAAGCTCAATGCCGACCTCGCGCACATGGCCCGACTGCTCTTGGCCGAGCAGATTTCCGGCGCCTCGTATGTCGAGATCGTGGCTGGCAAGCGCGAAGCCGGCGCCCAGCGTATCGAGGGTCTGCATCACTTCGAGGCGGCGTTGCGCCGTCTCGGTCAGCATCTTGCCCGCCGGCAAGGTCAGATAGGCATAGGCGCGCAGCTTGCTGCGGCCGATACGCCCGCGCAGCTGATAGAGCTGCGCCAGCCCGAACATGTCGGCGCGGTGCACGATCATGGTGTTGGCGGTCGGGATGTCGAGGCCCGATTCGATGATGTTGGTCGACAGCAGCACGTCGTATTCATGCGCATCGAACGCGGTCATCACCTCTTCGAGCCTTGTCGGCGCCATTTGGCCATGCGCCACGGCGATCTTCGCCTCCGGCGCAAGCTCCTTCAGCTGCAGCTGAACCTCGTCGAGATCGGCGATACGCGGCGCGACATAGAAGCACTGTCCGCCGCGATGCAGCTCGCGCAAAACCGCTTCGCGCACCACCACGGGATCGTAAGGCAGCACGAAAGTGCGTACCGCCAGGCGATCGACCGGCGGCGTCGCGATGATGCTCATTTCCCGGACGCCCGCCAAAGCGAGCTGCAAGGTGCGCGGGATCGGCGTCGCGGTGAGGGTCAGCACATGGACATTGGCCTTCAACTGCTTCAAGCGCTCTTTTTGCGTGACGCCAAAATGCTGCTCTTCGTCGACGATCAGCAGGCCGAGATGCTTGAAGGCGATGCCTTTGCCCAGCAGCGAGTGGGTGCCGACGATGATGTCGATGCGGCCTTCGGCGAGATCTTTGCGGATAACGGCGGCATCCTTGGCCGAGACCAGCCGCGAAAGCTGCTCGATACGCAGCGGCAGACCGCCAAAACGTTCTTTGACGGTACGGAAATGCTGCCGCGCCAGCAACGTCGTCGGCACCACCACCGCGACCTGGGTGCCGGACATGGCGGCGATGAAGGCGGCGCGCATCGCAACCTCGGTCTTGCCGAAGCCGACATCGCCGCAGACCAGCCGGTCCATCGGTCGGCCCGACACCATGTCCTGCAGGCAATCGAGAATCGCGCGATCTTGGTCCTCGGTCTCGGGATAGGGAAAGCGCGCGGCGAACTCCTCGTAGAGACCTTCCGGCGGCGCCATCGCCTCGCCTTCCTTGAGCTGGCGCTGCGCCGCCACCGCGATCAGCTCGTCGGCGATATCCTTGATGCGTTTCTTGACCCGCGCCTTGCGCGATTGCCACGACGCGGCGCCGAGCCGGTCGAGCTGCACCGCCGCGTCCTCCGAGCCGTAGCGCGACAGCATCTCGATATTCTCGACCGGCACGAAGAGCTTGTCGTCGCCGGCATAAAGCACGCGCAAGCAATCATGCGGCGCGCCCGCGACCTCCAAGGTCACGAGCCCGTCATAACGTCCGACGCCGTGCTCGGCATGCACGACGAGATCGCCAGGTGCGAGCGAGGACACTTCGGCGACGAATTGCTCGTAATTGGCACGGCGGCGCGGCGGGCGCGACAACCGGTCGCCCAATATGTCCTGCTCGGTGACGAGCAGCGTATCGTCGAAGCGATAGCCGCGCTCGATCGCCAGCACCGCGAGACCGGTCGTCTCGGGCGCGAGCGACCCGACCTCGCGCCAATCGGCAACCAGCTGCGCCTCACCCGCGCCATGCTCTTTCAACAACGAGCCCAGACGCTCGGCCGCGCCCGCGCTATAGGCGGCGATCAAAACGCGGCGCGCGCCAGCCCGCTCTTCGGTCAGCTTTCCGCGCAGCACATCGAACAGGTTTTGCGCGGGATCGGCGCGCGCAGCGGAGAATTCCAGTCCAGGACGCGCACCGCCATCGAGCGCCTGCGCCGCCGCAAAAGGCGAGAGCTGCGCGACCGGCCTGGCGCCGAGCAAGCCGCTCCATTCCGCTTCCTCGAGAAAGAGCTGCTGGGGCGTGACCGGACGGTAGACCGTGCCGCCTTTGGCGGCGCCCGCTTCGCGCCGTGCCGTGTAGAAATCCGCGACCGTCGCCATCCGGTCGGCGCGCACTTCGTCGGCCTGATGATCGAGAGCGATCGCCGCGTCCGGCAGGTAGTCGAAAATGGTTTCGAGGCTTTCGTAATAAAGCGGCAGCCAATGCTCCATGCCGATATAGCGGTGGCCCGCGCTGATCGCCGCGTAAAGCGGATCGTCATCGGCGACCGTGCCGAATTGCTCGCGATAGCGCGTGCGGAAGCGATGGATCACGGCTTCATCGAGCAGCACTTCGCTCACCGGCTTCAGCACGAGCCCCGCCACCGTCCCGGTGGTACGCTGGGTCAGCGCGTCGAAGCTGCGCATGCCTTCGATCGTGTCGCCGAAGAAATCGAGCCGCACCGGCGCCTTGGCGCCCGAGGCATAGAGATCGACGATGCCGCCGCGCACGGCGAATTCGCCCGGCTCGCGCACCGTGTCGGTCCGGTTGTAGCCGTTGCGCGCGAGAAAACCGGTCAGCCGGTCGAGCGGCATTTGGCCGCCGGGCCCGAGCCGCAGCACACGCGCATCGAAAAGCTTGCGCGGCGGCACGCGCTGCGTCGCGGCGTTGACCGTGGTCAGCACGATACGCGGCGCCTTCCCTTCCTCCGATGCGGCCAGCCGGCTCAGCGTATCGATGCGGCGGCTGACGATCTCGGCATTGGGCGACACGCGGTCATAAGGCAGACAATCCCAGGCCGGAAAGGTCAACACCTCGAGACCGGGATGGAAGAAATGCAGCGCCTGGAGGGTGCGCGCCATGCGGCCGTCATCGCGGCAGACATAGAGCAAGGTCTTGACCGCGCCGCACGCCGCAAGCCCGCCCAGCAGAAACGCGTCATGGCCTTCGGGCGCGGCGGCGATGTCGCGCTTGCCTGGCGTCGCGAAGATGGAATCGAGCTCGCTCACGACAACGATGTCCCGCATGCCGCACTCGCCCGCGATGCGACATCGCGGGACAGCTTCGCCGATCGACACGGAATCATGGGGCGCTCGACGCTCCCGGATAACGGAAGCTCAACAGCAGCCGCAGCACGTCGCTCATCTTTTCCGGCGGCGGCGCGGTGCGGCCGCTGATCCAGTCGAACAGATCCTGGTCGCTTTCATCGAGCAACGCCTCGTAACGGTCGAGCTCGGCCGGCCCGAAGCCCGCGAGATGCGCCGCGGCAAAGGCGCCGAGCAGCAGATCGCTTTCCTTGGTGCCGCGATGGCCGCTTTGGTAAAGCAGCCGCTTGCGACGGGTATCCGAAGCTTCGTCCATGAATCGACCCCAGCCGCATCGGTTAAACCGTGCAGCGTTTCCTGATCCGAAGCGGGAATGTGGCACCCAGGCGCGGGCGCGGCAAGGGCCGGGGGGCCGGCGGATGACAGGGTTGCGTCTGGCTGTTAGAAAGAACGAAGAAGCTGGATTTAGGGAGAAATCATGGCCGAGAAGCCGTTCGTTATCGCGCTGGAAGAGCATTATCTCGACGCCGAGGTGAAGGCGAAGTTCGCGCCCGCCGACGCCGCGGCGGGCCGGCCGCCGCGTCTGGCCGAGCGCCTGGGCGATCTCGGCGCGCTCCGCATCCGCGAGATGGATGAGGCGGGCATCGACCTCCAAGTGCTGTCGCATGGCGCGCCTTCGGTGCAGAAGATGGACCCCGAAACCGCGGTCGCGCTCGCGCGCAACGCCAATGACCGGCTTTACGAAGCCTGCCGCGCCCACCCCACCCGCTTCGCCGCCTTCACGGTCTGTCCGACGCCCGATCCCAAGGCCGCGGCCGACGAACTCGAGCGTACGGTGACGAAATACGGCTTCAAGGGCGCGATGATTCACGGCCTGACCAACGGCATGTTCCATGACGACAAGCGTTTCTGGCCGATCTATGAGCGCGCCCAGGCGCTCGACGTGCCGATCTACATCCATCCGGCCTATCCGCATCCCGCCGTAGTCGAGGCCTATTACAAAGAGTACATCGGCGACTTCCCGATCCTCGCCAGCGCCGGTTGGGGCTTTACGGTCGAGACCGCGACCCAAGGCATCCGCCTGGTGCTCTCGGGCGTGTTCGACGCCTACCCGAAGCTGCAGATCATTTTGGGCCATCTCGGCGAAGGCCTGCCCTTTTACCTTTGGCGCATCAACCAGGCTTTGTCGCGCGATTCCGGCGGCGGCGGCACGATGAAGAAAAGCGTCGCCTTCCGCGAGATATTCTCCGAGCATTTCCACATCACCACGAGCGGATTCTTCTCCGATCCGGCGCTGCAATGCTGCATCACCGAGCTCGGCATCGACCGGGTGATGTTCTCGATCGATTATCCCTTCGTTGCCAACAAGCCCGGCGCCGACTGGATCAACGCGCTCTCCTTGAATGCGGCCGACAAAACGAAAATCCTCAGCGGCAATGCCAAGCGCTTGCTGAAGCTTTGACGAAGGCGAAGCCGGACGCAGAAACCGGCGAGACGAACGTGAAGAGAACCAAAGGGAGGACCGCCATGACGGTCGATCGCACTCATCCGATCGTGCATTTCGTCGGCAGTATTCCGCTGCCCGACGCCGAGAGCGTGTTCCGCACCTTGCCGCCGGCGATCGGGCCGCATCTGCTGCGCCTGCCCGACGGCGAACCCGGCATCCGCAAAAGCTGGATCAAGTTCTTGCAGGACGTGCTCGCCGAGCATCCGGCGATCGAAGTCGCGAAGGACGTGCCGCCGTTCAAATTCACGCAATGGGACGGCAAGGTGGTGCGCGAGATTCCACGGCTGCGCGTGAAGCCAGGCGTCAAACCCGACCCCGCCGCTTTTCAAACCGGCTATGCCGAGATGGCGATCGCCTCCTGGGGCCTGTTCCAGCGCCTGCAGCAAGCGGGCGTGATTCCTGAGGGCATCAAGTTCCAGGTCAGCATCCCGACGCCGATCGCGCCGACCTACAACAACATGGTGCCGGCGGATCGGCCGGCGTTGTTGCCGGCGCTGACACAGCATTTCATTGGCGAGGTCGCGGCCATCGCGCACGCGATCCCGCACCACCAGCTCGCGATCCAATGGGATGTGTGTCAGGAAGTGCTCGCCTGGGAAGGCTATTACGAAAAAGGCCCGGTCGATTTCCGCACTGAGGCGATCGACGTGCTGAGCAAAATCGGCGAGGCCGTGCCCTCGGGGGTCGAGCTGGGCTATCACCTTTGCTATGGCAGCCCGGCCGACGAGCACATGGTGCTGCCGAAGGATTCAGGCCTGATGGTCGAAATGACCAACGCCATCACCGCCGCGGTGAAACGGCCGATCCAGTTCTTCCATCTGCCAGTGATCAAGGCGCGCACCGACGACGCCTATTTCGCTCCGCTGGAAAAATTGAAGCTGCGCGACGATACCGCGCTTTACCTCGGCCTCATCCATTACGACGACGCGGCGGGCGACGCGGCACGGCTCGCAGCGGCGCGACGCCATGCGAAAGTCGACGGCATCGGCACCGAATGCGGCATGGCGCGCGGCGACCCGGCGCGCTTGCCCGCGCTACTGGCCGCGCATCGCCGTTTGGCGGAAGCGCCAGTCTAAGCCGCAGCGCGTCAGCCGCGATAACCCAAAGCCCGCGAGGCGCGTGCGGCGCCTTCGGTCAGCGACTGGAGCTTCGCCCAGGCGATTTGCGGATGCGAGCGGCCGCCGAAGCCGCAATCGGCGCTGGCGATCACGTTTTCCCTGCCGACCAGCGTGGCAAAACGCTGGATGCGTTGCGACACCAGCTCGGGATGCTCGATCACGTCGGTCGAATGCGTGATGACGCCGGGCAGGATCAGCTTGCCTTGCGGCAGCTTCACTTTTTCCCACACGGCATATTCATGCTCGTGACGCGCATTGGCCGCTTCGAAGGAATAGGCGCCCGCCTTCACCCGCAGCATGACGTCGACGAAGTCGATCATTTCGATGTCATAGGCATGCGGCCCGTGCCAACTGCCCCAGCAGAGATGATAGCGAATGCGATCTTCGGGAATATTGGCGAGCGCGTGGTTGAGCAGCTCGACGCGGTCTATGCAACGCCGCTTGAAGGCTTCGAGCCCCATCGCCATGCCGATCCGGTCCCATAGCGCCGGCAGCCAGGCATCGTCGATCTGCAGCACGAAGCCTGCCTTGACGATGGTTTCGTATTCGACCCGCATCGCCTCGGCGATGGCCGTGAGGAATTCCTCCTGCGTCTTGTAATATTCGTTGTCGCGATAGGGCTCGAGGCTCGCCGGCGCGGTGGCGGTGATAAACGCTTCCTCGTCCGGCTTCACGCAGGCGCGGAACAACGCGATCTCGCGCTGCAAGGCCGCCTGGCCGCGATAGGCGATCGGCGCGACGCAGACCCAGCTCGGCCGCATGCGCCGGATCAGACCGCCGGGCTCGTAGAACAAAGTGCCGTGCTCGGTCGCATATTGATAGAACTCGGCGAATTCCTCGCGATCCTTGCCGCGCGCCAGCAAATGCGGGCCTTCCTTGGGCGGACGCGGCTCGAAGCCGGTGAAACGCTCCTCGACATAGCCGAGCCAATCGCCGCCTTTGGTGTATTCGCCTTCATTGATCACGTCGAGGCCGAGCGCGCGCTGCTTGGCGACGACAGCGGCAACCGCAGCCGACAGCGTCGCGGCATAGTCAGGCGCTTCCTTATCGAGCGGCACGAGATAAGGCAGGCTGCCGACATGGGTGGTGAGAATCTTGTCCTGGCTTCGCTTCACGCGCGGACCCTCCCCTGAGCCGGAACGCCCAATCTATCGCGCGCGGCGCCCGACGGGCAAATTCTTCGCGGCGCCGGCGAAAGCTAGAAGCTGAACATGTCCATCAAATCGCCGATCGCCGGCGAATTGGCTGGAACATAGGGATTGGCGGCGCTCGGCACCGGATCGGGCAGGTTGTCGCGGCTGCGCGCCGTCACTGGCGGCAGGCGCCAATTCTTCTCGATGAATTTCAGGATCGAGACGTGATCGGTATAGCTATGCGCGATCCGGCCGCCTTGCGCATAAGGCGAGACCGCCAGCAAAGGCACGCGCGTGCCGTCGCCGAAGAAGTCGAGCGGCTGGACATAACCCGAATCCCAATAGCCGCCGCCCTCATCGAAGGTGACCAGGATCGCGGTGCCGGCCCAAAGCGACGGCTGAGCCTGAACGGCGAGGACGAGCTTGCGTAGAAAAGCTTCGAACAAATCGACTTTCGAGCTCGCCGGGTGACCGTCATTGATGCCGCTCGGCTTGACGAAGGATACGGCCGGCAGCGCGTCGTCCGCAATGTCGTTATAGAGATCGCTCGTATCCTTGATGTGTTCGGCACGCAAGCTCGGGCTCGTCATGATCGACGCGGTGTATTGCAGGAAATTGCAGATATTGCAGTAGAGCTGGCTGCCCGGGTCCTGGACATAGATGTTCCAGCCTTCGCCGTAATAGCGGAACGAGACGTTCCGCTCGAGCAGCACATTGCCGATCGTGCGCAAGGTCGAAGGCGGAATCGTAAAGCGATCCTTCTTGTTCACCCTGCCGTCGCCGAAATAGCCGGGATTGTAGTTGTTGACGAGATAGTAATGCCCCGCGTCGCAATCGGGCTTGGCGCCGAGCGCTCTGAGATAGGCGAGGATCGGCGCGACGCCCGGCTGGCCGGGGTCGGCGCAGGCGACGTACGAGCCGCCGGCATAACCGTCCTGGATGTAGAAATTATTCGTACCCGGCTGCGGATCGGGATTCTCGATCTCGTTGGCCGGCGGCGTCGCGGCGGCGCCCTTGCCGTCGGAAAACCAGACCATGTCGCCGCTGCCAAGCATCACATGATTGGCGCCGGTGCCGCCATTGACGGCTTGGTGATAATTGTCGCTCAGCGCGAATTGGTCGGCGAGCTGCTTCAAATAAGGCATGTCGCCTTGCGCGACATTGTAGAATCCCATTGCCGCGGAGCCTTCGCCGGTGCTGCGGTCGTTGAAATCGGCGGCCGGCTTCTTGCCGTTGCTTCCCGCTCCGACCGTGACCTCGACCCAGGGAAAGAGATCGTCGAGACAGCCGCTGGGATTGCCCGCGCTCGCATGGACGAGGCTGCAATCCATTTGCTGCCACATCTGAAAGAAGCGGTGGGTCGGATTGGCGGTGTAGGCGTCATAGGCCGTCGCCGGGGTTAATGGATAGGGACCGTTGCGCAAACTCGTCGCGCCGGCGATCCGCGTGTCGATCGAGCGCTTTGCCACGCCGGTCGCGCCGCTCAGCAACAAGCCTCGGTCGGCGGGGAGGATTCCGCCATCTTGCTCCGCCGCCATCGCCTCCGAGACGAAAGGCGGTCCGTCCTTGTCGCTCGCCGCCGCCGGCGCGCTGTCGGTCATCGCCGGCGGCAAAACCGCATAAGGCTGTTTCTGCGCCGGCGCCGGATCGTAGCGCCCCGCGACCGTCGCCGCGAATTGCTGCGCCTTGGCGAAATTGGGCCCGGGCGAACCGTCGGCGTTGACGATGCCTTCCGACAGCAGGTTGAAGACTGTCTGCCCAGCCACCGGCCGATAAGTCGCAAAGAGATGATCGAAGGTCCGGTTCTCGCCGATGACGACGATGACATGCTTGATCGGCGTGGTGGTCGCGTCGTCATTGGGCTGCAAGGACGCAGCGAAGGCCGCGCCACCGCTCAACAGGAGCGCCACGGCACATACCGGCGCACCGCTCGAAGAGAAAAAAGACTTTGGCATCGCTTCGACCTTCCACTGTAACGCCGCCCGCCGAGTGTGGCGCCGGGACCGTGACAGTATTGTGGCGGGTTGATACAAGCACCTGACGGCTCTCATCCCTTTTACGGGCTCGGTTGATTCGTGCGACCCGAAATCCTTTTTCCGCTGTTCGCGCCGGTGACGTCCTTGAAAGGCGTCGGACCGCGGCTCGGCAAGCTGTTCGAAACCCTGGGCACGCCGCAAGTGGTCGATCTGTTGTGGCACTTACCCACCGGGCTGATCGACCGGCGGTTTCAGCCTAAGATCGCGCAAGCGCAAGACGGCGCGATCGCCACCATCACGGTCACGGTCGATCAGCATCAAAAGCCGCATAACCGCCGCCAGCCCTATCGCGTGCGCTGCCGCGACGAGACCGGATTTCTGTTTCTCGTCTTCTTTCACGCCCAGACCGATTATCTCGAAAAGATTCTGCCGTTGGGCGCCACCCGCATCGTCAGCGGCAAGGTCGAGCATTACAACAACCAGATACAGATCACCCATCCCGACCACGTGATCGCGCCCGAGGAAGCGGCGTCGATGAAGCTGATCGACCCGGTCTATCGCCTGACCGCGGGGCTGACCCTGCGCGTGGTGCAAAAAGCCGTCGAAGCCGCGCTTGCGCGCACGGCCGAGCTGCCGGAATGGCTCGACCCGGAATATCGCCGCCGCCAGAATTGGCCGTCCTGGCGCGTTGCGCTCGCGAGCGCGCACGCACCCGAACGCGACGCCGATCTCTCGCCGCTGACGCCGGCGCGGCAGCGTCTCGCTTTCGACGAGCTGCTCGCCAATCAACTCGCGCTTGGGCTAATGCGCGAGCATGTGAAGCGGCAAACCGGACGGGCGATCGTCGCCAAAGGCGAATTGCGCCGCCGCGTCATCGCCGCCCTGCCCTTCGTGCTCACGAATTCGCAGAGCCGCGCGATCGAGGAGATCGCCGCCGACATGGCGCAGAAAGCGCGCATGATGCGTCTGTTGCAAGGCGATGTCGGCAGCGGCAAGACCGTGGTCGCGCTGGCCGCCATGCTCGACGCGGTCGAGACCGGCGCGCAGGCCGCGCTGATGGCGCCGACCGAGCTGTTGGCGCGTCAGCATTTCGCCACCTTGACGAAGCTCGCCGAGAATTCCGGCGTGACGGTCGCGCTTTTGACCGGGCGCGAAAAGGGTCGGCCGCGCGCCGCTTTGCTCGAATGCCTAGCGAGCGGCGAGATCGACATCGCCGTCGGCACACATGCGCTTTTTTCCGAGGATGTCGCCTTCAAGGATCTGGCGCTTGCGGTGATCGACGAGCAGCACCGCTTCGGGGTCGAGCAGCGCATGGCGCTCGCCGAAAAAGGTCACGGCGTCGATATCCTCGTCATGACCGCGACGCCGATCCCGCGCACCTTGATGCTCACCGCTTATGGCGATCTCGATGCCTCGCGCTTGACCGAAAAGCCCGCGGGGCGCAAGCCGATCGCAACCCGGACTTTGCCCGTCGCTCGGCTCGAAGAGGTGATCGCGGCGGTCAGACGCGCCTTCGCCTCGGGCACGAAAATCTATTGGGTGTGTCCGCTGGTCGAGGAATCCGAGCTCTCCGATCTGAAGGCCGCGACCGACCGCTATGACGAGCTGCGCCAGATCTTCGGCGCGCGGGTGGGCCTGGTGCACGGCAAGATGAAAGGCGCCGAGCGCGACGCGGTGATGGAGCAATTCGCCGGCAGCGGCGTCGATCTTCTGGTCGCGACCACGGTGGTCGAGGTCGGAGTCGACGTGCCGCAAGCCACCATCATGGTGATCGAGCATGCCGAGCGCTTCGGCTTGGCGCAGTTGCATCAGCTCCGCGGCCGCATCGGTCGCGGCGATCAGGCCTCGGCTTGCCTCCTCGTTTATACGCCGCCTTTGAGCGCAGCGGCCAAGGCGCGGCTTTCGATCCTGCGCGAAACCGAGGACGGGTTCCGCATCGCCGAGGAGGATCTGCGACTGCGCGGCGCCGGCGAAGTGCTGGGCACGCGGCAAAGCGGCTTGCCCGAAATGCGCCTCGCCGATCTCGCCTTGCATGGGGAGTTGCTGGCGGTCGCGCGCGACGACGCGACATTGATGCTGACCCGCGACCCGACCCTTGCCTCGTCGCGCGGCCAGGCGGTGCGCACCCTGCTTTATCTGTTTGGCCGCGATCAAGCGGTACGCTACATCAGGTCGGGTTGAAAGTACGACAAGGGAGAGAGACAGCGATGAAACGCCTTTCGAGTGGTGCCTTATTGATCGCCGCCCTGGCGCTGGCCGCGCCTCAAGCGCGCGCCGAAACCGTCAAGGTCGGGCTCTCGAAGCTGCTGTCCTATCCGGCCGTGCCGATCGCGATCGAGCGGGGCTATTTCAAAGAGCAGGGCATCGACGCCGAAATGGTGTTCTTCGATTCGGCGCAGCCGATCGCCGTCGGTGTCGCCTCGGGCGGTGTGGATTTCGGCGTCGCCGGCCTTTCCGCCGGTTTCTACACCCTTGCCGGGCAAGGCCAGCTGCGCCTCATCGCTTCTTCCGCCGGCGAGCAGCCGGGCTTCTACAACCTGACGTTTCTTGCATCGAAACAGGCATGGGATGCCGGGCTCACCTCGGTGAAGGACCTGCCGGGGCACGACGTCGCGATCACGCAGCTCGGCACCAGCCTCCACTACAGTATCGGCCTTGCCGCCGAGAAATTCGGCTTTCCCATGAGCGCCGTCACGGTCAAACCGCTGCAATCCAACAGCAATGTCATCTCGGCGCTGAGCGGCGGCACAATCGCGGTCGGCGTGATGCCCGGCACCCCGACCCTCGGCCTGGTCGAGAAAGGCGAGATCAAGCGGCTCGGCTGGGTTGGCGATCTCACGCCCGGCTGGACCGGCAGCGCGCTCTTTACCGCGACGAAAACCGCCAATGAACGCGGCGACATGGTGAAGCGTTTCCTGATCGCGTACCGCAAGGCGACGCATGATTATCACGAGGCATTCACCACCGCCGACGAAAAGCGCAAGGACGGGCCGGGCGCGCCCGCCATGCTGGCGCTGCTGGCGAAGTTCACCGATAGCTCGACCGACAATATCGACCGCGCCACGCCCTATCTCGACGATCAGGGCCGCATGGACAATGCCGACATCGCGCGCCAGATCGCCTGGTACAAATCGCAGAATCTGCTGAAAGGCGAGGTCAAAGCCGACGATCTGATCGACAGCCGCTATGCGATTCCGATGCCGAAGAAATAGGAAAGGCTGGCTCGGCATCGTGCGTCCTTCGACTGCTCGCCTCCGCTTTGCTCTGGCTCGCGCTCAGGATGAGGAGCCTTGCTCGATGCCGTCGAAATCCTCGCCTCACCCTGAGCTTGTCGAAGGGCGCGCGATCCGAATGCAGCGATTTTCAGGAACTCTCGCGGTAAGCTTGTTCCTGATCGCCTGCGGCCTGCCCTCGGCCCGCGCCGAGACCATCAAAATCGGCATCTCGAAACTCTTCTCGCAGGCGGCGGTGCCGGTCGCGATCGAGCGCGGCTATTTCAAATCGCAAGACCTCGACGCGCAGATGGTGTTCTTCGACGCGGCGCAGCCGATCGCCCTAGCGGTCGCCTCCGGCGGCGTCGATTTCGGCGTGGCCGGCATGTCGGCCGGATTCTTCTCGCTTGCCGCGCAAGGCCAATTGCGTCTGATCGCTTCATCGACCCGCGAGAAGAAAGGCTTTTACAGCCTTATTCTGCTTGCTTCGAACAAGGCCTGGGATGCGGGGTTGACGTCCGCCGCGCAGCTGCCCGGCCACGACATCGCGATTACCCAGGTCGGCACCAGCCTTCACTACAGCATCGGCCAGATCGCGGAGCGTAATGGTTTCGCGATGAACGCGGTGACGGTGAAGGCGCTGCAATCGAACAGCAACGTGATTTCGGCACTGACCGGCGGCACGGTCGCCGCTGCTTTGATGCCGGGCAGCTCGATGTTGCCGCTTATTCGCAAAGGCGAGGTGAAGCTTCTCGGCTGGGTCGGCGATCTCGCGCCCGGCTCCTCCGGAAGCTCGGTCTTCACCGCGACCAAGACCGCCAATGAACGCGGCGCGACGGTCAAACGATTTCTCGCCGCCTACCGCGACGGCATGCGCGATTTCCACGACGCCTTCGCGACCAAGGACGACCGGCGCCAGGATGGGCCGAGCGCTCCGGCAATCCTGAAAATGGTCGCGGATTTCACCGGCGTATCGGCCGAAGAGCTCGATGCCGCCGTCCCCTATGTCGACCCGCAGGGCCGCATGGACGTGGCTGATGTCGCGCGTCAGATCGCGTGGTACAAATCGCAGAACTTGCTGAAAGGCGAGGTCGAGGCGGATGAGCTGATCGACAAGCGCTATGCGATCCTCATGCCGGCAAACGACTAGAATAACGACCGAGACAGGGAGGCACCTCATGAGGACGACAAGCATCGTCGTATTGTTGGCTAGCCTGTTGTCGCTGGCGGTCGGAAGCGCCGCTCCGGCGCGCGCCGAGAGCGTGAAGGTCGGCATCTCGAAGCTGATCGGCTATCCCGGCGTGCCGATCGCGGTCGAGCGTGGCTACTTCAAGGAGCAAGGGCTCGACGCGCAGATGGTGTTCTTCGATTCGGCGCAGCCGATCGCGATCGCGGTCGCTTCGGGCGATGTCGCGTTCGGCGTCGCCGGCATGTCGGCGAGCTTTTATACACTCGCGGCACAAGGGCAGTTGCGTCTGATCGCCTCGTCGGGCGGCGATGCGCCGGGCTTTTACAACCTCGCCTTCGTCGCCTCGAACAAGGCCTATGATGCCGGGCTCAAGACGGTGAAGGACATCAAAGGCCATTCGGTGGCGATCACCCAGGTCGGCACCAGCCTCCATTTCGCCATCGGCCAGGCGGCCGAGCGCTACGGTTTCCCGATCAGCGATGTCACAGTGAAGCCGCTGCAATCCAACACCAATGTGGTCGCGGCCTTGACCGGCGGCACGGTCGACGCCGCGGTGCTGCCGAGCTCGCCGATCCTGACCCCGATCCAAAAGGGCGAGATCAAGCTTTTGAGCTGGGCGGCCGACGTCGCGCCCAACGTCACCGGCAGCGCGACCTTCACCTCGACCAAACTCGCCAATGAGCACGGCGATACGGTGAAGCGCTTCCTCGTCGCCTATCGCAAAGGCATGCGCGATTTCTACGACGCCTTCGTGGCGTCGGACGGCAGGCGCAAGGATGGGCCGGGCGCGCCCGCGATGCTTGCGCTCTTGTCACGGTTTACCGGCGCGTCCGAGGCCGATATCGACCGCGCCATTCCCTATGTCGATCCCGATGGGCGCATCGACGAAGCGAGCGTCGCGCGCCAGATCGCCTGGTACAAATCGCAAAACTTGTTGAAAGGCGAGATCGACGCCAAGGAATTGATCGACAGCCGCTATGCCTTGCCGAAAATCGCCAGCAAATGAAAGGACGAAAGGTTGTGAAGAAGTTTGAGAAGCACGGGATGAAGCGTGGCGTCGTTCTGGCCGGGATCGCCGCGGCCATTCTCTCGGGGATGGCTTGCGCCGCGCCCGCGCGGGCGGAAACCGTCAAGGTCGCGCTGACCAAGCTGCTCTCCTACCCGTCGGTCCCGATCGCGATCGAGCGCGGCTATTTCAAGGAACAAGGGCTCGAAGCGGAAATGATCTATTTCGATTCCGCCGAGCCGATGGTGGTAGCGCTTGCTTCGGGCGCGGTCGATTTCGGCGTCTCGGGTCTGTCCGCCAGCTTTTACACCTTGGCCGCGCAAGGCCATGTGCGCTTGCTGGCCTCATCGGCGATGGAGCATCCCGGCTTCTACAACATGGCCTTTCTCGCCTCGAACAAGGCCTATGAGGCGGGAATGCACACGGCGCATGACGTGCCCGGTCATTCCTTTGGCGTGACGCAGGTCGGCACCAGCCTGCAATACAGCCTGGGGTTGGTGGCTGAAAAAGATGGCTTCCCAATGAGCGCGGTGACGATCCGCCCGCTGCAATCGATCCCGAATGTGATCACGGCGCTCAGCGGCGGGCAGGTCGACGCGGCGGTTTTGCCGGCGACGCCGGTTCTGCCGCTTTTGGACCGCGGCGCCGTGAAGCTCTTGAATTGGGTCAGCGACGTGGCGCCCGGCTGGATGGGCGCGGTCGCCTTCACCTCGACCAAAACCGCCAATGAGCAGGGCGACATGGTGAAACGCTTCCTCGCCGCCTATCGCAAAGGCTCGCGCGACTATCACGATGCCTTCGCCGGCGCCGACGACAAGCGCCAGGACGGTTCGGCCACGCCGGCGATGCTCGATCTCTTGTCGAAATTTACCGGCATTCCGGCGCCGCTAATCGATCGCGCGCCGCCCTATCTCGATGCCGATGGGCGGGTGGTGATGGCCGATCTGGCGCATCAGATCGCATGGTACAAGGCGCAGAATATGATGAAGGCCGATGTCCGGCCCGAGGATTTCGTCGATCAGCGCTATGCGATCTTGATGCCGGCGGCGAAGTAAGCAGCCGAGCGGCCGACGCTAATTCTGGTGCAGGAGCCAACGATAAAGCGCATGCAGCCCGTCGCCGGTCTGGTCGCCCGGGATCACCACCAGGATGGAGGCGATGAGGCCGAGGATCGCGAAAATCATCAGCCAGGCGAGCTGGCTGTTGGTGGCGCTGCCGAAGACGTCGTACGCCGTCGAAAGGAACCGCCTCAGCCAAGGAACCGACGTCATCCGCACCTCTCGCGCGACCAGGCCATTTAGCCTACGGCACGGCTCGCGCGGACCGCAAGCGCTATTGCTGCACTGCACGCGATTCGTTCACGGCGCGACCGGGCCGGGCTCGACCTTGCGCGTCTCCGGCGGCGCGACGATGCCGGTCGAGATGACGTATTTAATCGCGTCCTCGACGCTCATCGACAGTTTCACCACGTCCTGGCGCGGCACGAAGGCGAGGTAGCCCGAGGTCGGGTTGGGCGTCGTGGGCACGTAGATCGCAACCGTCTCCCCGCCTGCGCCCGCCGCCTCGCTGATCTCACCCTCGACCGCGGCGGTGACGAAGCCCACGGTCCAGACGCCGCGGCGCGGCCATTCGAGCAGCACCACTTCGCGGAAACTGTTGGATTGCTTGGCCAGCACGGTCTCGAAGATCTGCTTCACCGCGCCGTAAATGCCGCGCACCACCGGCATGCGCGCGAGAATCCGCTCGGACAGACGCAAGACGATACGGCCGACATATCCGGCGGTCGCCGCACCGATCAGGGTCAGCCCGACCACCGCGACGATGAGGCCAATACCCGGAATGTAGAATGGCAGATAGGTCTCGGGGTTGTATTCGGTGGGCAGGATATGCCCGACGGAGGTATCGATGAAATTGACAAAGGTCCAAGTGAGGTAAAGCGTCAGCGCGGTCGGGCCTGTGACCAGAATCCCGGCGATGAAATAGCCGCGCAGATGCTCCATGAACTGAATACGGCGCCGGTGGAGCCGGCGTGAGCGAAATTTGAACGCCATGGCTCAGCCCGTGCCGCCTGCCGCGCCCTGGCCGACGGCCACGCCCCCGAATAAGTGATCCACCGTGACCTCGTCTTGGGTCTAGTTTGACCCGATGATCCGTCGCCCCTGTACTCTAACCGCGTGACGCCCATGCCGCTAGAGACGAACCCGCCGCGTCTCTTGGCCCTGGCCACGTCGGTCCCGAAGCACACCCTCGGCCAAAGCGACGTGGCGCAGCGCGCGCGCCACGTCTTCGGCACGGCCGGGGTGGGCGATCTCGACCGCATGGTCGCAATGTTCGGCAATACCGGCATCGATACCCGTTATTCGACCGTGCCGGTGGATTGGTACGAGCGCCCGCATGGCTGGGACGAACGCAACGCGCTTTATCTCGAGCACGCACTCGACCTGATCGAGCAGGCGGCGCGCAAAGCCTTGGCCCGTGCCGATCTCGACCCCAGCGACATCGATACTGTGGTCACCGTATCGACCACCGGGATCGCGACACCGAGCCTCGACGCCATGCTGATGGGCAAGCTGAAGCTGCGGCCCGAGCTGCGCCGTTTGCCGATTTTCGGCCTCGGCTGCGCCGGCGGCGTGCTCGGCATGGCCCGCGCCGCCGATCTCGCCCGCGCCGCGCCCGAGAGCCGCGTGCTGTTCCTGGTGGTCGAGCTCTGCGCTTTGTGCTTCCGGCGCGGCGATTTCTCCAAAAGCAATCTCGTCGCCACCGCGCTCTTCGGCGACGGTGCGGCGGCCGCGGTGATTTCCTGCCGCGGCGACGGCCCTGCCTTGCGCCAGGGCGGCGAATATACCTGGCCGCAAACCTTGGACGTGATGGGCTGGGACGTCGCCGAAGACGGGCTCAAGGCGATCTTTTCGCGCGACATCCCGGCGCTGGTACGGCGCGATTTGCGCGCGGCGACCGAGCGCTTCCTTGCCACGCAGGATTTGCGCCTTGGCGATATCGCGCGCTTCATCTGCCATCCCGGCGGCGCCAAGGTGGTCGACGCGCTGGAAGAAGCCTTTGGCCTCGAAACCGGCGCGCTGGTGCTCGCGCGCCAGGTGCTGCGCGATTACGGCAACATGTCCGCCGCGACCGTGATGTTCGTGCTCGAGCGCGCGCTGGAATTGAAGCTGCGCGGCCGTATGCTGATGACGGCGCTCGGTCCCGGCTTTACCGCCGGCTTCCAGTTGATCGACGCGTGAGCGCCACGACGTGGATTGGGCGACCCCGATCGTCGCGCCGATTGCACTCGAACGCATCGGCGAACTGTTTTATGCCGCGCGCAACACGCGCCGCCTAATCGCTGAAGGCGCCGTCGAGCAAGGCGCTGAACATTATCCGCTCATTGTGCTTTTGCACGCCGCCTGGCTCGGCGCGGTTTATCTCGCGGCACCCGCGGGCGCCGCGCCGGTCTGGGCTTGGCTCGGCGTTTACGCGCTGCTGCAAGTGGCGCGCTTCTGGGTGATCTTCACCCTCGGGCGTTATTGGACGACGAGGATCATCACCCTACCCGATGCGCCTTTGGTGCGAAGCGGACCATACCGCTTTCTGCGGCACCCCAATTATGCCGTCATCGTCGGCGAGATCGCGGTGCTGCCGCTCGCCTTTCGCGAATATGCGATCGCTGTAGCGTTTTCGGTCTTCAACCTCGCTTTGCTCGCTTGGCGTATCCGGACCGAGAACCGCGCGCTGGCGGCGCGGCGCTAGGCGCGCTCGATCAGCTCGATCTTGTAGCCGTCGGGATCCTCGACGAAGGCGATGTTGACGGTGCCGAACTTCAACGGACCCGGCGCGCGCGGAATCTTCACGCCTTCCGCGGCGAGCGCCTTGCAAGTGGCGTAAATGTCCGACACGCCGATGGCGAGATGGCCAAAGCCCGTGCCGAGCGCGTAAGGCTCTTTCTGATCCCAATTATAGGTCAGCTCCACCACCGTATCGGTCGCGTCGTCGCCATAGCCGACGAAAGCGATGGTGTAGCGCCCGGCCTCGACCTCGCGCTTGCGCAACAGCTTCATGCCCATGAGGCGGCAATAGAAATCGACCGAGCGCTCGAGATCGAACACCCGGATCATGGTGTGGAGCAGACGGAAGCGGCTGGTATCGATGCCGGTGGCGGATTTCGTGCCAGTGGCCGTATCCATGGTTTGCCTCCTTCAGCGTAACGATCGTCAGCGCGCCGATTTGCGGGCGATGATTGCGAGCACCTCATCGGCGGCGCGCAGGCTCGGCGAGATTTCACCATAGCCCAGCATGCGCAGCGCCTCCTGGCAAGCGGCGATTTGCGCGCCCGAGGCGGCCGGATCGTCGAGCAATTTGCCCACCGCTTCGGCCAGTTTCTCCGCCGTGCAATTCTCTTGGATGAATTCCGGCACGGCCGGCCGCTTCAGCAGCACGTTGCAGAGATGCGCGTAATCGACCGTGAGCAAACGGCGCACGATTGCCTGCGAGATGGCGCTCACGCGATAGGCGATCACGGTCGGCACTTTGGCGAGCGCCAATTCCAGCGCCACCGTGCCCGAGGCGGCGAGCGCGGCATTGCTCGCGGCGAAGGCATCGTATTTCTCTTGCGTCTCGCGCAGCACGATCGCCGGAATCCTCCAGCCGGCGAGATCGGCGGCGACCTTATCGGCCACGGTCTCGACCGTCGGCACCACGACGCGCAAGCCCGGATGCGAAGCGGCGATGCGTTCGGCGGCCTCGCGAAAGATCGCCAGCAAGCGCCCGACTTCGCCGCGCCGGCTGCCCGGCAACATGGCGAGCAGCGGCGCGTCTGCGGGAATGCCGTGGTGGCGGCGGAAGGCAGCGCCGTCGCCGCGATCGGCGCCGCTTTCCACCACCGGGTGGCCGACGAAGCTGCAGGACAGGCCAACCTTGGTGAAATAGGGCGGCTCGAAAGGCAGCAACGCCATCAGATGATCATACCAGCGCGCCATGCGCTGCGCGCGGCCCGGGCGCCAGGCCCACACCATCGGCGCCACGTAATGGATGAGCGGCAAGGTCTCGCCCTGGCGGCGCAGACGCTGCGCGATGCGCCAGGTGAAACCCGAGCTGTCGATCGTGACCAAGGCGACGGGATGGCGCTCTTTGATGTCGGCGACGGTCTCGGCGACGCGGCGCAAGATGCGGCGTGCCGCGGGCAGAACTTCCGTCACGCCCATGATCGCGAGCTCCGACAAATTCACGCGGCTGACAAGGCCTTGCGCCGCCATCGCCGACCCGCCGATGCCGGCAAAACGCAGCTTGCCGCCGCTGCGCTCTTTCAAGGCCGCCATTAGCTTGCCGCCGAGAAAATCGCCCGAAGGTTCGCCCGCGACGATGTAGATCAGCGGCGCCTGCTCGCTCATGGCGGCGCGATGCCGAGGATGAAAATACCGGCGCGGTCGGCGGCGGCCACAAGCTGCGTGCGATCGAGCACCAAAGCCGCGCCCGCCTCGACCGCGATGCCGCGCAAGCCCGACGCCGCAACCGCCGCGACCGTCGCCGGGCCGATCGCCGGCAAATCGGCGCGGCGTTCCTGGCCGGGCTTGGCCATCTTCACCAGCACGCCGCCCGGGCCGGCGCGTTTCAGCGCGGCGCAGCGCGCGATCAGCGCATCGGTGCCCTCGATCGCCTCGACGCCGAGGACGATGCCCTGCTGCACCACGACAGCCTGACCGATATCGAGCGCGCCCAGCGCGCGCGCCACCGCGACCCCGTGCGCGATGTCGGCTTCGGCCTGCGCATCGGGCCGATGCGCGCCGAGGGGGCCCGTCGGCGCGAGCGCGTCGCTTAGGACGGTGTCGACGCCGACGACTTTGAAGCCTTCGCTTTCGATTTCCTTGATAACCCCGCGCAGCAAGCCGTCATCGCCCAAAGCGCGCAAGCCCACCCGGGCGAAGAAGATCGCGGCGCGCCAATCGGGCCGCAAGGAACGCAGGCTCGGCCGCTTCACCCCGCCGGCAAGCAAGACTTCCTCGACGGCATTCTCGCGCAGCAGGCGGAAGCTCTTGGCGGCCGCGCCGAGCCTGACCCAGGCATGGGGCAGGTCCGCGACCAGAGACGGGTCGGCAGCGTCCTCGAAAGCGAGCACGAAAAACGGCCGGCCGGCGAGGCGGCAGGCCTCGATCACGCGGCGCGGCAGCTCGCCGGAACCGGCGAGGATGCCGAGTTTAGCCGCCATTCCCCGCCTTGGGCTGCACCAAGCCGCGCGAGGATTCGTCGCGGATGAAACGCAACACGTCGTCGACCGGGCGCACGCCGGGAAAACGCTGCGCCACGGTTTCCAAGCGCTCGGCGAAGGTGCCGTTCTCGCCTTCGAACAGCATCTGATAGGCCTGGCGCAAAGACTGAATCTCCTCGCGCGAGAAACCGTGGCGCTGCATGCCGACGATGTTGAGGCCGGACAGCCGCGCGCGGTCGCCCAGCACCGAGCCGTAGGGAATGACGTCGCGCTCGACCCCGGTGACGCCGCCGACCATGGCGCAGCGTCCGACGCGCACGAATTGATGCACGGCCGAGAGTCCGCCGAAGACCGCGAAATCGCCGACCACGACATGGCCCGCCAAGGTCGCGTTATTGGCCATGATCACCTGGTCGCCGATGATGCAATCATGCGCGACATGAACACCGACCATGAACAGGCAGCCATCGCCGATCCGCGTCACCATGCCGCCGCCTTCGGTGCCGGGATTCATCGTCACCTGCTCGCGGATGATGTTGTTGCGGCCGATGACGAGACGCGATTCCTCGCCCTTGAATTTCAAATCCTGCGGCTGATGGCCGATCGAGGCGAAGGGAAAGATGCGCGTGCCCTCGCCGACCGTGGTGCGGCCGGCAATCGCGATATGGGAGACCAGCTCGACGCGTTCGCCGAGCTCGACCTGATGGCCGACATGGCAGAAGGGCCCGATCTTGACCGAAGCCGCAAGCTTGGCGCCGGGCTCGACCACAGAGGTCGGATGAATGTTACTCATCGGTGTTGATGTTGTTGTCCATGATCATGGCGGCATAGGTCGCTTCCGCCATCAGCTTGCCCTCGACCATCGCACGGCCGTGGAACTTCCATACCGGACCGCGGTTGGTCACGCGCTCCACGAGAATTTCAAGGGTGGTGCCCGGCACGACCGGCCGGCGGAAGCGCGCGTCGTCGATGCTGGTGAAATAGACGAGCTTGCCCGCAGCCGCCTCGCCGATGGCATCGACCACCATCACCGCCGCGGTCTGCGCCATGGCTTCGATGATGAGCACGCCCGGCATCACCGGCCAGCGCGGGAAATGGCCCTGGAAATGCGGCTCGTTGATGGTGACGTTCTTGATGCCCGTGGCGCTGACGCCGCGCACCACGTTGACGACCTTGTCGATCATCAGAAACGGATAGCGGTGCGGGATCATCTGCATGATCCGCTTGAGATCGATCTCGGGCGTCACTTGGGGTGGTTTGATCTCATCCATGCTCGTCGCTCTTTTTCCCGGCGGCCAAGCGCCGCAGCCGCGCGACCTGCAAGTAGAACTCGCTGGCCAAGACGGCGGGCGCCCCCATCACCGTCGCTCCCGGCGGAACGTCCCGCACCACCCCGCTTTGCGCGCCGATGCGCGCGCCGTTGCCGATCGCGAGATGGCCGGTCAGCCCGGCTTGCCCCCCGATCATCACGTAATCGCCGAGCCGCGTGCTGCCGGAGATGCCGACTTGCGCCACGATGACACAGCAGCGTCCAATCTGCACGTTGTGCCCGATCTGAACGAGATTATCAATCATGGTGCCCGAACCGATCACCGTGTCGGGGCCCGCCCCGCGGTCGATCGTGGTGTTGGCGCCGATCTCGACATCATCGCCGATGACGACCCGGCCCAGCTGCGGCACTTTGACGGGCGCGTCGGGATCGGGCGCGAAGCCGAACCCGTCCTGGCCGATGCGGGCGCCGGGATAGACCCGCACCCGCGCGCCAATCAAGCAATGGCTGAGGCTGGCATTGGCACCAACCCGGACATCGTCGCCCAAAGTCACTGCCGGACCGATCACCGCATTGGCGCCGACGAGACAGCGGCGTCCGAGCTGCGCCCCGGCGCCGATCACGGCATGCGCCTCGACCGCGCAGCCTTCGCCGAGCACGGCACTCGGATCGACCGCGGCGCTGGGCGCGATGCCGGGCACGGGCGGCGGCTCGGGATAGAAGGCCTGCGCGGCGAGCGCATAAGCGCGATAGGGCTGCGGCGTCAGCAGCAAGGTCGTGCCAGGCGGCGCCGAGGCCGCGAGCTTGGTCGTGACGATCACCGCGCCGGCGCTCGTGTTGCGGAACGCATCCAGGTAGTGGCGATTGTCGAGAAAAGAGAGATCATCCGCCGTTGCGCTGTCGAGTGGCGCCACGTCGCGCAGCACGCGTCCGGCTTCGCCTGCACCGGCAATCTCGGCGCCGATACGCGATGCGATCTCGGCCACCGTGAAAGGCCCCGCGACCGTGAAGAAACGCCGGTCAGCCATGGCTCAATGTTGAGCCGGCGGCGCGGCACTCGGCTTCGGCGCGGTATTTTGCGACCCGCCCGGCGCGGCGAGAGCGGGCTCTTGCGCGACGACGAGCGGCACGGAAGGCAGCTTCGCGTCGAGCCGTTTGATGACCTCTTGCGTGATGTCGAGACCCGACGCCTCGAACAGCACGGCAGCCTTGGTCACGACCAGATTGGCTTTCCGCTCGGCGGCGATGTCGGAGATGATCTGCAGCGCGGTGTTCTCGACCTTGGTCATGGCGTCATTATAGGCCTGCTGCAGGGCCTGGCGCGTGACTTGAACGCCGTGATCGAGCGCATCGTAGCGCTGCTGGAAATCGCGCATTTTGGCGTTGAAGGCGTCGGGCGACAGCACCGTGCGCTGCTGTTCGAGCTGGTCCTGGGTCTGGCGCAGAACGTTCTCCTGGTTCGCGACTTCCTTGGTATAGGCCTCGGTGCGCTGATCCATCTGGCTTTGGATGTTCTTGGCGACCGAGCTGTCGCGCAGGATCTGCTGCACATCGACGATGATGATGACCGGCGCCGCGACCTCCTGGGCACGCGACGGCCCGCCGGGCGCGATCGTGCATAGAGCGATTCCCGCTGCCAGGACGAGGCGGGCCGCACGCCGCATTTAGAATTGCGATCCGAAGCCGATGCGGAAGAATTCCTTCTTGTCGAAGGCTTCCCTCACGATCGGGATGGCGAAATCGATGCGCAGCGGTCCGACCGGCGAATCCCAGGAAAAGCCATAGCCCGCCGACAGGCGGATGGCGTTGACGTCGGCAACCGTCGGACCTTTGTCGTCGACCGACCAAGCGCTGCCGAAATCGGTGAACACATGGCCCGTCAGGCCAAACTCCTTGGGCAGGCCCAAAGGCATGGTGAGCTGCACCGAGCCCAGCCAATAGGCATTGGCGCCGAGCGCGTCGTTGCTGGTGGTGTCGCGCGGGCCGATACCGCCAGTCGCAAAGCCGCGCAGATTGTCGCCGCCGACGAAATAGCGGTCTTCGATCCGCACCTTGTCGTTGCCCAGGCCAAAGATATAGCCCACCTCGCCGGTCACGCTTCCCACCCAGTTTGGCGCGAAGGGATGATAATAACCGCCATTGACGCCGTTGCGCAGGAAGTACACCTGCCCGCCCAGCCCGGCGAGATCGGTGCTTTGCGAGAGGTAGTAGCCAGAGGTCGGCTTCAGGCGGTTGTCGCGCTTATCGTAGAGAAGCACTTCGCCGACGATCGACGCGAGCCGCGAGCCGGCCTGGTCGAGAATGAATTGCGAGGAGCCGGCGACGATATTCTTGATGGTATCGTCGCGCAACGTGTAGCTGACGGTCTGGCGCAGCGGCTCGGTGAACTGATAGCCGGCGCGCAAGGCGCCGCCATAGGACACTTGGGTGTAGCCCGACGAGGTCGTGTTGTCGCGTTGCAGGGCGAAGATGTCGAAGCCCGCCGCGACGTTGCGGTTCATGAAATAAGGCTCGGTGTAGCTGAGATCGACTTGTTGGGTGCGAAAGGCGACGGTCGTATCGATGCGCAGATCCTGGCCGCGGCCGAGGAGATTGCGCTCGTGGATGCCGATATTGGCCAAGGGGCCGTCGGTCGTCGAATAGCCGACGCCGACCTGGAATTCGCCGGTCGACTGCTCCTGCACGTCGACATGGACGATGGTCTTGTCCGGCGCGCTGCCCGTCGTGTTGGTGACGTCGACCTTCTTGAAGAAGCCGAGATTGTTGATGCGCTGCTCGGAGCGGTGGAGCTTGGTCGAATTGAACGCATCGCCTTCCACCAGGCGGAATTCGCGCCGGATCACCTGATCCTGGGTGCGCACATTGCCGGTGATGTCGATACGTTCGACATAGACTTCGGGCCCTTCCTTGATGGTGAAGGACACGTCGATGGTCTTGGTATCGGTGTTGCGCCTGACGCTGGGGGTCGCCTGAACGAAGGCATAGCCGCGATCGCCCAACGCATCGGTGATCGCCGTGATCGACCGGTCGACCTGGTCGGCGTTGTACCAATCGCCGCCCTTCATCGTCAGCAGCGCGCGCAGCGAGGCGGGATCGACGTCCTTCAGCTCGTTGGCGACCTCGACCTTGCCGAAGTGATAGCGCGTTCCTTCCTCGATATCGAAGGTGATCATGAAGCCGGCGCGGTCGGGCGTCAGCTCGGCGACCGCCGACACGACGCGGAAATCGGCGTAGCCTTGCGAGAGATAGAATTTGCGCAACAGCTCGCGGTCATAGGTCAGCCGGTCGGGATCGTAAGTGTCGTCATTGCTGAGGAAACGGTACCAGCGCAACTCCTTGGTCGAGATGATGTCCTTCAAGGTCGACGCGCTGAAGATGTGGTTGCCGATGAAGGTGATGCCACGGATGCCGGTCGACGGGCCTTCGTCGATCTCGAACACCAGATCGACGCGATTCTGCGGCAGCTGGATCACCTTGGGCTGCACGGTCGCGGCGAAACGCCCGGCGCGGCGATAAAGTTCGAGAATGCGGGTGACGTCGCTTTGCACCTTTTCGCGGGTGAAGACGAGACGCGGGCGAAGTTGGATCTCGCTGTTGAGATTGTCGTCGCTGAGCTTGGAATTGCCTTCGAAGGCGATGCGGTTGATCACCGGATTCTCGACCACCGTCACGATCAGCGCAGCACCTTCACGCCGCATGGTGACGTCCGAGAACAGCCCGGTCGCGTAGAGCGCCTTCAGCGACGCGTCGGCCTTTTGCGAGTCATACGCATCGCCTGGCTGAATCTGGAGATAGGATTTGACCGTATCGGGCTCGACGCGCTGCGTGCCTTCGATACGGACTTCCTGGACCGTATCGCCGGCAGGCGCTTGCGCGCCGGCTGGCACCCACAAGAGCGCCGGCCATAACAGGGCGATGGCAAGGGCGAGGCGACGCGCCACACCAAAGAAAATCCGCAACACGCCCCCCTGTCCCCAACAATTCCTACCGCCGAATCCCAGGCCGTTGCGCGCCTAGGTCACCAAGCTCTTCAAGAATTCCACGACTCTGAGGTGGACGAGGTCGTTCCAGGTGGCGAAAACCATGAGCGTCAGAACCAGCGCCAAGCCCACGCGAAACCCATATTCTTGCGCACGCTGGCCCAAAGGCTTTCCGCGAAGAGCTTCTGCGACATAAAACAGAAGATGTCCGCCGTCAAGGACGGGGATGGGGAAGAGGTTGATCAATCCAAGATTGATCGACAGCACCGCCATGAACCACAGCAGGGCAACGGCGCCGCCCTGCGCCACCTCGCCCGACATCTGAGCGATGCGCAACGGTCCGCCGAGCTCGTCGGCGGTACGGGCGCCGATCACCATCTGCCACACCGCCTGAAGCGTGCCGGTGGTGATGTTCACGGTCTCGCCGATCGCGCGTCCCGCGGCGCTGATCGGATCGCGGCGGAGATATTCGACGCCGCCGCCTTCGATGCCGAGCAGCCCGAGCTGATGCGCATTGCCGAAACGATCGGTGAAGGTCGTGATCTTGGGCGTCACCGACAGCGTCATCTCGCTATCGCCGCGCTTGATCACCAACGCCATTGGCGTGCCCGAATTGAGATGGACGAGACGCTGCACATCCTCGAAGCGCTCGATGCGCTGGCCGTCGATGGCGACGAAATCGTCGCCCGGCATGACCCCGCCCGCTTCGGCGGCGCTGCCCGGCTGCACTTTGCCGACATGCGGCGGCGTGAAGGGCTGCCCCACCGTGGCGAACAACGCGCTCAGCACCACGATCGCGAAAACGAAATTGGCGACCGGGCCCGCCGAAACGACCGCGGCACGCTGCGGCAGCCGCTTGTAGTGGAACGAAACCTCGCGCTCGGCCGGGGTCAGCGCGGCGAGATCGCTCGATGGCATCGACGCCGGATCGGCATCGCCGAACATTTTGACGTAGCCGCCCAGTGGAATGACGCTGAACTTCCAGCGCGTGCCGGCGCGATCATGCCAGCCGAAAATCTCCGGCCCGAAGCCGATCGAGAACACCTCGACCCGCACACCGCACCAACGCGCCACCAGGTAATGGCCGAACTCGTGCACGAAGACGAGCACCGTCAGGACGATGAGAAAGGGGACGATATAGCCGAGGCCGCCAGTCAAGAAAGCCATGATCCCATCCGTTCGCGCTATCTCTGGGCTAGAATAGCAAAAAAACCGTCACGGTCATTGACGAAAAAAGCCCAAGCTCAACAATAGTTTATAGACGCCATCCGAGAGGCGTTCCGCCGCCCAGCCAAGTCATCAGCCCGAGCACCGTCGCGGCCGCCAGCAACGAATCGAGCCGGTCGAGCAGCCCGCCATGGCCGGGGATCAGGCCGCCCGAATCCTTTGAGCCGAAATGGCGCTTGGCAAAGGATTCCAGCAAGTCGCCAAGCTGCGCCGCCACCGCGAGGATCAGACTCGCCCCCAGCACCGGCGCCAGCGGCGCCGCCATCACATAGGCCGCGGCGACTCCGATCAATCCGGCCCCCGCGAGCCCACCCATCGCGCCGGCCCAGGTCTTGTTGGGCGAGAGCCGCGGCGCAAGCCGCGGCCCGCCGAGCGCCTTCCCGGCGGCGTAGGCGCCGGTATCGCTCACCCAGACCACCGCAAGCACCCAAAACACCGAAGCCCGGCCATCGGGGCTGGGCGCAATCCATAATATTGTGATGCAAGGGATGACAAACCAGAGCGTGCCGGCAGCGGTCCAAAGCGGCGCCCTCGCCCGGCTTGCGGCGGCTGCCGACCAAGCGCCGAGCGCGCCGATGAGCGCAATGACGATCGCCGTCACCGGCGCGCCTAAGGCAGAAGAGGTAACCGAAGCGAGCCCGGTGGCGATGACGGCAGCTTTCACGAGCGGCGAGTCGGCGCCCGAAAGCCGTGCCCATTCCCATCCCATGCCGATGGCGGCAAGCGCGACCAGCACCGGCAGAAAGGGCGAGCCGAACCACACGGCTGCCAAGGCGACCGGCGCCAGAACCAGCGCCGACAGGATCCGCAGCCTGAGGACGCCGGCTTTCGGCGCGGGGGCGCCCGCGGCCAATTCGGCGGCGTCAGCCCGAGCCAACGGAGGCGCCGTAACGACGTTCGCGACCGTGGAATTCGCGCACCGCCTTTTCGAGATCGCTGGCCGTGAAATCCGGCCACAAGGTATCGACGAAGACGAGCTCGGCATAAGCGGTTTGCCACAACAGGAAATTGCTGATGCGCTGCTCGCCGCTGGTGCGGATGAGGAGATCGGGATCGGGAATGCCGGCGGTGAAAAGGCGCTCGCCGAAACGCGCCTCGTCGATATCATGAGGTGCGATCTTGCCGGCGACCGCGTCGGCCGCGAGCTGCTGCGCCGCCTGCACAATGTCGTGGCGCCCGCCATAAGATAGCGCGACGATCAGGGTGAGCCGCGTGTTCTGGCGCGTCAGCTCTTCGGCATTGGCGATCAGCGTGACAATATCGGCGGCGAGACGCGCGCGATCGCCGATCACGCGCACGCGCACGCCGTTCTTGTGCAGCTCGGCGATCTCTGCGCGCAAATAGACGCGCAGCAGCCCCATCAGATCGTCGATCTCGCCGCTCGGCCGCTTCCAGTTTTCCGAAGAGAAGCCGAACAAGGTCAGATAGGAGATGCCGAGATCGGCGGCGGCAACGACCGCGCGGCGCACGGATTCGGCGCCGCGGCGGTGACCGGCGATTCGCGGCAAGCCGCGCGCTTTGGCCCAGCGCCCATTGCCGTCCATGATGATCGCGACATGCGCCGGCGGCGCCGGCATGGAGGAACCGGTTCCGCCCGACATCAGACCTGAAGTATCTCCTTGTCTTTCGCGGTCAGCATGTCGTCGATGCGCTTGATGGTGGCGTCCGTCAGCGTCTGAATGTCCTTGTCGAGCTTGCGGTGCTGATCCTGGGTGATCGTGCCGTCCTTTTCCTGCTTCTTCAGCAGGTCGAGCCCGTCGCGGCGGACGTTGCGCACCGAGATGCGCGCCTGCTCGGTATATTTGGCGGCAACCCGGGTCAGCTCCTTGCGCCGCTCCTCGGACAGATCCGGCACCGGCACCCGGACGGTTTGGCCGTCGGTTTGCGGATTAAGGCCCAGCCCGGCCTCGCGGATCGCCTTCTCGGTCGCCTTCACATTGCCCTTGTCCCAAACCTGGACGAGGATCAGCCGCGGCTCGGGCACGCTGACCGTGCCGACCTGGGTCAGCGGCATCTTGTTGCCATAGGCCTCGACCTGGACCGGCTCAAGCAGATTGGCCGAGGCCCGGCCGGTGCGGAGTCCGCCAAATTCCTTGCGCAGCACATCGATCGCACCGTCCATCCGGCGGCGCAGATCGCCGACGATCTTTTCTTCGCTCATGCCCGCTTGCCCTCTTCACTGATCACGGTAAAGCGGCCTTTGCCACAGACCACATCGGCAAAGCCGCCCTTATCGTGAATCGAAAAGACCAGGATCGGAATCCGGTTTTCGCGCGCGAGCGCGATCGCCGCAGCATCCATAACTTTAAGATCGCGCGTCAACACATCAAGATAACTAAGCTTTTCGAAGCGCTGCGCTTGCGGGTCCTTCTTCGGATCGGCGCTGTAGACGCCGTCGACCTTGGTCGCCTTGAGCAGCGCGTCGCATTCGGTTTCCGAAGCCCGGAGCGCGGCCGCGGTGTCCGTGGTGAAGAACGGGTTTCCGGTGCCGGCGGCGAAAATTACGGCGCGGCCCTTTTCCATGTGACGGATCGCGCGACGCCGAATATAGGGCTCGCACACGGCCTGCATCGAAATCGCGCTTTGCACCCGGGTCGGCACGCCGCAGCGCTCGAGCGCGCTTTGCAGCGCGAGCGCGTTAATCACGGTCGCCAGCATGCCCATATAATCGCCGGTCGCGCGCTCCATCCCCGCCGCGGCCCCCGACACGCCGCGGAAGATGTTGCCGCCGCCCACCACCATCACGACCTGGACGCCGAGCGCGTGGACCGATTTCACTTCTTCGGCGATGCGCGCAATGGTCGTGGGATCGATGCCATGGCCTTGCTCGCCCATCAGCGCTTCGCCGCTGAGCTTTAACAGCACACGCCGGTATTTGGGTTCCGCTGGCATCAAATCATACCCGGGCTCGAGTGCCGCGGATCATACACGAGAGACGCGCGCGCGTCTCTCCTCACGCCCGGGCGGTCAATGTTTCAAGGTCGCGGCGACCTCGGCGGCGAAGTCGGTTTCGGCCTTCTCGATGCCTTCGCCGAGCACCAGCCGCTCGAACCCGGCGACCTTGGCCGGCGCGCCGATTTCCTTGCTCGTCGCGTCCAGGACCTTGGTGATCTTGGTTTCGTTGTCGATGACGAAGACCTGCTCGAGCAACACGGTATCTTCGTAGAATTTGCGCAGCCGGCCTTCGACCATCTTGTCGATTACCGCGTCGGGCTTGCCGCTGGTCTTGGCTTGCTCGCGCAACACGTCGCGCTCGCGCGCGAGATCGGCGGCAGGCACCGAGGCCACGTCGAGATATTGCGGCTTGGCAGCGGCGATATGCATGGCGAGCTGGCGCCCGACCCCGCCGAGTCGCTCGGCGGCGCCATCCGACGCCTTGCTCAATTCGAGCGCGACCAGCACGCCGATCTTGCCGAGGTTGGGCGCGACCGCGTTATGAACATAGGCCGCAACCACTCCGTGTGGCACGTGAAGCCGCGCCATGCGCCGCAGCGACATGTTTTCGCCGACCGTGGCGATCAGATGGGTCAGCTCGTCGGCGACATGACGGCCGGTGCCGGGAAAAGGCGCGGCCTTCAAGCGGTCGAGATCGACATGGGTGAGCGCGAGCTCGGCGACGGTCGTGACGAATTTCTGGAATACGTCGTTGCGCGCGACGAAATCGGTTTCGGCATTGACCTCGACGACGGCGCCGATATTGCCTTTGACCGCCACCCCGACCAGGCCTTCGGCAGCCACCCGCCCCGCTTTCTTGGCCGCGGCGGAGAGGCCTTTCTTGCGCAGCCAGTCGACCGCGTTTTCGAGATCGCCGGCGCTCTCGCTCAAAGCGCGCTTGCAATCCATCATGCCCGCACCGGTCTTTTCGCGCAGTTCCTTCACCAGCGCAGCGGAAATCTCGGCCATTTTTAACCTCCGCCTAGGCTGACGCTTGCTCTTCGCCCGCCGCTTCCGCAGCGGCCACCAGATCGGCCGGCGCCAGATTCGCAGCCGCACCGATATCGACTCCCGACGCCACGGCCTCGGCCTGGAGCCCGTCGAGCACCGCATCCGAAACCAGCTGGCAATAGAGATGCACCGCGCGCATCGCGTCGTCATTGCCCGGAATCGGGAAAGCGATGCCGTTGGGATCGGAATTGCTGTCGAGGATCGCGACCACGGGAATCTTGAGCTTGTTCGCTTCCTGGACGGCGATCGCTTCTTTGTTGGTGTCGATCACGAAAAGGATGTCGGGCAAGCCGCCCATCTCCTTGATCCCGCCCAAAGCGCGCTCGAGTTTGTCGCGGTCGCGAGTCAATTCGAGGAGCTCGCGCTTGGTGATCCCGGCCTCGGGATTGACAATGCGCTCGTCGAGCTCGCGCAGGCGCTTGATCGACAGAGAGATGGTCTTGAAATTGGTGAGCATGCCGCCGAGCCAGCGGTGATCGACATAATATTGGCCGCAGCGCTTGGCTGCTTCGGCGACCGCTTCCTGCGCCTGGCGCTTGGTGCCGACGAACAAGACGCGCCCGCCCGCGGCGGCAACGTCGCGAATGGCCTGCAGCGCGCGCGCCAATTGCGGCACGGTCTGTTCGAGATCGATGATGTGGACGCCGTTGCGGACGCCGAAGATGTAGGACTTCATCTTCGGATTCCACCGCCTTGTGTGGTGGCCGAAATGAACGCCGGCTTCCAGCAGCTGGCGCATCGTGAAATGCGGAATAGCCATCTTGGTTCCTTTTCCGGTTGAGCCGCCGCGGGGGACTTATCTGCCCCGGCCCGCTGGGCCGAGACCGACACCGGAGCGGCGCAAGCCCGGCCCGAAGGCCGGCAAGCACCGCATCCCCGCGTGTGGGGTTGGTTGAAAGTGGGGCTTTAAATAAAGAGAACAGAAGGGTTTGGCAAGAGGCGCCAGTGGCCGCGCAGTGCAACACTGGCGGAAGGCGAGGCTCTGGCCGGCCGGAAAGCTATTTCCGGTTCTTGACCATTTCCGACAGGATGAGGATGAGGGCGAAACCGACTGCGGCGAAAATCGCCCAGATCGCGGTTTCAACCCGCGGGTCCATCACCAGTGCGGCAGCACTATGCGAAACCTGACTCGGATCCACGGAATTACTCCTGGTTCGGCTACAAATCTAGGTCAGACACGGTTAATAAACGATTGAACCCCTCCGGCAGTTGCGCCAAATCAAAAAATTCGCATTTTTTGCGGCGATTTGCGTCGCGCACGGCGCCCGCGCGCCGGAGAATGCGCCGGAGAAGAAGTATGCGGTAGCGCCTTGGAAATCGCTGGGGGCGTCACCATCTAAAAAGTCTTCATGCAAGCTCACAACAAAAACTGGCACCGCCTTTCCCTCGAACAGACCGCGGCGCAAGAGGTCTGGACCGTGGTTTGGGACACCAAGCACCGGCCGGAAAGCGATGTCCGGAACCGCGCGGTCGAGAAGTCCGAAAGCGCGGCGCGCGACCGCGCCAAGCACCTTTTGCGCATGGGCTTCGTGGTCTATGAAATCCGCGACCCGAAGGGTCTGGTCGTCATGTCGGAAGCGAAGATTTAGCGGCGCCAGCCGACAGCAGGCGGGACAAAAGCGCGAGACGGGGGATTCACCTCCCGGCGCAACTGGGCCGAGAGAGTGGAAAGCGAATCACGTCATGGGCAAGAAAAAACCGATCGAAGCGGCCGAATTTCTGATGTTCGACGTCATCTATGATGACGGCACGCGCAGCTCGAACCGCAAAGTGCCGAGCGCCGAGGTCCAGGATTGGGATTTCGACGCCACCGTCCGCGCCGCCCTCGAAGCGCAGGACCGCGAGATCGCGGAGCGCTCGGGCCGGCCGCGTGGCGCGATCAAGACAATCACGCGCTCAGGTGGGCGCAGCGCAGGCGCGGTCTCCGGCAAGCGCTAAGCAGAACCGCGGGCGCGATCGTTTCGCCCGTCGGCGCCGTTATGACTTGATTTTTGCTGCACCGCACCCTATGTTAGCGTCACTATCGTTGCTCGCGATCGCGCGAAGCCCGTCGGACTTCGGTCCAGACGTGGCGGCATTTCGAGATCATCCTTGATAGGTACCATGGCACCCGGTCGCGCACGGGCAAAGCCCTAACGCAATCCGGCCGTCCGCGCAGTGCGCGCGTCGATCGTGTCTCGGTTTGCCTTCCAAGAAAGTACAAAACACAGTGACTATTTCTTTCGCCGAGCTCGGCCTTATCGAGCCGTTGCAGCGCGCCTTGCGCGCCGAAAACTACGAAACTCCGACCCCGATCCAGGCCGAGGCGATCCCTCACCTCCTCGCGGGCAAGGATCTTCTGGGCATCGCCCAGACCGGGACCGGCAAAACCGCCGCCTTCGCCTTGCCGATCTTGCAGCGTCTTGCGGCCACGAAGGTGCCCGCCAAACGCGGCGCGATGCGCGCTCTGATCCTCACCCCGACACGCGAATTGGCGATCCAGATCGATGAGAGCTTCCGCCGTTACGGCAAGTTTCTCGGTATGCGTTCGGCGGTGATCTTCGGCGGCGTCGGCCAAGGCCCGCAGGTCGACGCGCTGGCGCGTGGCCTCGACATTCTGGTGGCAACCCCCGGCCGCCTGCTCGACCTCATGCAGCAGCGCCACATCAATTACGAACAGGTTTCGGTCTTCGTGCTCGACGAGGCCGACCGCATGCTCGATATGGGCTTCGTGCGCGACATCAAGAAAGTGATCGCGGCCTTGCCCAAGACACGCCAATCCCTGTTCTTCTCCGCGACCATGCCCGAGCCGATCGCGCAGCTTGCCGACGGCATGCTGAAAGATCCGGCGCGGGTTGCCATCACGCCGCAAGCGACCACGGTCGAGCGCATCGCGCAAAGCGTCTATTTCGTCGATGCCGGCAACAAACGCGCCTTGCTCAACGAATTGCTCAAGGACCAGGCGATCGCACGCGCCTTGATCTTCACCCGCACCAAGCACGGCGCCAACCGGGTCGCCGAACAACTCGAGCGCGCCGGCGTTGCGACCGAAGCGATCCACGGCAACAAGTCGCAATCGGCACGGCAACGCGCGCTCGGCAATTTCCGCGACGGGCGGGCGCGGGTGCTGGTCGCGACCGACATCGCGGCGCGCGGCATCGACATCGACGGCATCACCCATGTCATCAATTACGAATTGCCCAACGTGCCGGAAAGCTATGTCCACCGCATCGGCCGCACCGCGCGCGCCGGCGCCGAAGGCATCGCGATCGCGTTTTGCGACGCGTCGGAACGCGTTTATCTGCGCGATATCGAAAGATTGACCCGGCAGAAGCTGGCGGTGGTCGAAGGCCACGCCTTCCGCGGCCCAGCGCCGCAAGGCAACGCCGCGGCGCAACCTCACCAAGCGCGGCCGGCGCGGCGGGACGAGCAAGCCAATGAGCATGGCCGCCCGCAGCGCAGCCATCAGGGCGGTCAAGGTAAGCCCAACGGTCAAGGCAAACCCGGTGGCCACCACGGCAAACCACATAGCCAGGGCAAATCGGGCGGCCAGGCGCCGCATGGGCGGCCAGCACAAGGTCATTCCCGCCCCGCGGCGGTCTGAGCCTCGCGGGCTTGACCCGCGACGCCGCCTCCGGACAGTTTAGGCGATCATAAAAGCCTGGAACCGGTCCGGGCTTTGCGCGCGGATACGGTCGGCCGTGAACCATCATGATTGAAACGGTGCTCGCGGCAGTGGCGCCGGTGCTGCTGACGGCCGCGATCGGCTTCGGCTGGACGCGCGCCGGGCGCAGCTTCGACGGCGCAACCATCACGCCGCTGGTCACCGACATCGCGACCCCGTGCTTCGTTTTCGCGACCTTCGCAAAGACGCCGATCGCCCTCGGCGCTTTTGCCGCGACCGCCGCGGCGACCATCGCGATCCTCGCCAGCTTCGTCGTCGTCGCCGCGTTGGTGTTGCGTCTCGCCGGACTGTCCTGGCGCACCTATCTGCCGGCGATGTCCTTTCCCAATACCGGCAATCTCGGCTTGCCTTTGGCGCTTTACGCTTTCGGCCCGGAAGGGCTGTCGCATGCCATCGTGTTCTTCACCTTCTGCTCGCTCACCAATTTCACCGCCGGCCAAGCCATCGCCGCTGGCACGGTCAATTGGCGCGGCATTCTGCGCATGCCGATCGTCTATGCCGTGATCCTCGGCGTCGGCGTGTCGGTTCTCGGGGTGAGCCTGCCGCTCTGGCTGGCAAATACCGTCGGTCTCGTCGGCAGCATCACCATTCCCCTGATGCTCCTTTTGCTCGGCGCATCCTTGGGCAAGCTCCGCGTCTCGGCTTTTCCGCGCGCCTTCGGCTTGTCTTGCCTGCGCATCGTCATGGGCGCCGCCATCGGCTTTGCGATCACGACCTTGTTCGGCCTTCACGGAATCGCCAAGGCCGCGCTCATCCAGCAAGCCGCCATGCCAGTCGCCGTATTCAATTATCTCTTCGCGCTGCGTTGGAACAATCAGCCGGAAGAGATCGCCGGCATCGTCGTGGTGTCGACGCTCACGGCGATCGTCACCGCGCCAGCGCTGCTTTATCTCCTGTTGCGCTGAAAGCGGCTGACGCGCGGCTGATCCAGATCAACCCTTGCGGCTTCCGGCCGGCGCATTCTGGTGGCTCCTTTGCTGCTTGCGAGGATCGCCATGCCACGCCGCATTGCCGTCATTCAAGGCCATCCCGATCCCGATCCCAAACGGCTTTGCCGTGCTCTGGCCGATGCCTATGCCGAGGGCGCGATCGCGGCCGGACACGATGTGACGCGGATCGATCTCGCGACGCTCGACTTTCCGCTGCTGCGCTCGCAGCAAGAGTTCGAGCACGAGACGACGCCGCCCGCGCTTTTACCGGCGCAACAGGCAATCACCGCCGCCGATCACCTGGTGCTGATCTTTCCCTTATGGCTTGGCACCATGCCGGCTCTGGTGAAAGGCTTTCTCGAGCAAGCGCTGCGCCCCGGCGTCGCTTTTCGCTACGAGGCGCGCGGCTTCCCGAAGACTCTGCTCAGCGGACGCTCCGCACGCGTCGTCGTCACTATGGGCATGCCGGTCTTTGCCTATCGCTGGTGGTTTCGCGCGCACGGCTTGAAAGGGCTCGAACGCAATGTGCTGGGCTTTGTCGGCATTAAGCCGATCCGCGAAAATCTTTACGGCAGCGTCGAAACGGTCAGCGCCGTGCGCCGGCAGGGATGGCTCGAAGAGATGCGCGCGCTCGGCACCAAGGGCGTGTAAGCAGCGTCGCGGCGCGGCGCGTCCTGGGCTAGGATGCCGTTGGACGGGAGGGGGCGGCGTGCGCGTGACGGCGGTGAAATTCCTGATCGCATCGGCCACGCTGCTCGGCCTCGCCGCTTGCGTGTCGCAAGGCGGCTATGCCGCGGCGCCGCAGCGTTTCGTTCCGCCCGGCGGCCAAGTCGCTTGGATGATCACCGGCCGCATCGACGAAACCGAGATCGACAATATCGACGATGTGAGCGTGACCATCATGATCAACGACCAGCTTGCAGCGGTCGGCGGCTTTTCTGCGCGCAAAGGCGCCGCCGATGCCAGCTTCGTCGGCGCCTATGGCGGCAGCAAGCTGACCGTGCATTGCACCGGCTCGAACGCGGGCACGGGCTATGCGTGCGACATCGCGCTCGGCGCGCAGCACGCCGCAACTCTCGCCTTTCTGCCCATCGGCAAGTAACGGACTCTGGCGCTCAGCTTGCGTCCGGCAGCGCCTTCCGGAATGATGGGGCACGCCAATAAACCGACACGGGGGGAAACGACCTGCCATGCGCGTGATGACAAGACCGGCTTTGCTGCTGCCCGTGCTTTTGATGGTTGCGCTGGTCGGATCGCCCCTCGCCGCACGCGCCAATCAAAAGATCCTGATCGGCTCGCTCAAGGCCGCCAATGTCGGGCCTGCCTTCATCGCGAAGGAGAAAGGCTATTTCGCCGCCGAAGGGCTCGACGTCGATTTTTCCTATTTCAAATCGGCGCAGCCGGTCGCGGTCGGCGTCGCATCGGGCTCGCTGGATTTCGGCTGCACCTCGACCTCGGCGGGCATGTACGCGCTTGCCGGCCAAGGCGTGCTGCGCATCATCTCGGGCATGTATAGCGAGGCGCCGGGCTTCCACAATTTCGCGATCATGGCTTCGAACAAGGCGTTTGCCGCCGGGGCGAAGACCTATAAGGATCTCGAAGGCCACTCGGTCGCGATCAGCCAAGTGGGCTCGCCGGTCCATTACAGCCTCGCCCTCGTCGCCGAGAAATATCACCTCGATCTCAAAAGCATGCGCATCGAGCCGCTGCAAGGTATTCCGCAAATCGTCTCGGCGATTCAGGGCAATCAGGTCGATGCCTCGGTGACGACCGCCACCGCGGTCAACCCGATGCTGATCGCCGGCACCGCGCAGCTGATCGGCTGGATCGGCGACGAAACGCCTTGGCAAGCGGCGGTCGCCTTGACCGGGACCAAGACGATTGCCGAGCACCCGCAAGAGGTCGAGGCGTTTCTGCGCGCTTTCAAGAAAGGCGCGCGCGAATATCACGACGCCTTCACCGGACCGGGCGAGAAGCGCCAGGACGGGCCCACCGCGCCCGAGGTGCTGGCGATCCTGGCCAAATACACCGGCCAGAGCGCCGATCAAATCCGCTTGAGCGTCGCCTATGTCGATGCCGAGGCGCGGGTCGACGTAAAGGACATCCGCCATCAGATCCAATGGTTCAAGGACCAGAAGATGCTGAAGGACGATATCGACCCGAACGCGGTGATGGATATGCGCTACATCGTGCCGCTGTCGCGGTGACGGCGCGCCCGCGTTATCCCGGTTTTACGCCGTAGAGATTTCGCAAGCGCCGCTCGAGCGAGCTGAGGGCGGCGCGGCAATCGGCGTGCGATGCGGTCCCCGCTCGGAACGAGCCGCAGATCCATTCCTGCGCCGCACGCGGCACGACCGTGACCTGCTCGACCCCTTTGCAGCCCTTTTCTTTGCGCAACTCGGAAAGAAGAATCTCTTCGAGCTCTGCTACGACAACGATCTTTCTGACCATTCGCGACAACCCAACTCTTGCCACACGACGATAGCAGCAAGCTTATTCAAACGAATTTGAATCGCGCGTTAACGCGCAACGCACCGCGACATTTTTTTCGCCGGCGCGCCGTGGTTTGTCATATCGGTAAAGCGGCGTAAAGGTTGACGGGCTTCGCGCCGGCGACCGAAAGCCAAATTCTTTCAAGAATTCGCGGCGCGCCTGGGGATAACTGCGTCATCATCCGATTGCCGCGGCGAACGCGCGGCGGCGATCTTTTCGAGCTTCGCACGCAAGGTGGCGGCGTCGATCGGCTTCGAGACGTAATCGTTCATCCCGGCCGCGAGATATTGCTCGCTCGCGCCGATCATGGCATTGGCGGTGAGCGCGATGATCGGCACTTGGCCCTTGGGCGCCGGCAAGGCACGAATCTGACGGGTCGCCTCGATGCCGTCGAGATGTGGCATTTGGCTGTCCATCAGCACGACGTCGTAATCCTTCCGTCGCATGGCATCGACCGCCTGATGACCGTCGTCGGCGACATCGACGCTATGGCCGGCATATTCGAGGATCGCCACGGCAAGGCGCTGATTGATCTTGTTGTCTTCGGCAAGAAGGATGCGCAAACCGCCAAGCGGGCGCTCCGGAAGGTCCGCCGGTGGCGCGCTCGCGGCGGCAGGCGGCGATGCGGGCGCCGCATTTGGCCGCTGGGCGGCCATGGCAACGGGAAGCACCGGCTCCACCTCCCGACTCTTAACGGAATCGCGTCGGCGCGCTGCGGCAACCGCAAAGGGCAGCTCGAACCAGAAGGTCGAGCCGACGCCCGGCGTGCTGGAGAAGCCGATTTCGCCCCCCATGAGCTCGACGAGCTGACGGCATATGGCGAGCCCGAGACCCGAGCCGCCATAGCGCCGCGCCGTCGAGCTGTCGGCTTGCTCGAATTTCTGAAACAGCTTTTCCTGCGCCGCCGCGTCGACGCCGATGCCGGTATCGGTGATGGTGGCACGCAACCGCGCCGGCGTGCCCGGCGACGACGCGCCCTTATCGGCGCGCGCAACCTTGATCGCGACCCCGCCTTTCGCCGTGAATTTGATCGCATTGCTGAGAAGGTTCAGCAGAATCTGGCGCAAGCGGGTCGGATCGCCGCGATACCAGCCGCACGCCGCAAGCTCGATGTCGAGGCTGATGGCGATTTCCTTCTCGCGCGCTTTGGGCGTCAGCAAGCTCACCGCGTTCTCGATCGTCTCGATCAGATCGAAGTCGACCGTCTCGAGCTCGACCTTCCCGGCTTCGAGCTTGGAGATATCGAGAATGTCGTTGATGATCGCCAACAGCGAATGCGCCGATTCGCCGACCATCTGCGCGAAGTCGCGTTGCAATTCGTTCAGCGACGTGTCGAGCAAAAGCTCGTTCAAGCCGATGATGCCGTTCAACGGCGTACGGATTTCATGACTCATCTTGGCGAGGAATTCCGATTTGGCGCGGCTCGCCGCGTCCGCATTATCTTTCGCAAGACGCAGCTCCTCCTCGTTGCGGACGCGCTCGGTCACGTCGCGAACAATGCTGATGATTTCGGGTTCTCCGCTCTCCGGATTCACGGCCTGCGTGGCATGGGCTTCGACCCAGATATAGGTCCCGTCCTTGCGCCTGACCCGGGTCGTCACGAGCGCTTGGCCCGCGATGCGCAAATTGTGCATCGCCTCGCGGTACTTGCCCTGGTCGTCCGGATGCGTCATCGAGCCGGGCGACATGCCGACCATTTCCTCGGGTTCGAAGCCGTAAAGGCGACGGCTCGCCGGCGAGACGTAAAGCCTCTTGAAATCCGATGGCCGGCAACGCACCAGCACGTCCGACGAGTTGTCCGCGAGCAGCCTGAAGAGCTGCTCGCTTTCGCGCGCGCCGCGCTCGGCTATGCCGCGGCGCCGCAATTCGCGCAACAGCGTCAGAGCGAGCCACGCCGCGATGCCGAGCAAGGTCGACAGCGCAACCCCCATAATCGCGGTCTTCTGCCACCATTGCGCCAGGATCACGTCGGGCGTCTGGCCGATCGTCACGATTAGCGGCAACTGGCCGACCTGCTGATAGACGTAAAGACGGTCGATGTGATCGCTCGGCGCGACGATTTCGAAATGCCCCATGCGTGCGGCTGGATAGAGCTGGAAGACCGCGCCATTGTGCAAGGTCGTGCCGATGACGTTCTCATCGAAGGGTACACGCATCACCAGCACGGCGTCGGCGCGATAGATCGAGATCGAGCCGTTGGGCCCGAAATCGATCGCGTCGAACAAACGCCGGAAATAAGCGAGGCGCAAGGAGCCAACGACAACGCCGCCGAAGCTGCCGTCGGCGTGGTCGATGCGGCGGCTGAACGCGATCGACCACTCGCCGCTGACCGGGTCTTTGAAGGGCGCGCTCAAGAAGAGACCGGCATCGGTGCGGTCGCGCTGGGCCCGGAAATAATCGGCATCGGAAAAATTCCCGGCGGGCGCCGCGAGCGACCGGGAATCGATGGTGACGCGGCCGGTTTCGTCGAGCACCACAATAGCACCGAGATCCTGAGCGCCGGCGGCGCCGTCGAACAGGACGCTGCGCCGCATGGCGGGCGACACGTCCCAGATGCCCGGCTGCTGCAGCCCGTCGATCACCGCGCGCAGCGACAGATCGTAAACCTCGACATTGCGCTGAATGTCATGCGCGATGGCGGCGACAAGATTTTGCGATGTGTCGACCGCCCGATCCCAGGTGACGCGGCGCTCGTCGAGGATCGTCCAAACCATCAGCACGACGCCGCCAATAATGACGGCAAGGGCGCCGATCAATAAAGTTCGCGCTCGTGGCAAGGTCTGGGCGGCGCCGTTCGCTACCATTCACTCAATCCCGCGACGCGTGAATATCGTTCGAAGATGGCGAAACCGTCACGAACGTCCGATTGTGAAAGCCGGTGGTTAAGACTTTCTTACAGCGGCAGGCTCGAAGGCGCGGTTTTCCGCGCTGGAAGGCATAAATCCGCCGCCTGGGCGGCCTTGCGCCCGCGGCTGACACTGGCGATGATCGCGCCAAACGGCAGCAACCTTGGCGAGAGACATGCCGATGCGCAGGAACAAGCTCACCATGCGGGAAGCATTAACGCTCGCAGCGCTGATCGCGAGCTTGGCGGCCTTCGTGCCGCAAGGCCTGGCGCAGCAAAACGCGCCGTTGCGCGTGCGCGGTACGATCGCGCGTGTCGCGGGCGATACGCTTACCGTGAAATCGGTCGACGGCAAGACCCTGCGCATTGTGCTGGCGCCGGACGCGACGGTGAACGCGATCGTTCCGGCCAAGCTCGCCGACATCAAGCCCGGACGCTTCGTCGGCACGGCGGCGCGGCCCGAAGGCGACAAATGGAAAGCCATCGAGGTCCACATCTTTCCGGTCGGCTCGCGCTTGGGCGAAGGTCACCGGCCTTGGGCACCCGAGCAAGGCGCGACCATGACCAACGCCGACGTCACCGCGGCCGTCGTGCATGCGCGAAGCGGCGAACTCATCCTCGCCACCGGCGGGCAGAATTTCGTCGTCGAGGTGCCGCGGGGAACGCCGATCGTCGCGATGAATCGGGGTTCTCGCCGCCTAATCGTGCCCGGCGCCTATGTGTCGTTCAATCAGGTGAGTCAGGACAATGGCGCGCTGACCGCCAAGAGCGTCAATGTCAGCAAGGACCGGCGCTGGCCGCCGAAATGAAATAACCGCGCCGACGCAGGCCGAGGGCACCCGGCGGCGGGCACGCAAAAGAAAGAAGGCCTCGCACGGAGGGCCGGACGAGGCCAGTTTCGCTTCAGAGAGTGTCGCGCAGCAATGCGACCGGTCTTTTTTGGCAAAAGCCGGCGCGGCGGTCCTTGATCTCGATCACACGGCTCTCGCGGTGTCAGCTTTGCTTTTTCGCGCGCCCTTCGAGGGCGGCGAGCGTCGCCTCGTCAGCAACGATGCTTTTGAGATATTCGGCGGCGAGATCGCCTTCGACACCCTCACGCAAATACCGGCGGTAAAGTGCGATGCGCCGCCGCAACGCTTCGGCAGAATTGTCACCCATGGCGTCTTATTTCCGTCATGGGACCGAAGACGGGTATTCGGGAAACTACTTATATTCTCACGGTTGCGATTCTGGCCCTGAGTAGGGGTAAAAACGGCAGGATTCTGCCGCCCGAAGCGTCACAAATAAGGTAGCGCGCCCCCGATCAAGACCAACGCAAGAAGAAACAGGACAACGGCAAAAGTCTCGAGACGCTGCACCGCGCGTGCCGAAGGGGTACGAGACGGTGGGCGGGCCGCACCGGCGGCGTTTCTAAAAACATCCACCACCATGGGCAGATTCCTCATTTTTCGTTGGCCGGCATCGTGCCAAGCCAAGCGCAAAACGCCGAAAGCCGGATGCTTGTCGTCGCGGCGCGTGCTTTGGCGGATTAAGCCATTTCTTGAAGCGAGCAAGAAAAATCGCCGCCAGCGATCGCAAAACCGAAATAAAACCGCGATTTTCTCGCATAGATTCGGTTTTAGTACCGCCGGCACCCGTTTTAAGGGTTTGACTCTACTGGTAAAACGGGGCTTTCCCGCAATTCGTTCAAGAAAGATCCCACACGCCCGAGGCGAGCGGCGGCACGGCAATCATGTAACGCTCGACGGAAAAGCGCGCAACTCAGCAGATTCCAGCCTCACCGGCGGAATAGATGGCAGGCTAGGATCGTCTTCATTGGTAGGGTGGAAAAGCGGCGCATGGATCGGACAAGGCGCATCCTTCGACGGAAGGCTCGCAGCATTTTTGCCGCGTGGCCGCTTGCCTTGGCGTTGCTTCTCGGCGTGCCGGCCCAGGCCGAACAGGCGCCGCGTTTCTTCCGCATCGGCACGGCCGCCACCACCGGCACTTATTTCGTCATCGGCGCGGAGATCGCCAACGCCATCAGCAAGCCGCCCGGATCGCGCGACTGCGTTCACGGCGGGTCTTGCGGCGTCGAGGGTCTGGTCGCCGTGGCGCAGGCAACCCAAGGCTCGATCGACAATGTCGTGGCCGTGGGCTCGGGACAGCTCGAAGCAGCGCTCGTCCAAGCCGACATCGCGCGTTGGGCCTATACCGGCAAGGCGCCCGTCCCCAAGGCCTGCAAAGGCAGCACCGCCTTGCCGGAAAACGGCGGCGCGATCCTCAACAAGGTCGGGCCGATCGGGAATCTGCGCGCCGTCGCGGCGCTCTATCCCGAGGCGATCCACATCGTCGCGCGCAGCGACGCGAAGGTGAAGAACCTTGCCGATCTCAAGGGCAAGCGCGTCTCGCTCGGCGAGGCCGGTTCGGGCACGCTCGCCGAGGCGCGCCTCGTGCTCGACGCGGCCGGCCTGTCGGAATGCTTGGTGAAGGCGCAGTATCCGCGGCTTTCCGAAGCGGCGAGCCTCATCGAGAACAACGCGATCGACGCGTTCTTTCTCATCGGCGGCTATCCCGTGCCGGCGATCACCGACGCCGCGTCGATGGAGCCGATGCGCCTCGTGCCGGTAACGGGGCCGACGCGCGACAAGCTGGTCAAGCAATTCGGATATGTGCCTGCGGTCATTCCCGGCGCGACCTATCCCGGCATCGATGCCGACACTCAGACCGTCGCGGTGCCGGCGCTGTTCGTCGTCAGCGCCAATCTGCCCGACGATTTGGTTTACGGCATCACCAAGGCGCTGTGGCAGGAAGCGACGAGAAAGCTGCTGGATAACGGTCATCCCGCGGGAAAGAATATCCGCCTCGATACCGCGCCGCGCGGCGTCACCATCCCGTTCCATCCCGGTGCTGCGCGCTATTACGACGAAAACGGCATCCAAGTGCCGCATAGCTAACGCGCCGCCGAAGCGCGCCGATCACTCTGCGCGTTTCTCGGCCGCGGCGGCACGGCCGGCGATCAGCCCCTGGACCAGCGCCCGCGCCAGCCCATGCAGGCTGAATCCGCCGGCGGATTCGCCGCCGCAATAAAGTCCGGGAATCACCGCGCCCTTCATGTCGATCACCTGACAACGCGCATTGATGCGCAAGCCCGCGCGCGTATCGTGCACCACCGGCGTCGCCCAGGCGGCGTAAAAGGGCGGCTTGGCGATTTTGTAAAGCGGCTTGGGCTTGCCGAAATCGCTGTCGACGCCGTCATCGACGAAGGAATTGTAAAGCGCCACCGTCGCCGCGAGATTGTCCGGCGGCATGGGCACGCGCTGATGCGTCATGCGGATTTTGGCCGCGAGCTCGGCAATCGTTCCGGCGCTGAAGAAGAATCCGGCTTCGCTGTCGACATCGGGCGGCGCCGGATTCCATTTCTCGCGCGCGACCGCGTCGGCATCGAAGATCGCCCAGATCGGGCCGCCGCCATTCGTGCCGTCGCCAATTCCGGCCATGGCGGCGTTGAGCCAATTATTGGGCGCGTATTTGATGTTCTGGGCGTTGAGATAATGGCCGTGCACGTAAGGCTTGACCGAATTGTAGTTGTTCGCCGTGAACTGCTTGCCAGTCTCGTCGTAAAAGCGCCGCCCCAGCATGTTGACCAGAATGACATTCTGCCAATCCGCGACCCGCAGGCCGCTGGCGCGCACCTTGTGGAAGACCTTGCTTCCCGGCCGCCAGTGCAGATTGACATAACCGTATTGCGTGCCGATGCGCCCGGGCTTGGTGATGGTCGCGCCGAACTCGCCGACGTGATTGTAAAGGCCCCACAGCGACGCGCCGACATCCATCGCCGCGAGCTCGCCGCTCGCGTCCTGGTCGGACCAAGGCATGCCGGCAAGGCCGCAATATTCCTCGGTCAGACGCGGATCGAACATGCGGCGGAAATGGATGTTTCCGCTCGAGCCGCCGGTGGCGACGATCACGCCCTTCTTCGCGCGGATGTTGAGCGCGGTGCCACGATGATCCGCCGCGATGCCGGTGATCCGGCCGGTTTTGCCGCCTTCGCGATGCAGCGCGGTCATGCGGTGCTCGAGCAGAATCTCGACACCTGCTTTGCGCGCGGCCGCTTCCAAAGGCGGCATCAAGCCGTTGCCGGTGGAGAATGTGGTGCGCTCATGCGGCTCTGCCGGCGCACCGGTCTGCACCAGCGGCCAGTCGAGCGGCACGGTATGCATCTCGCGCGGCACCGAATTGCCGATCGCGCCGCCGCCGCGCTGGTCCGGCGCCTTGTCGGCGAACACGACGCCATGCGCCAAAAGCCATTCGAAGCACGGCGCGCTTTCATCGGCGAAAGCGCGGATGATCTCGCGGTCGTTGTAGCGGTAATCCGGAAACCCGTTCGCCTCGACCACCGACCAGTCGGTGAGATCGGCGTAGACCAGATCGGGCGAATCCGCGATGCCGTATTTCTTTTGCACCGAAGTGCCGCCGCCCAAAGGCACGTTGCCGCCGCTGATGATGGCATGGCCGCCGATATGCGGCTCGGCCTCGACCAGGACGACCGAAGCGCCCGCCTCGCGCGCCGCGATCGCCGCCGGCAGGCCGGTCGCGCCCGAGCCGATCACGACCACATCCGCTTCGGAATGCCACGAAACCATCGCTGATCCCCCCTCGCCTGCTTCGCGTTGTGCTTAGAGGACGCAGCGCCGCAAGGCCAGTCCCTAGCGAATGCCGATGAATTTGTGGCTCTGCAAGCTCAGGCGCCAACGCGGATGGGCGAGGCAATAGGCGATCGCCGCGCGCGTGTTCTCGTCGCGCGCCGGCCCGTCCATCGGCTGCAGCAGGAAATGCGCGAAGTCGAGGGCGGTGAAGCGTTCCGGCTCGGCGCCTGGCTGCGGATAGACCAGCTTCAGCTCGTCGCCGCGCGCGACCGCCAACGCCGCGCCCGCCTTGGGGCTGACGCACAGCCAGTCGATGCCGGCAGGCGGCGCGAGCGTGCCGTTGGTTTCGACCGCGATCTCGAAGCCCGCCGCGTGCAAAGCGTCAACCAGCGCCGCGTCGAGCTGCAGCAAAGGCTCGCCGCCGGTGCAGACGACGAAGCGCCGTCCGTCGCCGCGCCATTCCGCGGCGACCGCGGCCGCGAGCGCCGCCGCATCGGCGAAACGCCCGCCGCCCGTCCCGTCGGTGCCGACGAAACCCGTGTCGCAGAAGCGGCAGATCGCCGCGGCGCGGTCCGCCTCGCGCCCCGACCAGAGATTGCAGCCGGCAAAGCGGCAGAACACGGCGGCGCGTCCGGCTTGGCGTCCCTCACCTTGCAAGGTGTAGAAGATTTCCTTGACCGAATAGCTCATCCCGAAACCAACTGGCGATACGCCGCGCGCGCGGATCAGCCGCAATGAAGAACGCTGTCGCCCTTCTTGCAATTGGGATTTTGCGCGAGCGCCGCGTCGTAATCGCTTTGCAGCACGGTCAGCACTGCCGGCGAGGCTTCGCTGTCTTCGGCCATGTGGTGCTCGCGTTCGGTCTGGAAGATGGCGGCCCTGGTTTCGTCGTCCATGCGGCCGGTCACTTGAACCCCAGCATAGCCGAGCTTCACCATCAAATCCTGGATCTCGTGGACCATGGCCTGCGCGGCGCCCGCGCCGTGCGGCTCGTCGTCGCCCGGCTGCTCGCCCGGGCGCAGCGCCACCCGATCGGGTACGAGCATCGCGCCCGACGCCGCGTCGACGTAGAAGGAGGCGCTTTCCGACAAGATCAGCCAAGCCGCGCGTACCGGCTGGCCGGTCCGGTCCGCATAGGTTTTGAGATCGGCCGAGGTGATGCTGGCACCGGGGCTTTTCCGGCGCGCCACGGCGAGCGCCGCATCGAGATCGATGAAGTTCGCAGGCAAGGCAAGGAATGCATCGGTCGAGGAGATCGGCGCCGGCCAGCTTTGCATCTGCCCATCCGCCATCATCACTTGGAGCATTTGCTGCGCCGTTTGCGAGGTGAAGGTGAAGCCGGTCATCGCGGCAAGGCCCGGCTGCGACTTGTTGCCGGGGAGTGCGCCGCTCGCTTGGACTTCGACCAGCACGGCGTCCGCCTGCCAGGATTTCGCGACTTGCCGTGCCTTGGCCAAATCCTGCGTCATCGACGCGTGAGCCGGCGCGCCCAGCACCAAGCCGAGCAACGCCGCCGCTGCGGCCAGCGCCATCCATGCGGCACGGCCTTTCGCTCCCGGCACGGCGATGCAAGACGTCGCGTTCATTCCGTCTCCTCCCGCGCCTAATCTAACCCGCGCGCCGCGAAATTTCATGCGCCGTGCGGCGCCCGCAGGAAGAGGCGTTTCTAGACGGGTTTCTTCAAGGTAAAGGACAAGACCCCGTTCGGCGTTTCCTCGCAATTGAGGAGAACCGCGCCGGTGACCTTGCAGAAATGCTCGAAATCCTTCACCGCGCCGGGGTCGGTGGCGAGCACCAGCATGGTGCCGCCCGGGGCCAGCTCTTTCAGCGCCTTGCGCGCTTTCAGCACTGGCAAAGGGCATTTCATGCCCGTGGTGTCGATGGTGAGATCGGCCATCGCGCAAGATTAGCCAAACTAAGGCGCGCGGGCAAAGCCGCCCCTCCGCATGGCAGAGGCGCGCCGCGGGTCTTAACCCTGCTTCAGCCGAATTTGTTGCTTTGCGGGAAGCCGCGCGGCGCCACCCGGCCGGCGCTCGCGCGCGCGCCTTGCCAAGTGGAAAGCTCGGTTTCGGTGCGCGTGCGCTCGCCGCTCTTCCAGGCGAGGCCTTCGGCAAGGTTGATCACCTTGGCGTCCGCCAAGCCGCCTTCGTGATAGCGCTGGAAAATCACGCCGCGGCCTTTCGCCATTTCGGGCACCTCGGCCAAGGGAAACAGCAGAAGCTTGTGATTGTCGCCGACCACCGCGACGGTATCGCCTTCGGCCGGGATACACACGATGGCGGTGCCACCTTCACCCAGATTCAGCACCTGCTTGCCGTTGCGGGTTTGCGCGACCACCTCGTCGGCAGGCACGATGAAACCGCGCCCGTCGGAGGATGCCAGTAGCAATTTCGCGCCGGCCTTCAAAGGCAAAAGCGTAACCAGGTCATGGTCATTGTCGAGATCGATCATCAGCCGGATCGGCTCGCCATGGCCGCGCGCCGAAGGCAGCTTGCCGACATCGAGGGTGTAGAAGCGCCCATTCGAAGCGAAAACCAGCAGCTTGTCGGCGGTCGAGGTTTCGATCGCGAAACGCGCCTCGTCGCCTTCCTTGTATTTCATCTCGCCCAGCGCGAGGCCATGGCCCTTGGCGGCGCGGATCCAGCCTTTCGCCGAGCACAGCACCGTCACCGGCTCGCGCTCGACCAGCGCGTCGACCGGCACCTCGATCTCGCTGGGCGGCGCGCCGATCTCGGTGCGGCGCTTGCCGAGCTTGGTCGCCGGACCGAACTCCTTGCGGAGATCGTGGATTTCGTCGCCGATCACTTTCCATTGCTGCTTCTCGTCCTTGAGAAGCGCCTTCTTTTCCTTTTCCTCGGCGGTGAGCGCCGCGAGCTCCTGCTTGATCGCGATCTCTTCGAGCTTGCGCAAGGCGCGCAAGCGCATGTTGAGGATCGCCTCGGCCTGAACCTCGGTGAGCTTCCACTTCTTGATCATCCGCTCTTTGGCGTCGTCATATTCGCGGATGATGCGAATGACCTCGTCGAGATGGATATAGACGATCATCTGGCCGCGCAGGATTTCGGCGCGGCGCGCGATCTCGGCGAGGCGGAACTCGGTGCGGCGCTGCAGCACTTCGCGGCGGTGATCGAGCCAGGCCTGCAGCGCCTCTTTCAGATTCATCACCCGCGGCACGCTTTGCGCGTCGAGGACGTTGAGGTTCAAGGGGATGCGGACTTCGAGCTCGGTCGCGCGGAAGAGCAACTCCATCAGCACCGCGGCTTCGACGTTGCGCGACTTGGGCTCGAGCACGAGGCGCACATCCTCGGTCGATTCGTCGCGGACATCGGCCAGCAAGGGCAGCTTCTTTTCCTCGAGCAGCACGGCGATGCGCTCGATCAGGCGCGATTTCTGCACCTGATAGGGAATCTCGGTGACGATGATCTGATAAGCGCCGCGATCGAGCTCTTCGACCACCCAACGCGCGCGCAAGCGAAAGCTGCCGCGGCCGGTGCTATAGGCCTGGACGATCTGCTCGCGCGGCTCGACCAGCACGCCGCCCGTGGGGAAATCCGGGCCGGGCACGAGCTCGACCAGATCCTCGACCGTGGTGGCGCGCGGCCGGCGCAACAGGTTGATCAGCGCGTCACACAGCTCGACGATGTTGTGCGGCGGGATCGAGGTCGCCATGCCGACGGCGATGCCGGCGGCGCCATTGGCAAGGAGATTGGGAAAACGCGCCGGCAAAACCACCGGCTCGCTGCTTTCGCCGTCATAGGTGGCGCGGAAATCGACCGCGTTCTCGTCGATGCCGGCCAGCAGCGCCTCGGCCACCTCGGTCATTCGGCTTTCGGTGTAGCGCATCGCGGCGGCGCCATCGCCGTCGAGATTGCCGAAATTCCCTTGCCCGTCGATCAGCGGATAACGCTGCGCAAAATCCTGCGCCAGGCGCACCAACGCCTCGTAAACCGCGATGTCGCCATGGGGATGGAACTTGCCGATGACGTCGCCGACCACGCGCGCCGATTTCTTGTAGCCCGATTTGGGATCGAGCCGGAGCTGGCGCATCGCGAAGAGCAGACGGCGATGGACCGGCTTCAACCCGTCGCGCACATCGGGCAGCGAGCGCGCGACGATGGTCGAAAGCGCATAGGAAAGATAGCGCTCGCCCAAGGCTTCGGCGAAGTCGACATCGCGTAGCTCGCCGGCGGCGACGGAACTGGTCATGCGCTCGGCATAGTAAGAACCTGGCGCAGCGCGTCAACATAACAACTCCGCGCGGCGGGAAGTTTTCTGCCATGCGGCGCGAAAACCCGCCGATCGAGGAAGAATCCGGTCAGTTCCAACCCGTCGAGCACGTCGCCCGGCGCCGGGCGCTCGGCATCGCCTTCGTGGCGCAGAAACGGCGACAGCCGCAGCAGCCTCTCGCGATAAGGCGCGCCGGCCTCGGCCGAAACCGCCTGACCCGAGCGCGGCGAGACATAGACGAGGTTTTCGGTTATGCCGGTCGCGGCGCAGCGTGTCAGATCGAGGCCGAAGCCCAATTCCTCGAGCAGCGCCATCTCCCACTCGACATAAGTGACCGCCCAGCGGTCATCGGCGGCAAGCGCCGCGACCAACGCGCTCAAGCCGGCATAGGCGCGCGGATGCGGCTCGCGCTCAGGCAAAGCGGAGGAAGCGAGCGCCGAAGCCGAGGCCAGCGCGGCGAGTCGCGCCGGCTCGTCAAACAGCCGCGCGGCATGGCTTTCGAGAATCTCGCCCGACAGCGAGCCCAGATGCTCGGAAAGCCGCGCCCGCCAGGTAACGCTCAGCCGGTTGCCGATCTGCCATTGCGAGCGCGCGCGCGGCGATTGCCCGCCGCGCAAAAGTCCGGCATGGCGGCCATGCTCGCGGGTCAAAAGCTCGACCACGAGCGCGCGCTCGCCATGCCGCCGCGCCGCCAAGACGAGCCCTTCATCGCTCCATTGCATGAGGGCCTACAATTGGTATGTCGCTGTGGATACCATGAATCCGAAAGCTAGCGCATTTATTAGGACGGTTTGGCACTCTTTTGCTGTGGGGGCGACTTTATGCCAATTAATTCTTGCACTGACTATCTGCGGCGTTTTTCTGGCCGTAGCGATGAAAAAACCAAGGGGGCGGAAGCCCTCAAAGCAGCACTAGACATTAGAAAAACGAATGTCCTCGTTTAAGATAGCTAAAAATAGCCCGTATCCAGCACACTCTGCTCGACCGGTTGCTCGTTCAATATCAGTTCTTGGATGTGCCTAATCAGGCGCTGGAACATTTCAAGTCGAAAAGGATTGTTCTGAAGAAATTGAACATAGGCCGCCCGTGCTCCTTGACGCCCTGCTGCCGTTGAGTATCGCGAGCGCACATTAGAATTCATGCGCTTTGCTTTCCGCAGTATGATTATCTCGTCAATGTCTGTTGGCGCTGTGCTCTGCGGAGTCATGTCTAGCCACTCGCACAGAAGATAATAACGCGCACCAGCTACAGCAGATTTCGTATCGTTGGCCGTCGCGCATGCCTCTTGGAACATCGTTTTATCGAGATTGGTTTTACACTCGACGGCAATATAGCTGATATAGGTTTGTTCCGTTACTGCAACTCGGAAATCCGCATCATGCGAAGCCTTGAGATATAAAGGCTTGGCAATCGCAAAATCTTGGTTCTTCGTTTTGACCGCCAATCCTCCCCCTGGTCGGATAGAGTCCAAGCTGGAGTTGAAATATGTCGCGGAAAAAGACTGTAACGGTCCAATGGTAGCATTGAAAGGCACCAAGGCTGGTAGAATATTCGGATTGCCGACGAGCCTCGGCAAAAACTCCTCAATCACGCTATTATCAAGTTTGAGTTGTCCCTTCTGGCGATATAGAAAATCGTCGGGGCTATCAAAAACCAAATCAACATCGATGTAATTTCTGTATTCGTTCAGCAGTTCTACCATTCGCGCAAGCTGCTGCGAACCGTCACCTTCGACGGCCTCAATATCAGCTATCCATCGCTCGTATCTAACGATAGCAGCTTCAACGCGCGGTTTGTCCCTGTCTGGTAGTTTGTCATTCGCGTGAGATGCGTGAAGACTATTGAGGTGCGGTGTAGGAAACGGCATCGCTTATTTCCTGTGCAGCGGTAGAGACCTTGGATGCATAGCGCGGCAATTCGGTTACCTCGGAAACTTTCTCTATTGCGTCAAGCAGGTCGTTTTTAACCGCTTCCGTATCGGCATGATATAACGCTGCGCGAAGTGATGCACCGGCAATTACACGGGCTTGGTTGATATGGTTTAAGTTAGATTTTTGCGGACGCGGTTTCTGAAAATGCAGAATATCCTCATAAATTCTTTGCCCGAATTTGTTGGTAAAAACCCGCTCCTGCCTCAACGCCAAACGATACCCTACCGCTTCAATAGCAAGGCTTGCCGCTATCTCGCCGTTGAAAAACGGAACTCCTCGTACTCTTGATTCTCGCCCCATCACAAAAATGATGCGCGCGTCCTTGGTGGTCACCGACCAAAGGAAGTGAAGGCATATAGCGAGATCCAGACAATACTGGGTGACAGTTAGAAAGCGGTTGGCTCTGTTTTTGCGGTTGGAGCCTATTTCTGTTTTGGCAATATGCAACAAGTCCCATCCTAATGCCTCTGCGGAAACCCGATACTGCTGATGATAGTTATAGACGTTAATATACGGAGGGGACGTGAAGACAAAATCAAACGGCTTATCAGTTTTCGGGTATCTACCATCGGCATGACGAAGTTCTATCTTGTTCTTACTGTAAGGGAGATGTTCCACTGTCTGACGTAGTTTACTCCAGGTCTTCGCCATCTTGGACGCACTGTTACCTTTCGAAAAGTCGGACAGTATGATGAAGGACTCAAGCAGATACCGCTCATGAAGCGTCATTGCTGTTTGCAGCGTAGTCAATGCTGGCTGATATGTTTCTGGTGATCCCGCATCAACCACCATCAATAGCGGCCAGCCTTTGGGAAAAACCGATTGCAGTTTGCGCTCGACCGAATCCAAGACCTCTAGTCGATATTTCTGAGTAAGATTTGATAGGGAATATGTTCTCGCAAGGATGTAGGCGGCAGGGTTTAGCTCAATTCCTGTTGCTGCAAGTCCTATACGACTCGCTTCTGCAAGCACGGTTCCACTCCCGCAGAAAGGGTCAAGAATAGTAGAGCCCTCGCTCGCATAGCGGGCGAGCATCGCCTCGACGAACTGGGGCGAAAATTGACCATTCCAGGAGAAGAGGTTGCTTCGCTCCTTGGCTTCGATGTTTAGCCGGGCGACTGGTATATCAACTTGGTCCAGCGCTAGTTCAGATAGATAATTTCGTGCTGTCATTTTTCTCATGCCAATTGCTATCTGCTTTTGCACTGTCGATGGCAGCAAAGTGAGTACGAATAATCCGGAATCCTTTCAATAAGACGTTGGATAAGCTTTTCACTCCGAGAAATCGAGGCCGATCGCTTGGTAATGCTCGCGATCCTCGGGCCAATTCTCGCTCACCCGCACGAACAGGAAAAGATGCACGCGGCGGCCGAACAGCCGCTCGAGCTCGGCGCGCGACGCGGCGCCGATCTGCTTCACCTGACTGCCGCCTTTGCCGAGCACGATCGCCTTCTGGCCCGCGCGCTGAACGTGGATCGTCTGGCTGATCTTGACGCTGCCGTCCTTGCGCTCTTCCCAGCCTTCGGTTTCGACCGTCGTGGCATAAGGCAGCTCCTGATGGAGCTGCAGGAAAACCTGCTCGCGCGTGATCTCGGCGGCGAGCAAACGCTGCGGCAGATCGGTAAGCTGATCCTCGGGAAAAAGCCACGGGCCTTCGGGCAGCGCGCCGGCGAGATAATCGGCGAGATCGCCGGTGCCGTCGCCGGTCGTGCTCGAAATCATGAAGATGCGTTCGCTCGTGCAGGCTTTGCCGAGCTGATCGACCAGCGGCAGCAAAGTCTCGTGCCGCACGAGATCGATCTTGTTGACGGCCAACACGACGCGGCGGCCGGTATCCTTCAGCCGGGTGAGGATCGCGCGCGTGTCGTCGTCGAGGCCGCGCGCGGCATCGATCAGCACGACAACGATGTCGGCATCCTCGGCGCCGGCCCAGGCCGCCGCCACCATCGCGCGGTCGAGGCGGCGCTTGGGCGCGAAGATGCCCGGCGTGTCGATGAAGATGAGCTGCGCCGTGCCGCGCAGCGCGATGCCAAGGACGCGGCTGCGCGTCGTTTGCACTTTGGGCGTGACGATCGAGAGCTTGCTGCCGACCAGGAGATTGAGCAGGGTCGATTTGCCGGCATTGGGCGCGCCGACCAGCGCGACATAACCGCAGCGCGTTGCGTCGCTCATGAGCTCACATGGAGGGCGGCCAGCGCCGCGGCGGCAGCGGCGGTTTCCGCTGCGCGTTTTGACGAGCCCGACGCCGTCGCCGAATCGAGGCCTTCGATGCTCACCGTTACGGTGAAGCGCCGGCGATGCGCCGGACCTTCGGTCGCCACGGTGCGATAAGAAGGCAGCGGCAGGCCGCGCGCCTGCACCCATTCCTGCAGGATGGTTTTGGGATCGCTCGGCGGCGCGCCCAAGGCGCTCAGCCGCGGCTCCCAACGAAGTTCGACGAAGCGCCGGGCCGCCGCCAACCCGCCGTCGAGATAAAGCGCGGCGATCACAGCTTCGCAAGCATCGGCGAGCACGCTCGGGTTTTCGCGCACGCCCGCCGCGTCTTCGCCGGCCGAGACGATAAGCTCGGCGCCGAGCCCGACCGCCATTGCCACCTCGGCCAAAGCGTCGCGCCGCACGAGATGCGTGTGACGGCGCGTCAACTCGCCTTCCGCCTCGGTCGGGAAACGCCGCCACAACAGCTCGGCGACGATGAGGCCGAGAACCCGGTCGCCGAGAAATTCGAGACGCTCATAGCCGCGCTTGGCGACCGCGCGGCGGCGCACCGCGCTCGGATGGGTGAGCGCTTCGATCAAGAGATCGCGCTTCGCAAAGCGATGGCCCAGTGCTTCTTCAAGCGGTGCGGGATTGGCGACCGCCTCGTCCATTTCAATGGATACCCGAGAACAAGCGGCCGTAGCGGATGGTGAAAGGCCATTTCCATACTTCCCACCAATGGGCATAGCCGTTGGACGAAAAGAAGATGAACTCGGCGCGGCCGACCAGATTCTCGGCGGGCACATAGCCGACGCCGCTGTCGGGATCGCGGCTGTCGGCGGAATTGTCTCGGTTGTCGCCCATCATAAAATAGCTGCCGGCCGGCACGGTGAACACGCCGGTGTTATCGTAAGCTTGATCGTCGCTGATCTCGATGACGTCGTGATGATAGCCGTTCGGCAGCGTCTCGATGTAGTGCGTGTAGGTCCCGGCGCGCGCATTCTCTTCGTTGTAAGGCGGATCATAGTAATAAGGCGCCACCCGCTCGCGCTTCACCGGCTGGCCGTTGACGTTGAGAATCCCATCCTTCATCTGAATCTTGTCGCCCGGCAGGCCGATGACCCGCTTGATGAAATCGATCGAGGGATCGCGCGGCAGCTTGAACACCACCACGTCGCCGCGTTGCGGCGCGCGCGCGAAGAGCCGTCCCGAAAACAGCGGCAGGCCGAAGGGCAAGGAATAGCGGCTATAGCCGAACGAGAATTTCGAGACGAACAGGTAATCGCCCACCAGCAGGGTCGGCACCATCGACGCCGAGGGGATGCTGAACGGCTCGTAGAAGAAGGTGCGGATGAACAGCGCGATGATGATCGCGTAGATGATCGTCTTGAGCGTCTCGCCAACTCCGCCCGAGGTTTTGCTGGCCATGAGAAACGCTCACTAAGTTACTGTTAAAACTGGGTTTGGGGACATCGGGAAGGGCGTTGCGCGGGTGTGACTTAAGACGCGCGCCCGGCGCGAAGTCAAGGGCGGTCGCAACTCGGCCTTCAGGTTTTGGCGATGGAAAGCGGCTCGGCGCTGATGATGACGAAAGCGCTGGCAAGCGGCGCCTCGTCGGTCAGGGTGAGTTCGATATGCGCGGTCATGCCGTCGGGGGTCAAGGCTTCGAGCCGCTTCAAGGCGCCGCCGGTCAAAATCATGGTCGGCCGGCCGGAAGCGAGATTGACCACGCCGAGATCGCGCCAATAGACCCCGCCGCGAAAGCCGGTGCCGAGGGCCTTGGAGCACGCCTCTTTCGCGGCATAGCGCTTGGCATAGCTGGCGGCGCGATTGGCGCGGCGCTCGGAACGGCGCTGCTCCTCCTCGGTGAAGATGCGCTCGATGAAGCGTTCGCCGTAGCGCTCGAGCGTGCGCTCGATGCGCCTTATGTCGATGAGGTCGCTGCCAATGCCGAGAATCACGCTCGCCCCGCCCTCACGCGCTTTTCTCGCCGAGCGCCTGGGCGCGGGCTTCCTGCATCAGGGCGCGCATGCGTTTGATCGCGCTGTCGAGGCCGCTGAAGATCGCCTCGCCGATAAGAAAATGCCCGATATTGAGCTCGACGATGGTGGGGATCGCGGCGACCGGGCCGACCGTGTCGAAGCCCAGCCCGTGACCCGCATGGCATTCGAGACCGATGGTCTCGGCATAGGCGGCGGCATGTTCCAACCGGTTCAGCTCGGCCTGCGCCCGGGCGCTCGACGGGTCTTCGCCCCATGCGTCGCAGAACGCGCCGGTGTGCAGCTCGACCACCGGCGCACCCAAGGACACGGCAGCGTCGAGCGCCGTCTTGTCGGGCTCGATGAAGAGCGAGACGCGGATGCCGGCAGCGCCGAGCTCGGCGACATAGCGCTGAATCGTGTTGTGACCGCGCACGACATCGAGGCCGCCTTCGGTCGTGCGCTCCTCGCGCTTCTCGGGCACGAGGCAAGCGGCATGCGGCCGGTGGCGCAAGGCGATCTGCAGCATTTCCGGCGTCGCCGCCATTTCGAGGTTGAGCGGCACGTTGAGCTCGCGCACCAGACGCGCAATATCCTCGTCGCCGATATGGCGGCGATCCTCGCGCAGATGCGCCGTGATGCCGTCGGCTCCGGCCTGTTCCGCGAGCCGCGCCGCGCGCATCGGGTCGGGATGCTTGCCGCCGCGCGCATTGCGGATGGTCGCGACGTGATCGATGTTGACGCCGAGGCGCAAAACCCGCTTCGCGATCATCGGCTAGCCTCGTGCACGCTCGACGGAATTGATCACGGGTGTCGCGCGCAAGGCGGCGATGACGTTGGTGAGATGGCGCAGATTCTGCACCTCGATATCGACCAGGATTTCGAAAAAATCCAGCGAGCGGTTGGTAATCTTGAGATTGGTGATGTTGCCGCCGCCTTTGCCGATCACCGTGGTCAAGCTGCCGAGGCTGCCCGGCTCGTTGTCGAGCGTGACGTGAATGCGGCCGACATGCGCGCCCACCGAGGCGTCGTCGTCCCAGGCCACGTCGAGCCAGCGCTCCGGGGTTTCGGCGAAGGTCGCCAAGGTCTCGCAATCGATCGTATGGATGGTGACGCCCTTACCGGTGGTGACGATGCCGACGATGCGGTCGCCCGGCAAAGGATGGCAGCAGCCGGCATAGTGCAACGCCATGCCGGGAATGAGGCCGCGGATCGGCACCGCATTGTCGGATCTTTTGCCGCGCGCCGGCGCCAGCGCCACGACCTTCGTGGCATGCGCATCGGGTTTCGGCGGATAAAGCGCGTGCACCACCTCGCGCCCGGTATGCAGCCCCTCGCCAACCGCGACGTAAAGATCCTCAGCGGTCTGCGCATTGAACGTCGCCAGGACGTCGCCGAGCGCTTTCTCGACCAGATCGTGCCCCTCCTGGCGGAACGCCTTTTGGAGGATCGCCTTGCCGAGATCGAGATATTGCTGGCGCTGCTGGGTGCGGACGTAGCGGCGGATGCGCGCGCGCGCCTTGCCGGTGACGACGAACCGCTCCCAAGTCGGCGACGGCGTCTGCGCCTTCGAGGTCACGATGTCGACCTGATCGCCGTTGGCGAGCGCCGTGCGCAAGGGAACCAGCTTGCCGTTCACCTTGGCGCCGACGCAGGTGTCGCCGACCTCGGAATGGACCGCATAGGCGAAATCGACCGGCGTCGAGCCGCGCGGCAATTCGATCAGATCGCCTTTCGGCGTGAAGCAGAAGACCTGGTCCTGGAACATCTCGAGCTTGGTGTGCTCGAGGAATTCCTGCGGATCCGAGGCGTGGTCGAGAATGTCGAGCAGCTCGCGCAGCCAGCGATATTGCCGGCTCTCGGTGCGCGGCGACGAGGATTGCTTGTAGACCCAATGCGCCGCGACGCCGAGCTCGGCGACCTCATGCATTTCCTTGGTCCGGATCTGCAGCTCGATGCGTTGCCGGGCCGGGCCGATGACGCCCGTGTGAAGCGAGCGGTAATTATTGGGCTTCGGCGTCGAGATGTAATCCTTGAAGCGCCCGGGCACGACCGGGTACTTGCTGTGGACGGCGCCGAGCGCGTGATAGCATTGCTCGACCGTGTCGACGACGATGCGAAACGCCATGATGTCGGACAATTGCTCGAAGCCGACATTCTTGCGCTGCATCTTGCGCCAGATCGAATAAGGCGACTTCTCGCGGCCGGACACTTCCGCCGTGACGCCGCCCTGGGTCAAGGTCTCGTCGAGCTCCTTCAAGATGCTCGGCACGATGTGCCCGCCCTTGTCCTTGAGGAAGGCGAGCCGGGTGCGGATGCTTTCGCGCGCCTCGGGGTAAAGCTCGCCGAAGGCCAGATCCTCGAGCTCGTCCTGCATCTCGTGCATGCCGATGCGCTCGGCCAAGGGCGCGTAGATTTCCATCGTCTCGCGCGCCACCCGGCGCCGCTTGTCCGCATCCTTGATGAAACGCAGGGTGCGCATATTGTGCAGCCGGTCGGCCAGCTTCACCAAGAGGACGCGAATGTCCTCCGACATGGCCAGCACGAGCTTGCGGAAGTTCTCGGCCTGCTTGGTCTGATCGGATTGCAGCTCAAGGCGCGACAGCTTCGTCACGCCGTCGACCAACCGCGCGATCTCGGGGCCGAATAGCTTCTCGATGTCGGGCAAGGTCGCGACGGTATCCTCGACCGTGTCGTGCAACAGACCGGTGATGATCGACGCGCCGTCGAGCTTCATGCCGGCGAGAATGCCGGCCACCTCGACGGGATGGGAGAAATAGGGATCGCCCGAGGCGCGAAACTGCGCGCCATGAGCTTTCATCGAGAATACATAAGCGCGATTGAGCGCGTCTTCGTCGGCATTCGGGTCGTAGGATTTGACCCGTTCCACCAATTCGAATTGACGCATCATGACGGCGCGTCCGTCGGCCGACCCGGTGGTCGCAGGCACAGCGGCGCGAGTGAGCGTTTCGCCGCCGGCCATTCAGTTACACGTTGCCGTCGCCCGGTTCCGCCTCGCCCTCCGGCAGATCGGGCATCACATCGGCGCCCAAACCGCCAGCCTCGTCGGCATCCGCGAGCATGTCTTCTTGGAGCTCGGCATCGACGGCCGCGTCTTCGACATCGTCGTCGCCTTCGCCGATCGGCGCCAAATCGGCCGCCCAATTCGCCGGCGCGCCGATCTCGACGTCGTGATCCTCTTCCGGCTCGTCGATCTCGACATGCTTTTGCATGCTTTTGATCACGTTGTTCTGCAGGGTCGGCAAGGGAACCGTCTCGTCGGCGATTTCGCGCAAGGCCACGACCGGGCCCTTGTCATTGTCGCGGTCGACGGTGAGCGGCGCGCCGCCAGCGATATCGCGCGCGCGTTGCGCGGCGAGCAGCACGAGCTCGAAGCGATTCGGGACTTTGAGGACGCAATCTTCGACGGTAACGCGAGCCATCTACGCAAATCTCCGGCAAGAATATTTCAACTTGCTGAATATATGGGCCCTGCCCCATTCCTGCAACAGGGTTGCGGCCATTCGGAAAGGCTTTCGGGCCGGTTTTGCCGGATTATTGATCAATCGGCTGGGCGGATTGGCCTTGCGGCAGGGCGGCGATCAGCTCGGACACGCTTCGGCCGAGGCTGGGGTGCCGCCAATCCGGCGCAATCTCGGCCAGGGGCAGGAGCACGAAAGCCCGCTCATGAAGCCGGGGATGGGGCAAAACCAGACCCGGATGCGCTTCGATCCTTCCGTCATAATCGAGAATATCGAGGTCGATTGTGCGCGCCGCGTTGCGCACGCCGCGGTTGCGGCCGAAGCTCCGCTCGATCTTCTGCAGCACAGCCAGCAGCGCTGTAGGTCCGAGACCGGTCGCAACCTTGACCACACCGTTGACGAACCAAGGCTGGTCCGACACCGGAACCGGCGCCGTCTTGTACCAGCGCGAGCGGGCGAGGATCGTGACCCCTTCGGCTTCGAGCGCGGCGAGCGCCGCCGCCAAGGTCGCCAGCGGCGGGCCGGCCGGGCTGGGCAGGTTCGCGCCGAGGCCGAGCAGGATCATCGCCTCGCCACCTTCCCGCGGATTGCTTAGAAGCCTTCAGTGCCGCTCCAGGCCCAATCGTCGATCGGATGAAAGACCTCCCCGATCGCCGGGTGCTTGCCGATCAGACCCTGCTCATAAGTGTATTTCAGCGCGGTCGCGACATTGTTGCGGTTGATGTCGTTGAGCCCGTATTGCCAGGGATCGGGCCCCATCAGCGCGTTCTGCTCTTCCCAGCTCGGCGTGAAGAAGGCGAGCGGCAGGATGCGCGGATTGCGCAGATGCTGCAACGCCAGCTTCTTCGATTCATTGAAGGCATAGGCGAGGTTCTCGGGCACCCAGGGATTCTTTTCGACGATCTCTTGCTTGATGATCAAGCTGTGCATGATCGGAAAGATTTGGGTCTTCTTGTAATAGTCGATCTCGGCCTGCTTATAGTCGGGAAAGAGCCGCGCGATGCGCTTGTCGCCCGCCAGAAGCGGACGCGGAATTCCGGCCGACATCATCGCGTCGATCTCGCCCGAAAGCAGTCTCTCCTCGACGCTCGGCCCGCTCTTGATGACTTCGATGTTGAAGCCTTCCTGCGCGGCGAACGGAATGTCGTGCTCGCGGTCGGTGTACCAGGTCACGTCCTTGTGCGAGAGGCCGTAATGCTCGCCGAGCGTGCCGCGCAGCCAGGTGCAAGCCGCCGCGAGCATGCCGCCGCTGCAGCCGAATTTCCCGCCTTTCAGATCGGCGGCTTTCTTGATGCCCTTGGCCGCGTTGACGAAGACAAAGCCGTGGCGGAAACGGCGATGAAGAAAGATCGGCAAGGCGATATAGGGATGGCCGCGGTCGCGCGCCATGTAATAGCCGCACAGATTGAACTCGCCGGCATCGCATTCCGCGTTACGGTTGAGGCGCCAATGACGGTCGCGCGACGAGGTCGCGCACAGCATGGTGAGGTCGATGCCGTCGGCCTCGACGCGTCCTTCTTTGAGCGGCCGGACGATTTCGTAATCGCCGCAGGTCAAGGTGATTTTCAGTTTCGATGGCATGGTGCGAAATCCTCGGTCTGAAAGTGGCCCTGTGTCGCGCCGAGGCTAGCGCCGCGGCAAGAATTCCTCGGTGTAGTATTTCGTGAGATCCGGCTTGGCATCGAGCTGTTTCAAATCGACGAAGGATTGCGCCAAGACCTCAAGCCCGCTTTGCCGGAACTTACCGTCGGCCGAATACATCGGCATGACGAGATCGTACTCCTTGGTCTCGACCGCTTCCGAACGCTTGACCGCCGTCACGGCGAATTTGATCGTTTCGTCGCGGTGCGCGCGTTCATAGGCGATGGTTTCGAACCAGCCTTTGAGGAAAGCACGCACCGCATCCGGCCGGTCATGGACGGTCGCATTGGTCGCGTAGATCGCATGGGTGAGAAAATCGCCGACCAGATCCGACGCCGGGAAGAGCAGCCGGCCGCGCTTGGTTTCCTCGAGCTGGAGTCCCGAGGCCGAGGCCGTCACCATGGCGTCGATCTGATGCGTGACGATGAAGGCGGTTTCCGCGCTCTTATCGGAACCGACGGTGACTTCGACCAGCTCGTCCGGCGCCCAGTGCCTTTGCTGCGCCAGGCGATGCGCGAGCCAATCGGTCAGCGAGGCAACGGTCGAGATGCCGATCCGCTTGCCGCGCAGATCATCCGCCGTCTTGGCCGGCGAATCATAAGGCACGATGAAGCCCATCAGCAGCGGCGGACCCGCCATCGCCGCGACCGCGATTTCGGGCGCGCCTTTGACGAGGTAGGTGAAATCCGATCCCGCCCCGACCGCGACCTCGATCGCGCTGGCGATCATCGCCTGATGCAGCTTGGCGCTGCCGAGCAGCGTCACTTTCTCGATCGCGAGCCCGTTCGCGGCAAAGATGCCGAGCTGATCGCCGAAATCGACCGTCATGAAGGAGAAGGCTTCCGTGGCCGGCACCCCGACTTTCAAGGTCTCGGCCGCGCGAGCCGGACCGACGCCCAGCGCAAGCGTCGCGGCAACGCAGGCCATCGCCGCTTGGGCACGCCACCAGCCTCGTCGGTTTATCGTCATCGCAGGCACCTCCCCTCGCCCCGCCGCCGGAATTACGGCTTCGGCAGATAATCCTCGGTGAAGTATTTCGCGAGATCGGGCGCGGTGTCGAGAATCTTCAGATCGACGAAGGATTGCGCCAGAACCTTGACGGCGCTCGGCGCGAATTTTCCGTCGTCCGAGAACATCGGCATGACCAGATCGTATTCCTTGTCTTCGACCGCTTGCGAGAAATGCGTGCGGGCGCGCGAGACTTCGACGGTCTCGGCCTTGTGCGTCCGCATGAAAGCGACGGTCTCGAACCAGCCTTTGAGGAACCGCCGGATCGTGTCGGGATCCTTCTTGGCCAGATCGTTCGACGCATAGATGATGTGAATGATGAAGTCGGTCACGATATCGGAGGCCGGGAACAGCAGCCGCCCCTTATTGTCTTCGGCGAGCTGGAGGCCAAGCGCCGAGGAGCTTACCACCGCATCGATTTGATGGGTGATCAAAAGCGCCGTTTGGCCGGGCGTCTCCGCGCCGACGGCGATCATCGTCACGTCGTCGCGCGACCAGCCTTGTTGCGCTTCCAGCCGCAGGACCAACCATTCGGTCAGCGAGCCGACCGTCGAAATGCCGATGCGTTTGCCCTTCAGATCGGCGGCGGTCTTGGCCGAGGAATCATAAGGCACGTCGAAGCCGAGCAAGAGCGGCGGTCCCGCCATGGCGGCGACCCCGATCTCGGGCGCGCCTTTCACAAGAAACTGGAGATCGGGCCCCGCGCCGACCGCGATGTCGAGCGCGCCGGCGGTCATCGCCTGATGAAGCTTGGCGCTGCCCGAGAGGGAAATCCGCTCAAAATCAATCCCGTTTTTTTGGAAAATGCCGTATTTCAACCCGACATCGAGCGGCACGAAGGAAAAGGCCTGCACCGAGGGATCGCCGACTCTGAGCTTGTCGGCCGCTTGCGCATTAACCGCTGTGACCGCCGGCCACAGCACCGCAATCAGCGCACCGATCAGGAAACGCTTGGCGTGCGCCGAAACAGCAATCTTCATCGACTTCCCTTTCCACCAACTATGCGCGGCGATCTCGCCTTTACGCTTGCGCCGTGTCGCGCGCCACAACGACGCCATATTAGGACAGTATTAACGAAAAGACACTCGGCCGCCATGTGCGATGCGCGCTTGACGATTTGCACGTCATCGCTGCTAATGACTCGGAAATTTCGTGCGACCGGTGGAGTAGTGAAATGCTTTTCTATCCCGAAGAACGCGTGGCGCTGTTCATCGACGGAGCGAATCTTTACGCGGCCGCGCGGGCTCTCGCCTTCGACATCGATTACAAGCGTCTGCTCGAGCTGTTCGGGACCAAAGGCCGGCTCATCCGCGCTTTCTACTACACTGCGTTGATCGAGGATCAGGAATATTCGCCGCTGCGTCCGTTGGTCGATTGGCTCGACTACAACGGCTACACGATGGTGACGAAGCCGACCAAGGAATATACCGACGCGACCGGACGCCGGAAGATCAAAGGCAACATGGACATCGAGCTGGCGATCGACGTGATGGAGATGGCGGCAGCGCTCGACCACATCGTGCTGTTTTCGGGCGACGGCGATTTCCGTCGCCTGGTCGAAGCGGTTCAACGCAAGGGTGTGCGCGTCTCCGTGGTTTCGACCATCCGCTCGGCGCCGCCCATGATCGCCGACGAGCTGCGCCGGCAAGCCGATGTGTTCATCGAGTTGCAAGAGCTGGCGCCGCAGATCATGCGCGCCCACAATCACAATCACCATCGCGACCAGCAATATTCCGACACCAGCGCGTGACCGCCCGGAGCGAAGCCGAGCCGGGTCAAGACTGCGCGCTCTGCCCGCGCCTGGTCGCTTTCCGCAAGGCGCAACGCAAGGCCCATCCCGACTGGCACAACGCGCCGGTGCCGTCTTTCGGCGCGCTCGATGCGCGGCTCCTGATTGTCGGCCTCGCGCCCGGCCTGAAAGGCGCCAATCGCACGGGGCGGCCCTTCACCGGCGATTATGCCGGCGACCTGCTTTACGCCACGCTGAAGAAATTCGGCTTCGCCCGCGGCAATTACGAAGCGCGCGCCGATGACGGGCTCACCCTGATCGGCTGCCGTATCAGCAACGCCGCGCGCTGCGTGCCGCCGGAGAACAAGCCTCTGCCCGCCGAGATCGCGGCGTGCCGCGGTTTTCTCGCGGCGGAGATCGCCGCGATGAACCGACTAACGGCGATCCTCGCCTTGGGCCAGGTCGCGCATGGCGCGGTGCTCGCGGCGCTGGCGCGCAAGAAATCGGCCTTTCCCTTCCGCCACGGCGCGATCCATCACCTGCCGGACGGGCCGTTGCTCGCCGACAGCTATCACTGCTCGCGCTACAACACCAACACCGGCAAGCTGACCGTCGCGATGTTCGAGACGGTGTTCGAGCATCTGCGCAAGCGTCTGGCGCATCCCTGAGCCGCTCCAACCGGCGTGCGTCGGCTCAATCGTGATGCTCGCGCATGATGCGGGCGCGGTTGCGCTGCCAATCGCGCGCTTTCTCGGCCTCGCGCTTGTCGGATTTGCGCTTGCCCTTGGCGATGCCGAGCTCGATCTTCGCCCGTCCGCGCTCGTTGAAATAGATCGCCAGCGGCACCACGGTGATGCCCTCGCGCTTGATCGCGCCGAGAAGCTTGTCGATCTCGCGGCGATGCAGCAGCAGCTTGCGCGCGCGGCGCGGCTCGTGATTGAACCGCGCGGCGGGATATTCCGGAATATGCGCGTTGACCAGGTAAAGCTCGCCATCGCGCTCGGTCGCGTAAGCCTCGGCGATGCTGCCCATGCCTTGGCGCAAGATTTTGACTTCGGTGCCGGTCAGCATCATGCCGGCCTCCAAAGTCTCTTGAATGAAATAGTCGTGGCGCGCCCGCCAATTCAGCGCGACGTAACGCTCCTCCCCGCGCAGCGCCATCAGGCGCAGAGTCAATTGAGCACGCCCGCCGAGCGCATGGCGGCGCGCACCGTCTCCTGTGCCTGCGGGCTTGCCGGCACCAAGGGCAGGCGCACCTCGGCGGTCGATTTGCCGATCAGCGCGCAGGCGTATTTCACCGGCGCCGGGCTGGTTTCGACGAACAGCGCGTCGTGCAAAGGTGCTAACCGCGTGTTGATCGCCATCGCCCCGGCGGTGTCGCCCTTCTGCCAGGCCTCGTGCATGTCGGCGCAAGCGCGCGGCGCGATATTCGCCGTGACCGAAATGCAGCCATCGCCGCCCTGCGCCAAGAACGCCAAAGCGGTCGCGTCCTCGCCCGACAGCATCGAGAAATCGCCGCCGATCGCCGCGCGGGTGCGCAAGGGCCGCACCAGATCGTTGGTCGCGTCCTTCACGCCGGCGATATTCGGCAGCTTGGCGAGCCGCGCCATGGTCGCGACGCTCATATCGACGACGCAACGGCCGGGAATATTGTAAATGATGATCGGCAGATCGACCGCGTCGTTGATCGCCTTGTAGTGCTGATAAAGCCCTTCCTGACTCGGCTTGTTGTAATAGGGGGTGACCACCAGGATCGCGTCGGCGCCAGAAGCCTTGGCATGGCGCGCAAGATCGATCGCCTCCGCCGTCGAGTTGGAGCCGGCGCCCGCGACCACCGGCACGCGGCCTTTTGCCACCTCGACGCATAATTCGACCACGCGCTTGTGCTCGGCATGGCTCAAGGTCGGCGATTCGCCGGTCGTGCCGCAGGGCACGACGCCATGCGTGCCTTGCACGATCTGCCAATCGACGAAATCCTGGAACGCCTTCTCGTCGACCGCTCCGCCGCGAAACGGCGTGATCAGCGCGACGAGAGAACCCTTCAGCATGGTCGGTCTCCACTCCTGCCCTTCTGGCGGCCCGACGATAGGCCAACGCTTAACGGGCGGCAACAAGGGCCAAAAGTAATTGTTTCGCCACCACTTGCAGTTAAAATAACTTTGCGGTGGTTTGCAGACGAATGAAGATTAAACAGGCGTTTACACTTTTCGCCGTGCTTTTGCCGGTCGCGTGCGGCTTTGCGCCTGCGCGCGCTGCGCAATTGTCGGAAAGCGATCGTCGCCTTTACGTGGATGCTTTCTCCGCGTCGAAGCGCGGCGATTGGTCGCGCGCGTTCCGCCTCGCCGCGGGCGCCCATGACCCGCTGCCGGCGACCGTGCTGCATTGGCTCCAGGACAGGCAATCGGGATCGGGCGCGAGCTTCGCCGAAATCACCGGCTTCATCGACGCGCATCCGGATTGGCCGTTGCAACGGGCGCTGCGGCAGCACGCCGAGGAAGCGATCGCGACCGCGACCGACAGCCAGATCGCCCGCTGGTTCGGCGTCCATCCGCCGACGCTCCCCACCGCCCGCCTCCGGCTTGCGCAGGCTTGGATGACAAGCGGGCGGCAGGACGACGCGGTTCAGCTGATTCGTCAGACCTGGATCGACAGCGATTTCACCGCCGTCGAAGAAAAGCTGATGATGCAGCGCTACCACGACGTGCTGCGTAACGAAGACAATGTGCGCCGCCTCGACCGGCTGATTTGGGACGGCCAAAGCGAACAGGCCAAGCGCATGCTGCGCCATGTCTCGCCCGAGATTGCGGCGGTCGGCCAAGCCCGGCTGGCGCTCGCGGCCATGAGTCCCGGCATCGAAAGCCTGCTCGCCCATGTGCCGCCGACTCTGCAAAACGATCCCGGCCTGATGTTCGAGCGCATGCGTTGGCGCCGGCGCAACGATCTCGACGACGACGCAGCGGCGGTGCTCGAACATGCGCCGGCCGAGCTCGGCCGCCCCTCCGCCTGGGCGACGGAGCGTCTCATCTTGGCGCGCCGGCTGCTCGATGACGGCCAAACCCAGCGCGCCTACCGCCTCGCCGCCAATAGCGGTCTGTCGAGCGGCGAGACTTTTGCCGAGCTGGAGTTCCTTGCCGGCTGGATCGCGCTGCGCGGACTGCACCAGCCCGACATCGCCTATAATCACTTCGTCCGTCTTTATGACGCGGTGAAGCTGCCGATCAGCGTCGCGCGCGGCGCCTATTGGGCGGCCCGCGCCGCCGAAGGCATGGGCCAGGTTTCGCTCGCCGAAGCCTGGTACAGCAGCGCCGCGCCCCAGATCACCACCTATTACGGCCAGCTGGCCGCGGCCCATATCGGCAGCGCCGGCCCCGCCGCCGTGTTTGATGAGCCGAAGCCGAGCGCCGATCAGATCGCCGCCTTCGAGCATAACGAGCTGGTTCAAGCCGCGCGCGACCTGGCACAGCTCCGCGACAATGAGGATCTGCCGTACTTCCTGCGGCGTCTCTCCGACCAGGCCCAGACCGCGGCCGGCTTCGTGCTGGCGGCGCGGCTGGCGCGCACGCTCGACCGGCCGGACATCGCCGTCACCGCCGCCAAGCGCGCGAGCTATGCCGGCGTGACCTTGCTCGATGAAGGCTACCCGATCGCCAATCTGCCGCCGGGCGGCAATATCGAGACCCCGCTGGTGCTCGCCATGACGCGCCAGGAAAGCGCCTTCGACCGCGGCGCGGTCAGTGGCGCGGGCGCCCTCGGCATGATGCAGCTGATGCCGGCGACGGCGATCAGGGTGGCGAAGATCCTGCACATGCCGTTCTCGAAATCGCGCCTGACCAACGACGTCGCCTACAATGTCACCTTGGGCCGCGCTTACCTCAATTCCCTGGTCGACGACTTCTCGGGCTCCTACATCCTCGCGGTCGCGGCCTACAATGCCGGCCCGGCGCGGGTGCGCCAATGGATGCAGGATCACGGCGATCCGCGCCGCCAGAATGTCGACGCGGTCGATTGGATCGAACGCATTCCCTTCACCGAGACCCGCAACTATGTTCAGCGTGTGCTCGAGAACCTGCAGATTTACCGGCTCCGCGTCGGCGCCCATCTCACGACTTTTTCCATCGCCAGCGATCTGAAGCGCTAAGCCGTGGCGAGACCGAGCCTGCCCGATGCCGACGCCATCCGCGCGGCGGCGGCGCGGCTCAAAGGCAAGGCGGTGACGACGCCGCTTCTCTCCTCGGCGCGCGTCGATGCCATGCTCGGCGGACGCCTGCTGCTCAAGGCGGAATCCCTGCAGCGCACCGGCTCCTTCAAGTTCCGCGGCGCCTATAACGCGCTGGCCCAGCTGGATGCCGCCGAACGGCGTGCCGGGGTGGTCGCCTATTCATCCGGCAATCACGCGCAAGGCGTGGCCGCGGCAGCGGCGTTGTTGGGCATGCCGGCGGTCATCGTGATGCCCGCCGATGCGCCCGCGATCAAAATCGCCAATACGCGTTTTTACGGCGCGGAGATCGTGCTCTACGACCGCTATGGCGAAAGCCGCGAAGCGATCGCCGCGCGCATTGCCGCCGAACGCGGCGCCTCCGTGCTGCCGCCTTACGACGATGCGCGGGTGATCGCCGGCCAGGGCACGATCGGCCGCGAAATCGCCGCCCAAGCGCGCGATGCGGGGCTGACGCTCGATGCGGCGATCGCGAGCTGCAGCGGCGGCGGCCTCGTCACCGGCTGCGCCGCGGCGCTCGCCGAAGCCTTCCCCGGCATCGCGGTTTACGCCGCCGAGCCCGACGGACTCGACGATATGCGCCGATCCTTGGCCGCGGGCGAGCGGGTCGCCAACGACAAGACGGCGCGCTCCATTTGCGATGCGCTGCTGGCGCCGACCCCGGGCGAGATCACCTTCGCCTTGGCGCAGCGTTTCTTGGCCGGCGGCTGCGCCGTCAGCGACGCCGACGTGCGCGCGGCCATGATCGTCGCCTGCGAGGATTACAAGCTCGTGCTGGAACCCGGCGGCGCCGCTGCGCTTGCCGCCGTGCTATCGGGCAAGCTCGCTGTCCGGGACAAGACCGTGGCGGTCATCGCCTCGGGCGGCAATGTCGACCGTGCGGCCTTCGCCGCCATGATCGGGCCGTCCTAGTCGGGGATTAGTGACTCGCCTCGGCGTGGGTCACGACTTCGACCCGCTCGGCCGCCTTGTGGACGCTATGAGCGGTGGCGGAAAGCTGCTTCGTCTCGGGACTCGGAACTTCGGCGCGGTCGACGCGCCGGCTATAGCCCTCATAGACGGCGCCCGGCTCGATGCGCATCGAACAATAGACGATGTCCGCCGAGACATGCGCCGAACGCCCGAGCACGACATTGACCGCAACCAGCCGGCCGGACAGCGAGCCGTTGATGATCGCGGTTTCGGCCTCGACCGTTCCGCTCACCGAGCCGCCTTCGCCGACGGTGATCTTGCTGGCGGTCAGATTGCCCGATAGGGCGCCGCTGATATGGACCTCGCCGGTGCAAACGACATCGCCTTCGACCCGGAAGCCTTCGCTCAGAATCGACGGCGCCAACCGGCGTTGCGCATTGGCAGTGCCGCTATTTGCCACTGATTTGAACCACATTCTTCCCTACTTCCATGAACTTCGCCGGGTCGAGTGGCGTGCCATCCACGAGAACCTCGTAATGCACATGCGGACCGGTGCTCCGACCCGTGCTGCCGAGTTCGCCGATCTCCATATGCGCGCCGACCTTTTGGCCGCGCGCGACGAGGATACGATGAAGATGTGCATAACGGGTTACAATGCCATGACCATGGTCGATTTCGACCATCCGGCCGTAGCTGTCGCGGTTGCCGGTAAAGACCACGGTGCCGGGCCCGGTGCTATAAACCGCGCTCTTATAGGGCGCGGACAGGTCGAGGCCGGGATGGAAGGAAGCTTTGCGGTTGATCGGATCGACCCGCGCGCCAAATCCGCTCTCGAGCTGATATTGCGGCAGCGGCGCCGCGAGCGGCAGCATCTTGGCCAGCTTCTTGAGATCGTCCTGGCGCTTCTGGTCGAGGGCGCTGCTGTTGGAATTGCCGAGCGCGATATAGGGACCGCCCTGTGCGCTACCCAAGGCGCCGAGGCCGGTGAGCATGTGGTCGATGTCGAGACCGGTCGAAGCCAAAAGCTGTTCCAGCTGCGACGATCCCGCCTGGGCATGGGGCTGGCCCATATCGGGCTTGCGCTCGGGCACCGGCGCCACGATGTCGGGCTGGTTCGAATCTTCAACCGGCGCCGCGGCGCTGCCGGTCGGCGGCGGCTGTGCATGGGTCGGGTCGGTCGCAACCTGCGACAAGGCGCGATCCTTGGGATCGGCTTGCGCCACGGGCGCGGCGCCGCGGTTCAGCGCGGCCTGCAGCTCCATCTGAAGCTGCTGCACGCGGTTCTGCAAGGTCGTGCGCTCGGCCTCCGAATGCCGCAGCTCGGATTTGTTGTCGTCTAAATTCTTGGCGAGCTGCGCCAAATTGTCGCTTTTGCTGTTGAGCGCCTGCTCGGCGGTTTTTGCGCGGCGCTCGGCATCGTCGCGCGCGTCCTGCAGGGCCTTGGCGCGCGCCGCCGCGCTGCCGAGGTCGCTCTTCAGCTTGTCGTTCGCGGCCATGGCCGTGACGAGCTTGTCGCGCGAGTCCTGATAACGCGCCGTCAGATCGCTGGAATTCTGGGTCGCGACGGCGAGGTCGCGGCGCAGCTGTCCAAGCTCGGTCCGCAATCCTTCGGTCGCATCGGCCGTGCTCAACGCAGCCGACACCGTGATACCGTTCGCGGAACGGGCTTCTTCCATGCGCGCATCGAAGGATTCGTGAAGCCGCGTGAAGCCCACGGCGAGATAGGCAATGCCGGCCATGGAAAAAAGACAGGCAACCGTGACCGCGGCCTGCAGCCAACCCGGCAACGCAATGTGCCGAACGCCGCCTGCGCTCTTGAGAAGGAGCTGCCGCTCGGGAAAAAGGCGCTCCCCGAAAATCCGCGAAACCTCTACCACTCGCCCCCCGCTACCGTGCGTGAAACTAGCGTTGCTACCTCAAGCCGAGGCAAACATCGCCACCGATCGCGGCCCCTTAGGGGCACCTGGCGAATGGAATGCCTCTCCGCTTGCATCCGTCGGCCGTTCCTTGCGGCGGCCGCTCAACCGCAATCGATATTTCGACTGCTGCCCATTCACCGTTAAAAAGCCTACAGAGTCGTTAATTGCCTGGCAAGATATTTCGAATTTGAGGCAACAACGCGGCATGACAAGCGAGAATCACGATCAAGTAACGCGTGCAAACAAGACTCGACAGTATTTGGTGCGCGTTGTTTTGCGACCATCGGCAACCAGCAAATGGTGGCGAAGATCATCGCCAAGATTCAAAACACGCGGGAGAAGACGTTTCCTTATTTGTTCCGGCTCGTGATCTTGGGTTTGATCTTTGTTCCGCTCGTGAGACGTGCGCGAACAAGCTAGGCTGGCGGCATCACAGCTCGATTTCGGGAAACGCCTCGCCTCTCATGTCTGCGACAACGCTCCCAACTCCCGTTCCGACAGCGATCGACCTCGATCTTCTCGACAGCGCCGCGGCGATCGGTCTGCGCCTGCGGCCGCTCGGCCTGCTCACGGGCAGCGCCGCGATGGCGGCGGTTGCCTCCGGCAACGGGCTGCCCTTGGCGGGCAGCGACACGGCCTTCGTCTTGATCGAGTTGCTTGCCCGGACCGAGCGCGGCATCGTCGCGGCGATCGCGCCGTTGCGCCGGTTGCGGCTGTGGGCGAGCCAGCAAGGCGACGCGCAGCGCGAGCGGATCGAGATCCAACTCGCACGGCTCAGCGAGCCGCGCCAAAGCTGGGCCGGGCTGAAGCTCGATCGTCCCCATGTCATGGGCATCGTCAATCTCACCTCGGACAGTTTCTATGTCGGCGTCGGCGCGGATGCCGACAAAGCCGTGGCGATGGGCCGCGCCATGCTCGCTGAAGGCGCCGATCTGCTCGATATCGGCGCGGAATCGACCCGCCCTGGCGCGGCGCCGGTTGCCGCGGAAGACGAACTCAAGCGCCTCGAGCCGGTCGTGCGCGCGCTCGCCAAGACGGGCGCAATTATCTCGATCGACACGCGCAAGCCGGCGGTGATGGCGGCAGCGCTGTCCTGGGGCGCGCGCATCATCAACGACGTGTCGGCGCTCGAAGCAGCCGGCAGTCTCGAGGCGGTGGCGCGCGCCGGCGCGCCGGTAATCCTGATGCACATGCAGGGCGAGCCCGGCACGATGCAGCACGAGCCGAGCTACGCGCTCGCCTCGCTCGACATCGCCGATTATCTTGCCGGCCGCATTTGCGCCTGCGAGGCCGCCGGCATCCCGCCGCATCGCATCGTCGTCGACCCCGGCATCGGCTTCGGCAAGACGGTCGAGCACAATCTCGAGATTCTGGCGCGGCTCACGCTCTTCCACGGGCTGGGCTGCGGCGTGCTGATCGGCGTGTCGCGCAAATCGACCATCGGCAAGATCGCGGGCGGCGCGCCGGTCGAAGCGCGTCTTCCCGGCTCGCTTGCCGGCGCCGTCGAGGCGGCGCGCCAGGGCGTGCAGATTCTGCGCGTGCATGATGTTGCGGAAACCAAGCAAGCCGTCGCCATGGGACAAGCGATCGCCGAAGGGGCGTGACCTCGATCTACGATCGACGCCGCTCCAGCATGACCCCGACGCTTTCGGTCTCGGGATAGACGTCGAGCTTTTCGACGACGACCCGCACCGCGCTCACATGCGGCAGAGCGAGACATAATGTCGCGATCCGGTCGGCGAGGGTTTCGACCAGGTTGATGTGGCCGGCATCGGCGATCTTCTTGACGCCCGCAACCACGGTTTCGTAATTGGCGACTTCGGCGAAATCGTCACTGCCCGAGATCGGCTCGGCGATGGCGAGCTCAGTATTGACGCGCACACGGCGACGCAAGCCCTTCTCATGCGGATAAATGCCGATGCTGCACGGGATCACGAGATCGCGGACGAAGACGCAATAGCCTTCGCCGCCGAGCCCCAGGCCCGGCACATCCGGCCGCGCGATCTTCCACTCTTTGTTCATCGCGCGGAGCATGCCCCAGGGTCATGCCCCGCGCAATGGCCGCCGGGATTACGACACGCCCACCATGCGGTTGACGAGCGTGCCGACATATTGAACTTCGACCTTCACCTCGTCGCCTTCTTTCAGGAACTCGCCGCTTTCGCCGCGCCCCGCGCCCACGCCGGCGGGCGTGCCGGTCGCGATCACGTCGCCCGGCCGCAGGGTGAGCTGATGGCTCAAGGCCGAGATCTGCTCGGCGATGCCGTGGATCATGTTCTTGGAATTGGAATCCTGTTTCAGGACGCCGTTGACCCAGAGCTTCAGATACATGTCGTTGGGATCGGGCACGAAGGCGGCGGGCGTGATCCACGGCCCCATCGGCGCCGCGTCGTCGAAGCATTTCTGGCCGAGCCAATCCATGAACATCGCCGTGCCGGCGCGGTCGGGCTGAGTGCCGAGATCGCGCGCCGAGAGATCGTTGACGCAGGTATAGCCGGCGACCACTTCGAAGGCGCGCTCGACCGGCAGGTTGCGCGCGGGCTTACCGATGACCACGCCGATCTCGGCTTCCCAATCGAGCTTCTGCGATTGTGGCGGCATGCGCACGCTGGCGCCGGGACCGACGATCGAATGCGCTCCGGTCTTGATGAAGAACCAGGGCAGCTTCGCCTTGGTCGGCGGCGCCGGCTCCTTGCCGGTGAGACGCTTCTGCCGCTCGTTCATCTCTTTCATGTGGTCCCAGTAATTGGCACCGGCGCAGAACACCGCGCCGGGATAAAGCACCGGCGCGAGCAGCGCCACGTCGCTCAGCGGCCGTCCATCCGTGGGCTTCGCTTTCGCCGCGGCGGCGGCAAGACGCGGATGAACCTCGCCCCAGGATTGCAGCAGGCCGAGGACCGAGGACGTATCGAGGCCCGGCGCGCCTTCGAGCAGCGGGGTCGCGGGCAGCACGCGGTCGCCCACCAGCACCCCGGCGCGCGCGACGCCGCCATGATCGCGGTAACTCAAGAGTCGATATTCGGTTGCCACATCGCCCTCCCATTATTGGCTGCGCGGATATTAGACCGCAGCCTCGGGCGCGGCGACCGGAAAATGCTCTGCTATTTACCGGGGAGACGGACGAAACGCGCGATCAACATATTGCCGCACGCCGCCAAGGCGAAAGCCACGATCAACGCCGCATACATATAAGGAATCCGGAACTGCGAATAATATTGCATGATGAGGAAGCCGAGCCCGCGGTTCGACATTTTTATTTCGGCGAGAAGACAACCGATGATCGCGACGCCGAGGCCGAGCTTCAAGCCGGTGGCAATCGCCGGCACCAAAGCGGGCAGATAGATTTTCCGCACCGTTTGGACGAGGCCGAGGTTGAAGCTGCGGCCGACGCGCAGCAGCACGGGATCGACCTGGCGCACGCCGGTCGCGACCGACAGCGCCATTGGGAAGAAGCACGAGAGCGCGCCCATCGCGATCTTCGAGCCGGGCCCGACGCCGAACAGCACCAACAGGATCGGCAGGAACACGATCTTCGGCGTCGGCGCGAGATAATGGAGATAAGGCTCGAAAGCCTTGCCGGCAAAACGATTGGCGCCGAGCGCCAGCCCCAAAGCAACTCCGGCCACCGTGCCGATCGCGAGCGAGACCAGCACTTCGGCCACGGTGAGCTCGAGATTGAGATAGAGCGGCGGGCTGCGCAGCAAATCCCACAGCGCGGCGGCGATGGTGAAGGCCGACGGCACGACGCCCTGAAACAGCAGGCCCGAAGCCGCGAGCGCTTCCCAACCAAGCCACAGCACGAGCAAGCTCGCAACCCGCAGCACCGACACGGGCAAATGGAGGCGGCGGCGCGGCGGCCGCAAAGCGATCAGCGCGGCCTGATCCATTGCTCGAGCTTTTCGGTCAGATAGAAAAAACACATGCTGGTCAGCACGACGAAGCTGATCGCGCCATACATCATCGGGATTTCCCAACGCTGCGCGAGATCGTCGATGAGCTCGCCGAGCCCGCCGAAATTGATCAGGAATTCGATGCCGACGACGCTGATGAGCGCGAAGATCAGCCCGAGCCTGATGCCGTTGCAGAGAGTCGGCACCGCGGCCGGCAGCATGATCTTCCAGAAAAGCTGCGCCGGGCTGAGGTTGAAGCTTCGCCCGACATTGACGAGCACGCGCCTGATGCCGTCGAGCCCTTCCTTGGTCTTGAGCACGACCGCGGGCAAAGCCGTGAGAAAGCTCATCGCGATAATCGTGCCGGCATTGCGGCCGAAGATCACCAGGAACAAAGGATAGATCAGCACCAGCGGCGCCGCGGCAAAGCTCGCCACCCAACTCTCATAGGCGCGGCCAGCCCAAGGCTTCGCGTGCAGAAACCATCCGAAAGCCGTGCCCGCCACCACGGCGAGCAAGGCGGCGACGAAGGCTTCGGCGAAGCTTTGCGCGAAGCGTTGCAACAGCCCTTCTTCCGTCACCAAGGCTGGAAAGCTCGCGAGGATGGTGAGCGGCGCGGGCGCCACGAGCGGGCTGACCATGCCGAGCGCGTCGACCGCCTGCCACAGCGACAACAGCGCGCCAAAGGTCGCGAGGCCGGCCACGGCCGGCGGAACCTTCAGCGCCGATTGTGACGGGCTTGCCATCGCGCCTCCGATGAAGCCGAGCGTTACGAGCCCGGCTTCCAGACGATGTCGTAAATGCCTTCGATGTCGTCTTCCTTCATCGCCGCGGGAATGCGCTTGGCCGCGAGCGCTTCGTCGAGCACGCGCTGCATGCCGCTGATGCGATAGGGATCGTTCGCTTCTTTCGAGGTGAATTCCTTCACCGTCTTCGCCGCGATCTCGCGCGGCAGGCCGTTGTCGGCGGCGAGATAATCAATCGCCTTGGGGTCGCTATAGGCCCATTGATAGGATTTGTAATAGGCCTTCATGAAGCGGCCGACCGCGTCGCGCTTCTCTGTCAGCACGCCGAGATTGGCGACATTGACCCGGATCGTCTCGCTGCGCACTTCGGGCGAATCATTGGAACGCCCGATCATGACGATCTTGCCTTCGTCGATTTCCTTGAGGCCGAAAGGCGCCGCCGCCCAGCCGGCATCGATCTGGCCCGACATCACCTGGGTGAAGGTCGGCGGCATGCCGCCCGCCGGGATCGGCTTGGCGTTGATGCCGTTCTCCTTGATCAAGGTGAGCAGCGCCAGATTGGTCGAGGAGCCCGGCGCCGAAAAGCCGATCGTCTTGCCGTTCAGGTCCTTGAAGCTTTTGATGCCGCTGCCGGCGCGCGCATACCAATAGGTGTCGGAGGCGCCGGTCGATTCCGCCGAGATGATGCGCACCGGCGCGCCTTTGACGAAGGCCGAGACGATGCCGAGCGTGCCGGTCGCCACCGCGAGATCGACGCTGCCCGAAACCACCGCAGTCTCGGTGGTGGCGCCGCCTTCGGTATAGGTGATGTCGAGCGTGATGCCTTCTTCCTTGAAGAAACCTTGGCGATCGCCATAGACGCAAAGCGAGGTGTCCCACGCGCCCTTTTGCGGAATCGCAAGCTTGAGCGTCTCGGCCCTTGGTACGATGGGCGCCACAGCGACGAGCGGCATCGCCAAAACAATCGCTCCGATAACGGCCTTACGCATCTCTTCCTCCCTAATGGCGGCTCGGGCGTTGCGAGGGCGCGGCCTCGCTGTCGCTCAAGCCTTTTGTTGCCTCCTCGCGGAGGTCGTTCCAGATATTCGCGACATAATGCCCGAATTCGGCCGAGCCGATGATTTCGGAATTGCGCGGCCGCGGCAGATCGATCTCGAAGACTCGTTTCACCCGTCCCGGCCGATAGGTCATGACCACGACCCGGTCGGCAAGCTGCACCGCTTCGGCGATGTTGTGGGTGATAAGCAAAGTGGTCTGCTTCAGCGCCTGGTGAATCTGCAGCACCTTGTCGCCCAAGAGCAGCCGCGTCTGCTCGTCGAGCGCGGCGAAAGGCTCGTCCATCAGCAGAATGCGCGGCTCGAAAGCAAGGGTGCGCGCGATCGCCGTGCGCTGCCGCATCCCGCCCGACATTTCGGACGGGTAGCGGTTTTCGAAACCATCGAGGCCGACGAGCTTGATCAGCTCGCGTGCGCGGGTTTCGCGCGCGGCCTTGGCGATGCCGGCGACTTCGAGCGGAAATGCGACATTGTCAATCGTGGTGCGCCAGGGAAAGGTCGATTCCTCTTGAAACACCATGCCGATTTCGTGATGCGAGCCAGTGATCGCCTTGCCGTCGACCAGCACCCTGCCTTCGTAATCGCCCAGCAGACCGCCGACGATGTTGAAGAGAGTCGACTTGCCGCAACCCGACGGGCCGATCAGCGCGACGAACTCGCCTTCGCGCGCCGCCAGAGACACGTCGTCAAGCGCGATCAGCGGCCCCTCGAAAGTCGGGAACCGCTTGCTCACGCCGTCGATCACGAGGGCTGCGGGGCCGGTTTTGCCGCTTTCCGCCGCCGCGCGGAGCCTGGTCGCCGCGCGCATCGCACCTCCCTTTAGTTCTAGTCTTTCGAACCTCTCGGCACGTTGGCAGAAGCGCCGGCGTCGTAGCCGCCCGCAACCCGCACATCGACCACGGCGACCTTGCCCGCATCGACGGCAGCGATCGCTTCTTTGAGCTTGGCATCGAGATCGGACAGCTTTTCGACCGGGCCGATGCCCACGGCACCTTGCGCGCGCGCGATGCCGGCAAGGTCGATATCGGGGCCGATGATCTGCTGGCCGATCCATTTATTGGCGACCGGACGTTCGCGCTCCTTCGCGACGCGTTCCTGATGTAGCTCGTCATTATAAAAGGAGCGGTTGTTGCAAATGACCACCAGCAGCGGGATGCGATAATGCACCGCCGTCCAGATCGCGGGATTGCCCATCAGAAAATCGCCGTCGCCCAACACGGCGATCGGCAGCCGTCCGCTGCCTTTAAGCGCCAAGGCCATGCCGACGGAGGTACCGGGTCCCGAGCCGACGCCTCCGCCGCCATCGGTGCCGAGAATGTCGAGCGGATCATGCACCGGCCAGAAATGCCCATGCCAAGAGAGCGAGTGGCGCAACAAGCTGCTTTTGCGTCCTTGCGTCACGCGGCGCAGTGCCGCCGCGAGCAGCGGCACGAAGATCGTGCTCGAGCCATCGGGCTCCGGCAAAGGCGGCGGCACGAAAGCCTTGCGCCCCGGCCAGGCAGGCACTTTGCGCGCGCCCAAGCGATCGACCGCTTCGAGCAACGCGGACACGGTCGGATCGGTTTCCGCCATGATGTAGTGATCGGCCGGCGGCAGGATCTGATATTCCATGCCCCAGCCGTGATGCGAATATTGATCGACCGAGACGCGGACGATGATGTTGCGCGGCTTCTCCTTGCGCCACGCGCTTTGCACCAACCCGCCGAGATCGACCCAGTCGAGCGAGAGCACGAGATCGGCCGAGCGCATCAGTTCTTCGGCCGCGGGCGAGCCTTGTCCCAAGGAGGGCGCGCCAAGCAGAGGATGGTCGCTTGGGAAGGCGCCGCCATGCTTCATCTCGGTCAGCACCACCGCGCCGAGCTTTTCCGCCAAGGCGACCCGCTCGCGCCAGCCCTTCTCGCTGCGCGAGAACCGCCCCATCAGAATCAGCGGGCGATGGGCCGCGTGAAGCTTGCGTGCCAGCTCCTCGACCTGGGCTTGCGAGGGCGCAACTGGCTCCGGACTGGGATAGCGCCACGCATCCGGCAAGTCAGGCGCGGTCTCAAGCCGTTGCTCCTGCAATCCCGCGTCGAAGCAGATATAGGTTGGGCCTTGCGGCGCGGTGGTCGCGATCTGCTTGGCGCGCAACATCGCCTCGGGAATCGCCGCGACCGAGGCCGGCTGATCGTCCCATTTGATGAAATGCCGGATCAGCGCCGCCTGATCCTTGGTGGTGTGGATCCAGTCGATCCAAGGCCGGCGCTTGGTCGCATCAACCGGACCGGTCGCGCCGAACAGCAGCAGCGGCGCGCGATCGGCCCAGGCGTTGAACACGCCCATCGAGCCGTGCAGCAGGCCGACATTGCTGTGCACGATCGCGCCCATCGGTTTGCCGGTCACCTTCGCCCAGCCATGCGCCAGCGCAACCGCCGCTTCTTCGTGCAGGCAGAGCAGCATTTGCGGCCGCTCATTGCCGAGCCGGTTGACGAGGCTGTCATGGAGCCCGCGATAGGACGCGCCCGGATTGAGCGCGACATAGGGAATGTCGAGCGCGCGCATCATGTCGGCGGCGACATCGCTGCCCCAGACGCTCTTCCCTTCCGAGGGAAGCGGCCGCTCGATCCCTTGCGGCTCGTTGGTCAGTTTCGGTCCGGAATCAGCGCTCGACATTACTCCTCCCCATCAACAACAACCGCCGCCGACAAAGGCTGCGCGGCAATTTGAAAAAACCGCGCGTCGCGCGCGGCAGCAAGCTTACTCGGCGGGCTCGGTTTCCTTGAGCTTCACTTCGCCGACATTTTGCGGCGCCGCACCCGCCCAGGGATGCTCGGAGCAATCGAACACGACCCCATCCGGCCCGCGGAATTTGGTTTCGAAGAACACGTCGCCCATGCCGGGCTCGGGCTTCATGAAGCAAGGCGCGCCCATGGCTTCGAGCTTCTCGGTCTGGGCGGGCAGATCGTCGATCAACACGCCGAAATGATGGAGGCCGACATAGTCGAGCCCGCGGCCGAGCTGATCGACATTCTTGAATTTGAGGATCGCCAGGTTGAGCGTGCCGTCGCTGAGATAAATCCCCCAGGCGATGCCTTTGTCGTCGTCCGCCTTGCCGGTGCGGCCGACCTCTTTGAAGTCGAAGGCCTGTTTATAGAACTCGGCGGTCTTGATCGGATCATTCGTCGCCAAAGCGATATGTCTGATTTTGGCCATGACGCTCCCTCCGTCCTGGTTCGGTGGCCCAGATGTACCACGCGGCGCCGGGCGCAGGAAGCCCGAGCGGCGGCGCCCGGAATTCGCGCTTCAGCCGGGCTTCTGCACCCAGAATTGATACATGGCGCGGAAGGTGAGCTTGTTCTCGGTCTCGAATTGATGCCAGTTGGCGAGATCGGTCATGGCGCGATCGGCGGGGAAACGCGCGCGGTAGCGCGCGCTGGTCCGCGCATCGAGATCGAAGCCGATGAAATTCAATCCATGAGCGGACAAAAACGTGGCGATCTCCGTCACGGACAGGCGATGCTCCTGAACGTGGAACAACAGATCGCGACAGGCGCTGGTGGCAAAGAAATCCGCGGTCCTGGTGAGCGGCGCGAAGGGCGCGTTAGGCCCGGAAGCGATCATTTCCTGACGCGCGCGGCGTATCTCCTCGGCGCTGTCGCCGAAGCCACGTTCCGCGATGAAGCGGCGGCCGGCGACCACATCTTCGCGCGCCAACTCGCTGTAAAGGCCGAGCCACATCACCCCACCCGGCCGCAGCAGCGAAACCAGCACCCGCCAACCCGCCAGCGGATCGGCAAGATGATGCAGCACGCCGCTCGCTTCGATCAGATCGAAGCGGCGCCCGAGCGTGCCGAGCTCGATGATGTCGGCTTGGGCATAGTCGATGCCCGTCACGCCCAGCGCCTCGCCTTGCCGTTTGGCGTAAGCGAGGCTGGCGCGGCTCAAATCCACCGCCAGCATGCGCGCGCCATCGAAGAGACGCGCGGTTTCGAGCGAATGCTGCCCCGTGCCGCAACCCGCCACCAGAATCTCGATGGCGCCATCTCTGCCGAGCGGGTGCAAGGGCGCGGCGGGAAAGCGCTTGGCGAGGAACATATCGAGCGTGGTCGCATGCGGCGCGGGCCCGGCTTTCACCCAGCGCGGATAGGGATTCTCTTCGTATTGACGCTGCACCTGTAGCGATACCGCGTCATTCACGGGCGTCAGGCAACGCAGCTCCTCCATCAGACGCCGTTCCTGCGCCGGCTCGCGGATTTGCTGGGTCAGCAGCGCGGCCAGCGGCTCGGGCAAATCGGCAACGAGCAAACCCTTTATCTGCCACACCGTGTGAAGCGGAAAATAGGCCGCAACCGCGACGATCCACAGCGCCGGCGGGCCCTGTCCCGCTTGCAGCGCTTCCGTCAGGCGATCGCGCAACGCGGTGGCGTGCTGAAGCTCGTCGTCCGGCAACGCATGGACATAGTCGTTGATGAAGCATTGGCGCGCGAGCGCGCAGCAAAAGCCGAGCGTCTTGTCATCCACCGCGCCGCTGCGCTCGGCCAGCGCCAGCACGTCCGCGCGCAACCGGGTGAGCCAGCGCTCGAGATCGAGATCGCCGATGACGACATTTTCCAGCAGCGCGCGCAACAGATGGTCGCCCGACGCCGCGCCGAGACCGTCCGCGGCGAAGTCGCGGCCTTGCTTGACGAGCATCACGGCGGCAGCGGCCAAATCCTGCGGCCTGCCCCAGGCTTCGCTGAGCGCGCGCGTCACCAGGCGGCGCCAGGCGGGATCGGCTTCCGCGTTGCGCAGCTCCTTCACGCAATTGCCGATCAACGCCTTGATCTCCGGCGTCTCGCCCAGCGTCAAGGCACGGCTTGCCGCCGCAAGCGCCTTCGCGGCATCGCCGCCGGCGAGCAACGCCGCCGCAAAATTATAGAGCATGCCGGCATCGCTCGGCCGCAGCACGACCGCGCGCTCATAGCTCGCCGCCGCTTCGGCGAGCTGGCCTTGGTCTTCGAGCGCGTTGCCGAGATTGTTGTGCGCTTCGGCCAGATCGGGCTTCAGCGCCAGCACATGGCGATAGGCGCCGGCCGCTTCCGCGCTGTGCCCGCTCGCTTGCAACACGACGGCAAGGCCCATTTGCGCGTCGAGATAATCGGGCTTCAGCGCCACAGCGCGGCGATAAGCGGCGGCCGCCTCGTCCCACCTTCCCAAGACGCGCAACACCTGGCCGAGATTGGCGTGGTATTGCGGCGCCTTGGCATTGAGCGCAATGGCGCGATTGATCAGCTCAAGCGCCGCCTCGTTCCGGCCAAGCTGATGCGCCATGACGCCCAAGAGCTGCGTCGCATCGGCGTGGCGCGGCTCGCGCGCCAGCACTTGGCGATAAAGCGCTTCGGCCTCGCCAAGCCTTCCGGCCTGATGGAGCTGGAGCGCGCGGGCGAAAACCTCGGCGTCTGCGCCGACAGGCGCCGAAGTAGCTTTGTCTTTCTTGGCGGCACGCCGCTCTTTCCGATTCATGACGACGCAACTTTGCTTGCCGAGCCGGCTCTTCCGCAATAGCCTAGCGGCAAAATAAACGATCATTCGTAGGAGGGACCGGGCTATGGCCACGCAATTCCGTCTGCTGGTCGACGGCAAAGCACACGATATTTCCGTCGACGATCCGAACATGCCGCTGCTCTATGCGTTGCGCGACGAGCTGGATCTCGACAATCCGCATTTCGGTTGCGGCTTGGCGCAATGCGGCGCCTGCACCGTGCATGTGAACGGCGAGGCTGTGCGCTCCTGCGTCACACCGCTGTCGACGGTGAAGGACGCGAAGATCACCACCCTTGCCGGGCTGGGCACGGAAAAGCACCCGCACAAGCTGCAAGCGGCCTATCTCGAAGAGCAGGTGCCGCAATGCGGCTATTGCCTCAATGGTTGGATCATGACCGCGGCGGCCTTGCTCAAGACCAACCCGCATCCCAGCGACGCGGAAATCCGCCAAGGATTGTCGGGGCTGAAATGCCGCTGCGGCACGCATATGGCGATCTTGCGCGCGGTCAAGCGCGCCTCGCGCATGGCTTGAGGGAGGATGCGATGACGATGCTCGGCAAGACGCTTCGCACCGACCTCACCCGCCGCGGCATTTTGAAAGGCACCGGCGCGCTGGTGGTAAGCTTTGCCGCGCCGGCCACGCTGGCGCATGCCGCCGCTGCGGTTAGCGCCGCGCCCGCGCCCAAGCCGCTCGACCCGACCCAGCTCGACTCATATCTCGCCTTGCACCGCAACGGCTCGGCTACGGTATTTTTCGGCAAGATCGACGGCGGCCAAGGTACTGATATCGGCATTGCGCAGATCGTCGCTGAAGAGCTCGACTTGGCGCCCGAACGGGTCGAGGTGCTGATGGGCGATACCGCCTGGACGATCAATCAAGGCGGCGCCAGCGGCAGCATGGGCATCGCCCTGGGCGGCAAGGCAATGCGGCACGCGGCCAGCGAAGCGCGGCAATTCCTGTTGGGCCTGGCAGCGAAGCATCTGAAGCAGCCGGTCGCGAGCTTGCGCGTCACCAACGGCGTGGTGTTCTCGCTCAACGCGCCCAATAAGAAAGTCAGCTACGGGCAGCTGATCGGCGGGCGCTTCTTCAATGTGACGATGAAATGGAACGGCAAGATCGGCAACGCGCTCGACGCCGAAGGCACGGCGCAGCTCAAGAGCCCCGGCGACTACAAGGTTGTCGGCACCTCGCCCAAACGGCGCGACGTGGCGCCCAAGGTTTTCGCCAAGCCTGCTTTCGTGACCGATGTGCGCGTGCCCAACATGCTGCATGCGCGCGTGATCCGCCCGCCGGTCGCGGGGTCGGTGCCCAATTCCTATGACGCGACATCGCTCGCCGGCATCCCGGGCGTGCGCGTGGTGCAAAAGCAGGGTTTCCTTGCCGTGGTCGCGGAGAAGGAATGGAACGCGATCCGCGCCGCGCAAAAACTGAAAGTCGACTGGTCGCAACCGGCGCCTGCCTTCCTCGACCAGGCCTCGCTTTACGATTACATCCGCCACGCGCTGACACGAAAGCGCACCGTCGCGAAAGAAACGGGCGCGGTCGATAGCGCGATGACGGGCGCCGCCAAAATCGTCACCGCCGATTACGAATGGCCATTCCAATCCCATGCCAGCATGGGCTCGGCCTGCGCCCTGGCCGAGGTGAATGACGGCAAGATCACGGTTTGGACCGGGTCGCAAAAGCCGCATTCCACGCGCGACGGCGTGGCAAAGCTGCTCGACATTCCGGTCGAGAAGGTCCATGCGATCTGGCGCACCGGTCCGGGCTCTTACGGCCGCAACGATGCCGGCGACGCCGCGCTCGAAGCGGCATTCCTCGCGCAAGAAATCGGCCGGCCGGTTCGGGTGCAAGGCATGCGGCCGGAAGGCATTGCCTGGGACCCCAAAGGCCCAGCCTCGGTCCACCATGCGCGCGCCGGACTCGACGCCAACGGCAAGATCATCGCCTATCAATTCGAGAGCAAAGGCTTCTCGGCGCTCGAGATCGACAGCAACGACTCCAATCCCGCCGACAGCGTGATCGGCCAGCAGCTGGGCGTGGCGCCGAAGCCGACCGATGCCTTCGGTGTGCCCGACGAAGCCTATGACATTCCCAACCGGCTGATGGCATGGGAAACGATCCCGCCCTTCCTCGATCGCGCGTCGCCGCTGCGTACCTCGCATCTGCGCGACCCGGTCGGGCCGCAGATTCATTTCGCGAGCGAATCCTTCATCGACGAGCTGGCGCTGGCCGCCAAGGCCGATCCGGTCGAATTCCGCTTGCGCCATTTGAGCGGACGCGACGCCGCGGCCGTGAAGACCGCCGCCACACGCTTCGGCTGGGACACGCGGGTAGCAGGCCCGCGCGGCGAGGCCAAATCCAATATCGTAACCGGGCGCGGCTTCGCTTATTCGAAACGACTGTTCACCATTGTCGCGGTGGCGGTGGAGGTCGAGGTCGATCGCGGCACGGGCAAGGTGCGCGCCAAGCGCTTCAGCGTGGCGCATGATTGCGGCTGCATCGTCAATCCCGATCTGCTGCGCGCCACGATCGAAGGCAACATCGTCCAGGCGACGAGCCGCAGTCTTTGGGAGGAAGTCCGCTTCGACCGCCAAAAGGTGACCAGCGTCGATTGGCAGACTTATCCGATCCTCGACATCACCGATGCGCCCGAGCAGATCGATGTCGCGCTGCTCAATCATCCGGAGATCCCGCCGACCGGCGCGGGCGAGCCGTCATCGCGGCCGGTTGCCGCGGCGCTCGCCAATGCGATCTTCGATGCGACCGGCGTGCGCTTGCGGCGCGCACCATTCCGGCCGGAAGCGTTGAAAGGCTCCTTCGCCTAGACGCGCAGGCTTTGGAGCCTGATCGTATCCAGTTGAAACAATGCCCGTCGCCCCTGCGCAAGCAGGGGCCCAGGGGCAACCGCACGTCGTGTGCCCCCTTGACCGCCGCCAAACATGCCACCGGCATGTTTGGGCCAAGCGTCCGGGGGGACGCTTGGCAGGCGTCAAGCCCGCCTTCGCGGGGATGACGATTGAACTTAAACCCGATCTCGGCTCAGGCCAGCCGGATCATCACGGCGCGGGCCGGCGTGGCCAAGATTACTTCGGTGATGTGACCCTTGCCCGACGTGTCTTCCAAGAGCACGCCTTCGCCGGCAGCGAAGCTGCGCGTTTCGCCCGTGCTGGCGGTCACGCGCAAGCTGCCCGACAAAATGAACACCATGTGCCTTGCCGGCGCCGGGTGCGGCTCGGTTCCGCCCCAGCCGACCGCCAGGTCGATGACGACATAGCCTTGCGCCGGCTGCAACTCGGTGACGTGAAACGGTGCGGCGGGCGGCGCGAACTCTTTGAGCTGCAACGGGGTCGTCACGTTTGCGAACCGGCTTTCGCCGCTGTCGTCGGCATAAAGCCGCGCAAAATTCAGGGTCTTCGATTCCGACATCACGGCGCTTTCTTCGGGTCGGGCCGGCCATTCCGCCCGATCGCGGCCAGCCTAGACGGCGCGACTGAAGCCGCGCAATTGATTTGACGGTGCCTGACCGCCTCACGCGATAGTTATGCGGCTTCGGCGCCGGAGACGGTTAGAATGCGCTCAACAAAGGAGCCTTGGGGAGGCCCGTCATGCCGCGCGTTGTCTTGATTGCGTTCGCGTTGCTATTTTTTGTTGGCACACAGGACGTCGCGGCGCAAAGCCCCGCGCCGCCCGAGCTGGTAAAAGACGCCGTCGCCGCAATGGGCGGCGCCGATGCGTTGCGCGGCTTGAAGACGCTTTCGATCACGGCCACCGCCAAGCATTGGGAGCCCGAGCAAAGCTTCATCGCCGGCGCCGCGCCGCGGCCGCTCGGCGCCTCGACCCTCACCATCGCCTGGGATCTCGGTCAGAACATGGCGCGCACCGATCACCAGCACCGCATGGACTATCCCTTCCCCGGCAATGAAAGCTACAGCGACATCGTGACGCCGAGCTGGGGCGCGGTGGTCACCGACAAAGGCGAGCGGGCGATGTCGGCGAACCGCCTTGCCTTCGAGCTGCGCGAGCAAGAGCGCGCTTCGCCCGTGCTGCTGCTGAAGGCGCTCAACCAGCCGCAAAATGTCGCGCCCGCACCCAATCAGAAGCTCGGCGGACGAATCTATCCGGCTGTCGCCTTCGCCGATGGCGGCACAAAGTTTCTCATCCTGTTCGACCGCAAGACCAAGCTGCCGCTCGCAATCCGCACGATCGAGGACGACGTGATCCATGGCGACGGCGTGTTCGATCTGCTGCTGAGCAATTGGAAATCAATCGCCGGCGTCAAGCTCGCGACCTCCCTTGCCTGGCAATTCAACGCGCTGCCAAAGCTCGACATCGCCTATAGCGATATCGCAGCGAATGCCGCGCTTTCGCCGCAGGCTTTCACGGTCAGCGACGCAACCAAGCAGGCGGCCAAGCCGCCCGCGACGGGCGACGTGCCGTGGCAGGCGATCCTGGTGAGCCTCAATTTCGGGCGTTACGACGATCTCGCCGAAGAGCGCAATGCCGCCGCCGGGCTGCAGATGAAGCTGGTCGATCTCGCACCCAACGTGTCGCAAGCGCAGGGCCGCTCGCATAACAGCCTCATCGTCGCGATGGCGCATTATCTCGTCGTCTTCGACGCGCCGCAAAACGACGCGCAGTCGCTTTGGACCATCAACGCCGCGAAGACGCGTTATCCCGGCAAGCCGATCAAATATCTCGTCATGACCCATCACCACATGGACCATATGGGCGGCGCGCGCGCCTATATCGCCGAGGGTGCCGCGGTGATCATCGGCGCGCCCGACAAAGCGCATGCGGTCGCCGAGTTCAAGGCGCCGCACAAGCTGCATCCCGACGCGCTGCAACTGCATCCGAAGCCGGTGAAGGTGATCGAGGTGCCGGAGAAGATGAATTTGAAGGATGGCGACGAGATCCGCATCCTGCGGATCCCGAACGGCCATGTCGAAGGTATGCTGATCGGCTATGTCGTCGGGCCGAAGCTCGTCTGGGTCACCGATCTCTATTCGCCCGGCCGCGAAACCGCGAAGACGCCGGAAAACGCGGCCTTCCACGCGACGATCAAGAAGCTCGGCCTGTCACCCGCGCTTTACGCCGGCGGCCATGGCAGTTCCGGCAGCGAAGCCGATTTCCAGGCCATGCTGGCGAAGTAAAGGAAGCCAACGACCTCCACTGAACCGCAGCCAACTACACGTCGCTAGTTCGCTGCGAAAGGCCATCCCTTCAGAGGGTAACAGCCAAAGATATTCTGTTTTGCCGTCGCGCCCCGAGGGCATCGTACACATCAATGTCAATCTGGTTTAAAGCGGTATTGAAGGACGAAGGATCACCGAAAGATATGCGAGGTAACAGCAAGACAGGTTCTTCAATCCCTGGCTGATTGAGCCCATAAGCGTTGCCTAAGAGCCCATAATAGATTGCCCGCAGGCTATCTGATCCGAACTTTCGAATTTCAAGTTCAAGTCCGTACTCTGCTTCTGGCGCACCAACTTGTTTCCGGAACATATCTGTAGAGTGCATAGCCTGTAGAACTCCAGCTAACACATATTGGTGCCAGAACGTAAAGGACGCTACTTGTTGCGCTGGGGTTTGACCTATCTTACCCGGGGGGACGCCCCACCAAATATCGACGAGGCCTGATTGGTGCAACTCTTGGCGAAAATAAAAATCATCTTTGTTATCAGCGTAACGTGCCATTCCTCTTAGAATCGGTCGCTCAGAACAACCGTTTACCTCAAGACTTACTTCTTTTCGCTGTTTGTCAGCGACGATCGTGAAATTGCGCAAATACGGGAACAGACCAGGTTGATCGAATATTCGGCCGGGATCAGGTAATTGCTCTAGTGGCACCGCCGTCACCCGGAACGCCCCGAGCGGTGGAGATTTGGACCGCTTATCGCCCCACTCGATGAAAGCTTTTCGACGCACATCAAAGGTTGCATCAATTCCCGCGAGACCACGCACAACATTGAGCGTCATGTCTTGAATCTCGCGCATGGTCATCCTTACGGTGCTTGAGCCGTGACGGGAATAACTCTCAAGTGTCGTGTTCAACCGATGCGGCGCCGAGCGCGATGGCGCCGTGCGAAAGATAAGCACGCCGCTGCTGCTCGCTGCGTCGGTCACAACTGCCTGGACCTGCAACCTTGGCAGCGGCGGATCGATGCACGAACGGCTAGCGTCTTCGAACCTTCGCGCAAGTTCCCCAACGCGTGGCAGCGGCATGATAGAGCCTGCGCGTGGCGGCTTGTCGTTTGTCTCGTCTATGCCAAGAATAAGGGTTCCGCCTTGCGCATTCGCGAAAGCGACAACCTCGGAAAGTATTTCATCGCGCGCGAAGTCACCGATCTTGTTAGAACCGGTTATCCAAGCGTCGCTGCCACCCTTTTTCTCCGGCAACGTTCTCTTGAATTCGACCGTATAGCCTTCAGGCCATGATTCCGTCGTTAACTGGACGACATCGGCCGGCGTAACGGTTTCAATAGGTTTAGTGAAAATTCCGAGCACTTTCGCCATCCGTCAGCAGTCAGATGCCTACGTTGAACTCTTCCTTCTCCAAAATTATAACCCACGACGCAGATGATGCGCGGCGCGGCGCGCCTATTTCTTCGGCAGATACGCCTCGGTATAGAGCTTCGACATATCGGGCTTGGTGTCGAGCAGCCCCATTTCGACCAAGGATTCCTGGATCACTTTGAGGCCCGATGCCGGGAAATGGCCGTCATCGAGCATCATCGGCATGACGAGATCGTATTCCTTGCCTTCGACCTCGGGCGTGAACTTCGTCACCGACCGGGCGATCTCGACCGTTTCGTCCTTGTTCGCGCGCATGAAGGCGATGGTCTCGAACCAGGCTTTGAGAAAGCGCCGCACCGCATCCGGATTTTCGGCGACGGTCTTGTTCGAGGCGAAGATCACATGCTGGATGAAGTCATGCACGATATCGCCGGTCGTCATCAGCAGGCGGCCTTGCTTCGTGGTCTCGAGCTGGAAGCCCAAGGCGGCGGCGGATTCGACCGCGTCGATCTGATGCGTGACGAGCGGCGCGATTTCGGACGGCCAATCGCCGCCAACCGTAACCTGAGTTAAATCGTTGGGGCCCCAGCCCTTGTTCTGCATCAGCTTCTTCGTCAGCCATTGCAGCAACGCGCCATTGGGCACGCCGATCTTTTTACCTTTGAGATCGTCCGAAGTTTTGATCGGCGAATCATAGGCGACGATGATGCCGAGGAAGAGCGGCGGCCCAGCCATCGCGGCGACGCCGATTTCGGGCGCGCCCTTGGCGACGAAGGCGAGATCGGGCCCGCCGCCCAAGGCGATATCGAGCGCGCCCGCGGTCATCGCCTGATGGAGCTGCGCGCCGCCCGAAAGATCGACGCGCTCGGCGTCGATACCGTTCTGGGCCAGAAAGCCTTTGCGCAGCGCGATCTCGAACGGAATGAAGGGAAAGGCCTGCGCCGACGGATTGCCAACCTTCAGCTTGTCCGCTGCCAGCGCCGAGGGTGCGGTCACGCTGAACACGGCCACGGCAAGCGACGCGACGGCGCCGAACCAAAAGATTTTCTTCATGATCGTTTCCCCCTGATACGCCGCGCCGCTTCGGCGCGCTCGTCAAAGCCTATAACGAAATGCGACCAAATCAAATTCGTTCCAGCGAAAACAGAACTCCTGCGTCAAGCAGCCTCACGCACTCGGTCCGGACCGCATACCTTGGACAGCGCTCGCCCCTCTTAACGTCGTACACGCTATAAGTGCGAACGCGCGCTTCGAGAGCGGCGCGGCGAGCTTTCGGCTTCAATTGGTGAAGCAAGACGGCAATGGGATGATTCAAATTTTTTGCGTCAGCACCGGCCCTGCCAACCGCCTGCAGCAAGGCGCATGAACGCCACGACGTCACTCCCTGTGCCAATCTTGCTGCCAACGCATCGTCGCCAGATCGAGACGACACAGCCCGGTCAATTTGTGTAGGGTCGCATACTTCTCCACGCGCTCGACGTAGTCCGCATTATTGGGGTAGGCGAAATCCCAATCCGGCGGGTTGAAGCTTGCCAATCCGTTGATGGTCGGGAGGTGCACGAGTTCGGCGATCATCATGGCATCGACGTTGTGCGGGTAGACCGCATTGATCATCGAGCTCGAATCCTGATCGCGCGCGGGCGAGACGAAGAACGACTGGCACCCGCGCGGCGGCGGGTCGACGCTGACGCGCTCGAGCTCCGCTCGGCGGTCCAGCGCCGCAGTCTCGGAAGCGCCCGAGTTGAGCTCACCGAGCAAGAGCACGCCGCAGAGCGTTAGCAGAATCGGCTTGGGTATTCGCTGCGCCAGCGCGGCCAGATAGCACGCCACCAACGCGACAATCGGCGCCATCAGAAATATCTGATACCGCGACACCACCCGCAGAGCCTTGGCGCCGGGGAAGACGTGATAGATGAGATACCATCCGGTGATCGTCCCGACGCGAAGGCACAACAGCCAGGTGATGAGCGTCGCCAACGCGACCCCGCGCAGGAACGCTTGCCGGCGCGGCGGCATCTCAACGCGCCACAACCACACGACGCTGCAGCACAGGAGGACGAGAACAAGCGGCGCAACACCGGTCGTCATCTCGCCAAAATCGAGATCGCACGCCGGACACAGCGCCTTGACCACCGACGTATAAAAATGGCCGTACAAATAATTGTCGCCGCCAACATTGACGATATCCTTGATCGCCAGCGTCGTTCCAACTCCGTCGGCAAACGAGCGCATGCCGGTTTCGCGCGCCTTCGGCAGGTAGACCAAAAGGAACGGCAAAAGCGCCCAGGCGGAAATCGCGGCAACGATGAGCAGCGAAATTCGATTGTTGCGCACCGCAATCCTTAGGCGTTCCATCAAGGGCCTCCCGCCTCTCACGACAAGGATTGCCAGCAAGAAGAAAGCGAAGAAGGCGAAGAACCACGCCATGTAATAAGCGGTGAGGAGCCACGCGGAAAAAAGGACGCCCGACAGCGTCCCAAAGAAGACGAGTTTCCACCGCTGCGATGCCAGAAGCGCGTCGTAGCTCTCCCACAGCAACAGCGCCATCAGCGGCGCGAAGGAAACCGTGAAGAGTTGCGCATGGCCCGCTTGCAGGAAACTGCTATGGCTGATCGTAAAAAGGGATGCGCTGAACAGCGCCCAACCGTATTGAGAGACCGACGATCCGCCTGCAAGCCGCGAAGAAAGCGGCGAGACCTATACTCTTGATGACGACGTTCACCAGTTCGGACGACAAGAACGGATCGAAGCCGACGCTGCGAAAAATGGCGTGGATGAGGCCGAAAAGAAAATATCCGTCGGTGTAGCCCAGCGTCTTGTCGTGGGGATAGAAATAGCTGACTTCCGACCATAGCGAGAAGCTGCGCACGACATTGAACCAGTGCTCGAGAATGGCGTCTTCGATGACGCCGTCATTCCGATCGCTGAAAAGCACGCTGAAGCCGTTCCAGATTTGGAGACGGAAAAAGACGATATCCGCCGCCGCCAAAACCGCGACAAACAGCATGGCGGATAGCCAGCGGCGCGCCACGGGCCGAGGGAGCATCGCCGCATCTTTTTTCATGGCGGCATCGATGCGAGAATTCGGCGGAATCATATCGAGCCCGCAAGTTCTATTTTCTTTTAGGGCGCTCTTGTCGCCATGGGGAATGGACGACGGAAGAGCGGCGCGCTCGCGACGTGCATGCGGCGCCCACTGCGCGACGCAAATCTAATGCTCGTGACCGAGCTTCACCCGTTGCGTCGCGATCGAATGCTCGCGGCGGCGTTGGCGCTCTTCGGGCGAGAGCCGCTCATAGAGCGCCGGATTGTGCAGCGAGGTATCCTGGCCGCGCACCGGATTGTCGATCGCCTCTTCAAGACTATGCGCCCAGATCCATTCCTCTTCGGGACGCACATGCCCGTCGGAGCCGATCTGGTCGAGGCCCCAATAGATTTCGAGGCGGTGCCCGTCGGGATCGCGGAATTCGACCGCGATCTGCGCGCCGGCGCGGCGGCGGCCTTCGAAATCGATCGGCCAGTTGAGCTTCTTCAGATGGTTGCGCGCGAGGATCACCTCGTCCAAGGTCGCGACCTCGAAAGCGATGTGGTTCAATTCGATCGCCGGCGATTTACCCGGCATCGAGCCGACCACGGCGATGCCGTGATGATCGGCGTTGCAGCGGAAGAACACCATCCCGCCCGGCGCGATGTCCTCGGGATAGACGTCGGACACCTTGAAGCCCATCACCTCGGTATAGAATTTGGCCGAGCGCTCGACATCGGCGACGTTCAAGACGACATGGCCGATTTTGGTGATGTTGAAGGGCATGCCTTCGGGGCGGGTATGGGATTTGATCTTCTTCTTGTCGACTTTCTTCGCAACGGCCATGAATTCGTTCCTTTCGCTTCGATCGTCGAGCTTCCAGTCTCTGACGGACAATATAATATAAGCAGCGCGAGTTTTCGCCGCTCGAATCTGGCCCTCTCTGCGGCGTCATTGCGAGCCGAAGGCGAAGCAATTCCCTGGCTGTGCCCGACCCCGCGCTTGGGCTATGCTGCGCGCCGATCTTGAGGGAGGCAAATGACAATGGGCGATCCAATTCCCGCACAAAAAGCGCCTTACGGCGTCAATGTCGAAGCCGGCAAGGACTACGCGTGGTGCGCTTGTGGGCGCAGCGCGAAGCAGCCTTTCTGCGACGGCTCGCACAAGGCGGTCGGCATGCGACCGATGATGTTCAAGGCGGAGAAGACCGAGCAGGCTTGGCTGTGCGGCTGCAAGGCGTCGGCCAACAAGCCGTTCTGCGACGGCAGCCACAAGAAGATTTAGCGCTTACCTCTCGTCCCGGCCCTGCAAGCCGCCGTCTCCGTCACGGCGAGAGCGGCGGCCGCGCCGCGTCGCGCGCGGCGCGTTGCCGTCGTGCCGCGCCACAGCCCGCGCAGGAAGGTACGCGCCGGGTATTCGATGCAACGCGAGGACAGCGTCGCCATGACGAACGCCGCCAGCAACGCACCCGTAAACACCAAGAACGGATGAGTTTCGCCCGAAACCGCTCGGTGTGAGCCGATCCCGATGATTCCGAAGAGCGCGTCCAGACAGATCAAATGAACCATGTAAAGCGAGTAAGAGATTTGGCCCAAGGCCGCGATCGGAGGGCTGGTAAGGACCCGATGGACGTAGCCTTGATTGGACGCAGCCGCCAGCAGCAACAGCGGCAGGATCGTGACGATGGCCAGATCGGTCGGCCAGAACGGCATCAGGGCCGCGACCAGAACGGCGACGGTCGCGAACGCCCAATCGGAGCCCCATAGACGCGTTTGCCAGCCGGACCGATAAAGCCGGTAGACCAGGATCCCGATCACGAACTCCGGCAAGGAGCGCGCCAGCGACAGGGCGCCGTGCGAGATCGGCTGGACGCCCCAATCCTGCGCCGCCGCCATGGCGGCAAGCGTGAGCCAACAGCCAGCCGCAAGCAGGATCGCCACGGCGACGCCGCGCCGCCAGATAAGCGCGCACAGAAGCGGGAAAAGGATATAGGCGTGCCACTCCGCGCTGATCGACCATGATGGGTCGTTCCAATTGGCGTATTGCAGCCAAGGGCCCTGCAGCAGGAGAAGATTGAAGACGAAGGCATGCCCGGAATAGGCGCTGCTTTGGCCGTAGGACAGCAGCAGGATGACGAGCGTCAGAAGGTGAATGGGGTAGATGCGCGCGAGCCGCGCCCAAAGAAATTGTCCAAACCGACGTCCATCAAGGCGCTGCGCGAATTCCTCGCCATAGACATGAGCGAGAACAAAACCGCTCAAGATGAAGAAGAGGTCGACGGCGAGATAGCCGCGGCGCGGAATCAACGGCCAGCCCGTATCGGTCGCCGCGCCGAAGATGCCATAGGTCACGTGAAAGATCACGACGGCCAACGCCGCGATGCCGCGCAGCCCCGTCAGCGATTGCAGTTGCTTGTCGATCGACAAATTGCTGTCCGGGCCCGCCGCGTCGCGCCGAATGGAATTGTGCGCTGCTGGCGGAACCCCGGTGAGGGAAACGCGGGTCAGCGTCGGTCGCAACGAAACCAAGGGCCGTGCCCCTCAACAATGAATAAAAGCCCGTCACCGCGTCGTCTGCCGGCCGGCAATTCTTCACCAAAGACATTAATGAATCGGTGGGATACCGGAAGAGTTCCGGCATTGATGCCGAAGGGGCAAGGTGTCGACCCCTCGTTCTGCGGCAAAAACGGCTGGTCTGACGCCACCTGACGCAGCTTCGGTGCGGGGCTGCGTCGGCTCGCCGCACGCCCCTGCCCTTACGCGCTTAGCCCCAGGCCGAAGAAATCATTGGCGTTGCGCCAATAGATTTTTTCCTTGTCGGCTTCGGAAAGGTCGAGCGCGCGCACGAGATCGATATGCTCTTTCGGATCGATCGGCACCGGCCCGTAATCCGTGCCGAGCATGACCCGGTCGGGACCGAACACTTCGACCGCTTCTTTCAGATGCGGCCCCCAAATGCCCATCGTGTCGACGCGCAGATGCTCGCGCAGATACTCGCTCGGCAAACGCTGGCATTTGATCTTGGTGTGCTCGGGCATGCCGTCGCTGCCGAGACGCCAGCCGAAATTCAGCCGCCCCATCACCGGCAACAGCCCGCCGCCCATATGCGCGACCACGATCTTCAAGCGCGGGAAGCGGTCGAACAGCCCCGAGAGGATCATGCGCGCCAAACACATCGCGGTATCGAAAGGCCGGCCGACCAGCTCGTCGAGCTTGTACTGATCCATCTGCTGATCGTGGCCGATCGGCACGCGCACGGGATGAAGGAAGATCGGCACTTGCTTGTCCTGGGCATATTCCCAGAACCAATAAGCGTCCTCGCCGTCGAGGAATCTTCCGTGCCAGCTCGTGGTGATCAGCAAGCCCTTGCAACCCATCGGGCCCATGCAACGCTCGGCCTCGGCGCGCATGCTTGCATCGAGCGGGTTGAGCGTGCCCAGCCCCCAGGTCGTGCCTTTGCTTTTGTCGACCAGCGCCGCCACCTCGTCATTGGTGTATTTGACGCAATCGATTGCCGGCTTCCTCGACACTTGGGTCAGCACCTCGGCCGAGAACGGATTGCTCATCAAGCGCCGCGTGATGCCGGCCTTGTGGCTCACTTCCTGCTGCAGCTCGAAATTGGTCAGCTCGTAATAACCGACCGCCGGCAAGCCGCGGAAATTGGTGAACATGTTCTTGCCGACCGGCGTGCCGCGCAAGGCTTCGGCCACGCCCAAGGGATCGGCGCGGTTGGGCACGGTGCAATGGGTGTGAATATCGACGAGCTGAGCCATGAACGCGATCCTCCCCGTGAGTTTATGCTTTGCGCCGAGATTAACTTGTTCGTCCTTCCGGCGCCAGCGCGCCAGCGCGCCGCCATTGAAAAGCGCCGCCAAATGAGCGACCCTTCGCCTGCCATGAACGGCACGCTTCGGCAAAGAAAGCGGCCCGCGGCAACAGGGAGGTACGTCTTATGTTCAGGAATCGCTGGTGGATTCTGGTCGCGTCCTTTCTCGGGATGATTTGCGGCCCGGGCCCGATCCTGGTTTTCGCCGTCGCGGTTCTGATGAAGCCGATCACCGAGGATCTCGGTATCGGCCGGGCTTTGCTGTCCTCGGCCTCGATCGTCGCAACCGCGGTCGGCTTGCTCGGCCCGCCCTTAGCCGGCTATCTCATCGACCGCTACGGCGCGCGCAAGGTGATGCTGCCGGGCATTCTGCTTTTCGCGCTCGGCATTTCCGGCCATGCGCTGCTGACCGCTTCGCCGCTGGTGATTTATCTCCTTTTCATCCTCGGCAACATTTTCAGCGCGCCGGCATCGCCGGTCGCTTTCGGCATCGTGGTCGCGCGCTGGTTCGATCAGCGGCGCGGCCTGGCGCTCGGCATCTCCATGGCCGGCATCGGCATCGGCACCGCCGCCGTGCCGCAGCTCACCGCCTATCTCGTCGCGCATTACGGCTGGCGCACCGCCTATCTCGGTCTGGCCGCGGCGATCGCGATCTTCTCCTGGATTCCGGTCGCGCTGTTCGTCCACGAGCCCCAATCCTTCGAGCATTCACGGCGCGAGCACAATTCGGCGGTGGCGCATCTGCCTGGCCTGACCGCGCGCGAGGCCTTCAAGAATTGGCGTTGGTGGTCGATGAGCGTCGCCTTCTTCCTCGGCGGCGTGGCGATCAACGGCACGCTCAGCCATGTGGTCGCGCTTTTGGCCGATCGCGGCATTCCGCTCCAGGTCGCGGCCTCGGCCCTGGGCACGGCCGGGATCGCGCTGATTTTCGGGCGCATGATCTCGGGCTGGTGCCTCGACCGGTTCCACGGCCCTTATGTCGCCTTGGCGTCCTTCGTCATTCCCATTGCCGGGATTCTCATGCTGGCCGGCGGCGGCGGCGGCACGACGCCGATGATCGGCACCGCTTTATGCGGCCTCGGCATCGGCGCCGAGGTCGATCTCATGGCCTTCTTCATCAGCCGCTATACCGGCATCAAGGCCTATGGGCGGATTTACGGCACGAGCTTTTCCTTTTTCACCATCGGCAACGGGGTGGGTGCGCTGATCGCCGGCCTATCCTACGACCATTTCCACACCTACACCCCGGCCTTCCTGCTCTTTGCCGCGGCGCTGGTGCTGACTTGCGCGCTGTTGCTGCCGCTCGGGCCTTATCCGTTCCCGGCACAGCGCCGTGCCATGCCTGTGGGCGAAGCCGAGAAAGTTCCGGCATAAGCCGCCCGCGCGCCGCCAGGGAATAAGGTGTAAGCTCATCCGGCGGCGGGCGCGAAGGCGCGCCTGTGCCAGGCATCGCATTTGCCTGGTGTCCTTTGGTCGCCTTGCAAAGCGACCGACGTGATGAGGAAGTGAGCAGGATATGGCAAGTCAAGGTGACGGAAGTCGCATTCCGGCAACGCTGATCCCGGGCGACGGGATCGGCCCCGAGATCGTCGCGGCAACGCAAATCGTGCTCGACGCGATGGGCTCGCCTTTCGCCTGGGAGGTGCGCCAGGGCGGCATGGCGGCGATCCACGAATCCAGCGACCCGCTGCCGAGCAGCACGCTCGACAGCATCCGCCGCACCAGGCTGGCCTTGAAAGGGCCTTTGACCACGCCGGTCGGCGGGGGCTTCCGCTCGGTCAATGTGCGGCTGCGCGAGGAATTCGGGCTTTTCGCCAATGTCCGCCCGGTGCGGACGATCATCCCGGGGCAGCGTTACGACAATATCGACCTGGTGCTGATCCGCGAAAACCTCGAAGGGCTTTATGTCGCCTTCGAGCATTACATCCCGATCGGCGACGATCCGCGCGCGGTCGCGATCGCCTCGGGCGTCAATACCAAGGCCGGCGCCTACCGCATCATCAAATTCGCCTTCGAATATGCGCTGCGCAACGGGCGCAAGAAGGTGACCATCGTCCACAAGGCCAATGTGCTGAAGGCGCTGACCGGCCTCTTTCTCGAAGTCGGGCGCGAAGTCGCCAAGGAATATGAAGGCCGGGTGGCGGTGAACGACCGCATCGTCGATGCCTGCGCCATGCTGCTCGTGACCGATCCCTGGCAGTTCGACGTGCTCGTCACCACCAATCTTTTCGGCGACATCCTCTCCGACGAGATGGCCGGGCTGGTGGGCGGGCTTGGCCTGGCGCCGGGCGCCAATATCGGCCCCGACGCGGCGATCTTCGAGGCCGTGCATGGCTCGGCGCCGGACATTGCCGGCAAAGGCATCGCCAATCCCGTGTCCTTGCTGCTCGCCGCCGGGCTGATGCTCGAACATGTCGGGCGGCTCGATCTCGCGCAGAAGCTGCGCGCGGCGATCAACGGCGCGGTCATCGCGGACAATATCCGCACCCGCGACATGGGCGGCAGCGCCTCGACGACCGAATTCGCGCAAGCGATCGCCAAGCGGGTATAGGACGTTCCGTCGCGCAGCTTTAAGTCAGCCGCGCGATGTTAACGTGACGACGCATTGAGAGCGCCGCGCGCGACCCTCACCAGCTTCACCGTCGCGAGATGATGATCAGCACCAACCCCACCACCGCGATGGCGCCGCCGTAATAGACCCATCTCGTCTCGTTGATCATGAAGCTGCGGGCAGGCCAAGGGATATATCCCAAACCTTGTCCGACAAAGAGCAGCCCCGCCGCCAGGGCGAGTACGCCGATGAGCAGAAAAAGCGGCACCGTGCTCCCCTCCTTGATCGCGGCCGTCCGGCGAGCGCGCTGGCCGCCCTATCGTTTCGGCACGCCGAGCTGCACCGCCATCCAGTCGGCGCATTGCGAGCGCCAAAGATGCCCGCGATTGTGGCCGACATGGATGCCGCCTTCGAGCGCGACGAAGACGCAGGGGCCTTTGACCTCTTTGGCGACACGCTCCGCATCGGTCCAGCGCGTGATGCGGTCTTCCTTGCCGGCAATGATGAACATCGGGCAGGTGATGCGCGAGGCGACGCCGCTGAGATCGAACGGTCTGGTCTTCTCGCGCGCCTCTTCGATGGTCTTGGAATGGGTGCGCAGCTTATAGGCGTCTTTCAAGGTCTGCGGCCGCTGATCGAAATTGTCGATGACGCTGTAGGCGCCGCTATTGGCGATGGCGGCTTTCACGCGCTTCTCGAAAGCGGCGGCGCGCGGCGCGTAATAGCCGCCCATCGAAGATCCGGAAATGCCAACCCGCGCGCCATCGAGATCGACGCGCTTCTCGACCCAGTCGATCACCGCGCCCACGGGTTCCTCGAAGCTATGGCGCACCGGCCAGTCATATTCGCCTTCGCCCTGCCCCGGCCCGTCGAAAGACAAGGTCGCGATGCCGCGATCCAAAAAAAGCTGCTCGTAGTAGTGCTGCTCTTCCTTGGTCGAATCCATGCCCGAGATGATGAGGATCACCGCCTGCTTGCCGACGGCACCGAGCGGCTTGCGCAGATTGCCGTAGAGATGCTTGCCTTCGAAGGGAATCGCCACGCGCTCGCCCGGCGGCGAGAGATGCGGCAAAGCCAAGCTGCGGCACTCGACCGCCTTGGCATGCGCCGCCTTCATCTGCTTCACGTCATGGGTGAAATAGAATTTCGCGAAATGATATTCGACCGCGGCGGTGACAAGATGCATCGCGGCCGACGCGTTCTCGTTCTCGGCCAGACAAGCGCGGCCGATCTTTTCATACATCGAAGCGCGCTCGCACCAAGCCTGGCACCAATCGTCCCAGCGGTCGATCGAATAGGCGACTTCGAGGAAATCCGTCACCGGCACGCCGCCCGAGGTCAGGCGCACCATCCAGCCGGCGCGCGCCGCCTTGATGTTCGCATCGGGCACGCGTTCTTGAGTCTCGCTCGCCATGTCGTCCTCCCTCGTTGCGTCGAGCCGCGATGCGGCACTTGTTGGGCCGTTAAGGCCGCATTATCGCATGGTTCGAGAAAAGCCGACAGAGGAAGCGTTTGGCGCTAAACCGGCACCGGGCAATGCGCGGGCAGAAGCTTCTGGTCCTTGAGCTCGCCCCAGAATGAAGCGGGTATGGCGTGACGCATCAGCGCGACATTGTGCTCGGCCTCGCGCGCGCTCACCGCGCCTGGCACGACCGCCGCGACCGAGGGATGACCCAGCGGAAATTGCAACGCTGCCGCTTGCAGCGGGACGGCGTGGCGCTGCGCGATCGCCTCGATCCGCGCGACGCGCGCCAGCATCTCGGGCGAGGCCGGCTGATAATTATAGCGCGCGCCGGGCACGGCGCCGGTGGCGAGGATGCCGCTGTTATAAGGTGCGGCGATCAGCAGCCCCATGCCCTTGCGTTCGAGCAGCGGCAAAAGCTCCTCGAGCGCGTCGTGGTTCAGCAAGGTGTAGCGGCCCGCCAGCATGAAGCAGTCGAAATCGCCGGCCGCCGCCGCGCGCAGGCACGGCTCGACTTCATTGACGCCGATGCCGATCGCGCCCACCACGCCTTGCGCGCGCAAGGCGTGGACCGCGCGATAGGCGCCGTCCATCGCCTCGGCGAAACGCTTTTCATAAGCCTCGCGGCTGCCTTGCGACCAGATGTCGATGTCGTGAATGTGCAGCACATCGATGCGTTCGATGCCCAGCCGCTGAAAGCTTTGATCGACCGCGCGCATCACCCCGTCATAGGAGTAATCGAGCACGAGACGCATGTTGAGCGTGCCGTGAAAGAGCCGGTGATCCACCTTCTCGGGCGCCTCGGGTACGAGGTAGCGGCCGACCTTGGTCGAGAGGACGAAATCATGCACCGGCTTCTCGCGCAGCACCGCGCCCATGCGATGCTCGGAGAGGCCGATGCCGTAAAAGGGCGAGGTATCGAAGAGCCGCACCCCCGCCTCATAGGCGGCCTCGATCGCTTCGCGCGCTTGCGCGCTGGGCACCGGGACTTTCAGCCCGACCAGCGGCGCGCCGCCGAGGCCGAGCACGGTGACGTCGAGCTGCGAGGTGCCGAGACGGCGTTTCTTCAACGGATCCATAGCGACGCATCGTAATATGCCGGGTCGCGCTACGCCAGATCAGCGGCACCGCCCTTGCATGCGTTGCGATATCGTTCAGGGTTTCCGCGGGAGGGGAAAATGGCCGGCACGCGACGCGACTTCCTCCGCCATGTCGGCGCGATCGGCGGGTTTCGCGCCACCTATCTGACGATGCAGGCGCTCGGGCTGATGAGCGTCGCCGCCGAGGCCGCCCCGCTGGATTTGGAGCCGCACGGTGGGCACGGCACCAAAGTGGTCGTTCTCGGCGCCGGCATGGCTGGTTTGTCGGCGGCTTACGAGCTCGGCAAGGCAGGCTATGACTGCACATTGCTGGAAGCGCGCGACCGGGTCGGCCGGCGCAACTGGACGATCATGCGCGGCAGCGTGCTCGAGATGAGCGACAATACGCGCCAGCTTTGCGACTTCGATGCCGGCCAATATTGGAACGCCGGCCCTGCCCGTCTGCCGAGCCATCACCAGGCCGTGCTCGGCTATTGCCGCGAGCTGGGCGTGGCGCTCGAGGTCGAGGTCAATACCAGCCGCAGCGCCTTGCTCTTAAATCTGCAGGCCAATGGCGGCAAGCCGATCGAGATGCGGCGCGCGATCAACGATGCGCGCGGCGAAGTCTCCGAGCTTCTCGCCAAGGCGATCGATCGCGGCGCGCTCGATCAGGAGCTGACCCCGGCCGACAAGGAGCGGATGCTGGCCTTCCTGCGCGACTATGGCGATCTCAACCCGGACCGTCTCTATAAAGGCTCGTCGCGCGCCGGCTATGCGACTTTGCCCGGCGCGGCGGAACAGGTGGGTGTCATCCGCGACCCCGCGCCGCTCGATCTGCTGCTCGACGAAAACATGTGGAGCGGCATGTTGTTCGAGGAAGGCTTCGACTTTCAAGCGACGATGTTCCAGCCCGTCGGCGGCATGGATCGCATCCCGATGGCTTTTGCCGCAAAGCTCGGGCCGGTCGTGCGCCTTCACAGCGAGATCACCGCCATCAAGCGCACGGGTCAGGGTGTCCGGATCGTTTATTGGAACCGGCGCACGCGCCAAAGCGAATCCCTCGCCGCCGATTACTGCCTGGTCACCATCCCGCTCAAGGTGCTGAAATCGATCGAGGCCGATTTCTCGGCGCCTTACGTCGCGGCGATCGGCGCGGTCGAGTACGGCAACGCGGTCAAGATCGCCTGGGAAGCGCCGCGCTTTTGGGAAAGCGAAAGCCACATCTATGGCGGCATTTCCTGGGTGAAAGGCCCGACCGGGATGGTGTGGTATCCGAGCGACCGGTTCTTTTCCGAAAAAGGCATTCTGCTCGGCGCCTATACTGCACGCGACGATGCGGACGAATTGGGATCGAAGCCGCTCGACGAGCAATTCGCGCTGTCGCGCGCGATGATCGAGGCGCTGCATCCTGGCCACGGCAAGGACGTGACCAAGCCGATGGGCATCGCCTGGTCGAAAGTGCCTTACAGTTTCGGCATCGCCGCGCGCTGGCCCAGCGACCACGAGCCCGGCTATGCGCTGCTCAATCAGCCCGACGGGCCGTTCTATTTCGCCGGCGAGCATCTGAGCCATGTCGGCGCGTGGCAGGAAGGCGCGATTTTGTCGGCGCGCCGCGCGATCAACCTGATCGACCAACACCGCCGCGCGCGGACGGGATAAAACGCGCGACCATCAAAATCCCGTAACAAAACTCTGTTATGCAAATCATCACGCCGCCGTGATCGCGCGCTGCGTGGCGTGGCGGTCGCGAAAAACAACCAACCTCGTCTGTCGCGCTGCGTGCGCAAGGCAGGCCATAACGGAGGTGCGACATGCGCGGCATTGCAAATCGCTTGGCTTGGATCGGCGCGGCGTCTTTCAGCCTCTTAGCGGCCGGCGCGGCGCAGGCTTACGAATACCCGCTGCAATTCGCGCCGGTCGGCGACTACAAGGATCTCGTGGTCGCGGGCTATACCATCGTCGGCAAGACGGTGGTCGGGAATTGCAGCTACACCCGGATCACCAGCGGCTCGGGGCGCGACCCGCGAAGCTTCTACACGCCGATCCCGCAAACCTGCACCTGGGATTTGTACGGCGCGCTGCTCAGCACGGCTTCGGGCGCGCCAACCGTCCCGACGCCGCTCGGCACCAACGGGACCGAGACGATCTATGCCAGCAAGAGCAAGCATCTTTATGCCGGCACCGATTCCGCTCTGACCGAGGGCGGCTTCGTGTTCGATTACGGCTCGCATTACGACTGGCTGACCTCGAACGCCTATATGGTGCTGCCGCAACAGCCTTATACCTTCACGGCGACCCTCGCCAGCAATGGCGACGCGCCGCTCAACGTCAAAAAGGTCAAGGCCAGCACAAGCTTGACCCTGACCTCGGTCACGATCGACAGCACGACCTGCAGCGGCAAGATACCCGCGGGCGGCACATGCGACGTCACCGTCACCTATGACGATTCGAAGCTCACCTCGCCGACCGGCCTCGCCTATGACGCGCTGACCATTCAGATCACCAGCAATGCCGGCGTCACCGACAATTTCGTGCAGCGCTATACCGACGAAGTCGCTCTCCCGCCGAACGACTAGCGCGCGCGGCCGGACCGCGCGTCTCTACTCGGCCGCTTCCCGCGCGGCGCTCTCGCCCTCGGCGACGGCGCTCAAATGGCGCGCGCCCCATTTCTTGATGGCACCGATCACCGGCACGAAGCTGCGGCCTTTGGCGGTGAGACGGTATTCCACCTTGGGCGGAACCACGCCGTAATCCTTGCGATCGATGAGCCCGGTCTCGGCCAGCGCCTTCAATTCGCGGCTTAGGACGCGCGGCGCGATTTCCTTTGTCCCGCGCAAGCCGCGCAGCAAGCCACTGCGGATCTCGCCATAGCGGAGCGGACCGTCCTTCAGGTCCCACACGATGCGGAGCTTGTATTTTCCGCTGATCATCTTTTGAAACGAGGCGACCGGACAGCCGCAACCTTCGGTCGATTTTTGCTTCGGCATCGGCATGGCTCCCTTGCGACGCGTTCCCCGCGCATTCGCAAAATTACGAGCGGCATTCGGAAAAGTCCATACTATCAATTTTGTCCATATTGCCAAAACGCTCCGCTGCGTCCCAAATCGGCACGAGGTCGCGCGGCATCATCGCGGTGCGAACGGATCTCTCGGGAGGCGGGCCATGATTCTCGTGACAGGAGCGACCGGTCTCAACGGCAGCGCGCTCGTGCGCTACCTCTCGGCGCGCGGCGTGCCCGTGCGCGCGCTGGTGCGCAGCCGGGCGAAGGCCGAGGCTCTCGCCGTGCTGCCCAAGGTCGAGATCGCGAAGGGCGACATGGCCGACCCCGATTCGCTCGTCGATCCGCTGCGCGGTGTCGACCGCGCGATGCTGATTTCCTCCTCGGACCCGGAGATGCTCAAGGTCCAAACGAATTTCATCGCGGCCGCCCGCAAGGCCGGCGTCAAACATGTCGTCAAGCTTTCGGGCATCATGCCCGAGATCAATTCCGCCTTTCGCTTCGCGCGCATGCATGGCGAGGCCGAGAAGAAGCTCGAGGAATTGGGCATGGCCTTCACGCATCTCCGCGCCGGCGAATTCATGCCCGCCTATTTTCGCCAGGTGCCGTCGATCGTCGCCAAGGGGATGTTCTTCCTGCCGATGGAGAATGCGACGATCGCGTCGATCGATGTCGGCGACATCGCCGCGGTCGCCGCGACGGTTTTGACCGAGCCGGGGCATGAGGGAAAGATCTATCCCCTCACCGGTCCCGAGGCGCTCACCATGACGGAAATTGCCGCGAAGCTTTCCGCCGCCACCGGAAAAACGATCCGCTATGTCAACATCGCGCCCGAGGACGCGAAAAAAGCGCAGCTTGCCGCCGGCATGCCGCCCTACATGGCCGATGCCTTGGCCGAGCTCTTCGCCGAGCGGCGCAACGGCGGCGAATCGCGCGTCTACCCCGACGTGCAACGGATTCTCGGGCGACCCCCGACCAGCTTCGATACCTTCGCCAGACGCCACGCCGCGATTTTCCGCGGCGAGGAACCGGCGCCCAAGATCTGACCTACGCGCGGCGCGCGCATCGCTCGGCAACGCCCTTTGTGATAGGAACCCGACATGAAACATTTTCTCATCAAGTATCATTTCACGACCGGCACCGAAGAAGACTGGCATCGCGCGATCGCGAAATTCATCGCCGGTTTGGAAGACGTGCCGGCTTTGCGGGGAAAGATTTCCTATCGCTGCATGAAGCGGCGCGGCGGCTCCGACTATTATCATCTCGCCGCCGCCGCCGATGATCAGGCGATCAAGACCCTTCAAGCGCAGGATTTCTTCGCGCCCTACACCGAGGAGACCAAGCGCGTCGCCGGCGGCGAGGTCGAGGTCTTGCCGCTGGAGATCATCGCCGAAACCCAGTATCGCGCGTGAGCGCGCCGAGTCGCGTTTGACATCCGATCGCGCGCTGTCACGGACGCTTCATCGAAGCGACAGCAAGCGTTCATCTGAGCGAAAATAAAGCGCCGCACTGTATCTATAGAGTCCCCTCTCGTGCGCAGCGTGGGGCTGCGCGCGAACCTTACAGGGGACATTCATGACATCGAAAAGCTGTGCAGCCGCGCTGGCGGCTGCGCTCCTCGGGAGCACGTTTCTTGTCGCCGCCCCGCACGCTCAAGCGAGCACGCTCGCGCCGGCCTGCAAGCTGAGCCCGGACGGCAGCATCAAGCACATCTTCTATTTGCAGTTCGACAATGTGCACTTCACGCGCGACAACCCGAACGTGCCGTCGGATCTCGAGCAGATGCCGAACCTGCTCAATTTCATGACCAGCGGCGGCACGCTGCTCACCAATCATCACACGCCGCTGATTTCGCATACCGCGATCGACATCACGACCTCGCTCACCGGCGTCTATCCCGACAAGTTCGGCGTTCCCGTCGGCAACAGCTTCGGCTTCTACAATCCCGACGGCACCGTCGCCTTCGTCAGCTCTTTCACCTATTGGACCGACAAGATCGCCGACGGCACGCCGGAAATGCAGGCCGCGAATGGCAAGAACGCGCCCGCGCCGTGGGTTCCGTTCACCCGCGCCGGCTGCAATGTCGGCGCCTTCTCGATCGCCAATATCGAGCTCGAGAATATCGGCAATGACGTGACGACGGTCTTCGGCGCGGGTTCGCCTCAGGCTTTGGAAGCGGCCAGCAACCCGTCCAAGGCGGCGACCGACTTCGAGGGCATCGCCATCCATTGCGCCCGCGGCAGCGCGCTCTGCGCCGCCAACAGCGAGCCGGACATGCTTCCCGACGAGCCGAAAGGCTATGTCGGCTACACCGCGCTGTTCGGCAATGCCAGCGTGCAGCCGCAAATCTCGCCGACCGGCCCGGTCAAGGATCTCGACGGCAACGTGATCGCCGACAGCCACGGCAATCCGGGCTTCCCCAACGCGTTCAGCCCGACCGCCACCCAGACCTTGGGCTACGCCGCGCAAATGCTCGAGAACGGCGTCGACGTGGTCTACACCTATATCGCCGATGCGCATGACAACCGCTCCGGCTCGGGCACTTTCGGCCCCGGAGAAGCGGGCTATGTCGCACAGCTTCAAGCCTACAACACCGCTTTCGGCAAGTTCTTCGCGCGGCTTGCCGCCGACGGCATCACGCCGGCCAACACCTTGTTCGTCATCACCGCGGATGAAGGCGATCATTTCGTCGGCGGCCCCGCCTCGCCCAGCAACTGCGACGGCGTGACCACGCCCTGCACCTACGCGCAGAAAGGCGAGATCAACGCCGATCTCAGCCGCGTGCTCGCGACCGAAGCGAACAACCAGCTGCCGTTCTTCGTCCATTCCGACGACGCGCCGGTGGTCTGGATCGACGGCAATCCGGGGCCGACCGCCGCCGCGACCCGCACGCTGGAACGCGCCTTCGGCTCGGCGATCGGCGTCAATCCGATCACCGGCGCCAACGACCCGATGACGGTGGCGATCGCCGATCGCGACGAGATGAAGATCCTGCACATGATCCCGAAGGATCCGAACCGCACCGCGAGCTTCATCCCGTTCGAAGACCCCGACTATTTCCTCAGCGCGTCGGGCAGCCACACGCTGTGCAGCCCGCTCGCGAGCTGCTTCGTCGAGCAGGCCGGATTTGCCTGGAACCACGGCGACATCCAGCCGCAAATCACCACGACCTGGCTCGGCCTGGTCGGGCCGGGCATCCAGAACCAAGGCGTGACCGGCGCGGTGTTCTCGGATCACACCGACATTCGCCCGACCATCCTCGCTTTGGCCGGGCTGAAGGACGACTACACGCATGAAGGCCGCATGCTTTACGAGGTGGTGACGAGCAACCACTTGCCGGTCGCGGTCGGGCTCGAGCCCGGCGTGTTCGGTCAATTGGCGAATGCCTATAAGGCGATCAACGCGCCCTTGGGCCCGCTCGGCGTAAGCACCCTGGCCCTCAGCACCCAGGGCGTTCTCGGCAGCAATGCGGCCTATAAGACGGTCGACGTGCAGCTGAAGCAGATCGCGCAACAACGCGACGCGCTTTCCAAGCAGATGATCGCGCTGATCGAAGGCGCCGAATTCAACAACACCGCGCCCAATCCAGGCACGGTCTCGTCGCTGGTCAACAGCGCGAATGAGCTGGTGAACTCGGTTCCGTAAGCCTCGCCTGGGTCTCAGGCGCTGGCGAGCCCGCCCGCATGTTTGCGGGCGGGTTTCGCTTATCTCAGCCCGCCGCGCGGACCGGAAAGGCCACCGGGTATTCTTGAGAGCCGATCATGCGGAAGGTTTGGCTCAAAGGCAGCCGGACGGTGACGATCGTGCCTTTGCCGATGGCGCTGTCGATCTCGAGCGTTCCGCCTTGGAGGCGGACCAGCGAATCGACCAGCGGCAATCCTAGCCCGGTCCCGCCATTCCGCCGCGAATAGCCGCCGGTCGCCTGCTCGAACGGCTTCATCAGCCGCGGCAGATCGGCCGGGTCGATGCCGATACCGGTGTCGCGGACGACGAAGTCGACGCTCTCGCTCGCCGGCGCGCGCAGCTGCATCAGAACGGTGCCGCCCTCCGGGGTGAACTTCACCGCGTTGGAAAGGAGATTGAGCAGGATCTGTTTCAGCGCATGCGGGTCGGCGCGGCATGCGATGGAGGTTTGCGGAAGATCGAGCGCCAGGCGGATGCGCTTTGCCTCGGCGGGGCCTTTGATCAGCTTCACGGTTGCTTCGATCACCGGCCGCGGATCGAGATCGACCGGCGCCACTTCGAGCTTGCCGGCATCGGCCTTCGAGATGTCGAGAATCGTGGTGATGACGTCGAGCAGGTGCATGCCCGAGGCGTGAATGTCGCCGGCATAGTCGCGATAGCGCGGATTGCCGAGCGGTCCGAACAGCTCGCGGCGCTGCACGTCGGAAAAGCCGATTATGGCGTTGAGCGGCGTGCGCAGCTCGTGACTCATCGTCGCCAGAAATTCGGATTTGGCGCGGCTCGCCTCCTCCGCCTTGGCGCGCGCGGAGTCCAAATCGGCGTTGCGGATCTCGAGCTGCCATTGCAGGCGCTGCGCCGCCATCATCAACAGCGCGACGATGATAAGGATATTGCCGATCAGCGTGACGAGGAAACTCACCGCCTGGGTGGTGGTGAGCGCGAAGATGTCCAAATCGGGCGGCCACAGCACGAGCCACACGCCGCGCGCGGCGAGGGTCAAGGCCATCGCGCCGAACAGCGCCGCCGTCAAGATCGCGGTCGCGCGCAGCCTTCGCGCCGGCCCGCGAATGAGCTCATAGGCGCATAGCACGCAAGCGGCCGAGGTCACGGCCGAAATCGTGACGGCCCGGACGCGGACATCGTCCACGACATAGGTGAAATAGGCGATGAAGGCCATGGTCGCGGCGGCCGCCCCCAGGATGCCGGCCCAACGCGGCGGTCTGCCGGCGAAGCGCCTGATCCCGTTCCAGGCGGCGGCGAAGCTCAGCACCGAGAAACCTTGGGCGACCACGATCGACAGAAAGAGCGGAATCGTGCCGCGCAACCCCACGCCGAGAATCGCCAGGCCGATCAAGATGCTGGCGAGCGTCCATTCGGCCAGACCGGGCGTGCCGCGATGCCCGCGCCAGAAAGCGACCATCAAAACCGCAAGCGTCATCGAGATCAGCGAATGGACGATGAACAGCGTGCGCAGGTCGATATGCATGGCGCTTACGTCTAAACGCCTAATGGCTAACGCCAGATTAAGATCGCCAGCCAGGCACTTGGACTAAAAGGACAAAGCCGGCAAGCCGGGCCCGGCCGAAACCGGCTGAAAGCCTGGGCATTCGGGCGGGCCCGACGGCTTTATCGCAGCCCCGCCCGCGCCGCGCGGCGGGTCCGGCCGCTCAATATTTGATCATGCCGGTCGCGGTCAGGGTGATGTTGGCGGAAATACCCGGCGCGTGCGCGAGATTATAGACGACATATTGCTCGATATATTCGTCGCTGGCGGTCGAGCCGTCGACCGGAACGATCACCTTGAAGCCCCGGAACGCGGCTTCGCTGGCGGTATAGAGCACGGCGCCGTTCGCCGCCGTCCCGACCGTGATCACCGTCGTGATCCCCTTGTCGCGCAGGATTTTCTCCAGCTCGGTATTCTGGAATTTGTTGGCGTGGGAATTGACCGCGGGCTCGCCGGGAAGCGGCGCGACATCGCCCCAAATGTCCTGGGTCGTCGTCGTGCCGGCCGTGCTGAAGACCACCATCACGTGATGCGCGCGCGCCTCGGCGAGAAGCTGCTTCGTCGCCGGCAGCGAGGCGACGCAGCGCGGCGCGTTTTTCTCGCTGCAGATCGGATGCACGAAATCGAGCATCAGCAGCGCGGTGGTCGCGGGCGCGATCGTCACCGGCTTGAGCTCGGGCGGCGCCGGCACCTTGATGTTGTTCCAATCGTCGATGACCGTGCCCGCGCGCGCGGGCGATGCCGCCAGGACGACAAGCGCGACCATGGCGGCAATGGCTTTTGCCGCAAGCCCGCAGGTAAGGCGCTGATTGAACCGCACGGTTTCTTCCTCCCTCGATTGATCGACGCGCGCGCAAAAGCTTCACCGGCTTCTCGCCCGACGCAAATAACATCGGCGTGAACACGAGCGAGTTTCGCGAATCCGGGAAAGCGCGCAGGCCGGCGATCGCCGCGCCGCGCCGATCCGCTTCGTTCAATGAAACCGACGGACTTACGCCGCGGCCGAGGCGCCCGCATCCGGCAGCGGGAAATACACGTCGAAGCGCGCGCCTTTGCCGACTTCGCTCGCGACCTCGATCCGGCCGCCATGCTCGGCCACGATTCCCTCGATCATCGACAGGCCGAGCCCGGTGCCGACGCCCACTTGCTTGGTGGTGAAAAACGGCTCGAAGATGCGCCGCTGCGTCACCTCATCCATGCCGACCCCGGTATCGGCGACCGACAACCGGATGGCGCCGTGCTGCGCCGATCCCGACACGAATTCGAGGGTGACGGTGATCACCCCCATGGCGCTGACGATCGCTTGCGCGGCGTTGGTCACGAGATTGGTGACGACTTGCTGGATCTGCGAGGCGTCGGCCAGGATCGTCGGCACGTCGCCGATCCTGGTGTCGAGCTGGATCGAGGTCGGGATGGTCGCGCGCAACAGCTTCAGGACGCTTTCGACGATGTCCCGAAGATTGGCCGGCTCCTTGGTGATCTTGTCGCGACGGCTGAAGGCGAGGACGCGCTTCACCAGGTCGCGCGCCTGCTGACTCGCGGCGAAGATAACGTCGAGATTCTCGCGCAGCACACTTCCGGCCGGCAATTCCTTTGCCGTCACCTTGCTCAAGGCCATGATGGGCGTGAGCGTGTTGTTGAGATCGTGCGCCATGCCGCCGGCCAGCGTCCCCAGCGCTTCGAGCTTTTGCGAATGGAGCAGCTTGCGTTCGAGCTCGCGCTCGCGCTCCTCGGCGGCGCGCTCCTCGGTAATGTCCTGATAGCTGCCATAAAGGCGGACCGGCTTCTGGTTTTCGTCCCGGACGAAGCCGATTTCGCTCCGGATGATTCTTTCGCTGCCGTCCGGGCGAATAATCCGAAACTCGAGCATCCCGCGTGCGATGCCTTCCCGGCTCGCTCTGTTTGTCGCCACGAAGGTTTCGCGATCGTCGGGGTGCATCAGATCGCGCACGACATCGAAGTCCGGGGCGACCGCGCCTTTTTCGATACCCAGGATACGATACATTTCATCCGACCATTCGACCGCGCCGGTGACCAGATCGCGTTCGAAGCTGCCGAGCGCCGCGACCTGCTGCGCGCGCGCCATATTGTCCCGGCTGCGGCTCAGCTCCAGCTCGTTCTCTTTGCGCTCGGTGATGTCCTGGACCACGGTCAGGACTCGGGTCAGCTTGCCGTGCGCGTCGAAATGCGGATGCACCGCGCGGTGTTCCCAACAGCGCGTGCCGTCCGGCCGGCGCGTGCGGACATCGATCGAGAAAGGCCGCCGCGCGGCGATCGCTTCGTTCCTTGCCTTGGTATAGCGTGCGCGATCTTCCGGCTCGACGAATTGGCGGGCTTCTTCCATCGTAAAGACCGCGCGACGCGGCACGCCGCGAAGCTCGAACAGGGAATCGGACCAGTAGATTAGCCCTCTCGGCACGTCGCGCAACATGTAGCCGAGCTTCGCGACGCTTTGGGATTCGATCAACAATTCCTGCGTCTCGCTCAAGACGCGTTGCGACCGCAGCTGCAGGGTGAGCCCGCGCAGCTGAAAATAGGCGACGCCGACGAAAAACAGCGAAAGCCCCGCGGCAACGCTGATCAGCCAAGCCTTGCGCGCGCGATAATCGGCGAGCACGTCGGCCTCGGCGATGCTGGCGACGACCAGCAACGGGTAATCGGCAAACGCGCGATAGGAGAAGATGCGTCTGACGCCATTGATTGCGCCGACAGCCTCGTAGCTGCCGCTGGGCGCATTTCGCGATGCCACGGCCAATTGCGAGCGGGCCAGGCTTTGGCCGATATCGCCTCTGACGCGGCCGGTTCCTTTGATCAGGTCGCGGACGATCATGTCGCGGCCGACAACGGAGAAGCTGCTTTCCTTGCCGATCGAGAGGTCGCTGAAAAAACCCGAGAGGTATTGCGGATCCAGCGACACGAAGACGACCCCGGCGAAGGCGCCGTCCGGCTTCGTCAATGCGCGGCTGAGAACGATGATCTGCTTTCCCGTGATCTGGCCGTTCAGCGGCACGCTGATATAGAGCGGATCGGGACCAGCTTGGGCGTGCGCCAGGAAATAGTCGCGCTTGCCGACAAACCGGGCATGGGGCGGAAGCGGCTGGGTCGACGCCACCACATTGCCCTGCTCGTCGCTGACGGCCACGAACAGGGAATCGGCATTAATCGTCGGCGCATCGCGGAGCTCGCGCGAGAGGTCCTGGCTGATCGCGCCTTTCTCGTATTCTGCCTTGACGCGCAACAGCGCCTGATCGAGCAGCCGCACCGTGCCGGCGACATGCTCGGCATAGGCGCGCGCCAAATTGCCGGTGTCGGTACGGGCCCCCTCGATCACGGCGAGCTTGTCGTGTATGAGCTCATACGAAGTCGCGCCCCACAGCAAAACCAACAGAAAGGCCGTGAAAGCGATGACGACATAGCCCCCCCGGCCCGCCGCGATGCCGGGAAATCGGGCGCCGTCGCGCGTGAATTGGATCGAGCCGGCCGCCGCGTCGATCTCGGAATCCGTATCGGGCGGAACTTGCTCCGCCGGACCTTGCGGCCGGAAAACAGGGCGCGTCAAAAACCCATTCCCTACTGAGAGCCGAATTGCCAGATTTGGCGGATTGTCGAGGGAGAGTTTTAAGTAACCATAAATTTTTGGGTGGCGCAGGGCGGCTATCGTGGCGGCCAGGCGGCCCTGCGCTGGTGCTCGTCCGCTCTTCCGCGATGAGGACCGCCGCCGAGCACGCATGCGATTCTGCTTAGCGCCGAGAGATGTCAGAGGTCCTTGCCAGACTAGGGCCCAGCGTAGTCGAGGATCGAAAATAGGTAAATCGTTAACGTGCTTGGGCGGTGTCGAGCGCTACCGTCCCTCACCCGAGCGCGCCCGATTTAGTTCGAGCAGATTTGCCAGCGCGTCTTCGTCGGAAATCTCGGCCGGCCAGCCATAAGCGGCGGCGACCGCCGCGTCGAGATCGCGATGCGCGTTGTCGAGCCAAGCGGGTCTGGTGTTATAAAGATTTGTCAGCGTCCGCTTTTTCAATTCATCTGCAGCCTTCGCGTCAACCGGCAGAATACGGTCGGGATAGCCTGCAACGACCTCTGGCACGATTTTAACCAGATCAGGCGGATTGAGCCAATTCTGGCGCAATTCATCGAGCCGCTTTGCCGCGGACGCGATCGCAATCGCGCGCGCGTCCTCCGCATAAGACACTGCCGGAATGTTCGGGGTCAGGCCTTCGGGGAACGGAAACGTCTCGAAGGTGGTGCTTGGCGTGTACCGCGGATCGTTGCCAACACCCAGCCAAGTGCAGAGGGCAAGTGACCATGCTTCGTGAAAACGACTATGGAGGATGCCGAAGCTTGTGTCGTCGTCGCGGGCGATTGCAACGGTCGCGCTATCGGGTAACACATTCCGATGTATCCAAGTAAAGATACGGTGCTTAGTCACGCGAGGCGTAATGATATAGCGATTTAGTTTTTTGGCTGCCATTCGGAATTCAGGTCGTGGACGCCAAAAAAGCCACCAATTCGTCCGCGCGTCTTGCTCCTTGTTCGTAAGACGCACAGGTTTAACAGTCTTAGACAGGTACTCGAATGGCGCTTGATAAAGGGCGGCCGTATCGGGTTCTGACCTTTCCGTAAAATCAATAATCCACGTGTCGCGTGGACGCCGGCTAATATCTATGCCGTTCAGGTAGGGCCGGAGAACGTCCGAGTTTAGACGCCCGTTCGGATTGATAGGAAGCCCGAGCCATTCTCGCGCGATCGCGCCCAGAATGTCGAATGGACCAGTCTTTTGGATGCCAATAAATGCGACATGCTCGTTTTCGACGAGTTTCGATGCTTTCGTGAGATCGTTTTCAACACCTCGGTCACTGGCAGCCGTGAGGTCCGGATGGATCATAGGTGCGGATTTTCCATTTAGTACTTTATTTGTTATAAATTCTGACTTGCCGAAATTTATAAGCGATACTCGAACCGCAGCACCTTTAATCACCCATGGTTCATCGCTCCAAGCATTGTATATCGGTGTGTCTTTGTTTATTTGATCTAGCACGAGACGATTTTTTCCACCCCGAATTGAATTCGTCGCAACGAGGCCCGCACGTTCTAAGTGGCCCGATATAATTTGCGCGCGTGCTTTTTCAAACCAAAAGCAGACTAAGTCCGCAAAAGGTGATACGCGAGCCTTATAGACCGTGCGAATTCGATCCGTATATTCGGTGCCCAACACCCGGTACATTAATTTCGTGCCCAGAAATGGCGGGTTTCCGATCACAACGTTGGCATCCGGCCAAGATGCTTCCTTTCCGTCGCGCGTGACAAGCGCATCGCGACACGCAATGCCGTCGAGCCGACCGAGGATAGGGGCGCGATGAATACCGAAGCTATTGCGCAACTGCCATTGCAATTCGGTGATCCAAACCGTCAGGCGCGCCAGCTCCGCGGCATAAGGATTAATCTCGATACCGAGCACCGCTTCGGCGCCCACGCGCTGATTGTCCGGCGGCAGCTCCAAGGCTTTCGCATCGCTGATGACAGCAAGATCGAAATCCTTGAGCGCGCCGAGCGCAAGCGCGAGAAAGTTTCCCGAGCCGCAGGCCGGATCGAGCACGCGGAATTGTCCGAGGTGCTTGCGAAATGCGCTATAAGTATCGCGGGCTTGGGTGACCAACTTCGTCTTTTCTGCTGGTGCGCGTGCCTTTGTGCGGCGTTCCATTAGCTCTCGGACTTGCTTTTTGATCCCATCCCACTCGGCGCGCAGCGGCTGCATTACCGCCGGCTCGATGATCTTCATGATCATGCCTGGATCGGTGTAGTGGATGCCGACGCCTTTGTCTGGCGCCGAGCGGTCGAAGAGCCTTGCCTGGCGCGAGGCCTCGGGGTCCGGTCGATCGAAGAGGCTCGCCATTTCCGCGCGCTTCTTGTCGTCGAGCCCGCTTTCGAACAACGTCCCAAAGATTGTCGGATCGATCTTGCTCCAATCGAGTCGCGCCGCCTCCGTTAGATCGCGGACGGCGATGATCCCGAGCGGCAACACATCGTCATCATCGAAGAGGCCGCCGTTGAACCATGGAATCGCTGCCTTGCCGAAGCGGCCATTCTTATTCGCCATGGCACGAAACAATTCCGTCAGCATCGGGACGAAATCGTCGGGTCGCTTGTTCGCCTCGTCGAGAATATCGGCGAAGATGCGATCCGGCAGCAATTCGATGTCTTCGGCGAAAAGGCAAAAGACCAACTTGTTGATAAAATGCGCGACACGGCGTTCATCGAATTGCTGGCGCAGCCTGACGGCGATGCCGGCGAATTTCTGCGCGGCGCGCGCCGTGATGCTTTCGCGCGTCTCGGTAGGGCGCAGCCTTTCGGAATGAAGGAAGCAATTGCGAAGAAGGGTCCGCGCTTCGACCGAGCTCAGATCGGCGAGCTTGATGACGTGCTGTTGGGCAACGGCGTCGGTGAAATTGGTATGGACGCGGATTTCGTCCATATCCGACACGATGAGGAGCGGCGGGTTGTCGAACGCGTCTGCGTATTGCTTGAGCTGCGCGTAAGCCTCGACCAGGTTCCGGCGCTGGCCTTTGTATTCCCAGGCGAAGCAATGTTTCTTCCAGACATCGGCGAAGCCCTGCTTGCCGCCGATCTTCTTGGTCGACTTCTCGAATGTGTATTCGGTGCCGTGGCGATCGACCGAGGCAGGCTTATCGACGTCGAGCAATTCGCAAAGATCGAGAAAATGCTGCTGTGACGCGGAGCGCTCGGTAAGCGTCGAGCCGCGCCACTTGGCGATGAATTCCTCCGGCGTCATCGCTAAATCGTCCCCCTCGCGCGGAGCATCTTATGTGAGCTTCCGCCAGGATCAATCAAGATCGATCGCGATCCACTAAAGTCCGAAGGTGTCGGCCTTGCCGGCGACCTCACCCGCGCGCCTCGGCGAGAACGCGGATGCGGCCATGCGCGCGATTGCGCGGCTTGGTCCTGACCGTGATATCGACATCCTGGCCGAGCGCCGTCAGCAGACGCATCAGCCTTTCGCTGGAGAAATTCGCGAGGCGCCCGTTGAGCAGAGCCGACACTTTCGGCTGATCGATGCCCATGCGCGCGGCCGCCGCAACCTGGGTCAAACCTTGACGCTTGATCACCTGCCGGATGTGGCTCGCGAGCTGCGCCTTGGTCAGCTCTTCCTCGGGTTCGGCCAAACCCATATCGGCAAACACATTGCCGCTGCTCTCGATCACCGCGATGTCGGCGTGGCGCTTTTTGACCATTGCTCGTAATCCTCTTTCGCTCGCTTAAGCCTTTGGGCGATCAAATCCAGCTCGGCCTTGGGCGTCGCCGCGCCGTGCTTGGATTTCTTCTGGAAAGCGTGCAGCACGTAGACAGCCTTGGCGAAGCGCACGGTGTAGACGGCGCGGAAAGTGTCGCCGTCGAAATCATCCACGATCTCCAACACGCCGGCATCGCCGAAACCCTTGAGCGGCTTCGCATAGGGCGCTTTGCGGCCGATCTGCGCTTCCCATAGCGCGCCGCCGACCCGCCGCCGCACCTCCTCCGGGAAGCGGCTCAGCACCGCCTTGCTGCTTCCGACCCAGCGCACCGGCTTGAATTGGCCTTCGCCGGCCGGCTCTTGCATGTCCTCGCCCCCTCAACAAATTATGCCCGATCCGGCATAGTTTCAAGCGCTTTCCTTTCAGCAGGGTTTATGCGTGATCGGTCATGATCCCACAGAACCCGAGCGCGAGCCGCGCCTCTGCGAAGGTATTCTTCGGCATCGTCGGCTCGCCCCGAGGCGAGACAGTTTGGCACCGTCCCGCTCCGCCGGTCGCATGCTATGCTCCTCTGCCGGCACGGGCCGAGCCGGCCGTCGAACAAGATCAAGGTCGAGCAAGATCAAGACGGAGGATACGCGATGCCCTTTGCGTTGAACTTCTACCACGACCAGATCGCCGCCGACGGCGCGACGACCGCGCCTCTCGCGGCCGCGCAACGCCTGCTCTATGTCCGCCACGGCCGCGTCGCGATCAACGGGCAAGCGCTGAAAGCCGACGAGGCCGTCTATTGCGACAGCGCGGTGGAAATGAGTTCGGCCGGCGAATGGAGCCAGGTGTGGCGTTGGGATCTCGTGCCGCCCAATACCGCGCCGTTGCTGCATGAGGGCGCGGGAATCTTGTCGAGCCTGCGGATGTCGCGGATCATCGCCACCCTCGCCATGCCGGCGGGGTCGCGATGGCTTTTCCGCCTCGACCAGATCAACGCGCCAGCCGGGCGGATCGCCGATCGCCATCAACACCCCGGGCCAGGCATACGCTGCCTGCTCGAAGGCACCTTCAACGTGCAGCAGGACGCCGAATCCGCGCGCGATCTCCTGCCCGGCGATGCCTGGTGGGAGACCGGCTCCGACACGGTCATTGCCTGGGGCTCGCCCCGGATGGTGAGCCGGTTCATGCGCGGCATGGTTCTGCCGACCGAATGCGAGGGCAAGGTGACCGGCACCTGGCTTTCGGGCGAAGCCGCCAGCGCCAGCGCGCGCGGCAATTGGAAGCTTCACCTCGACCGGATCATCACGGTCTGAGAATCCGCAAGGCTGGAGCCGGGGCCCGGCTTGACCGCGCGGCGCCACACACCTATCTCTCAGCCATGTACGCTAATGACGTTCACACCGCGTTCGCGACCATAGGCGCACCATATGGCGACCATACGCTCGGGTGCAAAACGGCGTGCCGCGCGGCACGAAAAACCAGCGCCAGACCATACGGAACCATAGGGAAACCATGCGGCGGCCGGAGATTAAAATTACCAAACAAAGCCAATTCAGAGCCCCGGCTTTCGCGCTTATGCTGCGCATAAAATACTTTAACAACAATATGTTAAAATATAAACTTAAAGCAAGACAAGAGCCGACGAGCGAGTTTAGACCGACCTCGAAACAAAGCCAATTAAACACCCATTGTTGCGGAAAATATGGTGCTTTCCGGCGCAAAACGCTGCCGCCGGGCGCGCCGCAAATCGGCATCGCGCGACAGTTCCCCTGCGCCGGCAAATTCTTTAGGATCGACCGCATCGTTGCTGGAAAACAGGCACCGCGCCTTCGGGCGGATGGGGCCGCAAAGGAGCGGGGAGGTCATCATGGCTGACGGTCAAGTCGTACAGGTTTCGCGTTTGCTCGACGAACGCGGCGTAGGCTCGTTCCATATCAAGCTGCTGGTCTGGTCGCTGTTCATCGTGCTGATCGACGGCTACGACATCGGCGCCATCGCCTTTGCCGCGCCCTCGCTGATCCGGGAATGGCACTTCCCGCCCAGCGCCTTGGGGCCGGTGCTGAGCGCGAGCCTGGTCGGCATTCTGTTCGGCTCGGCGATCTTCGGCTGGGTCGGCGACCGCTATGGCCGCAAGGCGGCGCTGATCGGCGCCAATATCGTCTTCGGCATCTTCACCTGGGTCGCCGCCTATTCCACTAATCTGACCGAGCTGTCGGTGCTGCGGCTTCTGGCCGGCATCGGCATCGGCGGCGTCATCCCCAATGTGATCGCGATCAACGCCGAATCCGCGCCGCGGCGGCTGCGCGCCACCTTGGCGATCATCGCGGTCGGGCTGGTGCCGGTCGGCGGCGCCATTCCCGGCTTCATCGCGGCCTTGTTCGTGCCGGACTATGGCTGGCAGATCCTCTTCGTCATCGGCGGGATCGTACCGCTGGCCATCGCCGCGCTCGGCTTCATCGGCCTGCCGGAATCGATCAAGTACATGGCGCTCCATGAAGGCCAGCGCAAAAACATGGAAAAGGTCCTGGCGGCGTTGCGCCCCGATTACAAGCTGCCCGCCAATGCGCGCTTCGTCATCGAAGACGAAAAGAACGTCGCGGGCTTCAGCCCGGCGCATCTCTTCGGCGACGGGCTGGCGGCGATCACGCCGCTGCTGTGGCTGCTCTTTGCCCTGAACCTGATGGGCTATTTCTTCCTGGCGAGCTGGACGCCGACCCTTTTGGTGACGGCGGCGCATCTGCCGCCCGCCACCGGCGCTTTGACGGGTGCGGCGATGCAGGTCGGCGGCACGGTCGGCGCCTTGGCGCTGTGCCGCTGGATCGATCAGAAGCGGTTTTTCGCCATCACCATCCTCTTTATCCTCGCCGTGCCGGTGGTCGGCTCGGTCGGCTGGTTCGGCGTCACCTCGCAATTCTCGGTGATGGTCGCGGCCTTCTTCGCCGGCTTCCTGGTGCTCGGCATCCAATCGGGCATCAACGTGTCGGGCGCGCTGATCTATCCGACCTCGCTGCGCGCCAATGGCTCGGGCTGGGAGCTGGGCATCGGTAGGCTGGGCTCGATCGTCGGGCCGCTTTTGGGCGCGCTCTTCGTCGCCTTGCCGGTGCAGCAGCTTTATATGTGGGCCGCGTTGCCCTTCGCGGGCGGCGCCGTGATCTGCTTCGTCATTCATCGCCTCAACCAGGCTCGGCTGCGCGAGCGGCCCTGGATGCAAGAGGCGCATCACGTGCCGGCGGAGTAGTAACCAGCGGGGTAGAAAGTGATCGAGCAAAAAGACGTCCAAGTCACCGTTCGCGACGGGGTCAAGATCGGGCTGCGCATCTATCGGCCCGAAGGCAGCGGCAAGTTTCCCGCGTTGTTCGCGGCGAGCCCTTACCGCTACGACAACAACGCGCTGCCGACGACGCCGGTGTTCTTATGGCGCGAGACCGGGCCGATCGAATGGTATATCGAGCAAGGCTATGCCTATGTGCATATGGACGTCCGCGGCACCGGGTTTTCCGAAGGCGAGTACCGTTTCCTCGACCGCAAGGAGCAGCACGATCTTTACGACGTGATCGAATGGATCGCGGCACAACCCTGGTCCAACGGCAAGGTCGGCGGCATCGGCCAATCCTATTTCTGCATGACTCAATGGTTCATGGGGATCGAGAACCCGCCGCATCTTGCCTGCCTCGGCGCTTATGACGGGCTCAACGATCCCTATCGCTTCATGGGTTATCCCGGCGGGATCGAAGGCAACTTCCTCTCCTATTGGTTCAATTCGAGCGTGCGGGTGCCGAACCTCTACCCCACCAATGGCGACCATCCGCGCGACTTGCCGCATGACATTTTCCACGACGTGCAACAGCACCCGTTCTATGACGATTGGTGGAAGGAACGCTGCGCCGCCGAGCAGCTCGACAAGATCAAGGTGCCGCTGTTCTCGATCGGCGTCTGGGCGAAGCTCGATCTGCACTGCGCGGGAAACATCCTCGGCTATCAGAAGGCGCAGGGACCGAAGAAGCTTTGCATCACCGGCTCGCCGACGCCGTTCACCTCGCAGCGCGATTTCTCGCTGGTGGAATTCCACCAGAAATATCTCCTGCCTTTCTATGACCGTTATCTGAAAGGCGTTGCGACCAGCCATGACAGCCGGCCCGATGTCGAATACACGGTGCGCAACACCGGCGTCGTGAAATCGGCCGCTTCCTGGCCGCCGCCAGGCGCCAAGCCCACGACGCTTTATCTCGGCCAAGGACCGAGCGAGAGCGTCGCCTCGCTCAATGACGGCGCGCTCACCAGCACGGCGCCGAGCGCCGGCGGCGGCAAGGCCAGCTATGCCTATCCGCATCCGAGCTGGGCTTTGGGCGTGGTCGCGCTCGGGCCGCAAGGTCCCGATCCGGCGCGCGGCGTGCTCACCTTCACCACCGCGCCCTTGCCGCAGGACCTGGAAATCGCCGGCAACGCGAAGCTCGTGCTTTACGCCTCGTCGACAAGGCACGACATGGATTTCATCGTCAAGCTGTCGGAGCAATTCGCGCAAAGCCCCGACCAACGCGCCAAAGGCATCCAGCCCGGCTATTTCATCGTCACCAAAGGCTGGCTGCGCGGCTCGCATGTCGATCGCGATCCCGAGCGCGGCACCGAGATGGCGCCGCATTACACCCATGCCCGCGCCACGCCCCTGACGCCCGGCAAGATCTACAAGATCGAGATTGCGCTCCAGCCGATGGCCTATCGCTTCAAGGCCGGCAATCGCATCCGGGTCGAAGTGGTCAATGGCGACTCACCCGTCACCGACGCCTTGTTCTACCATATCTATCGGCCGGACAAGCTGGGCGAGGACACGATCTATCACGATGCCGAGCATCCTTCGCAACTCGTCCTTCCTGTCATGCCGGATTGATCATGGAAAAATTGCCGTCGGGCGCGAATTTCCGCCGCACCAAGATCCTTTGGGAACTCGGCCTCCATATTGCCGGCAACCCGGCGATCAAATATGGCGGCAATCGCGACATGTGCATTGCAGTGGGCAGCGGCGGCGGCGACAAATTCGTCCCATCGCTGCGATTGGCCACCGGCTCGGCGGTGATGGCGCATGACGTGATCAAAGGCGCGGTCGACATGGCCTTCGTCAATCCCTCGGCCATGCTGACCCAGGCCTATCGCGGCGTCGGGCTGTTCGAGAAGCCGCTGCCGGTCAGGATCATCGGCTCCTATCCGAGCTGGGACCGGTTCGTCATCGCGTTCCGCAAGGAGCTAGGCTTCCGCTCGCTGCATGACGTAAAGAAAGCACGCTACCCGCTCCAGATCTCGCTGCGCGAAGACCCGACCCATTCGACCTTGGTGCTGATCCACCAGCTGCTGCCGCTTTACGGCATGAGCGTCGCCGAGATCGAATCCTGGGGCGGGCGGGTCCATCCTTGCGGGCCGCCCGGCGACAAGCGCCGCCTTAATGCGATCAAGGAAGGCACGATCGACGCCGTGTTCGATGAAGGCATCACCACCTGGCTCGGCACCGCGCTGGCCGGCGCCATGGTGCCGATCGAGCTCGAGCCCGAGGTGTTCGCGCAAATGGACAAGCTCGGCTGGCGGCGGGTGCTGATTCCGAAAGAGGAATACGCCGAGCTCGACCGCGATCACCCGTGCATCGATTTCAGCGGCTGGCCGCTTTATGCCAGCGCCGCTTTGCCCGACCAGGTTGCCTACGACGTCTGCGCCGCCTTCGCCGCGCGCCAGGATGAAATGCCCTGGGAGGAAGGCACTTATACCGGCGTCAGCCAAATCTTCACCGAGACCGAGGCGACGCCGATGGACGTGCCGCTCCATCCCGGCGCCGCGCGCTGGTTGAGCGAGCACAAAAAAGGTTGAACCGAGGCGCTGCGGCATCGTGCCGCTGATCGCGGCGTAGCGAGTGCGAGGCGCTGTCGCCGCCGGTCGGCGCGGCGCTCGGCAAGCCTCGCTGCCGGCGACCGGCTCGGCCGCGCGAACGCAAACCACCCAGCTCACACGCTATGTGAGCTGGGCGATTTACCGAATTATCCTTAAAGAGAAAATTTAGAGTGGCGGAGGGGACAGGATTCGAACCTGCGATACGGTATGACCCGTATAACGGTTTAGCAAACCGCCGCCTTCAGCCACTCGGCCACCCCTCCACCGATGAGTGGTGCAACACGGCGTATGCCGGAAATGGTTCTAGTCGCGCCCTGGCGGACTGTCAAACCAGCCATCCTCCAGGGCAATTGGCACAAAAAAGGCCAATTTCTTTACATGATTTTAAGAACTCCCTTCGATTATCGCCCTGTAGAACGCTAAAGGAGGGGGCAATGAATTTGTCCAAACGGTCGGTTGAAATGCTGCTCGACCTGGTCGAGATCAAGCTGAGCTACATGGATATTTCGGATCGCGAGGATGCTCGCGACATGGAAATTCTCGAGCGCTGCCGCGAAGAATTGCGCTGCATCGACCGCGAACCCAGCAACGTCGCGGCCTTCGTGCGCCCGATCCGGCGTCCCGGCCGTCCCCGCACCGCCGCCTGACCGCCAAGCCGTCCCCTCAGGACAGCACGGCCATGCCGCGCTGAACCGCCGGCCGCGCCGAAATCGCGGCAAACCAGCGCGCCACCTGGGGAAATTCGGCGAGCTGCACCTGATGCCATTCGTGGCGCGCGACCCAGGGATAGGTCGCGACATCGGCGATCGAATACTCGCCCGCTAGAAACTCCACCTTTTCCAGCCTCGCATTCATCACGCCATAAAGGCGACGCGTTTCCTTAGTATATCGCTCGGCACCGTAAGGATTCGGCTCCTTCACCTGCCGCAGGAAATGATGCGCCTGGCCAAACATCGGTCCGACCCCGCCCATCTGGAACATCAGCCATTCGAGCGCCTCGATCCGGGCCGCCGGATCGCGCGACAGGAGCTTTCCGGTCTTCTCTGCCAAATAGATCAAGATCGCGCCGGATTCGAAGACGCTGAGCGGCTTTCCGCCCGGCCCTTCGGTGTCGACGATCGCGGGGATCTTCGAATTGGGATTGATGGCGATATAGTCAGGCTTGAACTGCTCGCCCTGACCGATATTGACCGCGTGAACCCGGTAAGGCAGGCCGATCTCTTCGAGCATGATCGACACCTTTTTTCCGTTCGGCGTTCCCCAGGTATAGAGCTCGATCATTTCTTCCTCCCCATTTGCACAGCGTTAATATGGTGTGAGGCACCCTCACCCTGGCAAGGAGAAAGCTGATGCCCGCCCGGGTCTATCCAGTGATTCTCTCGGGCGGCTCGGGCACGCGGCTCTGGCCCATGTCCCGAGCGCAATATCCCAAACAGCTGCTGCCGCTAGTATCCGAGCGCACTCTGCTGCAAGAGGCCGCGCTCCGGGTCGCGGACCAGGCGCTCTTTGCCGCCCCGGTCGTGATCGCCAATGACGAGCACCGTTTTGTCATTGCCGAGCAATTGCGGTTGGCCGGAATTGCTCCGCGCGCCCTGATCTTGGAGCCCTTGGGGCGCAATACGGCGCCGGCTTGCTGCGTCGCCGCGCTGATGCTCGCCGCGGCGGAGCCCGACGCGCTCATGCTGGTGATGCCGTCCGATCACACCATCACCGACCTCAAGGCATTTCAAGACGCGGTCGGCCGCGCGGCGGACGTCGCGGCGAAAGGCCGGCTCGTCACCTTCGGGATCACCGCCAGCCGGCCCGAGACCGGTTATGGCTATATCAAGCGCGGCAAGGACCTGGCCGGCGCGAAAGGCGCGTTTGAGGTGGCGGCGTTCGTCGAAAAGCCCGACCACGCCCGTGCCGAGGCCTATCTGAAATCGGGTGCGTATTCGTGGAATAGCGGCATATTCCTCTTCCCCGCCGGATTGCTTTTGAAGGAACTGGAACGGCTGCAGCCGGCTATGGTTGCCGCATGCAAGGAGGCGCTCGAACGCGCCAAGCACGATCTCGATTTCCTACGCCTCGACCGCGAGGCTTTCGCGAAGGCCCCGGGCAATTCGATCGACTATGCGGTGATGGAGCATACGCCGCACGCCGCCGTCCTGCCGGTCGAGATGGGCTGGAGCGATGTCGGCACATGGGATGCGCTGTGGCTCGTCGGCGCTCAAGACAAAAGCGGCAATGTCACGACCGGCGACGTCATCGCGGAAGATACGCACAATTCCTATCTCCGCGCGGAATCCGGGCTGCTCGCCGTGCTCGGCGTGGACGATCTCGTGGTGGTCGCAACGTCGGACGTCGTGATGGTAACCCGCCGCGATCGCGCGCAAGACATCAAGCAGCTCGTCGCCAAGCTCGAACGCGATGGCCGCAGCGAACTCACCACGCATCCGCTGGTGCATCGCCCTTGGGGAACCTACCGCTCGATCCATAATGGCGACCGCGTACAAGTGAAGCACATCGTGGTGAAGCCTGGCGGCATCTTGAGCCTGCAGATGCATCACCACCGCGCGGAACATTGGGTCGTCGTCAATGGCACGGCCAAGGTCGTCCGCGGCAATGAAGAGCTTCTGCTGCATGAGAACGAATCGACCTACATCCCGCTGGGCACGCGGCACCGGCTGGAAAATCCCGGCAAAGTGCCGCTTCACCTGATCGAGGTGCAGTCCGGCTCTTATCTCGGCGAGGACGACATTGTTCGCTTCGACGACACTTACGGTCGAAGCTGAGGCTCAGCCCGCGAGCTTCTTTTTCAAGAGCTCGTTGACCAGAGCGGGATTGGCTTTTCCGCCGGTGGCTTTCATCACCTGGCCGACGAAGAAGCCCAAGAGCTTGTCCTTGCCCGAGCGGTACTCCGCGACCTTGCCGGCTTCTTTTGCCAGCACCGCATCGATCGCCTGCTCGATCGCGCCGGTATCGGTGACCTGACGCAAGCCTTTTTCTTCGACGATCGCCGCCGCGCCTTTACCGGTCTCCACCATCTCGGCAAACACGTCCTTGGCGATGCGGCCCGAGATCGTGTTGTCTTTGATCAAATCGATCAACTCGCCCAAGCTCTGTGCTGACACCGGTGATTGCGCGATGGCGAGCCCGCGCTTGTTGAGCGCGCCGAAGAGATCGCCGGTGACCCAGTTGCACGCCAGCTTCGCATCGCGGCCTTTGGCGACGGCCTCGAAGTAATCGGCGCTCGTCTGGTCGTCGACCAGCACATCGGCATCGTAAGGCGAGAGCTTGTAATCGGCGATGAACCGCGCCTTCTTGGCGTCGGGCAGCTCGGGCAGGCCACGCTTCAGCGCCGCAACCCAGTCGACATCGAGCTCCAGAGGAAGCAGGTCGGGGTCGGGGAAATAGCGGTAATCATGCGCCTCTTCCTTCGAACGCATCGGCCGCGTCACGCCACGCCCGGAATCGAAGAGCCGTGTCTCCTGCTTGATGGTACCGCCTTCTTCAATGACTTCGATTTGGCGGCGGGCTTCGTAGTCAATCGCGGCCATCACAAAGCGGATCGAGTTCACGTTCTTGATCTCGCAGCGCGTGCCGAGCTTGCCGCCCGGCTTCCTGACCGAGACATTGCAGTCGCAGCGCAGCGAGCCTTCCTCCATATTGCCATCGCAGGTGCCAAGATAGCGCAGGATCGAGCGCAGCTTTTTCAGATATGCGCCCGCCTCTTCCGCGCTGCGCAGATCGGGCTCGGAGACGATTTCCATCAGCGCCACGCCGGCGCGGTTGAGATCGACATAGGTTCGGGTCGGATGCTGATCGTGAAGGCTCTTGCCTGCATCCTGCTCGAGATGGAGACGCGTGATGCCGATCTCGCGCGCGCTGCCATCCGGTATGTCGAGGGTGAGCTTGCCCTTGCCGACGATCGGCCTGGTATATTGCGAAATCTGGTAGCCGGCTGGCAGATCGGCATAAAAATAGTTCTTGCGATCGAACACCGAAACCAAGTTGATCGCTGCTTCCAAGCCGAGACCGGTCTTCACCGCCTGCTCGACGCAATGCTTGTTGATCACCGGCAGCATGCCGGGAAAGGCCGCGTCGACCAGCGAGACCTGAGTGTTGGGTTCGGCGCCGAATTTCGTAGGCGCCCCGGAAAAGAGCTTCGCCTTGGAAATCACCTGGGCGTGAACTTCCAGCCCAATCACCACTTCCCACTCGCCGGTCTCGCCCTTGAGGAGACTCATCAGGCCCTCCCCGCGATGAATTGCGGCTTGGCCGCAAACTGCGCCGCGCTCTCGATCGCCTGGCCGACGCGCAGCACCGTTTCCTCATCGAACGCCCGGCCGATCACTTGCAAGCCCAAAGGCAAGCCGTCGCCGGACAAGCCGGCCGGCACCGAAATACCGGGCAAACCAGCCAAGTTCACCGTCACGGTAAATACGTCGTTGAGATACATCGCGATCGGATCGTCGCTCTTCTCGCCAATTGCGAAGGCCGCCGACGGCGCTGTCGGGGTCAGGATCGCGTCGCAGCTCTTGAACGCCTCGTCGAAATCGCGTGCGATCAACGCGCGCACTTTCTGCGCTTTGAGGTAGTAAGCATCGTAATAGCCGGCGGAGAGCACATAGGTGCCGATCAGAATCCGCCGCCGCACCTCGGCGCCGAAACCTTGCGCGCGCGTGCTTTCATACATCTCGTCGAGGCTTTCGCCTTCGACCCGCAATCCGAAGCGCACCCCATCGTAGCGCGCGAGATTGGACGAGGCTTCGGCCGGCGCGATGATGTAGTAGGCTGGCAGCGCGTATTTGGTCATTTTGAGGCTGACCTCGACCGGCTCGGCGCCCGCGGCTTTCAGCCAGTCGATGCCGCGTTGCCAGAGCGCTTCGATTTCCGCCGGCATGCCGTCGATGCGGTATTCGCGCGGAATGCCGATCTTGAGGCCGCGTATATCGCCGTTGAGCGCCGCCTCGAAATTCGGCACCGGCACCGGCGCCGAGGTCGAATCCTTGGGATCGTAACCGGCCATCGACTGCAGCATCACCGCCGCGTCGCGCACGCTGCGCGTCATCGGACCAGCTTGATCGAGCGAGGATGCGAAGGCGACAATCCCCCAACGCGAGCAGCGCCCGTAAGTCGGCTTCAGCCCGACAATGCCGCAAAAGCTCGCCGGCTGGCGGATCGAGCCGCCGGTATCGGTGCCGGTCGCGGCCAAGGCCGCGCGCGAGGCGACCGCGGCAGCCGAACCGCCCGACGAGCCCCCAGGCACGAGCGGCCGGTTGTCGCCGCGTCGCCGCCACGGATTCTCGACCTGGCCATAGGCGCTGGTGATATTGGCCGAGCCCATCGCGAACTCGTCGAGATTGACCTTGCCCAGCATCACCGCGCCGTCGCGCCAGAGATGGCTTGTCACGGTCAATTCATAAGGCGGCTTGAAGCCTTCGAGGATGCGCGAGCCGGCGGTCGTCAGCACGTTCTCAGTACAGAAGAGATCCTTGATCGCCAGCGGCAAACCCTCGAGCGGGCGTCCTTCGCCGCGGGCAAGACGTGCATCGCTCTCCGCCGCCATCGCGAGCGCCTTCTCGGGCGTCTCGCACAGATAGGCGTTCAAGGGCCGCGCCGCTTCGACCGCTTTGATATGCGCGGCGGCAATCTCGCGTGCCGAGAATTTCTTGGCGCGCAATCCGTCGCGCGCCTCGGCCAGGCCAAGCTCGGTGAGCGCGCTCACTCCACCACCTTCGGCACGACAAAGAATCCGCGCGCTTCCTGCGGCGCGTTGGCCAAGAGCTTGTCGCGAATCCCGCCGTCGCTGACGACGTCCTCGCGCATCGGCAGCTTCATACGCGCGACGCTCGCCATCGGCTCGACGCCCGAGGTGTCGACCTCGTTGAGCTGCTCGATCCAAGTGAGGATCTGGCTCAGCTCGCCGGCAAGGCGCGTCTGCTCTTCCTCGGACACTTTGATGCGCGCCAGGGAGGCGATTCGCGCCACGGTGGCCTTGTCCAATGCCATGATGTAGATGTCTCCTGCGCGTTCCGAAACGCGTCGACCCAGCGTGAATCGGTCCTACCACTGCCCATGGCCCTCTGCAACCCCAGCGACTTGAAGCTTTTGCTCGCCAAAGGCGTTCGGCTTCTCGGTCTCGATGTCGGCACCAAGACCATCGGCATGGCGCTCTCCGACACGACCTTGATGGTGGCGACCCCGTTCGACACCATCCGCCGCGGCCGCTTCCGCGACGACGTGCAGCGTTTGCGCGACGAAATCGCGCGTCACGGCGTCGGCGGCATCGTGATCGGCCTGCCGCTCGCGCTGGACGGAAGCGACTCGCCCCGCACCCAGGGCGTGCGCCAATTCGCCAAGAACCTCGCCGCCGAAACCGATCTGCCGATCGTATTCTGGGATGAACGGCTTTCGACGGCCGCGGTCGAGCGCGGCATGATCGAAGGCGACCTGTCGCGCAAGCGGCGGGGCGAGCTCATCGACAAGGCGGCCGCCGCCTACATCCTGCAGGGTCTGCTGGACCGGCTGGCTCACAGCGCCGCATAAGGGGCCTCGGCCTAGGCTCGCTTGGTTCCCTCTATATAAAGGAGTGTCGCCCGGTCCGCTGACGGCGCCTCGGTCACGGCCTTTCGCTTGGCGACCAAAAGGGATTGTTCGTCGACCCGAAACCCCGCCGTGACCAGTCCGGCCGCAAGCTCGTCGAGGCTGAATTTCTTGTAACGGGGATGGACGTCCATATGCGGGGCGTAGGTGGTGATCAGCACCTTTCCGCGCTTGCGCAAGACCCGCCACGCCTCCTGGCAGGCCTTGTCCAGGGCCAGATGGCCGATCAATTCGATGAAGAGCACGCGGTCGAAACACGCCGAACCGAAGGGAAGGCTCTGGGCATCGGCCTGAACCGCCAGATCCAGGCCTTTACGTGCGGCCCGTTGCAGCATGGCCAACGATAGGTCGAGCCCGACCAGCTGGTGATGAAACTCGGCGAGGTGGTTTTCCAGCTCGCCGCCGCCGCAGCCGATCGAAAGCACATCCTTGCCCGTGGCGGGAAGCTTCGCCGCGATCCAGGCGCGGAGCGCGGGCGAGTCGGAGCTCAAGGTCATGTAGCCGCTGGCGCGCCAACCGCGCATGCCGATTTTTCGATAGAATTTGAAAGGGGTGGAGGCGTTCGGTTTTTTCTTCGGCATTCATTCACGCGCTTGGCAACGGGGACAGGGATCGCACCAACCCGCTTTATCCCTGAATTCCCGCCGGCACGGAAGCGGGATGCGCGTGCCGTCGACCGTTTCGCACTCGCGCTTGCCGCCGCGCAAGCTCCTCCCTATAGTGCCTTTTTTAATGACTGACAGCTCCGCGCGCTTTGCGTTCCCGCACCGCCATCTTCTCGGCATAGACGGGCTTTCCCCCGACGATATCACCGGGCTCCTCGACCTCTCCGAGAGCTATATCGAGCAGAATCGCCAAGCCGACAAAAAGCAATCGGTGCTGCGCGGCCGTACCATCATCAACCTTTTCTTCGAAAGCTCGACCCGCACCCGCACCTCGTTCGAGCTTGCGGGCAAACGGCTCGGCGGCGACGTCATCAACATGTCGGCGCAATGGAGCTCGATCAAGAAGGGCGAGACCTTGATCGACACGGCGATGACCTTGAACGCGATGCATCCCGACGTGCTGATCGTGCGCCACCCGGAATCCGGCGCGGTGCAGCTTTTGGCGGAAAAGGTCGATTGCGCGGTCATCAACGCCGGCGATGGCATGCACGAGCACCCTACCCAGGCGCTGCTCGACGCGCTCACCATCCGCCTGCGCAAGGGCAAGCTCCAAGGCCTTGTCGTCGCGATCTGCGGCGATGTGGCGCATAGCCGGGTGGCACGCTCCAATATCCAGCTCTTGAACACGATGGGCGCACGCGTCCGCGTGGTTGCGCCGCGCACCCTGTTGCCGGCAGCGGTCGAGCGGCTTGGCGTCGAAGTCTTCACCGACATGGCGCATGGGCTTAAAGACGTGGATATCGTCATGATGTTGCGTTTGCAGCTGGAGCGCATGCAAGGCAGCTTCGTTCCTTCCCTGCGCGAATATTTCCATTTCTTCGGACTCGATTATCAAAAGCTCGCCGCAGCGAAGCCCGATGCGCTGATCATGCATCCGGGACCGATGAATCGCGGCGTCGAGATCGACACCGAAGTCGCCGACGACATCGACCGCAGCGTGATCCGCCAACAAGTCGAAATGGGGGTCGCGGTCCGCATGGCCTGCCTCGAAGCCTTGGGCGGGCAACCGCGCAACATCCCGCCGACGACATGAACGGGCCCGGCAAATGACGTTGCGCACTCTTTTCACCAATGCGCGCCTGCTCGATCCCGCCAGCGGGCTCGACCGCAAGGGCGATTTGTTATCGGTCGATGGCCGGATCGCGCAGCTCGGCGCCGATCTAGCGTGCGAAGAAGCCGAGATCGTCGATTGCGGCGGTCATTGTCTCGCGCCGGGGCTCGTGGATATGCGCGCGCAACTACGCGAGCCGGGCGACGAGCATCAGGAGACCATGGCCACCGGCGGCGTGGCGGCGGCGGCCGGCGGAATCACGACTGTCGTGGCGTTGCCCAATACCGACCCGGTGATCGACGAATTGGCGCTCGTCGAATTCATCGCGCGTCGTTCGCGCGATGTCGGTCTGAGCCGAATTCGCACCTATGCCGCTGCGACCAAAGGCTTGCGCGGCAAAGAGCTGACCGAGATGGGATTGCTCGCCGGCGCTGGCGCCCTGGGTTTCACCGATGGCCTCGTGGCGATCGCCGACGCGGTCGTGATGCGGCGCGTCTTGTCTTATGCGACCACGTTCGATCTTCTTGTGCTTCAGCACCCGGAAGAACCGCGCCTCGCCGCAGACGGTGCCATGACCGAGGGCGAGATCGCCACCTATCTCGGCTTGCCCGGAATCAATCCGGCGGCAGAGGTCATCATGATCGAGCGCGATCTGCGCCTCGTCGAGATCACCGGCGGGCGCTATCACGCAGCCCATGTCTCGACGGCGGATGCGATCGAGGCGATCCGAAGCGCCAAGGCGCGGGGCCTCCCAGTCACCTGCGATACCGCTCCGCCTTACTTCGCGCTCAACGAGACCGCGGTTGGCGATTACCGCACTTTCGCCAAAGTCTCGCCGCCCTTGCGCAGCGAGGAGGATCGCCGCGCCGTGGTCGAAGGCCTGGCCGATGGCACGATCGATGCGATCGCAAGCGATCACGCGCCGCAAGATCAGGAGTCGAAGCGCCTGCCCTTCCCGTCGGCTGCAAGCGGCGTCGTCGGGCTCGAGACCATGTTGCCGCTCGCGCTTGAGCTCTACCACAATGGCCACGTTCCCCTTTTGAAAGTCCTCGCCGCATTGGCACAGCGCCCGGCCGAGATCCTGCGTCTGCCGGCAGGAAAGCTGGCAGAAGGCATGCCAACCGATCTGGTGATTTTCGACCTCGAGCGGCCGTGGCGCATCGCGGTCGACGCGTTCCACTCGAAATGTCGAAACTCGCCTTTCGACGGCCGTCCGGTCCAAGGCCGCGTGCTGCGCACGGTCGTTGCCGGTCGCACCATCTATATGGATTGACGCGGCGATCCGCGCGACCATGGCGGCGTTCTAACCAACATGCCAAATGGATTGGCGGAATTCGAGCCGAGCTGGGCCTGGACGTTGTGTGCCGCGCTCTCCTATCTCGCCGGCTCGATCCCCTTCGGCCTGATCCTCACAAAGGCGAAAGGGCATGGCGACATCCGCGCGATGGGATCGGGAAATATCGGCGCTACCAATGTGCTGCGCACCGGCGACAAAAAGCTCGCCATCGCGACCTTGCTCTGCGATGTCGTCAAAGGCTTGCTTCCTGTTCTGATCGCGCAACGCTTCGGACCGGCGATGGCGGCGACGGCGGCGATCGCCGCTCCGCTCGGCCATATTTTTCCGCTGTGGCTCGGCTTCAAAGGCGGCAAGGGCGTTGCGACCGCGGCCGGCGCGCTCATCGCTTATGCCTGGCCGGTTGCGCTCGCCGTGGTTGCGACCTGGCTCGTGATCGCGTTTGCTTTCCGATATTCGTCGCTTGCCGCTTTGGCCGCCGCGGCCATGGCGCCACTTTATGCTTGGCTCTTTGCGACGACGAAGGGCCCGCCCGTGATCGTGCTGATCCTGGCGCTGATCGTGATCTGGCGCCACAGCGGTAATATTGCGCGTTTGTTGCGCGGCGAAGAAGGCAAGATCGAGCTGCACGCCAAGCCGCCCCACATGCGAGATTGTTGACGGCGGCGTGACCCTGAGCGCATCTTTGCCCGCCATGTCTCCGGCGCCGCGCACTCTCAACCCCGCCGAGCGGCTCGATTGGCTGCGTCTTATTCGCAGCGAGAATGTCGGGCCGGTCACGTTCTATCAACTGCTCTCCCGGTTCGGCTCCGCCGAAGCAGCGCTCGCGGCGCTGCCCGAGATCGCACATCGCGGCGGGCGCGCGCGACCGCTTGCGATTTGTCCGCGCGCCACGGCTGAACGCGAATTGCAGCAGCTTTACGCGGCAGACGGCCGCTTCATTGCGTGGGGCGAGCCCGATTACCCACAAGCCTTGGCCGCCATCGACGACGCGCCGCCTTTGCTGTCGGTGAAGGGAAATTCCGCGCTCTTCGCGCGGCCAGCCATTGCCGTGGTGGGCGCACGCAACGCCTCGGCGAATGGGCGGCGCTTCGCGCGCGATATTGCACTGCAACTAGGACAGCAAGGGTTGCTGGTCGTGTCTGGCCTCGCACGCGGTATTGACGCCGCGGCCCATCAAGGCGCGCTCGCCACCGGCACGGCCGCCGTGGTCGCGGGCGGGATCGATCAAGTCTATCCCGAGGAGAATCGCGGCCTGCACGAACAGATCGCCGAGAGCGGTGTTCTCGTTGGTGAAATGCCGATTGGAACCGAACCTCAAGCACGCCATTTTCCGCGCCGCAACCGGATCATTTCCGGCGCAAGCCTGGGCGTTATCGTGGTCGAAGCCGCGATCCGTTCGGGCTCGCTCATCACGGCGCGCTTCGCGCTGGAACAAGGCCGAGACGTCTTTGCCGTTCCGGGCTCGCCGCTCGATCCGCGCTGTCGCGGCACGAACGATCTCATCCGCAACGGCGCCACCTTGGTCGAGCACGCGGAGGATGTGCTGCGCGAGCTAGCGCCCTATCTCGCCGCGCCGCTCTCCGAGCGCAAACGCGCCGGTTTCGCTCCGCCTCCAGCCGTGCCGAGCGGAGAAAACGACGTGTCACAGGCGCGTGATCTTGTGACCGCGCTGCTCTCGCCGACACCCGTACCGGTTGACGAAATCCTCCGGCAATGTCAATTGTCGCCCGCACTTGTGGCCACAGCGCTGCTGGAACTCGAGCTAGCCGGACGCATCACGCGGCATCCTGGTAATCAAGTCTCCTTGCTTTGAGCGGATCGAATCGCCATTTGATGCGGAATTGAGCGCGCAGGAAAGTCTATAAGTTCATAGAAAGTTAAACATAATGAACGTCGTTATCGTCGAATCGCCATCCAAGGCGAAGACCATCAACAAATATCTCGGCAAGGGCTACACGGTGCTCGCGAGCTATGGGCATGTGCGCGATTTGCCGCCCAAGGACGGGTCTGTGCGCCCCGACCAGGACTTCGCTATGTCTTGGGAAATTCAGGACAAGGCCGGAAAGCGCCTTGCCGATATCGCCAAAGCGGTCAAAGGCGCCGAGCATCTCTATCTCGCCACCGACCCCGATCGTGAAGGCGAAGCGATTTCGTGGCACGTGCAGGAAGTTTTGCGGCAGCGCAACGCGCTGAAAGGCGTCGACGTCAAGCGCGTCGTCTTCAACGAGATCACCAAGTCGGCGGTGCAGGACGCGTTCAAGCATCCGCGCGCCTTGGATCGCGAATTGGTCGATGCTTATCTCGCGCGCCGCGCGCTCGACTATCTCGTCGGCTTCACCTTATCGCCTGTGCTGTGGCGCAAGCTGCCAGGCAGCCGCTCGGCCGGGCGTGTGCAATCGGTCGCGTTGCGCCTTATTTGCGAACGCGAGGCCGAGATCGAAGCCTTCAAGCCGCGCGAATACTGGTCGGTCGAGGCGGAGTTCACGACCACCGCCGGCGACCGGCTCGTCGCGCGCCTCACCCATCTCAACGGCAAGCGGCTCGACCGCTTCGATCTGCCCAACGAGCAAGCCGCGCGCGACGCCGTCGAAACGATCCGCCGGCAAGCGGGATTCACGGTCAAGGAGATCGAGCGCAAGCAAGTGCGGCGCAATCCGGCGCCGCCTTTCACGACCTCGACCTTGCAGCAGGAAGCGTCGCGCAAACTCGGCATGACCGCATCGCGCACCATGCGCATCGCGCAGCGGCTGTATGAAGGCGTCGAGGTCGATGGCGAGACCGTCGGGCTGATCACCTATATGCGCACCGACGGCGTGACCTTGTCGGGTGAAGCGATCGATGCCGCGAGACGGCTGATCGCAGAAGATTACGGCGCGAATTATCGGCCCGACGAGCCGCGTGTCTATCGCACCCAGGCGAAGAATGCTCAAGAAGCGCATGAGGCGATCCGTCCGACCGACATGTTCCGCCGCCCGCCCGCCGCGGCGCGCCATCTCGATGAGGAGCAGCGCCAACTCTACGAGCTAATTTGGAAGCGCGCAGTGGCGAGCCAGATGGCGACCGCGCTGATCGATCAGGTGGGCGTCGATATCGCCTCGCCCGACGGCCAGGTGATGTTTCGCGCCACCGGCTCGACGATCGCCTTCGACGGCTATCTCGCGCTTTATCACGAAGACCTCGACGATCCGGAAGATGACGAGGATAATCGTCGCTTGCCGCCGCTCAAGGAACGCGAGACGCTTTCACGCGGCGACATTACGCCCGAGCAGCATTTCACCCAGCCGCCGCCGCGCTACAGCGAAGCGAGCCTCGTCAAGAAGCTCGAAGAGCTCGGCATCGGCCGGCCTTCGACTTATGCGTCGATCATCCAAGTGCTGCAAGACCGCCAATATGTGAGGCTCGACAAGAAGCGTTTCATTCCCGAGGATCGGGGCCGGCTGGTCACCGCGTTCCTGACGAATTTTTTCGAGCATTACGTCGAATATAATTTCACCGCCGATCTCGAAAACCAGCTCGACGACATTTCGGGCGGGCGCGTGCCCTGGAAGAAAGTGCTCGAGGATTTCTGGCGCGACTTCTCGGCCGCAGTCGGCGGGACCAAGGATCTCAAGATCAGCGAGGTCATCGACGCGCTCGATGAATCGCTCGGCCCGCATTTCTTTCCCGACAAGGGAGACGGCAAGGATCCGCGTCTCTGCCCGGTGTGCAATCTCGGCCGTCTCAGCATCAAGCTGGGGCGCTACGGCGCTTTCATCGGCTGCTCGAATTATCCCGACTGCAAACATACCAGGCCTATGGGCATCGAGGGCGCCGAGAGCGAAGGCGCGCAGCCGCGCGAACTCGGCGTCGATCCGGCAACGAAGCTGCCGGTCGCGCTGAAGAAAGGTCCCTACGGGCTTTATGTGCAGCTCGGCGAAGGCGCCGAGGGCGAAAAACCCAAACGTGCATCCTTGCCCAAGGGAATCGCGCCGGCGGATCTCGATCTCGACAAGGCGCTGAAACTGCTAGCGCTGCCGCGCGACATCGGTCCCCACCCCGAGGACGGCGAGATAATCACCGCCGCCATCGGGCGTTTCGGACCTTATATAAAGCACGACAAGGTCTATCGCTCGATCCCCAAAGATGATGACGTGCTGACGATCGGCCTCAACCGGGCGGTCAGCTTGCTCGCGGAACCGCGCGCACCGAGGCGCGGCATGCCCACGCCATTGAAGACGCTCGGTGAGCATCCCGCCGACGGCGCGCCGGTCAACCTTTTCAGCGGACGGTATGGTCCCTATGTAAGCCATGCCGGAATCAACGCGACCCTGCCGGGCGATATTTCGCCCGACGAGGTAACCTTGCAGCAAGCGGTGGATTTGATCGCCGCCCGGCCCCAATCGGGCAAAGGCAAGCGCCGTGCGAAGGGCCGCAGCGCCGGGGCAAAGACTATTCAAAAGAATAGTGATAAGAACAGTACAACGAAAGGAACGGCCCCGAGTGGCCAAAAAACAACCAAGAAATCACCGGCCAAGAAAAAAGCACCCTCACGAAAGGCCGCGGCCGAGTAAACATCAGCGCGGTCGCAACCCGCGCGCACTTCCCGAAATCGGCGTCGTCGAGATCACCGGAATCGACATCGACGGCGAGATACATGGCCGTCCGCTGGCCGGACGCTTTGGCGACCTGATCGTCGTTGCCGAACGCGGCGCCCCCGCCTTGGGCGTGGGCGAGCGCGCCGTCGTCCGCTTCGTTCGGCGCGAGGAAGGCGGCTGGGAGGCGCGCATCATCCGCGCCCTCGATGGCGCGGCCGATCGCATACTCGGCATCTATCGCGATACCCCGGAAGGCGGACGGCTCGTGCCGACCGACCGCAAGGTGCGGAGCGAATTCCGCATTGCGCGCGACGACCGCGGCGATGCGCGCGATGGCGAGATCGTGCTTGCCGAAGTGCGCGCGACCGATCGCCTCGGCTTGCCCGAAGCACGCGTGGTCGAACGGATCGGCGACAGCAACGCCCCGCGCGCTTTCAGCCTGATCGCGATCCACAGCCATGGCATCCCGACCGTCTTTACGCCCGAAGCGCTCGCCCTGGCCGCGCAAGCGCAACCTGTCGATTTGGGCGCACGCGAGGATCTGCGGCGAATTCCGCTTGTCACCATCGACGGCGCCGATGCGCGCGATTTCGATGATGCCGTCTGGGCCGAGCCCGATTCCGAACGCGAAGGCGGCTGGCACGCGCTGGTCGCGATCGCCGATGTCGCGTGGTATGTCCGGCCGGAAGACGCGCTCGATCGTCTCGCGGAAGAACGCGGCAACTCGGTCTATTTTCCCGACCGGGTCGTGCCGATGCTGCCTGAAGCATTGTCGAACGAACTGTGCTCGCTGAAGCCAGGCGTCGAGCGCGCCTGCATGGCCGTCCATTTGTGGTTCGATGAGCATGGCCAGCTTTACCGGCACCGCTTTCTGCGCGGCCTAATGCGATCGGCGGCGCGCCTCACCTATGAAGAGGTCCAAGAAGCGATCGATGGCAAACCAAATGCGACGACCGCGCCATTGATCGATACGGTATTGCGACCGCTCTATGGCGCCTATGGCGTGCTCGCACGGGCGCGACACAAGCGCGGGACGCTCGATCTCGATCTGCCCGAGCGTCAGATCGTGCTCGGTGAGGAAGGCCGGGTCGTCCGGATCGAGCCGCGCGCGCGCCTCGACAGCCACAAGCTGATCGAGGAATTCATGATCGCGGCCAATGTCGCCGCGGCGGAAACCCTCGAACGCTTGCGGCGGCCGTGCCTGTATCGCGTTCATGACGCGCCCGACCCGATCAAGCTTGCCGCCTTGCGCGAATTCCTCCATGGCATCGGCATTCCCGGCCTGGCGCTCGCCAAGGGCCAAGTGGTGCGGCCGCGGCATTTCAACGACATCCTGCATAGGGTAGCCGAGACGCCCTATGCGACCTTGGTGCCCCAGCTGGTGCTGCGCAGCCAGGCGCAAGCGATCTATAGTCCCATGAATATCGGGCATTTCGGCCTTGCGCTGCGGCGTTACGCGCATTTCACCTCGCCGATTCGGCGCTATGCCGACCTTCTTGTCCATCGCGCCTTGATCGCAGCGTTGACGCTCCCCGGCTACGCAGCGGAGCCCATTTCGGGCAAAGACCTCGCCGTGTTGGGCGAGCAAGTCTCGATGACCGAACGCCGCGCCGCCGCCGCCGAGCGCGGCGCGGCCGACCGCTATATCGCGGCCTATCTCGCCGATCGGGTCGGCGCGACTTTCGCCGCGCGGGTCAACGGCGTGACGCGCGCGGGATTGTTCGTGACCTTGGCGGAAACCGGCGCCGACGGACTGATTCCGATGCGCAGTTTGCCCGGCGATTATTATGACCATGACGAGGCCAAGCATCGCCTGGTGGGGCGGCGCACGCGGCAAAGCTTCACGCTCGGCGACAGGCTCGATGTACGCTTGGCAGAAGCCGATACCGTGACGGGAAGCTTGCGGTTCGAGCTTGACGCAAGCTCGGACCACTCTCAGCCCAAGACGCGCCGGTCGAATCGACGCGAACGGCGGTAACTGAAACAAATAATCGATATTTTCACTTGCCAGCGGCGCGTTTGCCAAGCGAAACTTTGGGCAGCCGGACAGAGCTTGATCAAACGACGGATGATGGCGGGGACCACCTTATCACGAGCCGCGTTTTTTAAGCCTGTTAGGCGTCTCCCGCGATCCTGGGCAGCCGCGACGGCGCTTTTGTTGCTCGGCGCGTGTGCCGAGACACCGTCCCGGCCGGTCGCGGCCTCCCCGCAGGAGCGGGAGCTCTTTGCCGAGGCCAACCAAGACATTGTCGAATTTCATATCAAGCCGGTCGAATCCGACGAGATCGCAATCGATGGGCTGAAGCGCCTGAGCGCCTTGGACCCTCAACTGTCGATCGCGCGGGCAGACGGCCAAGTGCTCGTCCGCCGTGGCGGCGAGGTCAAGCGGTTCGACGCGCCGCAAAATTCGGCTGCCGCCGCCTGGGGTGCACTGAGCGCCGAGGCAATCGCCGCGGCACGTTCGTTTTCGCCGAGCATCGCCGCGATCGCGCCCGATGAGCTCGACGAGACAGTTATCGATGCCAGCCTCGCCGCGCTTGACCCTTATTCTCGCTATGTCCGACCGGAGGTTGCGCGCGAGCGGCGCGCCGTGCGCGACGGATTTGCCGGAATCGGCGTCACGCTCGACATTCAAGAGCCCGACGTACGGATCGCATCCGTGATGCCCGATACGCCGGCAGCCACGGCAGGGTTGCAGGCGGGCGACCGGATCGTCGCGCTCGACGGCGTACCGGTCGCGCAATTCGGCGCCGATGATCTGCGGCAGCATTTGCGCGGCCCGGCGCGAACCATCGTTCAGCTCGCGATCGCTCGCGATGGCAGAGCGCAGCAAATGGATGTGAGGATCGAGCGCGCCAACATTGTCCCCGAGTCGGTCACTCTCAATGAGGCTGGCGGCATCGCTTGGCTCAAGTTGCGCGCCTTCAACCAGCAGACGGCGCAAAGCGTCGCGCGTTTCTTACGCCAAGCGCATGATGATTTGGGTTCTGGCTTGCGCGGCATCGTTCTCGATCTGCGTGGTAATCCCGGCGGACTGCTGGACCAATCGGTCGATGTCGTCAGTCTCTTTCTTGGCGCAGGCGACGTGATTTCGACCGTCGGTCGTAACCCCGAAAGCATGCAGCATTTTACCGTCGCAGAGTCGAGCCATTCCGAGGCCCTGCCCATGGCGGTGTTGGTCGACGGCGGCTCCGCTTCCGCCTCCGAGATCGTGGCTGCAGCCCTCCAGGATTCCGGCCGCGCCGTGGTGATCGGGACCTCTTCTTACGGCAAAGGCACCGTCCAGACCGTTTTGCGCACGTCGAATGACGGCGAACTCACCGTCACCTGGGCGCAGATCATCACGCCGCTGGGCTACCTGCTCAATACGCATGGCGTGGTTCCGACGCTCTGTACCTCTCAACTCGATGACAACCCGGACAGTGCCGCTGCGCTTTTCACGGACGCATCCAATCCGGTGCCGCGCGCCCTCTCTCGGCCCCGCCGTGCGCTCGACGATGCCGCTTGGCATGATCTGCGGGCGCTCTGCCCGCCGCAGCACGGAGACCGTAGCATCGATGGTGTGGTTGCACGCCGGCTGCTGGGCAATCAACAACTCTACCGGCGCGTTCTCGCCAGTATGAGTTCGGCACAGGTCGCGGCCAACCCTTAGGCGCCGCGCCAGCCTTCCGTCAGCCTAGGCAATTCCGGCGCTGCAGAAGCGCCATGAACCAGCGCGATGCACGTAGAGCAAGACATAGCGGTCATCGCTGCTGTGATCGATCAAAACGGTCAACTGATCGCCGACGCAATCAGGCTCCGGCGTGGTTGGTGCGCTCAGGCGCTTGGCCTTGGCGCAGGTGGCGAGCGTGTCCGGCAGCGGCCCCCGTATCGGGGCAAGCGGTTTGCCATTGATCTCGACAAAATAATTCTGGGTCCGGCCATCCTTGACCGTGGCCTTGACTTCAATGCGCCCAAAACGCGACTTGTAAAGGCCGGCATCCTGCTGACCATCGCCGATGCGCGACAAGATCGGGCGGAAGGCGATGGCCGCACAATTCGGCGGCTGAGCGCTCGTCGCCGCCGGCGCAGAAGCCAGGCTGGCAGCCAAGAGCGCTGCACCGGACATCGCACCGAGAACCGGCTTTATGGCCATTCCTTCCTCAACCGATTGGAGCGTGACGGGAGCGTGATAAACTTATGCGCGATTATTAGTCGCGGACGGGACCGGCGGCAAGGCGTTTGAGCCTTCGTATTGCCCGAATTCCGTTGATCATGGCGCCTTGGAGACTTCATGCCCCTGCACCGCCTCGCGCTTCTATCCATCGTCTTCTGCCTGTTCGCCGGGCCGCCTACCGCCCGTGCCGAGACGATCGACTTGGCGCTCGTTCTCGCCGTGGACGTTTCGGAAAGCGTCGACGCCGACGAATACGTGTTGCAGCACGAAGGGATCGCGCGCGCTTTCGAAAACGCGCAAGTCGTCGGCGCGATCACAGGCGGCGTGCGGGGCATCATCGACGTCCTGGTGCTGGAATGGTCCGATCGCGACAAGCAGGTCGTCACGGTGGACTGGACCCCGGTGCGGGATGCGGCAAGTGCCGCTGCGTTCGCCGCTAAGGTGCGCGCGACCCAGCGCAGCTCCCACGGCCTCACCGCGATCGGCGACGCGTTGCTCGCATCGGCCGCAGCGTTCAAAACGCTCAAAGACCAGCCCGCGCGACGCGTCATCGACGTCTCGGGCGACGGCATGGCGAATGTCGGACCGCCGCCGGCGGCAATCCGCGACGCCCTCGTCGCACAGCACATCACGGTCAACGGCCTTGCTATCCTAGCGAGCGAGCCCTGGCTCGACACCTACTACGACAATGACGTGGTCGGCGGCGAAGGCGCGTTTCTGATCCAGGTCCGGGACTTTCAATCCTTCGCCACGGCCATACAGCAAAAGCTCCTCGCCGAGATATCGACGAGGAGCTTCGGCCGTCTTGCGCGCCTAACGGGCGCTCAGATGCAGTAGGTCTTGATCGGCGTAAAGCCGTTGAAGTTGACCGAGGCGTAGCTCGATGTGTAGGCGCCAGTCGAGTGGATCTCGACTTTGTCGCCGACCTTGAGATCGAGTGGCAGGCGATAACGCGTCTTCTCGTAGAGAATATCGGCGCTGTCGCAAGTTGGACCGGCGAGGATCACCGGACCGCTCGGCCCGCCATCCGCCGGGGTCTTAATCCGATATTTGATGGCCTCGTCCATCGTCTCGGCCAGTCCGTTGAACTTGCCAACATCGAGATAGACCCATCGCTTCTCGTCATTGGCCGCCTTGCGCGAGATCAGCACGACCTCGCTTTGGATCACCCCGGCGTCGCCGACGATCGAGCGGCCCGGCTCGACGATGATTTCGGGCAAGTCGTTGCCGAAGTGGCGGGTGATAGCGCCCATCACCGCATTCGCGTATTGCACCACGCTGGGCACGTCGCCGCGATACTTGGCCGGAAAGCCGCCGCCGACGTTAACCATGCGGAGATTGATGTCGGTTTCGGCAAGGGCCCAAAACATCTTGGCCGCGCGCTCGATCGCGCCGTCCCACTGGTCGGGATTCGTCTGTTGCGAGCCGACGTGGAACGAGACTCCGTAGGGGTCGAGGCCCAGCGTCTTGGCCTGGCGCAGAAGATCGACCGCCATTTCGGGGCTGCAACCGAACTTGCGCGATAGCGGCCATTCGGCCCCCACCAATTCCACCAGGATACGGCAGAAGACGCGTGAGCCGGGAGCCGACCGGGCGAGCTTCTCAAGCTCGCCGACGCTGTCAAAGGCATAAAGCCGCACCCCGCGCCCGAAGGCGTAGGCGATGTCGCGCTCCTTCTTGATCGTGTTGCCGAAGGATACGCGCTCCGCCCCCACGCCGCGCTCGAGGCACAGGTCGATCTCGTTCCGGCTTGCCACGTCGAAGTTTGAATCGAGATCGCGCAGCAGCGAAACAATCTCCGGCGCCGGATTGGCCTTCACGGCATAGAAGATCTTCGCCAGCGGCATATACCGACGAAGCAGCTTGTAGGCCTGTCCAACCACGTCGAGATCGACGACCAGACACGGCGTCTCGGGTTGGCGCTCGGCGAAAAACTTGGCGATCTTCTTGCTCATTCCCACGGTATCCTTAGCTCTAGCTCTGTTCGGCATGGCGCCGATTGCCATTGCCGCTCGATCACGAGCAGCAGCGGCGCGAAAAGACACTCCGGCACTCGGGGCGCAAACGCCCTTCCTACCGGAGAATGGTTTAAATTTGACTGCTGGCTTCGGAGATACCGCGGCCACCGGTGCCGCGAGCTTCCCTGATTTGCCTCGGGGTGGCGTCAGACCAGGGCGCTGCGGCCCTGCGTTGGATAGCAACCATATCGAGCTCCCTCTCGGGACCGGCCCACGATGACCGGCTCTGCCAAAAAGGACGCGTTACGTCGTTGCATAACCACGATGGGCCATAGGCACGTGCGAGTGCGTCGCGACGCGATAAATAATCGCAAATTCCTGCGATGCAAGAAAAAATCGCGCGCGAGCGCAAATTTTTTTGCGCCGCGTGTCATTTCGACACTGCGCGCGGAGAGCTCGCCAGGCACGCTTGTCGCCTTCTCGCGGTGAGGCTCGCCCGCGCCAGGGGCGAACAGCGATCGATGGCGCGTGCAAGAAACCCCTTAAAAATGGGCTCTCCTGCGATCATTCGACACAGGGGCTCCAACGCCGCGACGCGATGCCGCGGCTAAGGCGCGCTTGGCGTCGGCCGCAAGGTGATGGAGGCGACACGCGCGCCCGTCGTCAGGTTGAAGAGCACGAAGGCTTCGCCGCCATCGGCCAAGGCGAGATGCACGATGAGCCGGTCGCCGCTGGCCTCGCTGCCGCTGATTCGGGCGCCCGGCGGCAAATCGACGAGGTTGGCCGCGCCAGCGGCGGATGCGGATAGGGTTGCCGGATGATTAACGCGGTTGGCGACCGCGATGACGAGAACAGCCGTGCCGGCAACGAGCAACCCTCCCATGACGACGACGAGGATCTTGAGAGCGCGCATGCGGGGGTCCACTTTAAGGGGATGAGCAGGGAAAGCGTCACAGTAGGAGACGGCGAGGCAGGCGAGCGGCTCGATCGGCTCCTTGCAGCCCGTCTGGCCTCGTTGTCGCGCACGCGTTTGAAGCGGCTGGTCGAAAGCGGTCAGGTGAGCTTGGGCGAAACGACGATAACGGACCCCTCCATGAGGGTCAAACCGGGCCAGTGTTTCCTCGTCGATGTACCAGCGCCGAGCATCGATCATCCCGAGCCACAGGCGATGGAGCTTGCGATCGTGTTCGAAGATGACGAAGTGATCGTGCTCGACAAGCCGGCGGGGCTGGTCGTGCATCCCGCGCCCGGCAATCCCGACCGTACCTTGGTCAACGCGCTTCTCGCGCATTGCGGCGATACGCTCTCCGGCATCGGCGGCGTCAAGCGTCCTGGCATCGTCCATCGCCTCGACAAGAACACAAGCGGCCTCATCGTCGTGGCGAAGACCGAACGCGCGCATCAAAAGCTGGCGGCCGCCTTTGCCGCGCATAGCCTCACCCGGGCCTATCTTGCCGTCGTGCGCGGCGTGCCGAGCCCCAGCGCGGGAGAAATCGAGGCACGCATCGGACGCAGCAGGACCAATCGCAAGAAGATGGCGGTGGTCGCACAAGGCGGCAAGAACGCCATCACGCATTATCGCGTCCTGCGCGCTTTCGGCACGGCGGCCGCGCTGATCGAATGCCGGCTCGCCACCGGACGCACGCACCAGATCCGCGTCCATCTCGCCGCCAAGGGTCACGCGCTCATCGGCGACCAAGTTTATGGCCGCGCCCGCACGGGCGGGCTGCCGGCGCAGGCGCGCGCCTTCCCGCGCCAGGCGCTCCATGCACGGCTGATCGGATTCCATCATCCCGCGACCGGACAGTATCTCGAATTCGCCTCGCCGCCGCCGAGCGATCTCGCCGAGCTGATAAAATCCTTGGAAACGGCGTGAGTTAGACAGGTCATCGGCTTTGGGATAACATTTTGCCGATGGCCAACACCCCAGCCCTGCCTAGCATCGGATCGGAGGGCTCGCTTGCGCGTTATCTCCAGGAGATCCGCAGGTTCCCGATGCTGGACGCCAACGAGGAATACATGCTCGCCAAGCGCTGGCGCGAGCATGACGACCCCGAAGCGGCGCATCGCCTGGTGACGAGCCATTTGCGGCTGGTCGCGAAGATCGCGATGGGTTATCGCGGCTACGGGCTGCCGCTCTCCGAGCTGATTTCGGAGGGCAATGTCGGCATGATGCAGGCGGTGAAGCGCTTCGACCCGGACCGCGGCTTCCGCCTGGCGACCTATGCGATGTGGTGGATCCGCGCCTCGATCCAGGAATACATCCTGCATTCCTGGTCCTTGGTGAAGATCGGCACGACCGCGGCGCAGAAGAAGCTGTTCTTCAATTTGCGCCGCTTGAAGGGCCAGATCCAGGCGATCGAGGAAGGCGACCTGACCCCCGAGCACGTCGCCAAGATCGCCAAGGAGCTCGACGTCGCCGAGGTCGAGGTCGTCAACATGAACCGCCGGCTGATGAGCCCCGACCACTCGCTCAACGCGCCCGTGCGGATCGACGGCGAAGGCGAATGGCAGGATTGGCTGGTCGACGACACGGCGAGCCAGGAAACCACCCTGTCCGACCGCCAGCAGCTCGGCCTGCGCCGCGACCTGCTGCAGAACGCGCTGGCGCATCTCAACGAGCGCGAGCGCGACATCATCGCCGAGCGGCGCCTCAAAGAGGTGCCGACCACGCTCGAAGACCTCTCGGCCAAATATGGTATTTCCCGCGAGCGCGTGCGCCAGATCGAAGTCCGCGCCTTCGAGAAGCTGCAAAAGGCGATCAAGGCCCAGGCGCTCGAGAAGCAGCTCCTGTCCGGCTGATTACGCGGCAGGCCCCGCGGCGCCGCCTTCGGGCCCGCGCGCGGTGACTTCCTCGCCCCATTCCTCGACCAGCGCTTCGGCGCGGCGTTCCAGCTCGCGATCGAGGCGGGCGGCGCGCGCTTCCATGAAGCTGCGGGCGAGCGGCGGCGCCGCGAGATAGCACAGCCAGCCCAAAGCCGCGGCGCCATACATCCACAGCCACTTATAGGGATCGAACAGCACCAGCGCGGCGGCGTTGGCGGTGATCCCCGCCTGCAGGAAGATCCCCAGCGGCATCACCATGCCGGCGAGGTTGAGCACGCCGACGGTCTTGAGCAGGTAGCGCTTGGGATTGCGGTCGGCGACGCCGGCGGCGATGGTCGGCGCCAGCCCCGCGCACAGCACGACGCAGAGCGGCAAGGCGGTCACCACCATCAGCGCCAGCACGATCAGCGCCAAGGTGCTGCCCTTGTTCGGCCGCGCCCGCTTGGGCCGCATGCGTCGCATCTTGCCTTTCGGCAGATTGCCTTTCCGTCTTGCGATCGCGCGCGCTGCCATAGCTACCAGATCCGGAGAACGGCCATGAGCGATGCCGCCACGGCGCACCAGCCCGCCACGATGAAACCGGCGCGGCCGCCGAGATCGAGCGCGGCGGCCGGCCGCGTATGATCGCCGCGGCGCAGATTGGCCAGCGCCGTGATCAGCGCCGCGTGCTCGCGCTGGGCGGCGGCGAAATCCTGAAGATCATGGGCGTGCTCGTTCGAGCCGTTGAGCAGCCAGTAAAGCTCGCTGAGCGAGCCTCTGCCGGCGAGCTTGGCGATCTCGCTCGCAAGCCGCGCGCGGCGCCGCCGGCTGTGGAACATGTCGACCAAGGAAGCTGCCTGGGCCGCGATCATCTTGCCCAGCGCCGGCACCGTCGCCGGCCCGTGCGTGGTTTGGAGATGGGCGAGAATGTAGAGCGCGCCGAGCGTGCGTTGGCGCACCGTGCCGCCCAAGAGATCGAAGCCTTCGCGGCCGATCTGGCGTTCCTGGCTGGCGATGAAGGCGGCGGCATGACGGTCGATCAAAGTGTCGCCCAGCGCGCCGCGCGCGGCCGCGCGCTCCAGCGCCTCGAGCATGGCGTCGGTGTTGACGATGTAATCGTCGCCCAGCACCGGCGAGAGACAATGGAGGCGCGGATTGAGCTCGTAGAGCAAGCGTTCGAGGCCGGAGCCGGGGCGCGGATCCTCGGCGAGGCGCCGCAAGGTGTCGAAAGGCTTGGCGACGCTCATCGCCAGCAGCTCGGGGCGCAGCCCGTTCTGCGCCGAGAGCCAGGCTTGCGGCAGCCGCGCCGTCAGCACCTCGCCGATGGTCTGGAGCGAGCCCTTGCCGTTGAACGCCGCCGCCAGCGCATAGCCGAAGCTGTCGACCGCGGCGGCGAAATCGCCGTAGCGGATCGGCGCCGCTGGATCGAGCGCGATGCAGGTGCGCGCCGCGAGGCGCAGATCCTGGGCGATGCTGCCTTTGCCCTCGACGATGTCGGCGCGCACAGCGGCGACGGCCACCGAGCGCTTCTGGTCGGCAAGGCTGCGCTGCAGCCAGATGTCGAAATCGCCCGAGCGGATGGAGCGGCCCGCCCCGCTCGGATCGGCGGCGAAGGCGTAAGCCACGCCGCGCGCCGTGTAATAGCCGCGGCCGCCGACTTCGAACGGCCTTGTCGCGATGATGCCCGATGGATTTTGCTGGCGCGGCTTGAGGCGCCGTCCGAGTAGCCAGTTCTCGACGTCTTCGATGGTCCAACGCTCGCGTTCTTCGTCAGCCAGCAGGCCGCGAATGATTTCGATCAGCTCGGGCGGCAAGCGCGAATTGCCGACCAGCAGGGTGAAGGAACCGCGCTCGATCTTGGTGTGCAGCAGCTCGCGCGGATCGGTGCCCGAGGTCGGATCGCGCCCCAGCAGCAGGACCACGATGCTGACGCCGAGCGCGTAGAGATCGTCCGAGGGCGTGCCGGCGCCGCGGCAATGCGGCAAGGCCATGGCGCCTTCGACGGTCTCGAACACCGCCGGCTGCGCCGAGCCCGGCGGCGAGCTCACCGCATCGCCGAAGACGAGCTGCTTTTCGATCCCGCGAAAGAACATGTTCGCCGGGCGGATGGCGCGATGCGTGATGCGCGTGTCGTGGAACGCGCGCAAGGTCCCGACCAGAGGCGGCAGGATGCGGCGCAGAATCTCGTCGCCGCTGAACGGCGTGAACGGCTCGCCGGCCAGGTTCATCACCCGCGCGCCGCGCGGGCGCTCGAACAAGGTGGCGTAGCTGTTCGGCGGAAAATTCGCCAGGCCCAACGTGACCGGGCCCCAGGCAACCGGCGTCAGCAGATTGCCGAGCTGCATCGAGGCAAGCTTTTCGATCAGCTCGTAACGCGGCGGCAGCGCCGGATCGGAAACCAGCGCGAAAAAGCTGTCGCCGGGACGATCGGCGCAGCTCGCGTCGAAAGCCGGCGCGTGCGGCGAGCGCAGCTCGTCGAGCGCCTTTTCGGGGTGCAGCTCGAAAACGCTGCCGGGGCGCACGGCCGAACCGGGCCCCATGACGGTTGTGTTGGACCCCACAGCGGGAAAACTCCGGCCAATTGGGCCGAAGGCTAAGACCGAAGCGTGAAGGTGGCGTTAAGTCCTAAGAGCGTTGGCGATGGGACAGGCATGGTGCGTCCTTCGACACGGAAGCTGCGCGGCCTGCTCGGGATGAGGCGATATCGTTAATGCCGCGAAGGAAAGCGGCTGACCCTGAGCGCCGTGCCCCCCACCCTAACCCTCCCCCTCGAGGGGGGAGGGAAAAGCTTCGCGCAGCGAAGCGCGGGAGGGGGTGTTATGCCGTGACTTCGTTTAGAGCGTTTCATATTTTGGCGGAAGCGTATCCTGCGTTTGCGAAGTAGTTGGCGCATTCGGCAGGCTGGATTGTCGGGACGAGGTGTCCGATGTGGCGCCAAGTGTCCTCGATGGTTCGCCTCTGGGCGAGGCGCATCCAGTGCTTGATCTTGGCGAAGGTCTGCTCGATCGGATTGAGATCGGGAGAGTAGGGCGGCAGGTACCAGAGCCTGGCGCCGGCGGCCCGGATCATCCGTCGGACGGCCGCCGCTTTGTGGGAGCCGAGATTGTCCATGACGACGATGTCGCCGGGCTTGAGCACCGGCACGAGCTGCTGCTCGACATAGGCGCGGAAGCATTCGCCGTTGATCGGTCCGTCGAAGACACAAGGCGCTGTGAGCCGGTCGCAGCGCAGCGCGCCGAGGAAGGTCAGCGTGCGCCAGTGAGCGTGCGGGGCGAAGCTGCGCAGGCGCTTGCCCTTCGGCCCCCATCCGCGTAGCGGTGCCATGTTGGTCTTGATCCAGGTCTCGTCGATGAAGACCAGCCGCTGCGGGTCGAGCCCAGCCTGCCAGGATCGCCAGCGCTGACGCCGGCGCGCGACGTCGGCGCGGGCCTGCTCAAGGGCGAACAGGGTTTTTTTTGAACCGCAGCCCTTCGCGCCGAACGAACATCCATATCGTATTGTGCGAGACGCTCACGCCGCGTGCCGCCAGCTCGTCCTTCAGCCGGTGCAGCGTCAGGTGCGGCGTCTGAGCGATCCGCTCCAGAATGAACGCCCGATGCGGCTCCAGCACCCGCTTGCGATGCCCGCCCATCTTGCCCGGCGCAACCGAGCCGGTCTTACGATACCGCTGCGACCACTTCACAATCGACGAGACGGCAACACTGAACCGTACCGCAACAGACCGGCAGGTCTCTCCAGCCAAAACCGCCGCAACCGCCCGCTCACGAAGATCCATCGACAAAGCTCGGGTCATCGGATGCTGGCCTCCAATCCAGCCAGCATCTTGAATCACAAACCGAGACCGAACGGAATCCCTTTCGATTCAGTCAAGCCTTGAAACGCTCTAAGTGCGGGCGCTCAGGCGCCGCGCCTGAACAACCGCCCGCCGGTGACGGGTGCGGCGACGCCGGTCGTGCCCGGTATGCTTAACGGCAAGCCTTTGAGGGAGCGCACGGCAAGGTACGCAAAGGCTTGCGCTTCGAGCGCATCGCCTTCCCAGCCCACCGCCTCGACCGGCGCCAGCGGTGCGCCTAAGCGCCGTGCGAGCATCGCCATGATGGTCGCATTGTGGCGCCCGCCGCCGGTGACGAGCCAACGCCGCGCCGGCGCGGGAAAATATTTTGCCGCAGCGGCGACGGCTTCCACCGTCATGGCGCTCAGCGTCGCCGCGCCATCGGCGGGCGAAAGCCCCGCCGGACGAAATCCCGCGAACTCGTCGCGGTCGAGCGATTTGGGCGGCGTGCGGCGGAAATAAGGATGCGCCAGGAAACGCTGCAGCAAGGTTTGATCGACCGTGCCGGTGGCGGCGAGCGCGCCGTCGCGGTCGCAGCTGTCGCCGGTTTCGCTCAGCATCCAATCGTCGAGCAGCGCGTTGCCCGGGCCGGTGTCGAAAGCGAGAATCTCGTTCTCGCCGGCACCGATCCAGGTGACGTTGGCGACGCCGCCGATATTGAGGATCGCCAGCGGCCGCTCTAACGCGCTCGCGAGCGCGGCGTGATAAAGCGGCACGAAAGGCGCGCCTTCGCCGCCGGCGGCGACATCGGCCGAGCGGAAATCCGCGACCACGTCGGTGCCGGTCAGAGCCGCGAGCAACGCGGCATCGCCGAGCTGCCAGGTTTTTCCTTGGCGCGGCAGATGAAGGATCGTGTGGCCGTGAAAGCCGATGAGATCGACCGCGGCGAGACCGTGCCGCTCCACGAGTTGCGCCACCGCCGCGGCATGGGCTTCGGTCAAACGCCGCTCGACCTCGCCGGTCGCGCCCTGCCCGCCCAGCACCGCGCGCAACGCATCGCGCAGATCGCGGTCATAGGGCAAGGTCAGCCACGGCCCGGCGGTGACATAGGTCTCGCCATCGGTTTCGATGAAGGCGGCGTCGATGCCGTCGAGCGACGTGCCGCTCATCAGCCCGATCACGCGCAATGGCGCGGTCATGGGTTCCCCCCTCCCAGCAACGCAGTCGCGTTGCTGACCTCCCCCTCAAGGGGGGAGGTGAACAAAGGAATTTCCTCCCCCCTTGAGGGGGAGGAAGCAAGCGGCTGAAAGCCGCTTGCAGGAGGGGGGTTACGCCCGCAACGCCTCGAGAATCCTCTCCAGCACGCCATCGGTATTGCCGAGCACCTCGTTGTTCCAAAAGCGCACGACGCGATAGCCGCGCGCTTCGAGCCAGTTCTGGCGCGCGGTATCTTCGCCGTCATGCTGGCCGCCATCGATTTCGATAATGAGCTTCGCTTCGGCGCAGAAGAAATCGACGACATAGCGCCCCATCGGGTGCTGGCGCCGAAAGCGGAAGCCGCCGAGCTCTCCGCGCCGCAGAAGCGACCACAGGCGCAGCTCGGCATCGGTCGGCGTCGCGCGCAAGCGCCGCGCCAGCGGAGAAGCCATGGCGATACCTCCATCCCCCCTCCCAGCAATGCTTGCGCATTGCTGACCTCCCCCTCAAGGGGGGAGGTGAAAATAAGCACGTTAAATTCCTCTCCCTCAAGGGGAGAGGGGACGCAGCTTAGCGGCCGTTCATATCTTTCCTCCCCCCTTGAGGGGGAGGAAGCAAGCGGGCGAAGGCCGCTTGCAGGAGGGGGGTAGCGGCGCGACGGAATTTGTGACCCCTCACCCGCTGTGCTAAACGACAAGTGCATGTGTTCCGCCCGATCGTCTTTCCTGGCCGAAGCCGAAGAGCGCGGCTTCATCCATCAATGCACCGACCGCGACGCGCTCGATCAGCGCCTTAGCGCCGGGCCGATTACAGCCTATATTGGTTTCGATTGTACTGCGGGCAGCCTCCATGTCGGAAGCCTGCTGCAGATCATGCTGCTGCGGCTGTGGCAGAAGACCGGCAACAAGCCGATCGTGCTGATGGGCGGCGGCACCACCAAGGTCGGCGACCCGTCGGGCAAGGACGAAGCGCGGAAGCTCCTTTCCGACGCCGAGATCGACGCCAACATGGCGGGCATCCGCAAGATCTTCGACCGCTTCCTGGTGTTCGGCGAGGGCCCGAGCGGCGCGGTGATGACCAACAACGCGCTCTGGCTCGACCAGCTCGCCTATATCCCGTTCCTGCGCGATGTCGGCCGGCATTTCTCGGTCAACCGCATGTTGAACTTCGACAGCGTGAAGCTGCGGCTCGAGCGCGAGCAGCCTTTGAGCTTCCTCGAATTCAACTACATGGTGCTCCAGGCTTACGACTTTTTGGAGCTGGCGCGGCGCCATGATTGCATCGTGCAGATGGGCGGCTCCGACCAATGGGGCAACATCGTCTCGGGCGTCGAGCTTGGCCGCCGCGTTGACGAGCGCGCTCTGTACGGCCTCACCTCGCCGCTGATCACCACCGCCTCGGGCGCGAAGATGGGCAAGACCGCGCAAGGCGCGGTGTGGCTCAACGAAGAGCATTTGAGCGCTTACGATTATTGGCAATTCTGGCGCAACACCGAGGATGCCGATGTCGCGCGGTTCCTCAAGCTCTTCACCGAGCTGCCGCTCAGCGAGATCGCGCGCCTCGAACGATTGCAAGGCAGCGCAATCAACGACGCCAAGATCGTGCTGGCGAACGAGGCGACCCGCCTCTGCCATGGCGAAGCCGCGGCCCAAGCCGCCGCCGAGACCGCGCGCCAGGTTTTCGCCGAAGGCGGCATCGGCGAGGATTTGCCGGTGACCGAGGTGGCGCGCGCCGAGCTCGAGCCCGGCCGCGCCGCGATCGACTATTTCCACCGCGCCGGCTTGGCCGCGAGCCTCGGCGAAGCGCGAAGACTCATCCGCGGCGGCGGCGCCAAGGTGAACGACAAAACCGTCAGCGACGAGAAGCTGGTGCTCGGCCTCGGCGATCTCAACAGCGACGGCGTGATCAAACTGTCGGCTGGGCGGAAGCGGCACGCGTTGATTAGGGTGGTGTAAGGGGCATTACCTGGATGATTCCGTCGTGCGTTATGGTCGGTGCCCCAAATTTCGCTGCCCGATTTATGCTGGCAGATTTCTCGACCTACGCCGTGGACCGCCACGTGCCTCGTGCAGACAAATCGAGACGTAGTTCGCACCGGGCACTTCGGGATCGCGAGAGTAACCCTGGCGCTCGAACGCTCCGTGCTGCATTCTTCGTCCTAGCCGCATGGCATTTATTGTCCCTTTTTTCCTGCGCCTGACTAGGGCCAACACCAGGAATTAAGAGAAAGTACAACCTAGCTAAATCTTTGATCAGCGGCCCAACCGCTGACGTGAATTCGGAGCAATTGAGTTCGACCCTAGAGCGTCTACATCCTTCCATTTGATTCGGACCTGACCGCCAATCTTGCTTGCTGGCAGAAGTCCTTTGCTGACGTGACGTCGAACGGTGACTTCGGCCACCTGCAGATAGTTTGCGACTTCTCGGACAGACGCGAGCGGTGTGGTGTGGCTATTTGAAAAAGGCATAGGGAGCTCCTTTTGTCGTACTGGCAGAATTGGCGCAGGTTTCAGAAGGATGGCTCTCCCGAGCAGCGGAACGGGCGAGCAAGCGGGCGAGCTCAAGCAGCGCCGCCAATGCAATCAGTTTCGCTTCTGTTTCAGGCGGAAGGGGGGCGGAGGTCGCCGAGCAGTGGGACTCGTCAACGCTAGAAATACAGTGAGGAACGCGGGCCAAGGTGGCTCCTTACGGGCCGGCCCGGCCAGCCGCGTGAGGGAGCGCGGCTTGGCTAGGCCAAGCTACTGTCGCGTCCTTGCGGCTATTGGAATGAATGAAGGATGGCGATATCGCTGCCGAAGCGCAACGATTTTTTTATTACGCGTCCGCCACCAATCGGCAAAGCTCGTCAAAGTAGCTTGGTTTGATCCGCCGCGGATAAAGCAAGGCCGGTTTAGATTTCCGTGGGCACATCAAAAAAATCTGGCCCGTGTTGTCGGGGCCGGCGCTGATGTGAAAAGGCCGCGCCGCATTATAGAAATAGAGCCGGTCGAACGGAGTGTTTCTGCAAGCCCAACCTGCCACTCGAGCCGAACAGATCCCAGGAAAAATCAAATCGACCGCTTGCCCGAAGCGGTCGCAGACGGCTCCACCATTTTGATTGAATTCGCACCCAGCGTGCTGGTCGCCAGTGGGGGTAACGTTCGGGAATTCGAGCCGATCGCGCACCCGCTTGACCAATTCGGACGAAGCGAACGCATAGGTCAGCTTAACTCCGGAAAATCCATTGAGCACGCTTGCGTACTCATACAAGGGGTCTAGCACCTTACGGCAGAGTGTCCGGATCGCATCGTAGGTTGCCAGTTGAAGTGGCATGTTCGCGAAGGGGCGTTCTGCCGAGCTCTGCTCCCAGGTTTCGCTTGCCTCGAAGAACTGACGAAAGCGGAAGTGGCGACCACAGTGATCGTCAATCGCGGGATAAGCCATGGCCTTCAGTCAGATATTGTTCTTGGGCAGCTCATTTTGTTCAGTATATCGAGGTGTATATTCTGAACAAGGTGATCGGCTCCCCGCATGGACCTGCGAGGAGTTTTTGCAACCAATTTGCGCCGGGTGCGGCATGCGAAGGGACTTTCCCAGGACGACCTTGCTTATGAGGCAGAAATATGGGAATTGGGGTCAGGGTAAAATTCACCTCACCCGATGCGTCTTGAGCCAATCGCGCAGGGCAAGCTCGATTCGCGTTTGCCATCCGCGACCGGCGGATTTGAATTTCGCCAGCACGTCGGGCGACAGCCTAATGCTGATGCGCTGCTTCGGCGAAGGCGAACGCGGGCGGCCGCGTACCGGGCGCAACTGCCGGAACTCGGCTTCGCTCAATTCATAAGTATCGCGATCGGCCGAAATGCCAGCATTGATGGCGGCTTCCTCAGTTTTCGTCGGTCTTACCAATTTCCGCTTCATAGCGATCGATCTCTCGATTGTTGGCCTTGCGCAGGCTGAGGATCCGGCGCGTGTCGCCGCGATCGACGAACACGACGCAGTAAAGGCGCCGTCCGATCGGCCCATAGCCGATCTGACGCGGCTCGCCGTAATCGGCCCGGCGATCGAGCTTGGCCAAGGTGCTATCCCAGTCGAGCCGCACCGCCTCGGCCAGCGAGACGCCGTGCTTGGCGCGGTTGGCCGCGTCTTTCGCCGGATCGAAAGCGAGCTTCACCCGAATTTATGTATGTACAATAAATGACCGTGTCAAGGGTTGTGGGGCAGCTTCCCCCCACCCAGCGACGCGAATGCGTCGCTGACCTCCCCCTCAAGGGGGGAGGATCGAAAACCGCATTGGCTCGCGGTATAAACAGGCGACAAATAACGTTGCCGCATAAAACAAGGGAGGACACATGATCGAGCTTTATTTCTGGCTCACCGATAATGGCCGCAAGGCGCTGCAGGCGATCGAGGAGACCGGCCTGCCGCATCGCAAGGTGCCGGTCGATCTCACCAAGAAGGAGCAGTTCGGCGCGCCCTATCTGAAGATCAGCCCGGGCCACAAAATCCCGGCGCTGGTCGATGATGACGGGCCGGGCGGCGCGCGCATTTCGCTGTGCGAAAGCGGCGCGATCCTCAAATACCTCGCCGAGAAAGCCGGCTTCGCGCTTTATCCGTCGGCGCCCGTCGCGCGCGCCAAGGTCGATCAGTGGCTCTTTTACGGCTCGGCCACGTTCACGCCGCTCGCGCAGCAATACGGGCTTTTCACCCAGCGCTTTCCCGAAGACGTGCCGCAAGCCAAGCGCCATTACGCCGAGCAGGTGCGCGATTGCTTCGGCGTGTTCGAGAAGCACCTCGCCGACAGCGCCTTCATGGCCGGGGATTTCTCGATCGCGGATATCGCCTCCTATCCGGACGTGCATATCCACGGCAAGACCGGCGGCATCGGCCTCAGCGATTACCCGAATCTCAGCCGCTGGCACGATTCGGTGGCCGCCCGCCCGGCCACTCAGCGCGCCTGGGCCGTGACGGCCTAGATATACGGCCTAGATATAAGGAGAGCGCGGCGCGGGCCGGTGTTCCTCTTTTGTTCTTGACTGAGTGCGATCGAACTGATATAAAGAGCGCATCGTGAGATAGCCACGCTAGGCATCTACGACACCCCCCCCCACCTGCCGACTGCCAGGCGGTCGGCTGTCCTCCCCCTCAAGGGGGGAGGAAAATGGGGTGCGGGCTTTTTCGTGACACGCCATCTGCCTGCCCCCCCCTCCCTGACCCTCCCCCTCGAGGCTTGATGCCTGCCAAGCGTCCCCCGGACGCTTGGCCCGAACATGCCAGTGGCATGTTCGGCGGCATCAAGGGGAAAAAGCTTCGCGCAGCGAAGCGCGGGAGGGGGTGAATCCCGACGCGCGTAAAGCGCGAGACCACCCCATCCCCCCGAAAGTCTTCCCATGACGCCGCGGCAAATGCGCTTCGTCGAGGACCATGCGCGCCTCAAAAACGGCAAGCAGGCGGCGCTCGCCGCCGGCTATGGCGAGGGTTGCGCGGCCGCGATGGCGTCGCGCCTGTTGCGCAAGCCCGAAATCCAGGCGGCGCTGATCGAAGCCGGAATTCCGCTCGCCTTCTCGACCTATGGCGCCGAGCAAGCCACGCGCATCGGCTCGTTCCTCAACCCGCGGCAAGAGCGCTTCATCGAGCATTACCTGATCCTCGGCAAAGGCGCCGAAGCCGCGCGCCGCGCCGGCTATTCAGCGCGCTCGGCCTATGCGACCGCCGACAAGCTGCTGCACAATCCGTTGGTCGTGGCCGCGATCGACGAGGCCAATGCGGCACGCGCGCAACGCATGAAGATCGACGCCGATCGCGTGCTCGCCGAGCTGGCGCGGCTTGGCTTTGCCGATCTCGGCCGGATCGCCGAGTGGGGACCTGACGGGATGAGAATCAAACCCGGGCAGGAACTCGCGCCCGAGGATCGCGCGGCGGTGGCGGAAGTGGTGGTCGAAACCGGCGGCGGCAAAACCAAGCTCAAGGTGAAGCTCTTCAACAAACAGCGCGCGCTCGATTCGCTCGCCAAGCATCTCGGGCTTTATGCGAAAAACGCGCGGCCTTCGCCCGAAGCGACGCTGATCGACGGGCGCGATCCGCGCGACGTGTTGCGCGAGCGGCTGCAACGCCTGATCGCGGCGGAAGACGACGAGAAGACCTAACGCCGCGGCTTTTGCGGCGGGCTCAGCCGGTCGAGCGCGTCGGCTTCGCGTTCGAGCGTGTCGGCCAGCTCGATCAGGCGACGATCGGCCAGCCCGCCCCCTTCGGTTTTGACGCTGGCCGCGCGGCGATAAAGCGCGGCTTTGCGGCGGAGCTCACGCGCATCGCTCATGCCGCGCGACGTTATCCCGCGCTGATGTCGGATTGATGACGGCCGGATTAATGACGGTTTCGGCGGCGGCGCGATCGGGCGGCGCGCCGGGCTCAGGCGTTGCCGGCTTTGCTCCATTTGAACATGGCGCCGGTGAGATGGCCCGAGATATCGGCGAAGGAGCCGGTATTGCTCATGGCGCTCAGCGCCTTGTCCTTGTGCCCGGCGAGCGCGAGCCCGAGGACTTTCGCGGCTTCCTGATGGAACTCGGCGTGAAGCCGCCGACAGGCTTCGTATTCCGGCGCCTGCTTGGCCGATGCGGCAAGCGCCGCGCCGTAAAGCCAGCGCCCGAAATCGCATTGATTGTCGTGGCGGATCTGATCGGGCGCGAACTCCGATTTGCCGGTTTCGATCGCGGTCAGCAGCCGGCTCTTCCACATGCCGTGCGCGCCGATCGCCTTCTTGATTTCATCCTGGAGCGACATGGCCCGCTCTCCTCGATCGTTGAAAGTCTCGCCGCATTGTCCCCTATTTTACGATCCGAGCCCTTAAGCTTCGGTTTCGCGGCGTGCGATGGGCTTGCGAATGGGTCTTAGACGCAGGCCGGGATCCCCTGCTAACATCGCCGCCATGGCTTATGCGCGCGCCTTTGCCGCACCTCGCAGACGACCGCGCCGGCGCGGCCGCCGGTCCGCCTGGCTGCGCGCGGTTCGCAACGGAAGCCGCAAGGCGTGGCTCTTTCTGCGACGCGCCCAGCCCTGGGTGCAAGTCGCCGTCGGCCTCGCGGTGCTCATCGCGCTCTGGGCGACGGTCAACCTCGCCTATCACGTCATCCGCAAGCCGACCGAGCTGTTCTTTCCCGTGAGCGGCGCGCTCACCAAGCCGCCGGCTGAAACCTGGCATGCCTATGGCGCGCTGTTCCGGCGCTATTCCACCGCGACGATTTCGCCCGAGCTGCTCGCGGCCTTGGCGCAAGTCGAAAGCGCGGGCGATCCGGTGGCGCGCACCTATTGGCGTTGGCGCTTTTCATGGAACCCGCTGGCGCTCTATCAGCCGGCGTCGAGCGCGGTCGGCATGTATCAGATGACCGATCCGACTTTCGCCGAAGCGCGGCATTACTGCATCCACGATCACCGCGTCGTGGCCGAAGGCGCGTGGCACGATCTGGATGCTTGCTGGTTCAACGGGCTTTACGCGCGCGTCTTCCCGAGCGACGCGGTCGAGCTGACGGCGGCATCGCTCGACCGCAAAGTGGCGAGCCTGATCGAGCCTCGCCATAGCGCCGCCACGCCGCGCGAGAAGCAGGAGCTCGCCGCGCTCATTCATCTGTGCGGCGCGGGTGCGGCGGCGGATTATGTGCGCCGCGGCTTCCACCTCGCTCCGGGCGCGCGTTGCGGCGATCACGACGCCAGCGTTTATCTCGGCCGGGTCGCAGCGGCCAAGCGCCAGTTCCAGCGCCTCGCCCAAGAAGACTGACGCCGCCGCCGGCCTTCGCTAGAATGGCGGCGGGGGAAAAGGGAGGCGCCGCATGGATACCGTGAGTTTTCGCGATCTATCGGTCGAAGAGTTCGACACGCGCACCTTGCTCGCCCATGCGAGCCAGCAGGCGGTGCAGCGGCGCTACGAGGATTTTCTCATCGTCGATGTCGACGGGCATCATTGGGAGACGATGAATTTCGCGCAGATCTCGGATTACATCGAAGACCCGGTGATGCGCGCCCAGGCCAAGTATCAAGGCTGGGGCGGCGGCGGCATCACCTCGCCCTCGGGCTCCTATCAAGAGCTGGGCGGGCGCGTCACGCGTCAGGACGGGCGGCGCGCGGAGAAGATGCTGCCGGGCGAGCAGCGCGACCGCACGCTGACCAAGCGCTGGATGGACGCGATCGGCATCGACATGGTGTGCCTTTTCCCGACGCCGATGCTCGGCCTGCCTTTCACGCCGCGCCCCGAGGTCGAGGTGGCGCTGGCGCGCGCTTACAATCACTGGCTGTGCGACACGGTGCTGGCGCATGAGCCGCGCATCAAATCCTCGCTCTATCTGCCGCTGAGCGACCCCAAGGCGACCTACAAGATGGTCGAGGATTTCGCCGGGCGCAAAGGCGTCATCGGCTTCACCATCATCGCCGCCAATTACAAGCCGGTTTACGACAATTGCTTCATCAAAACCTATCGCGCGCTGGAAGAGCGCGGTCTGCCGCTGGTGTTCCATGCCGGGCTCACCTGGGGCCGCGACAAAGCGATCAATCTCTGCAACCGCTTCATCGCCGGCCATGCGCTGGGATTCTCATGGTCGAACATCCTTCACTGCACCAACTGGCTGGTGAACGGGATGCCCGAGCGCTTCCCCAAGCTCAAAACCATCTGGATCGAAAGTGGCCTCGCCTGGATTCCGTTTCTGATGCAGCGCCTCGACAATGAATGGATGATGCGCAGCTCGGAAGTGCCGCTCTTGAAGAAGAAGCCCTCGGACTATATGCGCGAGATGTATTTCTCGACCCAGCCGATGGAGATGGTGAGCAACCGCGAAGCGCTGGAGCTCACCTTCAAGATGATCAATGCGGAAACGCAGCTGATGTATTCCTCGGACTATCCGCATTGGGACACGGATCTGCCCAGCACGATCTACGATCTGCCGTTTCTCTCGGAGCAGGCCAAGCGCAACATCCTCGGCGGCAACGCCAAGCGCGTGTTCAACCTGGAGCCGGCGATGTCGGAGGTGAAGACCCGCCGCCTCGCCGAGCAAGGGCGGAGCTAAGATGCGCTAGCTCCGGCCACGTTGCCGCGCATCCCGCGCGAGCCTCGCTCGCCCTCCGCCCTCGACCTTAACCCGCTCTCCGGTATAATCGCTTCCGGCGGCCGGCGAGACCAAAGCCAGGCCGTCAAGGGAGGGAATGTCCGATGTCGATCGTGCTTTATTACGCGCCCATCACCTGCGCACTTGCGCCTTACATCACCTTGACCGAGGCGGGCGCGAATTTCGAAGTCCGGCCGGTCAATCTGCGCAAGGCGCAGCAGCACACGCAAGACTATCTGAAGCTCAACCCGAAGCACCAGGTGCCGGTGCTCGTGGTCGACGGCCAACCGCTCACGGAAAATCCCGCGATCCAGATCTGGATCCACCGCAATTTTCCGGCGGCCAAAATCCTGCCGAGCGATCCGATGCAGGAATTGCGCGCGATCTCGATCTCGTCGTGGTGCGCCTCGGGCATCCATCCCTTTCTCTTCCGCATGAATTCGCCGCACCTGGTCTGCGATCTGCCGGGCGCCGAGGAAGCGGTGAAGCGTCTGGCGGCGAAACAACTGTTCGAGAAATTCCAGATCGCCGAGGACATGCTCGCCGGGCGCGAGTTCTTCTTCGATCACTTCACGGCCGCGGATGCGCATTTCTTCTGGTGCTGCCGCCGCGCCACGCAGTTCGGTCTCGACCTGGCGCCGGTCAAGAATTGCAGCGCGCATTTCGCGCGCATGCAGCAGCGGCCGAGCGTGCAAAAGCTGCTGGCCTTCGAAAAAGAAGTGCAGGCCGGCTTCGCCAAGGTCGCCTGATCGCGCGGGCACGAACGCGTCGATCCGCGGGAGGAGCGCAAGGATGCTGGAGCTTTATCATCACGGCACGTCGGTCTGCGCCGCGAAACCGCGCATCGTCTTCGCCGAGAAAGGGCTCGACTGGACCGGCCACTATGTCGACATTCTGAAGGGCGAGCAATTCGCGCCCGACTATCTGAAGCTCAACCCCAAGCATGTGGTGCCGACCCTGGTTCATGACGGGCACGTGATTCGCAAATCGACCTTGATCGGCGAATATCTCGACGAGGTGTTTCCCGATCCGCCGCTGCGCCCCGCCAGCGCACTCGACCGCGTGACCATGCGGCTTTGGACCAAGCGGCTCGACGAGGAAGTCCATCCCGCGACCGGGATCGTCACCTATGCGATCTCGCACCGCCATGCCGTCATCGCGAACGGGCCCGAGGCGATCGACCGCTGGGTCAACAGCGTGCCGCCGGCCGAGCGCGCGCGCCGGCGCGCGCGGCTGGAAAACGGCATCGAGGACCCGGAAGCCGCCGCCGCGCTCCGGGTCTATGACCGGTTTCTCGCCGATCTCGAGACGCAGCTTCAAGCGATCCCGTTCCTTGCCGGCGACCGCTTCTCGCTCGCCGAGGTGGGCGTCATCCCCTATGTCAACCGGCTCGACATGCTCAACCTGGCGCGGCTTTGGACCGAGACGCGGCCGCATCTCGCACGCTGGTGGGAGCGTATCAAGGCGCGGCCGAGCTTCGCGCCGGCGCTGCTGAAATTCTTGCCGCCGGGAATCGCGCCGATGATGCGCGAAAAAGGCGAAGAGGCTTGGCCCAAGGTGCGCGCGCTCTTGAACGGCTGAGCCGGCGCGGTTCTTGCCGCCAGCCTGCGACATGGCGCGCCGGTGCGGCGCGGCGCGGCGCGGAAATTTGGCGAGCCTGATTGCGGCCTGGATACGGGCCATTCCCGACAGGAGGCGTTTCATGGACTCTGCCGCCGCGCCTTGGCCCGATCTGAGTTACGCCGCGTGGCGCGACACCGCCGCGACCTTGCAGCTTTGGACGCAAATTATCGGCAAGATCCGCTTGCGGCTGACGCCTTGGCTCAATCATAGCTGGCAGGTGCCGCTTTATGTGACGGCGCGCGGACTTGGCACCTCGCCCATGCCCTATGGCAACGAGATTCTCGAGATCGAGTTCGATTTCATCGCCCACCGCCTGATCGCGCGCACCAGCTGCGGCGAGGAACGGATGCTGGCGCTGAAGCCGCAAAGCGTCGCCGAATTCTATCGCGCCGTGATCGATCTGCTGAGCGGCCTCGGCGTGTCCGTGGCGATCAACGAGATGCCGAACGAAATCCCGAACCCGATCCGTTTCTCCCAAGACCGAACCCATGCCAGCTACGACGCCGAGGCGGCGCATCGCTTCTGGCGCGTGCTCGTCCAGGCCGATCGCGTCTTCAAGCTTTTCCGCAGCGGCTTTCTCGGCAAGGCGAGCCCGGTGCATTTCTTCTGGGGCAGCTTCGATCTCGCGGTCACGCGTTTTTCCGGCCGACGCGCCCCGCTCCATCCCGGCGGCGTGCCCGGACTTCCCGATGTCGTCGCGCGCGAAGCCTATTCGCACGAGGTCAGCAGCGCCGGATTCTGGCCCGGCAACAATTCATTCCCGCGCGCCGCGTTCTATTCCTATGCCTATCCCGAACCGCCGGGCTTCCGCGACCGCCCGATTACGCAAGGCGCCGCTTTCGAGCCGAGCTTGGGCGAGTTCATCCTGCCTTACGACACGATGCGCGAAGCCGTCGATCCGGATGCCTTGCTGCTCGACTTCCTCGCGACGACCTATGCGGCGGCAGCCGAAGCGGGACAGTGGAACCGCGCCGAGGTCGAATGTCCGCTGGGCGTGCCGGCGCAGGTGCGGCGGCTGTAACGTTCTCTCGCAGAGAGAATGTTTGTTTCTTGGCCACGAGGGCGAGCAACCCGTTGCGTGAAGGTGAATCCGGTTTCAACCCTTCAGCGGATTTGCGTCGCCACAACACCGACGTCCGACCGTGACCCTGGCTGTGTGAAAAGACCCCGCTTGATGCGATTCCCACGATATGATTCCGCTGCGATTTGCGGGGGATCGGATGAAGCGCTTTGTTGAGGGCATAGATCGCGGACAGAGCACGCTGTTTCCAGAACGCTTGGAAGACTGGGTCGGCGAGAACAATCCGGTTCGCGTGATCGACGTCTTTGTCGACGAGCTCGATCTGGCTGACCTTGGGTTTGGCGGGGTCGATCCCGAGGCAACCGGCCGACCTTCGTATCATCCATCGGTTCTCCTGAAGCTCTACATCTACGGTTATCTCAACCGGGTTCAATCGAGTCGGCGGCTCGAGCGCGAGGCCGGGCGCAACGTCGAGGCGATGTGGCTGACGGGCCGCTTGACGCCCGATCACAAGACAATCGCCGACTTCCGCAAGGACAATGGCCTTGCCATCCGTCAGGTCTGTGGCCGCTTCGTTGCGCTCTGCCGCTGCCTCGGTCTGCTCACCGAGACCAGCGTTGCCATCGACGGCAGCAAGTTCAAGGCGGTCAACAACCGCGATAAGAATTTTACGCGTGCGAAGATGGAGCGGCGGAGGGCGCAGATCGAAGAAAGCGTTGCGCGCTACTTGCAGCAGCTCGACAGCGCCGATCGGCAAGAGCCGTCGGACGCACTCACGACCAAGACGACCCGTCTCAAGGAGAAGATTGAGACGCTGAAAGAACAGATGCTGCGGCTGGAGGCACTCGAAGCGCGGATGCTCGCGGCTTCTGACCAGCAGATCTCGCTGACCGATCCCGACTCTCGCTCCATGGCCACGAGCGGCCGTGGTTCCGGCGTTGTTGGTTACAACGTGCAGACGGCTGTCGATATCAAGCATCACCTGATTGTCGCGCACGAGGTGACCAACGTCGGCACCGACCGGTCGCAACTCGCGCGCATGGCCATCGAAACAAAAACCACGCTGGAGACGGACACCTTGGAGGTTGTCGCTGATCGAGGCTATTTTAGCAGCATGGAGATCCTGGCGTGCGAGGAGGCGGGCATCACGGTCACGCTGCCGAAGCCGATGACCTCGGGCGCCAAATCCGATGGCCGGTTCGGTAAACAGGACTTCGTCTACATCGCCGCGGACGATGCCTATCGCTGTCCCGCTGGTGAGCGGTTGACCTATCGGTTTATGGCTGAGGAAGACGGCAAGATGATGCGTCGCTATTGGACGACAGCGTGTCTGACGTGTGCGCTCAGGTCCAAGTGCACGACAGGTCGCGAGCGACGAATACCGAGATGGGAGCACGAGCATCTTCTGGATTCGGTCCAGCAGCGCCTCGACGAACATCCCGAAAAGATGCGTCAGCGGCGTGAGACAGTCGAGCACCCCTTCGGGACGATCAAGGCGCGGATGGGTGCCACGCACTTCCTGATGAAGACGATGCCGCGCGTGGCAACCGAAATGGCGCTGCACGTGCTGGCTTATAACCTCACGCGCGTCATGAACATAATGGGCTCCGGACCACTCATTGCGGCGATGAAGGCGTAAACCTGGTAGCGCAACACAGTCGGAGACTCAGAGGAGCGCTCTACGACGAAGCTTGGTGAAACGGCGAAATGACGCCACCGAGTGCATCCGCGGCTTCTTCGACCTCGCCTCTCCAACGCGTTTCTACACGACCAAGACCCACAGCGGACAATCATATGGTAGTCTTGCGAGCCATCAAACGGGTGACGGGTGATAAGCTATGTTGGAAACTGACAAGGTGTTCGCCGGCTCGATTCCGGAAAACTACGACCGCTATATGGTGCCGTTGATTTTCGAGCCATACGCCGTGGATATTGCACGACGCGCAGCGTCCTTGTCGCCAAGCGCCGTTTTGGAAACCGCCGCGGGCAGTGGGGTTGTCACCCGCGCCTTGGCGCCAAGACTGCCCGGGGGCGCAAGCTATATCGTAACCGACCTCAACCAGCCGATGGTCGACTACGCCGCATCGCGACAACCTCCCGACACTCGGATCAAATGGCGCCAAGCGGATGCTCTGGCACTGCCGTTTGAAAATGCAGCCTTCGATCTCGTTTGTTGCCAGTTCGGCGCGATGTTCTTTCCCGACCGCACATCTGGCTACCGCGAAGCAAGGCAAGTCCTGAAGCCCGGAGGACATTTTTTATTCAACGTATGGGATCGCATCGAGGAGAACGTTTTTGCGGATGACGTGACGAATGCTCTTGCAAAGATTTTTCCGAACGATCCGCCGCGCTTTTTGGCACGCACGCCGCACGGTTACCACGGTACGGCCCTGATCCGTAGCGAACTGGAGGAGGCAGGTTTCTCCCGTGTGGTTATCGAGACGAGAGCCGAGCAAAGCCGCGCATCCTCACCGCGCCTTCCTGCCATCGCCTATTGTCAGGGAACTCTTCTTCGCAACGAAATCGAGGCCAGAGACGCGGGGAAATTGGAATCTGCAACCGACTACGTCGCATCCGCGATTGCGGACAGACATGGCCACGGCGAGGTTGCTGCCAAAATTCAGGCACACATAATCGTGGCTGTGGTCTAAATTTTGGCATATCCCCTTCCGGCACGTCTCGGAATGAGCGTCAGATCTGCCTTGCGTCTGCAAAGCGCCCCGAAAGGGACATGGACGGCCCTCGCCCGCTGCTCTCTTTACGCCATTACGTCGCCATTCAACCCTCGGCCAGGTTGGCGCCGGCCGCAGAGGTAATGCCACCAGCCTCGTCCGTCGCGAAGACTCGCCTCCGCGGCGTGAGGCGCTGGCGCACCTCATCTCTAAATTCGAAAAAGTCCGGACTTATTCGCGCCGCGGCAAAAAAAATTTTGGCGGCGCCAGGCTAGGCGGCAGCGCTACGCGGCGCTGCTATGGACCTGCGTTCCACAAACGCACGAAGTTCTCGAGCTCGCCCTTCTCGACATCGGAAACCGCCCAGAGCGCCATCCCGTTGCGGCGCCAATGGATCACATTGTAGCCGTCGCGAACGACGAGCCCGGGCTCGCGATCGGCAGCGCCGGGCTCCGGCCAGACGAAGAGATTGATCGGATGCTTGGCGCGCGCATAGTCGAGCGCCGCCACCGGCCTGCCGTCGAGATAATCGAGCCTTCCGCCGATCAGCGGGAAACCGTCATCGGCGAGATCCTTCACCGGCGGCGCGTAATCGAGCTTGCCGTCGAACCAGGGCTTGACCGTGTGCCGATCGGTCGAGACGACGACGCCATTATTGCCGATCTGAAGCGAGCGAATATGGCCGGCCACGACCTGCTCGGCGAGGCTTTGCTCGCCTTGCGGCGGCAGCACCATCAGCGTAACCGATGCGGCCAGCGCGGCGCCGAGGCCGAAGCTCGCAGCCATGCGCCACCACCAAGGCGAAAGGCGCACCGGGCTCGGCGACGGCGGAGGGATCGGCGGGCCCGACGCGATCTCGGCCAGCCGCGCGCTGACGGCGCGGCGAAGCTCCGGGCTTGGGCGATAATAGGTCAAACCCGCGCGCAGGTTTTCGCGGGTTCGGCCGAGCTGCGCATAGGTCGCCTGGCAAACCGGACAGGTTTCGCGATGCGCTGCCAGGGAAGCGGCCTGGCCGGGATCGAGCTCGCCGTCGAAATCCGCCTGGACCAGCAAGGTCATGTCGCAGGATTCGGTCATGCCGAACGCTCCGTGGTATGCGCGGCGGCGGTCTCGAGCAGGCGCCGCCCGCGCCACAGCCGCGACATGACCGTGCCGATCGGCGCGTCGGTGATCTGGGCGATCTCCTTATAGCTAAGCTCTTGCAGCTCGCGCAGCACGACGACCTCGCGCAGCTCGACCGGCAGCCGCGCGAGCAGCGTGTCGAGCTGCTCGCGGTCGCGTTGACGGATCAATGTGTGTTCGGGATCGTCGCCGGGATCGGGCAAATCGGGAATGTGCCCGGATTCGCGATTGCCAGGATCGCTTTGCGCGTCGATCGAGACCAAGGTGACGCCGCGATTGAGCCCCAGCGACGCGTAAGCGGTATGGCGCACGATCTGCAGCAGCCAGCCGCGCATGTTGGTGCTGCGAAATCCGTCGAAATAGGTCAGCGCGCGAACCATCGCTTCCTGCACCACGTCTTCGGCGTCTTGGTCATTGCGCATGAGCCACCGCGCCAAATTATAGGCGGCCTCCAAATGCGGCAAAGCCATGGCTTCGAAGGAAGCCATGGCGGGTCGCGGCGCATCGCCCATGTCAGCCATCGGCCGGTTGCACGCGAGCAGTGTAGCACCTCGCGCCTCCAGACGCACGATTCCCCATCCCATGAAGATCGAAAAGCGCGCGATTTTATTCCCGAAAATATTTGCCAAAAAATATTTCGTCGCCTACGCGAATAAATCCGCGCGTTTCGCAATCTCCATGGGGCGGCTTTGGCTTTTCAGAGGGAGAAGAACGATGGCGGTTCGCGACCAATCGGCGGCACGGCGTTCACGGCGCGGCTTCGTGCGATCGGCACTGCTGCGCGCTTCGCTCATCCTCGCGGCGCTCGGCATGGGCGGCGCGATCGCCGATGCGGGCCCCAAGGCCTATGTCGGAAACTTCGTCGACAATACGGTGAGCGTGATCGACGTCGCCGCGGGATCCGTGATCGCGACCATTCCGGTTGCCGCCGGACCTCACGGCATGGCGATGTCGGCGGATGGCCGCACCATCTATGTCACCGGCGACGGCTCTTCCTCGCTCGACATCATCGACACGGCCAATGACAAAGTCGTGAAAACGGTCGAAATCGGCAAGTCGCCCAACGGCGTGGCGCTGACGCATGACGGCAAGCAGCTCTTGGTGGCGGTTTATGGCGAGGACCGGATCGCGTTCCTCGACACGGCGAGTGAGACGATCCTCGGCTCGGTCGCGGTGGCGAAGCCGCACACGATCTCGATCAGCCCCAACGGCAAGCTTGCCTATGTCACCGCGCAAGAGCCGGGTCATTTCGGCATTGCCGTGGTCGATCTCGTTGCGCGCAAGCTGGTGCGCACGATCCCGCTCGACAAGACGCCGCGCGACGGCGAGTTCGGCTATGACGGCAAGGCGTTCTATTTCACCGAGGCCGGGGTCGCAGCTGTTCAGGTTCTCGATCCCGCCTCCGACAAGATCGTCGCCGAGATTGCGACCGGCGTGTCGCCGCATTTCGTCAATCGCTTCAAGAAAGTGGCGTCAGGCCTCGTGGTCGTGCAAGGGCCCGGCCAGCTTATGCTGTTCGATCCGGCGACCAACAAGGAAGCGCGCAGCATCGCGGTCGGCAAACAGCCGCATTGGGCGACGGTCTCGGGCGACGGCAAGACCGCCTATGTCACGGATGAAGGCTCCAACGACGTGACCGTGGTCGATCTCGCCAGCGGCAAGACCATGACGATCGGCGTCGGCAAGGCGCCGCGCAAAATCGTCGTCCAGGCCAGCAGCAAAAGCGCCGATGCCGGCGGCGCGTCCGTCTCGATCGCGAATTTCGCCTTCGATCCGGACACGATCACCGTTCATCCCGGCGAGGTCGTGACCTGGCGCAACGATGACGGCTCGCCCCATGCGGTGAAGTTCAAGGACAGCGCGGCCGATCCCAAGTCGCTGTCGCCGGGCGACACGTTTACGCGCGTCTTCGATCAGGCGGGGACTTACGACTATATCTGCGCGTTCCATCCTTATATGACGGCCAAGGTGGTCGTCGCTTCGCGCGACGAGAAGCCGTTAGTTCGGTAGGCGGCCTTTGACGGCGTTGGCGCGCGCCATCGAGGTGATGCCGCCCGTCGCATCGGGGGTCAGACGCGCGCGCAGCCGCGCCTTAAGCGCAGCGACGTCGCTCGAGGTGATCGTGGCCATGGTGGCGGCAAAGCTCGGCGCCATCACGTTGATCGCCCAGAATTCGTCGAAATCGGCGAAGCGGCGTTGGACCGTGATCGCGCGCGTCTCGACCGCTTCGAGTCCGGCCCCCGTCCACAAATCGCGCATGACGTCGATCCGCGACGCATCCGGGCTCGGCGGCAGCATGGGCTGAATGCCCATCACGCGCAGCTCGGCGTGAACCGGCTCCAGCGGAAACCCGCCGCCCGGCAAATCCCAGGCATAGGTCGCGAGCGTGCCGCCGGGGCGAACCACCCGCGCCATCTCGGCGATACCTTTGGCCGGCTCGGGAACGAAGAAGATCACCAGCGCCATGCTCGCCGCATCGAAGCTGTTATCGGCAAAAGGCAATGCCATCGCGTTGCCCTGGCGGAACTCCGCACCGCCCGTGCCGGGACGGGTGCAGGCAAAGGCGAGCTGCGCTTCCGACGGATCGATGCCGGTGATCGCGGCGGGCGCGCAACGCTCGGCGAGCAGCGCGGTGAAAGCGCCGTTGCCGCAACCGATATCGATCCAACGCAAGCCCGGCGACGGCGCCAGCCAATCGAGGAAGATCTCGCCCACGCGCCGGCTCCAATCGCCCATCATCCGCTCGTAAGCGGCGCCGTCGTTGAAGCGGATTTGTTCCTCGGCCATCGCCATCGCCCCCTCTGTTTGGCGCATTATAGCCCGCTCGCCAGCAGGCCGACAGGCGGCGAAAGCGCGGCCTAGCTTGCGGCATCGGCCACTTGTCGCGTCCCGAGCGCGCCGCGCCGCGCGGGAAAGCTGTAAGCGCCGAGGAACAGAACCAGGCCGCAGCAGACGAGCAGCAGCGCCTGAAAGCCGATCGACGCGGTGGCATAGGAATGCGTGTAGTCGAAAGACAGCCCCATGAGAAACGGGCCGACGCCGTTGCCCAAGGAGAACACGCCGATCATGAAGCCATAGAGCGTGCCGAAGGAACGCAGGCCGAAATAGCGCCCGACGAAATAACCCAGCAGATCGCCCTCGGCGCCCAGACCCATGCCGCACAGCACGGTTCCGCCGAACGCCCCGGCGAGGCCGCCAATGCCGCTGGCGATCAAGGCAATGCCCAAAGCCGCCATGATGTAGAACGCGACGGCGACGTAAGGCCCGAAGATGCGATCGAGGCAATAGCCCGAAATGAGCCGCCCGACGATCAAGGCGGCGCCCGCCGATGACAGCACGCTGGTCGCGAGCTGCGGGGAATTGCCGCGATCAGTGAGCAGCGCGACGATGTGGGTGATCGTGCCGTTGATGGCGATGGCCGAGAGGAAGAACATGGCGAGCAGCAGCCAGAAGCGCCGATCGCCTTTGACGACATCGAGCACGGCCGGGCCGGGCATGACATCGGCGCCAAGGCCGGCGACTTTTCTCTCGGCGCGCGATTTGCCGGGCTCGCCGAGGAACAGCGCGACCATGGGAAAGGCGAAGACGAAGACGGTGATGCCGACGCCGACATAGGCCCAGCGCCAGCCGACCGCCTGAATCAGATGCTGCGCGATTTGCGGCACGACGACCGTGCCCAAGCCCACGCCCGACACGGCAATGCCGAGCGCGATGCCGCGATGGTCTTCGAACCGGGTCGAGATGACTTTCGAGTAGCCCATCGGAGTTTGGACATGGCCCATGAACGCCGCCGTGGCGGCAATCCCGTAGAGCATGAACAGCGACGGCTGCAGCAGGGAAAAGCAGCCGATGGTCGCGGCGTAGAGCACGATGCCGGGAAGCGCCACGCGCTGCACGCCGAAAACATCCATCAGCTTGCCGACGACGGGCGTGACGAACGCGGCGATGACGCCGGCGAGGAACATGGCCGAGGTGAGCGTCGCCCGCCCCCAGCCGAGATCGTCGGCGATCGGCTTCAAGAACACACCGAACGTGAAATTGCTGATGACGCCGTTATTGGCCATCAGCGCGACGAAACTCCCGAAGACGACCCACCAGCGATTGATGTTATGGCTGCCCATCGAACGCGTTCCCCCTTCACAGATAGACTTGTTGATTCGCGACGCCCTACCGCCGCGCCGCTAACTCTTCCAATTCAGCAACACGCCCAAGGTTTCGGGCAAGTCCTGGATCAGGCGATAGGCGTCGGCGGCTCGCTCCGCCGCAAACGCGCGCGCGATCAAAGGACGGCAATCGAGACGGCCGCTTTCGATCAAGCGCAAGACGAGCGCGTTTTCGTCCCAGGCGTTCCAGCGCCCGTCGGAATTGTCGAGCACCGGCCGGGTCAGCACATGTGCGCCGATGACCGTCAGCCCTTTGCGATGGACGTCGTTGTAGAAATCCACTTGCGGGGTGGCACCGCGCGTCGATCCGAGCAGCACGACGCGTCCGTTGCGCCGGCACAAGCGGAAGGCCAAGGGAATCACATCGGGCCGGCCGGTCGCCTCGATGACGATCGTCGGGGCCTTCCCCGCCATCAAGGGATGGCCGGCTTCGAGCTCCACCGGATTGGCATAGACGCCGTCGATGCCGAGCGCGCGCGCCTGCTCGCGCCGCGACGCGACCGGGTCGAGGCCGAGCACCGGAAAGCCGCCGGCGAGCTTGGCGCTTTGCGCCGCGTAAAGCCCGACCGGCCCAAGCCCGATCACCAGAACGGATTCGCCCAGGTCGATGCGCGCATAACGCGCGCCGGTCACGCCGACGCTGACGAGGCCGAACGGCGCGCTCGCTTTGAGAGTCGCTTCGTCGAGATGCGGCGAAACCGGCCAGATGTAATGCAGCCCGACCGCCGGATCGTCGGGCACGATCGGCGAGCGGAATTGGCCGCGATATTTTTCCGGCAGCTCGCCCGGTCCGGTGCTTTCCGGCAGCATGAAATGGCTGACATGCGCCTGCCTGGTGGCGACCAGATCGCCCGGCCGAAATTTCTTGACCGCGTTGCCGATTTCGACAATTCGGCCGATATTCGAATAGCCGGGCTGAAACGGAAATCCCGCTTTGTGCGTGATCGTGTTGGGCTCGGCGAGAAGAAACGCGCGTTCGGTGCCCGGGCTGATCGCGGTATAAAGCGTCTCGACCAGGATTTGATCGGCATCGGGCGGCGCGATCTCGAAAGCCTCGAGCGAAACCTCTCCGCGCGCCGTAAACAACACCCGACGTGCCTGCATTTCCCCCTCGTGACGTTTTCGTTCTTACCCAACCTTGCCGAAGTCTAGCACCGGACGCGGCCGCGACGTTACCGCGAAGACGCAAGCTTGTGGCGGCGCAACACTTCTTCAACCCGGCGCAAGCTTCCGGATCGGATCGCGCCCGTCCCATCCTTCCGCCGCCGCGGCGATCCGCCGGAACATCGCGCCTTTGGTGCCGCCGATATCGGAGATTTCGATGGCATGCGCGACCGCGGGATAGCCTTCGCCGGCAAAAAACGCATTGCCATTATTCGGGCCGCTCATGCCGCCGGTCTGCACCACCTGATAGCCGAGCGCTTCATAGCGCGCGATGTCGGCGGCGAAATTATTGGTCCAGAAAGCGACATGCTGCAGCCCCTCGCGTCCAGCCTTGAGGAAATCGGTGAGCAAAGACGGCGCGTCGTTCATCGGCTGCAACAGCTCGATCTGCATCGGCCCGCATTGCGCAAAGGCGATGCTGAGCCGGCTGTTGGACGGCTGGCCGCGATAGGTCGATTGCGGTGCCGCGTGATTTTCGAGATAGAAGAACGGCCCCACCCCCATGACATCGGTCCAGTGCCGCATGCCTTTTTCGATGTCGCGGACGACATAGGCCATCTGGCGAATGGGACCGAAAATGCGGCTCATGACGCGCCTCCTTGCTTGATCGCGAATGGCACGAGTTGCCGGATCGAGGCAAGCCGGTCGACCGCGAGAATTTGTTGCAGCAAGGCTTCGGCTCTTTCCCGGCCCAGGACTGGCGGGACCAGCGACAGAAATTTACGCGTCACGACCTCGCGTTGCAGCGGCGGGTTGTGCAGCGGACGATAGCAGTCATTCGTGACGCTCAACCTTCTGCCATCGGTGAGCAGCACATTGGCGACCGCGACGCCGCCGCTCAACTCGTCGCGCGGCGTCACGCTGATCCGGTCGCGCAGCCGCACGAGCTCGCCGCGCGTCACGCGCTCGGCGTTGTAGGCGTGAATATCGCGCGTGTCGTCGCCGAGCAGGCTCATGGCGGCAACCGCACGCAAGCTGAACTTGGCTTCGAGGCCGGTTGCCGGTTCCTGAATGTTGCACACGGTCAGGAAATTGCGCGGCACTTGCAGCTCGATCTGCTCGATCCCCGAAGCGGTGACACCGTGCTCGCGCTTCAACTCGAGCATGTTCTCGATCGTGCCGTGGGTGAGCTGGCAGGCGGCGTGCGATTTGAAGATCGTATCGAGAATGAAGAAACGCCCGCGCGCGGCCTGAAGCCCGTCGAGATGCGCGCCGCTGGCATGGGTTTCGATGAATCCGTCGGCCGCCTCGATCGCGTTGTCGCGCGCGATCCAGTCGCGCTTGGCGAGGTTGGCGGCAAGAAGACCGTTGGTCGCGGCTTTGCCGGAATGAAACGGCTTGGACATGGTTCCGCCCGACGCCAGCAGCCCGGCCGCTTGAGTCGCGGCGGTGCCGAGCGCATGCGCCCATTGCTTCTGGTTCAAGCCCAAGAGATAAGCGGCGGCGGCAGTTGCGCCGAAGGGCGCGAGATTGCCGGTGGGATGAAATCCCTTGCGCAAGAACGGGAAGTTCACCAGCACGCCGACGCGGCATTCCATCTCCACGCCGGCCACGATCGCCGTCAGGAATTCGCGCCCCGATATGTTGCGCGCCTCGCCCAGCGCAAGCGCGGTCGCAACCACGGCGGGTGTGGTGTGGCCGCGCATCGCCAGATTGGCGTCCGAGAAATCGAGCGCGTCGGCGGCCGCGCCATTGACGAGTGCGGCATAAGAAGGCGAGGTGCGCTCGCCATGCAGGATGACGGTGCAAAGCGGATTGCCGCCTTGCTCGCGCGCTTCTTCTCGCAGCTTCTCGACCAGCGGCTCATTGGCGCCGGCAATCGCGATCGCGAGCCAATCGAGCAAAGAATGCCGTGCCACTTCGAGCACGTCGTCCGGCAAGCTGCTCGCCGTGAGCGCGCCGACTTGCTCGATCAGCGTCGCGGTGATGGTCGCGGCATTCGCGTCCATGGCAAGCTCCTCCCTCCGATACCAAAGCCGCCGTCAACGATCACGACGTGCGCCGCCCGATCATGACAGAGGCGTGCGGGCTTCGCCAAGCCCGGATCGGCGCATCGCGAAGCCGTGGACAGGCGCGGCTGGGCCGATTAGCGTTCGAGGCAATCGCGCGCGTTCGGGGAGGAGTCGCAATGCCGTTCTTGAGAAACGCCTGGTACGTCGCGGCATGGCCCGAGGAAATCGGCCGCACGCTTTTGCCGCGCCAGATCACCGGCGAGCATCTGGTGCTCTTCCGCCGCGAAAACGGCGAAGCGGTCTGCCTTCAGGATTCTTGTCCGCACCGCTTCGCGCCCTTGAGCATGGGGACGCTGATGGGCGACCGGATCGAATGCAAATATCACGGGCTTCAATTCGACGGCGCGGGACGATGCGTGCTCAATCCGCATCCGCCCGGAACGGTACCGCCCAAAATGGCGGCGCGGGCCTATCCGGTGGTCGAGCGTCATGGCCTCGTCTGGATCTGGATGGGCGATGCGGCGCGCGCCAGCGCCGACAAGATTCCGGACCTCGCCTATCTTTGCGACGAGACGCGCTTCAGAACGGTGCGCAATTATTTCGCCCTGCCCTATGGCGCGGATCTCATGTTCGACAATCTGATGGATTTGTCGCACGCGGATTTTCTCCATAAAGGCCTGATCTCGGAAGGCTATGGCGAAAAGACCAAAGCGACCATGACCACGACCGATGACGGGACCCATGTGCAAGTGAATTGGGTGTTGCGCGACGCGCTGCCTTCGCCGACTTTCGCCAAGGTTTGGACCTTCGGGCCGCTGACCGATCACTATCGCGAAACGCGTTTCGCGCCGCCGGGAATCCTGCAGGTCGATCTGGCGGCGGTGAATGCCGGTCGGCCGCGGAACGAAGGCGTGCGCCTTATCGTCACGCATTGCGTCACGCCCGAAACCGAGAAGACGCTCCACGAATTCACCTTGCGCAGCCGCAATTTCGCGCTCGGCGACGCGGCGGTCGATCGCCATTTCCTCGAGCAGCAGCGCGCGGTGATCGTCGAAGAGGATGGCTGGATGCTGTCGGCAATTCAGCGCCGCATGGGCGACGCCGACTTCGCGTCGCTAAACCCCGTCCTCTTCAATGTCGATACCGGCGCGATCAAGGTTCGCCGCGTGATGGAACGCTTGATCGCCGAAGAGCGCGCCGAGAGCAAGATCGGGTCAGCATGAATCATGCTGACCCGTGAATCTTGCTTTCACTCAATCATGTAGAGCCTGATCGGCTCAAGCCGATGCGGCTTGAGACGATCTTGCTCTAGGGCGAGCAGGTCCAGGCCTGGATCGCGCAGCTCTTGCCGGCGCGGCAGGCGGACATAGCCGCGTTCTCGGCTTCGTCCTCGCTTCCGCCGGTGCCGGTATAGGGCGTGCCGCTATCGCCCGCCGCGACGGCGCCGCATTCATGCTTCAAGCGGAGGGCGATCTTGCAGTCCTTGGCATATCGCCGGCAATTCGACAGCGCCAGCTGATCGGCCTCGCCGGGGCTGCCTTTGTTGTAGGCCCAGCCGACCGAGCCGGTCTCCGCGCTATAGGCGATCGCGCCAAAAGCGGCGGCATCGATCAGGTCCCCGCCATTGCTGCAGCGCGAGACGCAATTATTGGTGCATTGGCTTCGGCTGTTATAGGGATCGGAAAAGGACGGGCACGCGTCTTGGCAGGATTCGATGCAGCTCGCCGCCCAGGCATTCTGCGCCACGACGCCAAACAGGACGCTCAACGCCGCCAGAATGAGCCATCGCTGTATCATGAGAGCTGTTCCCCCGCGGCAACGGTGGCACAGTGGGGGACCCGGTTTCAAGCTTCGGGATCTGTCGGCACCCCGGTTGCTTTCGATTGATGAATACGCGCTTCAAGGTCCGCGCGGCGAAAACAGAAAGAGGTTGCGCAACACGCCCGGCGCCAAGGTGCTGAGCGCGTTGACCGAGATTTGCGGCTCGTCGATCGGGCCGAAGAGGCGGAAATTCGAGGCGAAGATTCCTTGCCCCTCCCCGCCCATCAGCAGATTGCCGAGCAGCGGAATATTGCCGATCACCGTATTGAGCGTATAGGCCGGCACCAAGGTCCCGCTGACATTCATCTGCCCGGCGGCGCGGTCGATCGTGCCGCTCGCATTGATGCCGATGGCGCCGCCATAAGCGCGCATGTTCTGCAGCACGATCTTGCCGGTGCTGAAATCGACCTCGCCTTCGAGCCGATTGAACGGAATGCCTTGCCCGGTGAGCAGGGCACTGATGCCCGAAAACGACGCCACCGACAAAAGCCGCGCCAAGGTCGGCGCGTTCACCACCCGGTAATCGCCGCCGGATGCCTGGGTCACGAGCACGCGTTGCCCGTTGCGATCCTCGGCCTGGCCGGTCATGTCGACCTTGCCGCCTTGAATGTCGCCATAGACGCCGAGCAGCTTCATCAACGCGCCGAAATCGTCGGTCGAGAGCTTGAATTGCCGCTCGCCGATCTCGCCGCCGTAACGCAAGGTGGCCTTGGTGGTATCGGACAGCGCGGCGTCGATGCTGGCGCGCTGCCAATGCGGGCCGTCGCTCGTCATCGTCACGGCGATCGTGCGCGCTTGCCGGTCGGCGCCGAGCACCAGACGGTCGAGCGTCACCTCGATCGCGAGCGGCGGCGAGGGCGTCGTATCGGCTTGCGGCTTGTCGAGCGCATCGAACAAGCCCGACGCATCGAAGCTTTTGCCGGCGACGACGATGCGCCAGCCGCCATTGGCGCCGCGGCTCATGCCGCCATGGAAATCATTGGCGCCGCCGATAACCCGCTCGGCGGTGACGTTGCTCACGCCTTTCTCGTCGAAGCTCACCGCCCCTTGCGCGTCGATGCCGGTGCCTTTGACGCTGACATCGCGGATCGCGGTCAGCTGGTCGTCGGCAAGATCGAGACTCGCATGCGCCATGGCCGGCACGCCCGCCGGCTTCTTCAAATTGATCTGCTTGATGTCGAGCGCCGCCGGACCGAGATCGACGCTGACATCGGCACGACCGCTCTTTTTGGCGCTGAGATCGTAGCTCGCTTGGACCGCGACCGGACCGTCGGCGACGCCGTGAAGAAAGTCGAGGCCGAGCGCGTCGCGTTGCGCGTTGTCGAGCGTCGCCTTGACGTCGTAATGGCTACGCACCGCGGCGTTGGCGGCGAGGCTTTGCCGCCAGGACAAGGTAATCGGCGCGCCGGCGAGCTTGGCCGTGCCGTCGACCTGCGCCGCATTGTGATCGAGCTTCAGCTTCAAATCCCCGTCGCTGAGATCGCGATTAAACATGATCGCGCCGACGCCGACATTCGCAAGATTGGCGGTGGCGTTGTATTGCACCAGATCGAAGGGCAGTTCCCGTTTCAGCGGGAATGCAAAACCGAGCTGCGCGTCGAAGCTGCCCGACGCGGTTTTGGGATCGATGCCGATGTCGCGCGCGTAATAAAGCGGCGGCGTGTCGAGAAGCGCCAGCGCGTCCGTGAGCGGGCCTTGCGCCGTCACCGCGATCTGCGCCCACTGGTCGTCCGTGTCGAGCCGGTAGAAGCGCGCGGTGCCGCCGGTCGCCTTGATATTGCCGAGCGTGCCGGTGGTGGCGGTGAAATTGATCTCAGTGGGGCTGAATGTGGCGGTGCCGTCGACGGCCTTCACCGGCGGCAAAGGCCGGAAATATTCGACCGAGAGATTTGAGAATTTCATCGTGCCGTCGAAATGGCTCACCTGCGCTTGTAGGGCGGCTCCCGGCGATAAATCGAGATGAAGGCCGAGCCGAGCCGCGAAATCGTCGACCGTGCCGTCGCGCAGATGTTGCGTCGCCCAGAGCCTCGTATCGGGATTCGCACGCTCGGGCCAGAGACGCGGGAAGTCGTCGACCTTCAGCCCGTGCGCCTCGAAGGCGAGCGTCGCATCGATCGCTTTCGGCCGGACGCCCGCGAGCAAATCGCCGCCGAGCCCGTCGATCGTGCCGGCAACGCTCACCGTGCCGGGGGCAAGATCGAGCGCCAAAGTGCCGAGGTTGATCCGACCCGCGACCGCGTCATAGCCGCCTTGCAGACTGCCATCCGCGATGGCAAGCACGCCATTGGCGAGCAATTCCTGCTTCACCACGCCTTTGCCGAAACGCAAATCCCAGATCGCATCGCGCAGGCTCAGCTGCGCCGGATCGAGCTCGGCGCGAAACTCGCCCGAGATTGGCACATCCACCGCGGCAAGGCCGGCCAGCGCGGGTGCCGCATCCGACCATTGCGCCGGCCGCAGCTCGCTGAAGCCCAAGCGCACCACAAGCCGGTCGAAGCTCGGCAGATAGGTGAAGTCGCCGGCCAGCGCCGAGGTTTGCGTGCCCTGCCCCATCGCGATTTGGAAACTGCCCCCGGTGCGGTCGGCGGCGCGGGTCAGCACGGCATTAGCATCGGCCGCATGCCAGGCGATGCCGAAAGCCTGGTCCTCGACGGTCAGGCTCGCATCCTGCACCGAAAGCTCGGTGAGATAGCCGAGCGTGCCCTTGCCGTCGGGCGGGTGCACCAGATCGCCGACCAGCTTCTGGCCCCAATCCTCGGCCGCGTCGCTGGCAAGGTCGCCGACGCCGAGATGAAAGGCGCCGCTGGGATCGCGCTCGAGCCGCAGCTCCGGCCGGTCCACGACGATCCGGGTCGGCGCGAGACCGCCCAAGAGCAAAGAGCGCGGACTCATTTCGAGCGACACATCGCCGAGAGTCAGCGTGCCGCTGCCTTCGCGCTGCAGATGGACGCCGCGCGCCAGGATGACGATGCGGCCGCGCGCGCCGAGAGTCAGCAGGGTGTGATCGACGCTGGCCGAAATGCCGTTGCCGCGCGACAAGGCCGCGGCCACGAGCGGCGCCACCGAATCGAGCGAGATCGGCCCGCGCGACAGGTACCACAAGCCGAAGCCCGCCATGACGGCGAAGCCCGCCACGGCACCGGCGATGAAGCGCATGAGAACGGGAATCGCCCGCCGCATCATTTCCTGCACGAATGTGTCACGAACTTGACCCCGGGAAGATGAACGCGCAGTCTGCGCCTGATCCGTTGCGAGCGCTTGTCGATGCCGACCTCGTTATCGTCCCTCTCCCTCTATCAGAATCTGCCGCCGCCCGCCGACGCTCATGCCGCCGAGATCGGCCTTGCCCGTTGGCGCGAGGCCGCGGACGAGACGCAAGATAGCGCTTTGGCCGGCGCGATGCGCGAACTCGCGCTCGATCCGGCCGGAAGAAGGCTGCTGGAAGCGATCTTCGGCAACAGCCCTTACTTGACCCAGTCCTCTCTGCGCGAGCCGGGATTTCTGGTGCGGCTGCTCGAGCAAGGTCATGACCTTACTTTCGCCGAAGTCCTGCACCGGCTCAACCGCGAACTGGCGGCCGAGCTGCCGCGCGCGGACCTGATGGCGGCGCTGAGGCACGAAAAGCGCCGCGCGGCGCTGATCATCGCCCTCGCCGATCTGGCCGGGCTGTGGCCGCTGCTCCAGGTCACCGCCGCCTTGAGCCGCTTCGCCGAGGCGGCCTTGCGTTTGGCCGTGCGCCATCTGGTGGCGGAAGCCGTGAAAGCCGGCGACATCGCCCCGCGCGATCTCGATGCCAGCGGCTTCATCGTGCTCGCGCTCGGCAAGCTCGGCGCGCATGAGCTCAACTATTCGAGCGATATCGATCTCATCCTGCTGTTCGACGCCGAGCGTGCGCATTATGTCGGCCGCCATAGCGCGCAAGCCCTGTTCAACAATCTCGCCCACGAGCTGGTGCGCATGATGGCCGAGCGCACCGGCGAAGGCTATGTCTTCCGCACCGATCTGCGCCTCCGGCCCGATCCCGGCGCGACGCCGCCCGCCGTCGCGCTGCGCGCCGCGCTCAGCTATTACGAAAGCGCCGGGCAGAATTGGGAACGCGCCGCGCTCATCAAGGCCTGGCCGGTCGCGGGCGACCGCGAGGCCGGCGCCGCCTTTCTCGCCGAGCTGCGACCGTTCCTATGGCGCAAGCATCTCGATTTCGCCGCGATCCAGGACATCCATTCGATCAAGCGCCAGATCAACGCGCATCGCGGCGGCGCGCGCATCGCGGTCGAGGGACATGACGTCAAGATCGGCCGCGGCGGGATTCGCGAGATCGAATTCTTCGCGCAGACGCAGCAGCTGATCTGGGGCGGAAGGCAGCCCGAGCTGCGCCATGCGGGAACCCTCGACGCGCTCAACGCGCTGGTCGCAACCGGACACATCACGCGCGGCATCTGCGACGCGCTGAGCGAGGCCTATCACTTTCTGCGAAAGCTCGAGCACCGTCTGCAGATGGTCGACGATGCCCAGACGCATCGCGTGCCGAGCGACCCGGCCGGGCTCTATCGCGTCGCGCTGCTGATGGGCTTCGCGAGCGCGGCGGAGTTCGCGCAGGCGCTCACGAGCCAACTCGCGACCGTCGAGAATATCTATATGCGTCTCTTCGAAGAGGCGCCGAGCCTGTCAGGGCCGGGCAATCTCGTCTTCACCGGCACGGATGACGATCCCGAAACCTTGAAGACCCTGGCCAAGCTGGGCTTCGCCGATCCCTCCACCGTGTCGGAGATCATCCGCGCCTGGCATCACGGGCGCTATCGCGCCACCCGCAGCCAGCGCGCACGCGAGCTTTTGACCGAGCTGGTGCCGAGCCTGCTCGCCGCTTTCGGCGCCTCGCCCAATCCCGACACGGCCTTCCTGCGCTTCGATTCGTTCCTCGCGCGCCTGCCCGCCGGGGTCGGCATCTTCTCGCTGTTCTACAACAATCCGCGCGTGCTGAACCTCATCGCCGAGATCATGGGCGCGGGCACGCGGCTGGCCGACGCGATCGCGCGCCGTCCGATCCTGCTCGATGCCGTGCTCAGCGAAAGCTTCTTCGAGACACCGCCTTTGCGCGCAACGCTTGCCAACGAGCTCAACGCGGCGCTCGGCCAAGCGTCGCATTACGAGGAAATGCTCGACCTCGCGCGACGCTGGATCGGCGACCGCAAATTCAAGATCGGCGTGCAGCTGCTGCGCCATTGGCTCAACGGCGAGAAGGCGGGCGCGGCTTTCGCCGACGTCGCCGAAACCGCCATCGACTGTCTCTTGCCGCTGGTCGCCGCCGAGTTCGAGCGCAGCCACGGCAAGGTGCCGGGCGGCGAGCTCGTGGTCCTCGGCCTCGGCAAGCTCGGCAGCCGCGAGATGACCGTGACCTCGGATCTCGACCTTATCCTCGTCTATGACGCGCCCGAAACGGTCGAAGCCTCGGACGGGCCGCGCCCGCTGTCGATTCCGGCCTATTACGCAAGGCTGAGCCAGCGCTTCATCAATGCGCTCACGGCGCAGACTTCGGAAGGCGGGCTTTACGACGTCGATATGCGGCTCCGGCCGTCGGGCACATCGGGGCCGATCGCTTCGTCTTTTCCCGCGTTCCGCCGCTATCACCAGGAAAGCGCCTGGACTTGGGAGCAGATGGCGCTGACCCGCGCCCGCGTGATCGCCGGGCCGGCGCGGCTCGGCGGCGCGGTGCGCGCGGAGATCCAGTGGATTCTGACGCGCAAGCGCAACGCCAAGGTGGTGGTGGTCGAAGTCGACGATATGCGCCGGCGCATCGCCGACGAGCATCGCAACCTGGATCTCTGGGACGTGAAGCATCGAAGCGGCGGCATGCTCGACATTGAGTTCATCGCGCAATATCTGCAGCTGCGCGAAGCGGCGCAGCATAGCGAGGTGCTCGACGTCAACACGACCGGCGCGCTGCAAGCCTTGGCGCGCGTCGGCGCGCTCGCCCCCGAGGCGGCGGCGGATTTGATCCCGGCGCTCGCTCTTTGGCGCAACGTGCAAAGCCTGTTGAAGCTCACCGCCGAGGAACCTTTCGACGAAGAGAAAGCCTCGCCCGCCTTGAAGGCGATCCTCGCCGCAGGCGCGGGCTCGGTTGACTTCGCCGCGCTCAAAGAGGATATGGAGGCGGTCGCGCTCAAAGCCTTGGCGCATTACGACGCGATCATCGTTTCGCCGGCCGCGGCGCAAAGAAAAATCACGGAGGTCAAAGCAACATGAGTCTCGAGATCGGCGACAAGGCGCCGGAATTCACTTTGCCGACCGATGGCGGCGGATCGGTCAGCCTCGCCAAGCTCAAAGGCCAGAAGGTCGTGCTCTATTTCTATCCGAAGGACGACACCTCGGGCTGCACCGCCGAGGCTTGCGCCTTTCGCGACATGCTCCCGCGCTTCAAGAAAATGGACGCGGTGGTGATCGGCATGTCGCGCGACAGCGTCGCGAGCCACGACAAGTTCAAAAAGAAATACGAGCTGTCTTTCACGCTGGCCTCCGACGCCGAGGGCAAGGTTACGGAAAAATACGGCGTCTGGGTCGAGAAGAGCATGTATGGGCGCAAATATATGGGCATCGAGCGCGCCACCTTCCTGATCGACGAGAAAGGCAAGATCCAGCAGATCTGGCACAAGGTGAAAGTGCCCGGCCATGCCGACGAGGTGCTGAAAGCCGTCAACGGCAAGTGACGGGCGTTCTGGTTTCTTCTCCGTCACCCCCGGGCTTGACCCGGCCATGACGTGCGAGAGAACATGGCGAAACCCGGTGTCATCTCTATTTCGTCACCCCCGGGCTTGACCCGGGGGTCCACGCCAAGACATGGATGAGCAGACCAAGCCCGGCCGTGACGTGCGCGAGAAGCTGACGGCATGAATCCAACCTCCCTGACCGACGCCGCTTGCGCGGTGCTGAACGCCGCGGCGCCGGAAGAGAAGGTCGCGCTGTCGCATCGGTTTGCCGCGTCGTGGCGCGATGGCGGCTTGCACGCGATCGGCGACACGCGCCCGCCCCTGCGCCCGGCCCGGCCGGCGCTTCCGGAGCTGAAGGCGCCGCGCGAGGTGAAACGGCGCCGCGGTGGCGGCTCGCTCGCCAATCGGATCGCGCTGCTTCACGCCATCGCGCATATCGAATTGAACGCGATCGACCTCGCCTGGGATTTGATCGCGCGTTTCGCCTGCCCCGATCTGCCGCAAGCGTTTTTCGGCGATTGGGTCGCGGTCGCCGATGAGGAAGCGTCGCATCACGCGCTGATTGCGCACCGCCTCGGCGAGCTGGGCGCTTTCTATGGCGATCTGCCGGCGCATGACGGGCTGTGGGAAGCGGCGCAAGCGACGGCGCATGATCTCTTAGAGCCGATCCAGAAAGTTGTTGAGTCGGATGAATCGGATGTGATTCATTGTTGGGCACCCGAATTTTTGCCGAGGGGTGCCCGATGTGGAAGCCTGAGCACCGCCGCGCCGCCGATCGGCGCGGCTTGCGTTACCCAAGCGATCTGAGCGATGCCGAGTGGGCGCTGGTCGAGGCGGCGATCCCGCCGGCCAAGCGCGGCGGCCGGCGGCGCGAAGTGAATGTGCGCGAAGTCTTGAATGCGATCTTCTACGTGCTCTCGACCGGCTGCCAATGGCAGGCCTTGCCGAAGGATCTGCCGCCCAAGAGCACGGCGCATGCCTACTTCATGCTGTGGGAGTGGGACGGCACGCTGGAGCGGATCCATCACGCACTCTATGTCGCGACGCGCGAGCGCGAAGGCAGAGAAGCGAGCCCCTCGGCGGCAATCATCGACAGCCAGAGCGCCAAGGCGGCTCAAAAGGGGGCTCCGCGCTCGACCCGCAAGGCTTCGATGCGGGCAAGAAGGTCACGGGCCGCAAACGGCATATTCTCGTCGATACGCTCGGCCTCTTGCTGAACGTCGTCGTCCATCCAGCCAACGTGCAGGACCGCGACGGGGCGCGGCTCGTTCTCGATCAACGCACGCGCCGCCTCTTCCCCTTCATCGAGCGCATCTTCGCCGATGCCGGCTACCAGGGCGCGAAAGCCGCCGACGCTCTGGCCAAGAGCGGCACCTGGAAGCTGGAGATCGTCAAGCGAAACGAACTTCACCGCTTCGTCGTCTTGCCCAAACGCTGGATCGTCGAACGAACCCTCGCCTGGATCAGCCACAATCGCCGCCTCGCGCGCGACTTCGAGCGCTACGCGCGAACCGCCGCGGCCTTCGTGCGTCTCGCCATGATCCGCATCATGCTCCGACGCTTGACCAGACCAGCTCATTGCTCCTGAATCCTAACTTCCTGGATCGGCTCTTAGCGCGGCTGGCCGTGGTGCCGCTGGTGCTCGAAGCGCGCGGCCTCGACGTGACGCCCGACATGATCGCGCGTATGCGGAGCTATGGCGATGAAGCGAGCGCCAGCGCGCTGCAAGTGATCTATGACGAGGAGATCGGCCACGTCGCAAAAGGCAGGCGCTGGCTCGAATGGGAAGCGGCGCGGCGCGGGCTTGAGCCGATCGCCGCCTATCGCGACCTGGTGCGGCTCTATTACGGCGGCGCGCTGAAGCCGCCTTTCAACCGCACGGCGCGCGACGCAGCCGGGTTCGGCGCAGATTTCTACGAGGGGATGTGACCGGCTTTTGCTTTACCGGCCCGGAATTCGCTCTAAAGTAAAAGCGATTAGGGGAGAAACGAGACCATGGCCAAGGACAAGAACCGGCTGATTCTGTTTGCGGCGCGGCCCAAAGGCGAGCCCAAGGACAGCGACTTCAAGCTGATCGAAACGCCGATCCCCGAGCCCGGCCCGGGCGAGATGCGCTTGCGCGTGCTTTATCTCGGCCTCGACCCGATCATCCGGCTGCGCATGAATGCCGGCTCCTATTGGCCGGCGCTCGAGCTCGACAAGCCCTTGAACGGCCGCACCGTGACGCAAGTGGAGAAATCCAACATCGCCGATTACGCGCCGGGCGACCTCATCGTCACCCAAGGCCCGTGGGGCGATTACATGATCTCGAACGGCAAAGGGCTCGACGGCAGACCCTTGCCGAAACTCGACCGTGCACGCGGCTCGATCACCGCGCCGCTCCATGTTCTCGGCATCACCGGCCTCACCGCCTATATCGGCCTCCTCGATATCGGCCAGGCGAAGGAAGGCGAGACCGTGGTGGCGTCGGGCGCCGCGGGCGCGGTCGGCTCGATGGCGGGACAGATCGCCAAGATCAAAGGCTGCAAGGTGATCGGCATCGCCGGCGGCGCGCGCAAATGCGAATTCGTGCAGAAGGAATTGGGCTTCGACGCCGCGGTCGATTACAAGCGGTCCGATTTCGCCGCCGCCTTGAAAGATGCCTGCCCCAACGGGGTCGATGTTTATTTCGAGAATGTCGGCGGCGCGGTGTTCGACGCGGTGTTTCCGCTGTTGAACCGTCATGCGCGCGTGCCGGTGTGCGGCACCGTGTCGGAATACAACGTCACCGAGCGCGAAAACGTGCCCGACAAGCTGCCGGCCTTGCTGCTCGCCACTTTGGGCAAGCGGCTTACCTTGAAAGGTTTCGTCATCAGCGATCATTTCGCGCGCATGCCGGATTTCCAGCGCGATGCCGGGCAATGGCTACGCGAAGGCAAGATCAAATACCGCGAAGAATTCACCGACGGCTTGGAAAACGCGCCGCGCGCTTTTCAAGCAATGCTGAAGGCCGAGAATTTCGGCAAGGTGATCGTGCGCGTGACCGAGGAAACCATGGCGGCACGCTGAAGGAAGCCGCATAGCGGCCATGCGCGCCATCGATTCGCTGCGCTGCGACATCGTGACACGAATTTCGTTAACCTTGATGAGCGCCGCGTTAACGCGAAATTATCGCTTTCCTTCCTAGTTTTTCCTTCCTGCCGGTTCGTATCAACATGGAGCGTGCCTGCGGTACCGGGCGCCGCGATGCGGCTTTCGTGCCGCGTGGAGACCACAACGTGACGGTGAGCAAGCAAAGGATCAAGGTCTGCCAGTCTGCCATCAAGAGCGCGGCCGATGCCAACGCCCGCTTTCGCCGCGGACTGCGCGGCGCGGCGCGCGCGCATCTCGCCTATCACGATCTGACCGGTCTCGATCTTTCCGGCATGGATCTTTCCGGCCTCGATCTCACCGGCTCCTGCCTCCACCGCGTGCTGGCCAAGGGAACCGATTTCAGCGGCGCCAATCTCTTCGGCGCCGATCTCCGCGCGGCGCAGATGCACGGCGCCAATCTCACGCGCGCCGATCTGCGCGGCACATGCTTACGCGGCGCCGATTTCTCGGGCGCGATCATGGTCGACGCCGATCTGCGCGAAGGACTGCTGGTGCATCAGGACCGGCGCGGCGAGCTTCTGCCGATGGACATCGACGCTTTGCCGGTCGAGCTGGTCATCGCCAATCTAAGCGGCGCCGACCTCACCCGCGCGAAGCTTGCCGGCGGCTTCGCCATGCGCGCCGACCTGACCAACGCGATTTTGCGCGGCGCCAATCTCGCGCGCATCGATTTGCGCAACGCCAATCTCACCGGCGCGGTGCTGGAGAATTGCGACCTGTCCTGGGCCAATCTCGCCGGCTGCGTGATGCGCGGCAGCGTCCTCACCGGCATCCAATGGACCGGCGCGGCGATGGACGGCGTCGACGTGCTCGGCGCGGTGCTCGACCAGCCGGCGCGCGAAGCGGCCGCCTGGGCGCTCAACCGCGCCAAAGGCAGCGAGACGCTCGAAGCCTCGCTGCCCGAGCTGTTCGCCGCGCACGAGGCCTGGGTCGCCTCGGCGGGAAGCGAAGGCAAAAGGCTGCAGCTCGCCGGCATCGAGCTCGCCGGCGCCGATTTCTCGGGACGCGAGCTGAGCGGCGCGGTCCTGATCAATTGCGTTCTCACCGGCGCGCGTTTCACCGATGCGCGGTTGACCCTGATCGACCTGTCGCAATCCCAGCTCGAGCGCGCGGATTTCCGCGGCTGCGACATGCGCGCCGCTACGATCCGGCAAGCCTTTCTCAGCAACGCCGATCTCGGCGGGGCGCGGCTCGACGAGGTCCGCCTCGGCGATCATGCCGGCCAACGCCGCCGCAGCAACCTCGATCGCAGCCGCTTCTGGGATGCATCGCTGCGCCAAGCCTCGCTGCGCGGCGCATCGCTCTCCGAGACGGATTTCAAAGGCGCGGATATGACCGGCGCCGATCTCGGCGAAGCGCGTTTGAGCGGCGCGAATTTCAAATCGGCGACCATCACCGACGCGAAATTCGGCGGCAGCGATCTGCGCGGCGCGCGCGGTCTACGCATCCGCCGCGTCACGGTGGCGGATCAGAAGGTCGAGTTCTACGTCGCACTGGTGAACGACGACGCGATCGCAGCGCCCGGCAAAGTCGACCAGGCAATCGCCTCCTTCGAGAAGATCCTGCGCGGCCCGGTGGTGCTGTGCGGCGAAATCTCGGGCAAATATTTCGGCCGGCAGGATTTGGCGAAGTTCCTCACCAAAGCCTTCGACCCGTTGCACATCCAATGGGGTGCCTGCGAATTGCCGGCCCTGGAGAAAGCCTAGAGCAAGATTCACGTCTCAAGCCGATGGGGCTTCAGACGATCAGGCTCTCGCGCGCGGCTTGGCGCGCTAAATTCTTCCTTCCGCCACCAGCTCGCGCACGCGTTTCAAGGTCGCTTCGATCGCGCCGACATAAGAGGCGCGCAAGGCGAGGCCGCGCTCATGCTCGGCCGGCGAGCCCGGCGCCGTGCCCGGTATATTTACCGCGAAGGTGAAGGTGAGCAGCAGCCCGTGCGCGCTCTCGCTGATGACATTGGTGATCCAACCGGCATTCACTTCCGTGCCGACCCGCTCGAACAACGCTTCGACCTCGGGCGTGAAGGTGATCTTCTCCTTGAAGCGGTCATCGCCGATGACGATCTCGCGCAGCAAACCTTGCGCGTCGCGCTCCAAGACCTCGCAGGCGCGCATGCTCGGCACGAAGAGCGCGCCGTTCTCGGCCTTCATCACCAAGCCACGCCAAACCTCGGCCTGGGTGAGGATCGGCGTTGCACCGGCGGGATTGACCTCGAGCGCAACCGACAGCGTATACATGAGCCAGCAACCTCCCTTTTTCCCGCGCGTTGTGCCCAAGCTTATACCGGCGCGACGGCGGACCAAAGCTTGTCGCGGCCGAAGCCCTCTTGTCGCTTGCGGCGCCGGGCATTATGGGTGCATCCATGCTCGATCATCTGAAAGCCAATAACCGCGCCTGGGCCGAGCGCATGGTTGCGGCCGATGCGGATTTCTTCAAACGGCTCGCGCGCCAGCAGGCGCCGGAATATCTCTGGATCGGCTGCTCCGACAGCCGGGTGCCGGCCAACGAGATCGTCGGCCTCGATCCCGGCGAGCTGTTCGTCCATCGCAACGTCGCCAATCTCGCGCCGCCGCAAGACGCCAACTACCTTTCCGTGCTGCAATTCGCCGTCGATGTCTTGGCGGTGAAGCATGTCATCGTGGTCGGGCATTACGGCTGCGGCGGCGTCAGTGCGGCGGTGGACGGGCAACGCCGCGGGCTGGTCGATCATTGGCTGCATCCGGTGCGCGAGATCGCGCATGAGCGCCGCGCCGAGCTCGACGCCATCGCCGATCAGCGCGCGCGGCTCGACCGTTTATGCGAGCTCAACGTGATCCGCCAAGTGCGCAACGTCGCCTCCGACGTCTTCGTGCAGGATGCCTGGGCGCGCGGCCAGACACTATCGATTCACGGCTGGGTCTATTCGCTTGCCAATGGGTTGGTGACGGATTTGGACGCGACGGTCGCCACGCCCGGCGAGATCGCGAAGCTGGGGTAGGAAGGCGTCGAAATAAAAAGTTGAACCGCCATTTGCGCGGCCTTCGACAAGCTCATAAGCGAGAACGAATTCACCCCCTCCCTTCCCTCCCCCCTCGAGGGGGAGGGTTAGGGTGGGGGGCGATCAAACGCTTCGAGCTAATGCGATCCCGCTCTCCGCCGGCATTGAAACACCCACGCGTCTACTTCCGCCCGATGACGGCCCACAGCGGATCGTGTTCCGATTCCGGTGGCACGAGCGTGGCCGCTTCAACCGTGGCGAAGCCGGCGCGTTCGAGATAGAGCGTCACCAGCTGTTCGTGCTGGCCCATTTCGAGCGCCTGCCAGATCAGCACCGCTTTGGTGGGAAAGCAGCGATTGGAAAACGTGATCGCGACCACGCCGCCCGGCTTCAGCACGCGCGCCACCTCGCGGAACACGGCCACCGGCTGTTGCAGATATTGCACCGAGACGCACAAGGTCACCGCGTCGATGCTCGCATCGTCCAAAGGCAGCGACGGGTTGTCGTTGAGGTCCTGCACGAACCAGCGCGTATAGGCCAGATTGGCTTTTAGCTCTTCTTCGCTCATGCCGTGGCCGATCACCTCGGCATAAGCGATCTCAGGCGGCAAATGCGCGACCCAGCTTCCCATCAAATCGAGAATCGCGCCGCCCGCCGGCAGAATCTCGCGATAGAACGCCGTCACCGAGGCGATCGCGTGATCGTCGATATGGGTGACGAAACGCGGCTGCGCATAGAACAGCGCATCCGGCGTCGGATCGTCCTTCTCGAAAGCATGCGGCGGAAACGGCAGATCGTCGGTCATGGATGCGCCTTCTTCACTCATATCACTCGTCATGCCCGCGAAGGCGGGCATCCAGGGCAACAGCCGCGCACTCTCCCTGGACTCCCGCATGCGCGGGAGTGACGATGAAGAAGAGCGAGAAGCAGCCGCGCCCTACCCTCTTGCCTCGTCGGCCGCGGCGTCGGCGCCTTTGATGCGCTGGGCGAGCGAGGCTTGCAGGAAGGCGTCGATGTCGCCGTCCAAGACCTTGTCGCTTTGGCTGCTTTCGACCCCGGTGCGCAGATCCTTCACCATCTGATAGGGCTGCAGCACGTAGGAACGGATCTGGTGGCCCCAGCCGATGTCGCTTTTGGTGGCGTTCATCGCCTCGGTCACGGCTTCGCGCTTCTTCAGCTCGATCTCGTAAAGCCGCGCCTTCAGCATCGACATCGCCTTGGCGCGGTTCTGATGCTGCGAGCGCTCGCTTTGCACCGCCGCCACCACGGGCTCTTCGCCCGGCGGCTGATAGGTCATGCGCACGGCGCTGTCGGTCTTGTTGACGTGCTGGCCGCCCGCGCCGGAGGAACGATAGGTGTCGACGCGGAGATATTTCTCCTGCACCTCGATCTCGATCTTCTCGTCGATCACCGGATAGACCCAGACCGAGGCGAAGCTGGTATGGCGCCGCGCATTGGCGTCGAAAGGCGAGATGCGCACCAGGCGATGCACGCCGCTTTCGGTCTTGAGCCAGCCATAAGCGTTCTCGCCCAGGATGCGGATGGTGGCGGATTTGATGCCCGCGCCGTCGCCCGCGCTTTCCTCGAGCCATTCGACCTTGTAGCCGTGCTGCTCGGCCCAGCGGATATACATGCGCAACAGCATCTCGGCCCAATCCTGCGCCTCGGTGCCGCCCGAGCCGGCATGGACTTCGAGATAGCAATCATTGGCGTCGGCTTCGCCCGACAAGAGACTGTCGAGCTCGCGCGCCTTGACCTCTTCATGCAGCCGCTCGAGCGTCTTTTGCGCCTCGTCGAGCATCGCCTGATCGCCCTCGGCCTCGGCCATTTCGGCCAAGCCGAGCGTGTCGTTGACCTCGCGTTCGATCTTGAGATAGCCGTTGACGCCTTTATCGAGGCGCGTGCGCTCGCGCATCAAATCTTGCGCGCGGCTGGAATCGTCCCAGAGTTTGGGGTCTTCGATGAGCGCGTTCAGCTCGGCGAGGCGCCGTGTTGCCTTGTCCCAGTCAAAGATGCCTCCTCAGCAAGGTCAACGAGTCTCTGATCTCGTCGACGAGTGCTTGAATTTCCGCGCGCATGAAGACCTGCTGTTTCCTTTGTCCGACCAACTCGACTGGAAGTTTTAGTATAGCCCGCCCGTGCCGCTGGCGGGAGCGGGTTGCGCGTCCGCGCCGTCGGCGCCGTCGGAACCGTCGGCGGGCAAGACACCCGGCGGCAGCGCGCCGCTCACCACCATGCCCGAGCCCGACGCCGTCGGCTCGGTGCCGGGCTTGTAAGGCATATAGATCGCGGTCTTGTCGCCCGGCCCGGCGAGCGCGCCGGTGGTCGGGTTGATCCGCACCAGGCGCAAGCCCGGCGGGATGCGGAATGGGATCGCCGGCTTGTCGGCGAGCGCCGCCATCATGAAGTCGCGGAAGGCGGGCGCCGCGACGGTCGCACCGGTTTCGCGCGCGCCGAGGCTGTGCGGCTGATCGAAGCCGATATAGACGCCGGCAACGAGGTCGGGCGAGAAGCCCACGAACCAGGTGTCGTTGCTGTCATTGGTGGTGCCGGTCTTGCCGGCCAGCGGCTTGCCCACCACCGCAACGCTGCGTCCGGTGCCGCGCTGGATGACGCCTTCCATCATCGAAACGATCTGATAGGCGCTGCCGGGATCGACCACTTGCTGGCGGTTGTCGGGCAGATCGGGCGGCGCCTGGCCGCTCCAGGCGACATTGTTGCAGCCGTCGCAAATCCGATTGTCGGCGCGGAAGATGCTGACGCCGTCGCGGTCCTGCACCCGGTCGATGAAGCTCGGCGTGATGCGCTTGCCGCCATTCACCAGCATCGCGTAAGCCGTAACGAGCCGCAGCGGCGTCGTCTCGCCGGCGCCGATGATGAAGGAATATTCGCGCGGCATGTGATCGATAATGCCGAAGCGCTCGACATAATCGGCCACCGCGTCGAGGCCGATCGTGGCGCCCACCCGCGCGGTGACGAGGTTGAGCAATTCCGCGAGCCCGAACATCAACGGCACGGGCCCGTAGAATTTGCGCTCGTAATTGGCGGGGTTCCATTTCGGCAGGCCCGGCCCTTGATCGACCACGAAGGGCGCGTCGAGCACGATGGTCGAGGGCGTGAAGCCGTGATCGAGCGCGTCGATATAGATGATGGGCTTGATCGCCGAGCCGGTTTGGCGCTTGGCCTGGGTGGCGCGGTCGAACTGGCTGATCTCGTAGCTGAAGCCGCCATCCATGGCGAGCACGCGGCCGGTATGCGGGTCCATCGCGATGAAGGCGCCCGACACTTCGGGGACTTGGCGCAGCCCGTAAAGCGCCGGGCCTTTGGCGGCGCGCGCATCGGCGGCAAGCGGCTGCACCAGCACGACGTCGCCCGGCGCGACGACCTCGCTGGCTTGTGTCGGCGTCGCGCCGACATGAGCGTCGGGCAATTCCTTGCGCGCCCATTTCAGCTCGTCGAAGGGAATCTGTCCGCGCTCGCCATTCACCAGGCCGATCTCGGCGCCGGCCGAATTTGTCGCCAACACCGCACCGAGCTGCCAACCCACCTCGTCGGCGCCCGCCACCAGCGGCACGGCTTTCAAGCGCGCGCGCCAATCGCCGGCGACATCGATACGCGTCACCGGTCCGCGATAGCCGTGGCGGCGGTCATAGGCGATGAGCGCGTCGCGCAGCACCTTGTCGGCGATACGCTGCAAGGCGGGGTCGAGGCTGGTGCGCACCGAAAGCCCCGAGGCGTAGAGCCCTTTCTCGCCGTAACGCTGCAACAGCTCGCGGCGAACTTCCTCGGTGAAGTAATCGGCTTTGACGGTTTCGGTTTCGTCGCGGCGGCGCAGCGCGATCGGCTTCGCCTTCGCGGCCTCGCCTTGCGCCGCGTCGATGAAGCCGGCCTCGACCATGCGGTCCAGCACCCAGTCGCGGCGATCCTTGGCCGCTTCGGGATAACGCTGCGGATTGTAATTGTTGGGCGCCTTGGGCAAGGCCGCGAGAAAGGCCGCCTCTTCGGGCTGCAGCTCATCGAGCGATTTGTTGAAATAATTGAGCGCGGCCGCGGCCACGCCATAGGCGCCGCCGCCCAAATAAATCTCGTTGAGATAAAGCTCGAGGATGCGGTCCTTGCTCAGAACCTGCTCCATCCGCACCGCGACCAGCGCTTCCTTGATCTTGCGCTGCATCGAAACTTCGTTGTTGAGGAGGAAGTTCTTCGCGACCTGCTGGGTGATGGTCGAGGCGCCCACCGGCCGCCTGCCGCTGCCGGCATGCATCAGATCGGTCGCCGCGGCGCGGATCATGGAAAACGGATCGATGCCGGGATGGGTGTAGAAATTCTTGTCCTCGGCGGCGAGAAAGGCGTGAATGACCAAAGGCGGCATCGCCTTGACCGGCACGAAGACGCGCTTTTCGGTGGCGTATTCCGCCATCAGCCTGCCGTCGCCGGCATGGACCCGGGTGACGATGGGCGGCTGGTAATTGGCGAGCTGCTGGTAGTCCGGCAGGTCGCGGCCGAAATACCAAACCGCCAGCCCGGCCACCCCGGCGCCCGCGAGCCCGACAAGAATTATCAGGAATAACAGTACCTTAACGAGTTTCATCCGATCCGTCTCGGCCACCCAGGCCGGCCTGGCGGGACGCGCTGCGATTCGCCGGGGATCGAGCCCGGATTGGGTGCGTCGCTCGCCTTAAGGTGCCCTTGCTTTGTGCCCGGTTCAAGGCAGGTTTCCAAGTACTATCTTGCCCTTGCCGGCGCCTCCGACCCCGATTTCGCGGTTTCGCCGCCGGAACCGCACGAGGCGGTTGTGGACGGAGCCTATGACTTGTATCTTTAACAATGCGAAATGCCGCGCCGCGTGGCGCCCCGACCGGGGTGCCGTCCGATGGCGCGGATTGGATTCAACCCGAAGCCGATCCCGGCCCTGTGCCCGGACGCCGTGACTTAAAGAGTTCCGCCATGGCCCACATCTCTTCGCCGTTCGACGGATCGCCCCGCGGCAATCTCGGCTTCGCCTCACTCAGGACAGCGCCGCCCGTTCTTCGCGCGGGTTTCGACGCGCTCCTTGGAGTTCCCCTGCATGGCAAAGCGCATGCTCATCGACGCGGCGCATCCGGAAGAGACCCGGGTCGTCGTTCTCAGTGGTCATCGTCTCGAAGAATTCGACTTCGAAACCTCCACCAAGAAACAGATCAAAGGTAACATCTACCTCGCCAAAGTGACGCGGGTGGAGCCTTCGCTCCAGGCCGCCTTTGTCGAGTATGGCGGCAATCGCCACGGCTTCCTCGCCTTCGGCGAAATCCATCCCGATTATTACCGTATCCCGGTGGCCGACCGCCGCGCCGCGATCGAAGCCGACCGCGCTGCCGAAGCGGCCGAGGACGAGCTCGAAGACCGCCACGTCGAATCCGTCGCCGAAGGCGGCGGTGAAAACGCGGAACAAGGCGAGCCGCCCGACCATCTCGCCGAATCCGCGCCGCTCGACGTGCTGCGCGCGCCCGAGAGCGAGCAACCGGATGCGGACGACCATCTTCCGCTCGGCGACGAATCGCCTGAAGCCGGCACGCCGGCCGCGGAGCCGCAAACGGCGTTCGATTTCAGCGCCGAGTCGCCGCCGTCGGAATTGAGCTTCGTTCCCGCCGCGGCCCAAGGCGACGCTTTCGCCGAGGACGATGTGGTGCAAAGCGGCGAGCCTCAGCTCGAAGACGAGCACCATCACGACGACGAACATCACCACGAGGACGAGCACCACCACGGCATCGAAGCCGACATCGGCGCGGCGGCGGAAGCCGGTCCCGCGCCTGCCGATGAGCTCGAAGCCCCTGGCGCTGTCGCGGAACGGCCGGGACCGATCGAGACCGTCGGCGGCGACGAGATCGAGGAGACCACGCGGCGGCGCGCGCGGCCTTTGCGCCACTACAAGATCCAAGAGGTCATCAAGCGCCGCCAGATCATGCTGGTGCAGGTGACCAAGGAAGAGCGCGGCAACAAAGGCGCGGCGCTCACGACCTATATCTCGCTGGCCGGCCGCTATTGCGTGCTGATGCCGAACACGCCGCGCGGCGGCGGCGTCTCGCGCAAGATCACCAGCATGACCGACCGGCGCCGCTTGAAAGAGCTGATGGACGAGCTGCAAGTGCCGGAAGGCATGGGCGTGATCGTGCGCACCGCCGGCAGCGAACGCTCGAAAGTCGAGATCAAGCGCGACTTCGAATATCTTTTGCGCCTGTGGGACGAAATCCGCGAGCTCACCTTACGGTCGACCGCGCCCGCCCTCATCTATGAGGAGGGCAATCTCATCAAGCGCTCGATCCGCGATCTTTATTCGCGCGACATCGAAGAAGTCCTGGTCGACGGCAAGGAAGGCTATGAGACGGCGCGCGCTTTCATGCGCATGCTGATGCCGAGCCACACCAAGCGGGTGAAATTCTACAACGATCCCTCGGTGCCGCTGTTCCACCGCTTCCAGGTCGAAGGCCAGCTCGACGCGATCCACTCGCCCGTGGTGCAACTGCGCTCGGGCGGTTACATCGTCATCAACCCGACCGAGGCGCTGGTCGCGATCGACGTCAATTCCGGCCGCTCGACGCGTGAGCGCAATATCGAGGAAACCGCGCTCAAGACCAATCTTGAGGCCGCGGAGGAAGTCGCGCGCCAGCTTCGCCTGCGCGATCTCGCCGGCCTCATCGTCATCGACTTCATCGACATGGAAGAGCATCGCAACAACGGCGCGGTCGAGCGCCGGGTGAAGGACGCGATGCGCCACGACCGCGCGCGCATCCAGCTCGGCCGCATCAGCCCCTTCGGTCTGATGGAATTGTCGCGTCAGCGTCTGCGCCCGTCGCTGCTCGAAGCCTCGACCGCGCCCTGCCCGCATTGCAACGGCACCGGCCATATCCGCTCGACCGAATCGACCGCGCTGCATGTGCTGCGCGCGATCGAGGAAGAAGGCATGCGGCGCCGTTCGGCCGAGATCAGCGTCGCCGTGTCCTCCGCGGTCGCGCTTTACATCCTCAATCAGAAACGCGGCGCGTTGCAGCACACCGAGGCGCGCTATGGCTTCCACGTCACCATCACCGAAGACAACAGCCTGGTGCCGCCCGCGTTCCGCCTCGATCGCACGCGCGCGCTGACCCCGGCCGAGATCGCCGCCTTGCCGGTGCTACAACCCGTGCCCGTACCGGTCGAGGAAGAGGAAGAGCCGGTTGCGGACGAGCTGATCGAGGAAGGACTGATCGACGAAGAGAGCGCGCGCGAAGAAAGACCGGCGCCGGAAGCGCGCTTCCCGCTCGACGCGGATGCGGAAGATTTCGGCGAAGAGCATGCGCCGGAAGCCGGCACCGCCCAGCCTTGGGAAGAGCGCGGCGAGACCGCCGGCGAAGGCGCCCATGGCGAGGGCAATGGTCACGGCAGACGCCGGCGGCGCCGGCGGCGCCGCGGCGGCGAGCGCGGCCGCGAAGGCGGCGCAGCCTCGCCCGCCCATGAGCCGATGGGCGCCGAAGGCGAGCGCGCGGAAGAGTTCGGTGCCGCGCCCGAGGGCGAAGAGAGCGAGGAGCTTGCGCATGCCGCAGCACCTGCCGGCGAATTCGCGCCGGGCGAGGCGCATAACGGCAATGGCGAATCCGGTGACCATAAAAGACGGCGGCGCGGCAGACGCGGCGGCCGCCGGCGGCGGCGCGGTCATGGCGAAAACGGTCATGGCGAAGGCGGGCGCGGCGATGGCCTCGACAATGGCAGCGCGTTCGCGGATCAGCCGCAAGGCGAGGCCGTTTCCGGCGAGGAATTGAGCTTCGCGCCCGAGCCGGCGCCCGAGCATGTCGCGCCAGCCCCGCAAGAAGAAGCGCCGCCGGTCGCCGCTGCGCCCAAGGTCGCGCCGCCGGAACCTCCGGCGCACGACTACACGCCGCAACCCAAGGCGCCGCCCGTGGTCGAGGCCGCGCCGGCGCCCGCAGTCGGCGCGGAGCAAGCTGCCGAAACCGAGCGCGTGCCGGCGGCTTACAACGTGCCGCCGCCGCACGAGGTCAGTGGACCGGTCGACAATCCGCGCCGCGGCTGGTGGCGGCGTCGTTAGGCGCTGCTTCGCCCTATCGCCGCCACCGCGCGAGACGCTTGGCCGCTTCGGCAATCTCGGCGGTTGCGCCGGCAAAGCACAGGCGCAAAGTGGTATGGCCGCGCGCGCGGTCGAAATCGATCCCCGGCGTGCACGCGACCCCGGTCTCGTGCAGCATGCGGCGGCAGAATTCCTCGCTATCATTGGTGAGATGCGCGACATCGGCATAGAGGTAGAACGCGCCGTCCGCGGGCGCGAAACGCTCGAACCCGGCCTTGGGCAGCTCGGCCAGCAGCAAGGCGCGGTTTTCGCCATAGCGCGCGACATTGGCGTCGAGCTCGTCGCGGCACGAGAACGCCGCGAGCGCCGCGTGCTGCGACAGAGTCGGCGCGGAGATGTAAAGATTCTGCGCGAGACATTCGATCGTGCGCAGCATCTCCTCGGGCACGATCATCCAGCCGATGCGCCAGCCGGTCATGGAATAATATTTGGAAAAGCTGTTGACGATGATCGCCTGGCGGCTCGACGCCGCGGCGGTGGCGGCCGTCATGCCGTAGGTGAGGCCGTGATAGATCTCGTCGGAGATCAGCCTGATGCCCGACGCTTCGCAATGACGCGCGACCTCGGCGAGCGCGGCCGGCGCCAGCATGCTGCCGGTCGGATTGGCAGGGCTTGCAATGATAAGACCCTCGACCCCATCTTGAGACGAGCGGATGAGGTCGAGCGTCGCCTGATAGTGTTCCGCCGGACCGGCCGGGAGCTCGACCGGCACGAGATCGAGCGCGGCAAGGGTGTTGCGATAGGCAGGATAGGCTGGCGCCGCCAGCGCCACCCGGTCGCCGGGATCAAAGGCAGCCAGAAAGCTCAGGATGAAACCGGCCGAGGAGCCCGTTGTCACGACGACCCGCGCCGGATCGAGCGCGACGCCGTAGGCATCGTGATAATGCTTGGCAATCGCTTCGCGCAACGCCGGCAAGCCGCACGCGTCGGTATAGCCGATGACCTCGCGCGACAAAGCCGCGCGCGCCGCCGCGATCACGCCTTCCGGCGCCCCGGTCGAGGGCTGGCCGACTTCGAGATGGATGACGCCGCCGCCGCCGCTGGCGCGTCGGTTCGCCTCGCGCAGCACGTCCATGGCGATGAAAGGCGGAATGCCGCCGCGCCGCGACAGCTTCAGGGTCATGGCCGTGGGCGGCGCGGAATCGGGCGAAGAGGGATAGATTGACGCCACCCGGCCGATAGGCGGATGGTAAGGAGCGTTCTGGAGCTGGATCGAAGATTAATGCGCATCGTCTTTCGCACACTGTGCCTGGTGCTAGCCGTCAGCCTGTTTTCGATGCAGCGCGCGGCTGCGCAGGACTCGCTCAATTTTCTGCGCGACGCGGAGATCGAGCACACGTTGCGCGTGTTCATGACGCCGGTATGGAAAGCCGCCGGGCTCGACCCGGACGCGATTCACGTCTACGTCATCAACGACCCAACCCTAAACTCCTTCGTCGCCGGCGGACAGAATATTTTCCTCAATAGCGGCACGATCCTGCGTGCCGCCAGCCCGAACCAGCTTGTGGGCGTGATGGCCCACGAAACCGGCCACATCGCCGGCGGCCATCTGGCGCGTTCGAGCGAGGCGATGAAGAACATCATGATCGAGAGCATCATCGGCATGGTGTTGGGCGGCGCCGCCACCGTCGCCGGCCATGGCAATGCCGGCCCGGCCGGCGTGCTGGCCGGTGCCAATGTCGGCCAGCAGGCTTTCCTGCGCTATTCGGTGACGCAGGAAGCCTCGGCCGACCAAGCCGCCTTGCGCTTTCTCGACCGCGCGCATCAATCCTCGCGCGGGCTGCTCGAATTCTTCCAGATTCTGGAACAAGAGGAATTCCTCACCGCGCAGCGCCAGGATCCCTATCTGATCGACCATCCGCTCACCGAAGAGCGCGTCAATTACGTCAAAGAGCATGTCGACAATTCGCCGCTTTCGGACACCAAGGATCCGGCGGATTGGGTCCTGATGTTCAATCTCATGAAGGCGAAGCTTGGCGCGTTTCTCTCGAGCCCCGCCGACACCGTGGCGCAATGGAAAGCGAGCGACAATTCCGAGACGGCGCGCTATGCCCGCGCCATCGCCTATTACCGTATCCCCGATATGAAGACCGCGTTGCCGCTCATCGACGGGCTGATCCGGGATTTTCCGACCAACGCCTATTACCAGGAGCTGAAAGGCCAGATGCTGTTCGAAAACGGCCGCGTCGCCGAGGCGGTTGGTCCCTATGCACAGGCCGTGCAATTGCAGCCCAACGAGCCGCTGCTCAATATCGAGCTGGCGCAGGTGCAGCTCGAAACCAACGACCCGAAAATGTTGCCCAAGGCGCGCGACGAGCTCAACGCCGCCTTGCGCGTCGAAAGCGACAATGCCGAGGCGTGGCGTTTCCTCGCCATCGCCTATGGCCGCGGCGGCGACGAAGGCATGGCTTCGCTGGCGCTCGCCGAGCAGAACATGTCGCAAGGCAATTACCGCGAGGCGGGGCGCCAGGCCGAGCGCGCGCAGAAATTGCTGCCCGCGGGCGCGCAGCGCCAACGCGCGCAAGACATCGCCGCGGACGCCAAACGCAACCAACAAAAGCAGAATTAATCAGCCATGACGCCGGACATGCCTCGCGGCCGGAATTCCTTTGCTTGCGCGCGCGCGCTGCTCTGCGCGGCGCTACTCCTCCTCGCCTTCGCCGGACCCGCCGCGGCCGCCGACGCGCTGACGCCGCAGCAGAAATCCGCCGTCGATCAAGCGATCCACGATTACCTGATGAACCATCCGGAGGTGGTGCTCGACGCGCTGAAGGCGGCGCAGGAAAAGAGCGACGCGCAGGCGGCCGAGCAAGTCGGCCGCGTCATCGCCGCGAAAAAGAAAGAGCTGACCGAGAACCCCGACGATCTGGTGCAAGGCAACCCGAAAGGCGACGCCACCATCGTCGAGTTCTTCGATTACCGTTGTCCCTATTGCAAGCAGATCGAGCCGACTTTCGAGGCGCTGCTGCAGGAAGACCCCAAGCTGCGCATCGTCTATAAGGAGTTCCCGATCCTCGGCGAAGCGTCGGTCTATGCGGCGCGGGTCGCCTTGGCGGCGAAGCAGCAGGGCAAATATCCCGAATTCCACCGCGCGATGATGGCGACCAAGGGCGACATCACCGACGAGGTCGTGCTGAAAGTGGCGGCGTCGGTCGGGCTCGACATCGCCAAGCTGAAAGCCGATATCGGCAGCGCCGAGATCGCGCGCATCGTCAAAGCGAATTACGATCTCGCCGAAGCGTTCAACATCACCGGCACGCCCGGCATCATCGTCGGCAACACGCTGATTCCGGGCGTGGTCGATCTCGATACCTTGCGCGGCGACATCGCCGCCGCCCGCAAAGGCGGCTGAGCTCATTCAAGAGAGTTCTCTGGTCGTCATGGCCGGCCTCCGCGCATGACGGCGTTGAATAGGTCATCGCCGCTCATCCCTGCCACGCCAGCTCCGGTCCGACCGGCACCAGCAGCTCCGGTCCGTCGGCGCGCGCCGAATTGGCTGCGCGGTCGAGCGGATAGGCGCGCAGCAGCGCATTGGGCGCGGGCGCAAGCAGCGCGCCGACGCTTTCGGTCGCGGCATCGGGATCGAGCCAGCCAGCGAAACTCTCCTCGCCCAACACCACCGGCATACGGTGATGGAACGGCGCCAAGAAATCATTCGCCGCGGTCGTCACGATCGTGAAGCTGTCGATCGCCGCGGCGGGATCGTCGCGCGGCCCCCAACGCTCCCAAATGCCGGCGAGCGCAAAAGGCGCGCCGTCGCGCCGCGTCACCAGATAAGGCTGCTTCGACGCATCGCCTTCGCGCCATTGATAATAACCGTCGGCCGGCACGAGACAGCGGCGGCGGCGGAACGCGCCGCGAAAGGCGGGCTTCTCCGCCACGGTTTCGGCGCGCGCATTGATCAAAGGCGGACCGGCTTTCGGATCTTCGGCCCAAGCCGGAATGAGCCCCCAACGCAAAGCCTGGAGCGTGCGCTCGCCCGGCGGATCGCGGCGCTGACGCACGACCGGCGCTTCCTGAGTCGGCGCGATGTTGTAGCGCGGCGCGAAATTTGGCAGTTCGATGAACTTAAAAAGTCGTTTCAATGTTTCGGGCGCAGAGGTCAAAACATAGCGGCCGCACATGGCTTTTGCTCCTTCGCCCCGCTATCGTACAAGAATGACTCTGCCCTTGCGCGATTTGCTCGAAGTGGCACGCCACGCCGCTCGCGAGGCCGCCGTCGCCATTCTCGAAATCTACGAGACGGCATTCGACGTCCGCCGCAAAGACGATGCCTCGCCCGTCACCGAAGCCGACGAGCAGGCCGAACGCATCATTCTCGCCGCGCTGGCCAAGGCCGCGCCCGAGATTCCGGTGATCGCCGAGGAAATGGTTGCCGCGCATGGCGCGCCGCAAGCAGCGCCGCGTTTCTTTCTGGTCGATCCGCTCGACGGCACGCGCGAGTTCGTGAAGCGCAACGGCGAGTTCACCGTCAATATCGGCTTGATCGAAGGCGATCGGCCTGTCCTGGGCGTCGTGCATGTGCCGGTGACCAACGTGACCTATGCCGCCGCTGGGCCGGGCACCGCAACCCGCCAGGAAGGCGATGCCAAGCCGATCTCGATTACCGCGCGCACCGTGCCGTCATCGGGCGCGGTGGTGGCGCAGAGCCGGTCGCACAGCAACAGCGAGAAGCTTGCGAACTTTCTTGCCGGGCTGAACGAGCCGCGCACGGTGATTTCCGGCAGCTCGGTCAAGTTCTGCCTGATCGCGGAAGGCTCGGCGGATCTTTATCCGCGTTTCGGCGAAACCATGGAATGGGACACCGCCGCCGGCCAGGCCGTGCTCGAAGCCGCAGGCGGAAGGGTTTCGACCTTCGACGGCGTAAAGCTGCGTTACGCCAAGCCGGGCTTCCTCAATCCCGAATTCCTCGCCCGCGGCCGCACTTAACCGACCCGGCGCAGCACTTCCTCGGCGAGCGCGGCAATCTCGGCGGCGGCAATGCTCGCGGGATCGTATTCGAGAATCCCCAAGCCTTCATTGAGCGCGGCCGCAAGCGCAACCCGGTTGCCGATCTGGCCTTCCGCCAAAGGCGCATCGAGGGTGCGAAACGCCTCGAGCATGGCGCCGGTCAGGCTGGCGCGCGCCGGCACCCGGTTGAGCACCAAAAGTGCCGCCACTTTTTCGGCCCGCGCCAGATCGAGGGTCGGTTTGGTCGCCCAGAAATCCATCGGCGAAGGCTGCACCGGCACCAGCACCAGCTGTGCCGCGCGCACCGCGATGCGCGCTTCGGTTTCGGCATGCGGCGGAGTGTCGATCAGCACCACGTCATGCGACGCGGCTTGGCGCGCGACCTCGCCGGCCACGCGCCAGCCCGCGACCGCGATCGCCTCGATCGCGGCCTCGGCATCTTGCTGCTGGCGATTGCGCAGGGCGAACCAGCTGGAAAGGCTCGCTTGCGGGTCGATATCGATGATCGCCACCCTTTTGCCTTGGGCGGCCCAGGCCAGGGCAAGGTGAACCGCGAGGGTGGTTTTACCGGCGCCGCCCTTTTGCTGTGCGATGGTGATGATGGTCGCGGCGATGATGGCCTCCGGCCCCGTTTGCCGAGGGGCCTAAGCAACGACTATATCTCGCGCCGCAACTTCAACGCGAGTCTGCTGCCGTGACCGTTCGACTATCTCCCGCCGAAATCGACCGCGCCGCGGCCTTGCTGCGCGCGGGCGAGCTGGTCGCGTTTCCGACCGAGACGGTGTACGGGCTGGGCGGCGACGCGACCAACGATTTGGCGGTCGCGGCAATTTACAGTACCAAGGGAAGACCGGTCTTTAATCCTTTGATTATACATCTTTTAAAGGCCGACGATGCGGCCCGGTTCGGGCAGGTCGACGGCCGCGCCGCGCTTCTGATGCAGCGTTTCTGGCCGGGTCCCTTAAGCCTCGTGCTGCGGCGCGCGCCGCAAGCGAGAGTTCTCGCTGCTGGCGAGCGCGGGACTCGACACGATCGCGCTGCGCGTGCCGGCGCATCCCGTAGCGCAAGAGCTGCTGCGCGCCACCGGGCGGCCGATCGCGGCGCCAAGCGCCAACCGCTCGGGACGGGTCAGTCCGACAACCGCCGATCACGTGCTGAGCGAGCTCGATGGCCGGATCGCCGCCGTGCTCGATGGCGGGCCGTGCCGAGTTCGGCATCGAATCCACCGTGCTCGATCTCACCGGCAAGGACCCGGTTCTGCTGCGCCCGGGCGGCGTGGCGCTCGAAGAGCTCGAAAGCGCGATCGGAAAGATCGCTGTGGCGACGAGCGGCGGCGACACGCCGCGCTCGCCCGGCATGCTGGAAAGCCATTACGCGCCGAGCCTGCCCTTGCGGCTGAACGCGACCGCGGTTGCGCCGGGCGAAGCCCTGCTCGCTTTCGGGCCGGACGCGCCACAAGGCGCCGCCGAAACCCTGTGGCTCAGCCGCCAAGGCGATGCGACCGAAGCCGCGGCCAATCTTTTCGCCATGCTGCGCGCGCTCGACCGGCCGGACTTCGCTGCCATCGCCGTGATGCCGATCCCCGAACATGGCCTCGGCCGCGCGATCAACGACCGGCTGCGCCGGGCGGCGCAACGCTGAGGGCTTGCGAGCGCAAGGCCCGAGAGTTAGATGCAGGCCCATGGCTGATTCCATGCTCACCCCCGCCGAGGCGCTCGACCGCTTGAAAAAAGTGGTCGGCGAGAAAGGCTTTATCGCCGATCCCGCCGCGATGGAGCCTTATCTTCTCGAGGAACGCGGCAGCTATCACGGTGCGGCGCGCGCCGTGCTGCGGCCGGCATCGACCGCCGAGGTCGCGGCCCTTGTGAAGATTTGCGCCGACGCACGTCTGCCGATCTTTCCCCAAGGCGGCAATACCGGGCTTTCGGGCGGCGCCGTGCCATGGGAAGACGGCAAAGGCGTGGTGTTGAGCCTCGGGCGTATGAACCGCGTGCGCGAGCTCGATCCGATCGATTATTCGATCACGGTCGAGGCCGGCTGCATCCTCGCCGAGGTGCAGAAAGCCGCCGAAGCCGCCGACCGGCTGTTCCCGCTAAGCCTCGGCGCCGAAGGCAGTTGCCAGATCGGCGGCAATATCTCGACCAATGCCGGCGGCATCGCCGTCTTACGCTACGGCAATATGCGCGCGCTGGTCTTGGGCCTCGAAGTAGTGCTGCCCGATGGCAGGGTGTGGAACGGCTTGCGCGCCTTGCGCAAGGACAATACCGGCTACGATCTGAAGCAGCTTTTCATCGGCGGCGAAGGCACGCTCGGCATCATCACCGCGGCGACCTTGCGGCTTTTCCCGCTGCCCAAAGGCATCGAGACGGCTTTCCTCGGCCTCACAAGGGTCGAGGACGCGATGGCGCTGTTCTCGCGCGCGCGCCAAGCAAGCGGCGACCAGCTCACCGCGTTCGAGCTGATGTCGCGTTTCGGCATCGACATGGCACTGCGCCACGTGCCCGGGGTGATCGATCCGCTCAAAGAGAAATTTCCCTGGTATGTGCTGGTCGAGATGTCGTCGAGCGAGGCGCAAAGCGGCTTGCGCGAGACGATGGAGCGGTTTCTCGTCGAGGTGATGGAAGCCGGGCTCGTAAAGGACGGCGTGATCGCCGCGAGCACCGGCCAGGCGCGCGACCTGTGGCGTATTCGCGAAGGGCTGGTCGAGGCGCAAAAGCACGAAGGCGGCAGCATCAAGCACGATGTCGCCGTACCGGTGAGCAAGGTCGCGGCCTTCATCAACGCCGCCCATCAGGCGATCGCCAACCGCCTGCCCGGCATCCGGCCCAACGCCTTCGGCCATGTCGGCGACGGCAACATCCATTACAACATTCATCAACCGATCGAGGCCGACACCAAAGTGTTCCTGCAGCGGCGCGAGGAATTCAACCGCATCGTCCACGACATCGCGGTCGGCTTGAACGGCTCGATCAGTGCCGAGCACGGCATCGGCCGGCTGAAGGTCGAGGAGCTGGCGCATTACAAATCGCCGCTCGAGATCGAGCTGATGCGGCGCGTGAAGCAGGCGCTCGATCCCGACGGCGTCATGAATCCGGGCAAGATCATCGCGCCCTGAAAGGCACTTGGGCGTCCATGACCCAGCCTTACGAAGTGCTTCAAGCGTCGCGGCTGTTCCAGGAATGGCTCACCGCCTTGAAGGAGCGCGCGATGCTGCAAACTCACAATCAGAGCCAGGCGATGTTCCGCGCCGTGCTGCACGAGCTGCGCCGGCACATGAGCGCGGCGCAGGTTCTGGCCTTCGCCGATGCGTTGCCGCCCTTGCCGCGCGGCATCTTCATCGAAGGCTGGCGGGTTGGCGAAGCCGCGCCCCTAGCCTCGGCCGAGGATTTCCTGAAAGCTGTTGTCGCGCGGCTTGCCCCGCACCACGCGCCGCCGGACACGATCGTCGCCGATGTTTTCGCGGTCTTGGCCGAACGGTCGGAACCGTTCAATGCCGCGACGATGCGGGAGCAGTTACCCGGCCCGCTGAAACCGCTTTGGCCGAAGCGCGACGAGACTTCTGCTCGGCGCAGCTAGCGACATTGTGTTCCCTCTCCCCTTGAGGGAGAGGGACAGGGAGAGGGGTATTCGAGGGGATGGAGCGTGCCGCACGCGCGAGCCCCCCACCCAGCAATGCTTCCGCATTGCTGACCTCCCCCTCAAGGGGGGAGGTGAGGATAGCGCTTCTCTTGTTTCCGTAGAATCAGGTGGCCGGCTTCTCGTTGACGCAGCGCAGAAGCCGCCAATAGCCGAAGAGATTGCTCGGCTTGATCTCGCGCACGTTGAGCGCGCTAACCTTCAGGAAATTGTCGAGCGAGAAATCGGCATGGAAGCCGATGAAGCCGGCGAGCGGCGCCAAGAGCTTCTCGACCACGCGCATGAAGCCTTCGTCGCTGGCGAAGTGATTGACGATGACGATCGTGCCGCCGGGCCGGCAGACGCGACGCATCTCGGCAGCGAAACGCGCCGGGTTGGGCACCACCGACGCGACGTAAAGCGCCAGCACCGCGTCGAAGCTGTTGTCGGGAAAGCTCATCTTCTCGGCGTCCATCTCGATGAGCGCCTTGACGTTCTTGAGCTGACGGCGCGCCACGCGGCGGCGCGCCTTCTCGAGCATCTCGGCGGAGACGTCGATGCCGGTGACTTCGGAATCGGAACGGAAATAGGGCAAGGACAGGCCAGTGCCGACACCGACTTCGAGAATGCGCTGCCCCGGCTGCGCATTGGCGATGCGCACCGCATCTTTGCGGCCGGGGTGAAAGACCGGTCCGAAGACATAATCATAGGAGCCCGAAAACAGGCGATAGGTTCTGATCGTGTCCTGCAGATCCATGCTAGCCACCCATTCTCGAAAGCCGGCGCAACACCGCCGTCATGACGCAAAATCGCATCGCCGGCTGGCCTGGCGGCAAGCCGGCGACGGCAAGAACTCACCTCCGCTCAGATGAGGGTAATACGATCGGCCTCGAGGCCTTTGCGGCCATCGACGACATCGACGCGCACGCGCTGGCCCGGGCCGAGCGTTTGTACGCCGCTGCGCCGCAGCGCCGTGACGTGCACGAAGATGTCTTTTCCTCCTCCATCCGGCGAGATGAAGCCGTACCCCTTATCCGGCTCGAACCATTTCACCGCGCCTTCGAGGGTCTGGCCGGGACGGCCGGCACCGCCCCCTCCGCCGCCACCGCGATCTCCGCGATCGCCGCCGCTGCTCGGCCGGCTGGAAAAGCCGCCCGATGACGGCGAAGCGGTGCTGTTGTCGACGTTCAGCACGTTGACAACCAGCGGCCCCTTGGCCCCTGCCCCGACTTCGCATGTGATGGATGCGCCTTCGCGGACATCGTCGTAGCCGGCGCGACGCAATATCGCCATCGGCAAAAACGCATCCGGCGTGCCATCCGACATGGTCACGAAACCGAAACCCTTCGCCGCATTAAACCATTTCACCTTGGCCTCGACGCGGCGACCCGTCTGAGGCTCATCGTTCCGGAAAAATCCCGGCCGGCGGTTATCGTACATGTTGCCTCTGCGCGCAGAATATTACGAATTTAGAATACCGCGAATCGATCTCAGGTGCCACAGCTTTAGACGCCATAGGCGACCACGCGCTGGCGTTGCTCGCCAAGGCCGGAAATCGCCAGCCGCATCGTGTCGCCCGGCTTCAAGAAGCGCGCCGGCTTCATGCCGAGGCCGACGCCGGCGGGCGTGCCGGTCGGGATCACATCGCCCGGTAGCAAGGTCATGAAATGGCTCAAATAGCTGACGATCTGAGCGCAGTTGAAGATCATGTTCTTGGTCGTGCCCTTCTGCATGGTCTGGCCGCTGACCTCGCACAGCAGATCGAGCGCCTGCGGGTCGGGCACCTCGTCGGAAGTGACCAGCCAAGGCCCGATCGGCGCGAAGCTATCGCAGCTTTTTCCCTTGGTCCATTGCCCGCCGCGCTCCATCTGGAAGGCGCGTTCGGACACGTCGTTGACGATGCAATAGCCGGCGACATGTTTCAGCGCGTCGTGCTCGGCGACGTATTGCGCCTTGGTGCCGATGACGATGCCGAGCTCCACCTCCCAATCGCCTTTGGTCGCGGCCTTGGGCAGGATCACGTCGTCATGAGGGCCGTTGATCGAGCTGGTCGCCTTCATGAAAATCACCGGCTCTTTCGGGATCGGGTTGCCGGTTTCCCTCGCGTGATCGTGATAATTGAGGCCGATGCAAACGAGCTTCGGGATCTGCGCGACGCAGGGTCCGATACGCGGCGTGCCCGGCACCAGCGGCAGGCTCGCGGGATCGAGCTTGCGCAGCCGGTCGAGCGCGGCCGGCGCCAGGTTCTCGGGCGTCAGATCGGCGATCACGCCCGACAGGGCATGCAGCTTCCCATCGCGGTCGAGGACCCCCGGTTGCTCTTTTCCTACTGGTCCATAGCGCAATAGTTTCATAACGCTATATCCTTTTTCTCAAGTTGTTTCTCAGAGCGTCAAACCGCCATCGGCGAGATGCACCGCGCCGGTGGTGAACGCAAATTCGTCGCTCGCGAGATAGACCGCCAAAGCGGCGATTTCTTCCGGCGTGCCGAGACGGCCGAGCGGCTGGCGCGCGACGAAGGCGCGCCGTGCCTCCTCGGTGCCGCCCTGCGCGGCGATGCGGTCGTCGAGCGACGGGGTCGCGATCGTGCCGGCACAGATCGCGTTGCAGCGGATGCGCTTGGCGATGAAATCCATCGCCACGGCCTTGGTCAGCCCGATCACCCCCGCCTTGCTCGTCGCGTAGACGAAGCGGTTGGGCGCCGCCTTCAGCGACGAGACGGCCGACGACATGTTGATGATCGAGGCGCCCATGCCGGCCGCCAGCATTCCCGGCAGGAAAGCGCGGATCGTCAGATACATGCTGCGCAAATTGAGATCCATGGTGATGGCCCAATCCGCCTCGCTGCAATCGAGGATGGTGCCGTGATGGACGAAGCCGGCGCAATTGAACAGCACGTCGATGGGCCCGAACTCGCCCGCCAGCGCGTCGATCTCGGCTTTCTTGGTGACATCGAGAAGCCTGGTCGCAATCGCGCCGCCGCTCGCGCCGCGCAGCTCCTCGAGCTTGGCCGCGTTGATGTCGGTGGCGATCACCTTGGCGCCTTCGGCGGCGAAGGCGAGCGAAGAGGCCCGCCCGATCCCCTGTGCCGCGGCTGTGACGACGGCTGTCTTGCCGCGCAAACGTTGATTCATTGGCTTTGCCTCCCGAGCCGGATGATAGCCAGGGCGGCCGGCCGCGACAACTCTTATCCGCTATCCGCCGATGCCCCAACGCCGCGCCCAGCCGAGCCCGGCCAGCGTCCCGGCCTTGGGTCGGTACTCGCAGCCGACCCAGCCGTCATAGCCGAGCTCGTCGAGCAGATCGAAGAGGAAGGCGAAATTGATCTCGCCCTGATCGGGCTCGTGCCGGCCGGGAACATTCGCGATCTGCACATGAGGATAGCGGCCGAACAGCGATCTCGCGTGCTGCGCGAGGTCGCCTTCCGAAATCTGGCAGTGATAGAAGTCGAACTGCAAACCGACATTGACGCGCCCAACGCGATCGAGCACGGCAACAGCCGCCGCGGTCGAGGTGAGGAAATAGCCAGGATTGTCGCGCGCATTGAGCGGCTCGATCAGCAAGGTCACGCCGAAGGCCGCAGCGCGGTCGGCGGCGCTTTGCAGATTGGCGATATAGGTCGCTTCCTGCGCCGCGCGGTCGGCGCCAGCGAAACCCGCCAATACGTGAATCTGTTTGCAGCCGAGCGCGCGCGCATAAGACAACGCGATCTCGATGCTGGCGGCAAATTCCGCTTCGCGTCCCGGCTGCGCGGCCAGCCCGCGCTCGCCCGCGGCTGCATTGCCCATGGGCGCGTTGAACAGCACGACCGGCAATCCGCATGCCGCCGCGCGCTCGGCCAGTTCGGCGGCGGCGAATTCGTAAGGCGCTTGAAACTCCACCGCCTTGAAGCCTGCCGTCTTGGCCGCGGCAAGCCGATCGAGAAACGGAAGTTCGGTGAATAGCGTACTGATATTGGCGGAAAATCGCGGCATGGGTTTCTCTTTCGCAACGCTCGGCCGGGGTTTAGTGTTTCCCTTCCAGGCTGCGGATACAAGGGCATGACGATTGAAGACATGACGATCGAGGCGAGCATGACGGACGAGCTGCCGCGCGAGGCGAAGCCGGCGCCTTCGGCGGAGCGTCACCGTTTCCGCCGCGCGCTGCTGCTCTCCGGCCTGTTTCACGCCGCCTTGCTTGCGCTGCTGATCGGGCTGTGGGGTGAAGTACCCGAACGTCTCGCGCCGCCGCCCATCCCCGTCACGGTGATCGGCGAGCTCGGCCGTGCCGGCGCATCGGGCGGCGGCAGCAGCACCGAATCTGGCGGCGCGATCAACAGCACTGGCGAAGCATCGCCTTCTTCGGCGAGCCAAGCATCGCCATCGCAAAGTGCCGCTTCCGCCGCGACACCGGCGGCAACGGCGCCGCCGGCACCCATGCCGCCCATGCCAAGCGCCGAACCGCCGCCGACCGCGGCGCAAGCGCTCGAGCCGGTGCCGCCGCACAAACCGGTGCCGCCGCATCCGCATCCGCCGCAAGCCGTCGCGCAAGCCCAGCCGATTCCGCACCCGGCCTCGCCCGCCGTTCCAGCAACGCCGGCAAGCCCGTCACAAAGCGCCGCCGCATCCGCCTCCGGCACGCAAGCCAGCAACGCGGCGTCGCAGGACGGCGCCGGCGGGCGCGGGCGCGCCGATGCGGGCGCGGGCCGCGCCGATGCCGGCAATGGCTCGCTCGAAGGGCCGGGCGACGATTATCTCGACAAGGTGCAGCGCTGGGTTGCACGCTTCCGCAAATATCCGGACGACGCGATCAAGCAGCGCCAGGAAGGCGTCGCCTCGGTCGGATTCAAATTCGCGCGCGACGGAACCGTGCTCGATGCCTGGATCGAGAAAAGCTCCGGCTATCCTCTGCTCGATAACGCGGCCGTGGCGATGATCCGCGCCGCCTCGCCGATTCCGAAAGTGCCGGACAAATACCACGGCGACACGCTCACCCTCGCCATGCCCGAGCGCTTCCGTATTGGCGTGTTCGACCGCATCTTCCACTAGGGTCTGTTGATATTCAGGATTCCACTTTGGGTCTGAATGTGATTCAAGCTTTGGATGGAACGATTTGTACTGACGGACGCCCAGTGGGCGAAGATGGAACGACATTGTCTGGGCAAGCCGACGGACCCTGGCCGAAGCGGGCGTGACAACCGCTTGTTTGTTGAAGCGGTTCTTTGGATCGTGCGCACCGGCAGCCCGTGGCGCGATCTACCGGCCTTCTTCGGCAACTGGAACAGTGTCTTCACACGATATCGTGGTTGGGTCAAAGCTGATGTTTTCATTCGGCTTTTCGAAGCCTGCTCAGACGAGCCGGACATGGAATACGCCATGGTCGACGCCACCATTGTCAAAGTCCACCGCCACGGCCAGGGCGCAAAAGGGGGACTCAAAGTCAGGCCATAGGCCGCTCCAAAGGCGGCATGACGACCAAAATCCTGGCCCTGACCGACGCGCTCGGCAACCTTGTACGCTTCGTTCTCATGCCCGGCCACCGCTTCGACACGGTCGGCGTCCCGCCCCTCATCGACGGCCTCTCCTTCGATGGATTGATCGCCGATAAGGCTTTCGACAGCAACGCCATTATCGCCGAACTGGATGAGCGCGGCGCCAAGGTCGTCATCTCCCAACACCCCAGGCGCACCACACCTCGGAACATCGATGCAGAACTCTATAAATGGCGTCATCTCATCGAAAACTTCTTTTGCAAACTCAAAGAGTTCAAACGTATCGCAATGCGTGCCGACAAAACCGACGCGAGCTTCAACGCCATCATTCATCTCGCCGCTGCCGTCATAAACTCTCGATGAATCTCAACAGACCCTAGGCCGACACTGCGCTTCTACTCGTACACCGCCTTGCCGCCGGCGAGGAATTTGGCGCCCGCGGCGTAAAGCCGCTCGACTTCGGCGCCGCGCAGGCCGGGCATATCGGACTTCACCTTGAAGCCGGCCTTGGTCTGGATATAGGCGAGATGGCGATAGCCTTCGGGAAAACCCGACAGCATGTCCTGGTCGAGCACGAGACGCGCCGCGGGATCGACCGGATCGAGCCGGTCCTTTTCGTAGATCGGCTGGCGCAGCAGAATCGCCCAATGACCGTCGCGCTTCTCGAAGAAATCGTAGAACCGTCCGGTGGCGACGATGTCGCATTTGACGCCGTCGACCAGGCCGCGCGTGTCGATCTTCATCTTGGTCTGCGCGATGGCGCGCGTTCCTTTCAGCTCGATCGCGGTGCCGCCGAGAAAATGGCAGCTCACCCCGCCCCTGCCCCAGCTTTCGCGCGCATGGGCGATGAAATCCGCGGCGCTGCCCTGGAACCAGGTCGCATGCATGCGCGCGCCTTGGTGCCACACCGTCTTGAAGCGCTCCCAATTGCCGGAATCGCGCCAGATCACCCAATTGTCGATGACCTCGCGGATCATCAACTTGTCGTCACGTTCTTCGCCGGTCATGGCACGCCCTCCCTGGCCTCGCTAATCTCGCCCGAACCTCCTACATCGGAATAGGGCGGACGCGAAGCAGATGTCGTCGGAAGAGGTCAAAGACGCGGCGCTTTTGTCGGCTGCGGCGCCGCGCAATTCCTGGCTCGGCGTCTTCCGCGCGTTTTTGCGGCTCGGGCTGACGAGCTTCGGCGGGCCGGTCGCGCATCTGGGATATTTCCGCGCCGAATTCGTCGAGCGCCGGCGCTGGCTCGACGAAGCGAGCTATGGCGACATCGTCGCGCTGTGCCAATTCCTGCCCGGGCCGGCGAGCAGCCAGGTCGGCATCACCATCGGCATTTTGCGCGCGGGCTTGCCGGGCGCTTTCGCCGCCTGGCTCGGCTTCAGCGGACCTTCGGCGCTCGCCATGATCGCCTTCGCTTACGGCGTCGGCGCGATCGGCGACATCGCTCAAGCCGCGTGGCTGCACGGGTTGAAGATCGTCGCCGTCGCGGTCGTGGCGCAAGCGGTTTGGGGCATGGCGCGCAATCTCTGTCCCGACCGGCCGCGTGCCAGCCTCGCCGTCGCCGCCGCTTTGCTGGTGCTTGCGGTGCCTTCGGCCATCGGACAAATCGGCGCGATCCTCGCCGGCGGCGCGATCGGCTGGCGCTTTCTCCCGCCCACGACGGCAGCGTCGATCGCGCCGATCAAAATCGCGATCAGCCGCAATCTCGGCGTCGTATCGCTCGCGCTCTTTGCGCTGCTGCTGTTCGGCTTGCCGCTGCTCGCCGCGGTGAGCGGCAATCACGCGATCGCGCTGATCGACAGCTTCTATCGCTCCGGCGCTCTGGTCTTCGGCGGCGGCCATGTCGTGTTGCCTTTGTTGCAGCAGGCGGTCGTGCCGCCAGGCTGGATCGGCAATGATGCGTTCCTCGCCGGCTATGGCGCGGCGCAAGCCGTGCCCGGCCCGCTGTTCACCTTCGCCGCTTATCTCGGCGCGATCATGCAGCCCGAACCGAGCTTTTGGCGTGGCGGGCTGATCTGCCTCGCCGCGATCTATCTGCCGTCTTTTCTGCTGCTGATCGGCGTGCTGCCGTTCTGGGATTCGCTACGCCGCCGCGCCGCCGTGCAATCGGCGTTGAAAGGCGTCAATGCCGCGGTAGTCGGGCTGCTGCTCGCCGCGCTTTATACGCCGGTCTGGACCAGCGCGATCCTAAGCCGCGCCGATTTCGCGCTCGGTATCGCCGCGTTCCTGTTGCTAGCGTTCTGGCGGGTGCCGCCTTGGCTCGTTGTCGTCTTGGGCGCGGCGAGCGCCAGCATCGTGGCAGCTTTTGCATGATCGCGCGGTCGCTCGGTTTGGCCGCGGCTTTCTGGATGCTCAGCATCGCCAACGCGCTGGCGGGCCCGCCTTTCCGCACCGACGATCCCGAGCCGGTGGATTACGGCCATTGGGAAGTCTATGGCTTCTCGACCGCAACCCATGTGCATGGCGATACGAGCGGTAATTTTCCGGCGACCGAGATCAATTACGGCGCGCTGCCCGATCTGCAATTGCATGTCGCGGCCTCGCTCGCTTTCGATCGGCCGGATGGCAACGGCACGACATTCGGCTATGGCGATACCGAGCTCGGCGTGAAATACCGTTTCGTCGAAGAAGACGAGGATGGCTGGCGGCCGCAGATCGGCATGTTTCCGATGCTCGAAGCGCCCACCGGCAACGCGCAACGCGGCCTCGGCGCCGGCCATGCGCGCGAATTCTTTCCGATCTGGCTGCAGAAAAGCATCGGCCAATGGCTGACCTATGGCGGCGGCGGCTATTGGAACAATCCCGGCGCCGGCAACAAGAATTACTGGTTCTTCGGCTGGCTGCTGCAGCGCCAGGTGACGGACGATCTGGCCTTGGGCGGCGAAATCTTTCACCAGACCGCCGACACGATCGGCGGCAAGCCGAGCACCGGATTCAATCTCGGCGGCGTCTACGATTTCAGCGAACACTATCACCTGCTGTTTTCCGCCGGGCGCGGCTTGCAAAACGCCGCCAGCAGCAACGAATTCTCCTATTACCTCGGGCTGCAGTGGACTTTCTGATCCACCGGAAAGCCGCAGCGTCTGTCCGATCGCCCGCTTCTGTGCTAGGAGGCGGGTCATGTTAACGATTTCCGGCCTGACCTATCGCATCGCCGGCCGGACCTTGCTCGACGACGCCTCGGCACAAATCCCCGACGGTTGGAAAGTCGGCCTGGTTGGACGCAACGGCACCGGCAAGACGACCTTGCTCGATCTCATCCGCGGCGCGCGCCAGGACGATGGCGGCGAGATCGCCTTGCCCAAAGGCGCGCGCATCGGCTTCGTCGCGCAAGAGGCGCCGGGGGGTGCCGCCACCCCGCTCGACACCGTGCTCGCCGCCGATGAGGAGCGCACGGCGCTGATGGCAGCGGCCGAGACCGAGCATGACGGTCTCCGCGCCGCCGAGATTCACGAGCGGCTCGGCGAGATCGACGCCCATGCGGCGCCGTCGCGCGCCGCCGCGATCCTGGCCGGGCTCGGCTTCGACCACGACGCGCAGCAACAGCCGATGTCGAGCTTCTCGGGCGGCTGGCGCATGCGCGTGGCCTTGGCCGCCGTGCTTTTTGCCGCGCCCGATCTGCTGCTGCTCGACGAGCCGACCAATCATCTCGATCTCGAAGCCTCGTTGTGGCTTGCCGAGTTCCTGCGCCGTTATCGCAAGACCTTGCTGCTGGTCAGCCATGACCGGCAATTTCTCGACGATGTGGTCGATCACATCCTCTTTCTCGGCGAGAAAAAGCTGACGCTTTACAGCGGCGGCTATGAAACCTTCATGCGCGTGCGGCGCGAGACCATGGCGCAGCAGCAAATTCTCGCCGCGCGCCAGGACGCCGAGCGCAAAAGGCTGCAAGCCTTCATCGACCGCTTTCGCGCCAAAGCGAGCAAGGCGAGCCAGGCGCAAAGCCGGGTGAAAGCGCTGGCGCGGCTCGAGCCGGTCGCCCTGTCGTCGGACGAGCCGCCGATCCGCTTCACCTTTCCCGAGCCGCGCGAGCTGGCGCCGCCGCTGATCACGCTCGATCACGTCGATGTCGGCTACGAGCCGGGCAAGCCGGTGCTGCGGCACCTCGATCTGCGGCTCGACCCCGACGACCGGATCGCGTTGCTCGGCTCCAACGGCAACGGCAAATCGACCTTCGCGCGTTTGCTGGCGGGACGGCTGACGCCCTCGGCCGGCTCCATCTGGCGCGCGCCGCGCATGCGCGCCGGCTATTTCGCGCAGCATCAGCTCGAAGAGCTCGATCCCGAAGCGACACCGTTCGATCACCTCGCCCGTCTGATGCCGCAAGCCACACCGGAAAGCGTGCGCGCGCGGCTGGCGCGCTTCGGCTTCGACCGCGACAAAGTGTTCGTGAAGGCACGCGATCTCTCGGGCGGCGAGAAAGCGCGGCTGACCTTCGCGCTCATCACCGTCGATGCGCCGCCGCTGCTTATCCTCGACGAGCCGACCAACCATCTCGATCTCGAAGCGCGCGAAGCGCTGGTCGCCGCGATCAACGAATTCGCCGGCGCGGTGGTGCTCATCAGCCATGATTGGCATTTGCTGTCGCTGGCCGCCGATCGCCTTTGGCTCGTCGCCGATCACACGGTGCGCGCCTATGACGGCGATCTCGACGATTACCGCCGCATGGTGCTGGCGCCGGTTTCCACCGCCACGCCGCAAGAAGCGAAGGCGACGGCGGGCGCGCGGCGCGACGCAAGGCGCGCGGCGGCCGGGCGGCGGCGCGAAACCGAGCCGCTGCGCCGCAAGCTCAAAGACGCCGAACGCCGCGTGAGCGAGCTCACCGCGCGCAAGGCCGCGCTCGACCAGCGCCTTGCCGACCCCGCGACCTATGCGGCTTCCGGCGCCGAGCTGGCCGGCTTGATGCGCGAGCAAGGCGAGCTCGCCGACGCGCTCGTGCAAGCCGAGGCACGCTGGCTCGAAGCCGCGCATGCGATGGAAGCCGTGGAAAGCGACGCTTGAGCGGCGTTAATCGTAACGCGCGGTTATGGTTACCGATTTCCTGCTGCGGCAAAGTGGAAACAAATCAAACTGTGCATAGTTTGACTTATTATTTGTCCATTAACTCGGGCGCGCTTGAATAATCACGGCGCCAAACCATGCGGCGCTTTTCCGTTGCCAAAGCGGCCAGCAATGAACGAACCGATGAACGCATTGACGGACTGGAACCTCGAAGCGGCGACCACTTTGTCGCTGCGGCGCGAGCCGGCCTGCTTCGTCTATCTGTGCAGCCGTGCCGACGCGGCGCCGCAGCCGATCGATTCGATCAATCTCGATCTGGCTTCGATCGATTATTTCGGCGGCCATGCCTCGCTGTGGACGACGCTCGAAGTGCGCTCGGGTGCATCGAATGAGCGGCCCATGGCGGTGCTCGGCTTCGACGAAGCGTTTCTGCGCCCCTTCTCGCGCGCGCTGATCGAAGCCTCGTCGAGCCGGGTTCCCTATCGCATGACGATCCGCCCCGATCCGACCGACACGAAGCGCGTGCGCGTCGTCGAATACATCACCGGCCCTGGCGTGGCCCTGGTGGAGCTGGTTCTGACGCCGCAGGAAAGCACCATCACGGTTTCCGGCCGCGCCGCCAATCAGGAAGAGGAATCCTTCTTCCAACTGCCGCGCTCCGACACTTTCTTGCGCGCCTTCATCAAGATGACCTGCCAAGCCGACCAAGCTTTGCGCGACACCTTGGCCGAGAGCGAGAAGATCGCGCGCCGGCGGGTCAAAGAAGCCCAGTAATCCAACTCGGCGCCGCCGCGTCACAGCAGACGCGGCTGCGCCCCTTCATACAGAATCGTTCCATCGCCACGCGGCAGCGCGCCCGGCGTCATGGTCGCGGGCTCGCGCTTGCGCTCGTCGAAAATATGCTCGACCGCGAAACCGGCGGCGATCAGGTAATCGGCGACGATGCGGCGGTGACAGCGCCACCACACCGCCTCGGCGCACATGATCGCCGTCGGTCCCGCTTGCGCCTTGGCGACAAGCTCGGCGAAGGAAGCACGGAATTCCGGCGTCTCGGCATAGTCGGCGAAATGGCGGAAGGCGGGCTCGCGCCACAGCGTGTGCGGCGAAACGCCGCCATCTTCGCGGCCCGTGCGCCGGCCGCCGAGCGCGGGAAAGTGGCGATAGGAAATCCCGGACGCCGCCAAAGCGGGCGCGAGGTTTTCGGCGTTGAAATGGGGAAAGCGGCGCGAGCGCGGAAAGCGCCTGATATCGGCAATCCGATCGACGCCGGCCGCCGTCAACGCGGCGATGAAGCTCGCGAGATCCCGTGTCGAATGGCCGATGGTGAAAACGATCATCGCGAAGCCTCGAGAGCGCGCGCGGCGCGGCGAAGGATCATCTTTGCGCCCGGCGCCAGCGGATGTTAAATGGGGATCAACGCAGCGCCAGGGGAGACGTCCATGGAATTCGGCATGCAGTTTTTCCCCGATGTGGGACCGCAGGAAAAATCGGCCGAGCAATATTTCGACGAATGCCTGCGCTTGACCGAGCTGTGCGACCCCTATGGCTGGGGTCATGTGCGCACGGTCGAGCATTATTTCCGCTCCTATGGCGGCTATTCGCCCAATCCGCTGCTGTTCCTCACCGCCGCAGCCGCACGCACCAAGCGCGCCCGGCTGATCACCGGCGCGGTGCTGCCGATCTTCAATCATCCGCTCAAGCTCGCCGGCGAAATCGGCATGCTCGACGCGATTTCGGGCGGCAGACTCGAAGTCGGCTTCGCCCGCGCCTTTTTGCCGCACGAGTTCGCGCGCTTCGGCATCTCGGTGAACGAAAGCCGCGAGCGCTTCAACGAAGGCATGGAGCAGGTGCGGCTTCTGCTCGAGCAGGAGAACGTCACCTGCGCGGGGCGCTTTCATTCCTTCCGCGACGCGACCTCGCTGCCGCGGCCGACGCAGCGCCCGCGCCCGCCCTTCTGGGTCGCGGCGATCGCCACGCCCGAAAGCTTCGTCGCCACCGGCAAGGCCGGCCATGCGATCATGGCGATCCCGATGGCGGGCGGCGCGATGAAGGAGCTGCTGGGCATTTATCGCCAAGCCTGGCGCGAGGCGGGACACCCCGGAAATGGCCGCGTCATGCTGGCTTTTCACCTGTTCTGCCACGAGAACCGCGATACCGCGTTTCGCATCGCGCGCGATCCGCTGAACCGTTATCTGCGCTCGCTGGTCGATGCCGCGTCGGACTGGGCCGGCATGCAGTCGAAGGATTATCCCGGCTACGACAAGATCATCGACGTGTTGAGCCGCGAGACCATCGACACGCAGGTCAAGAGCGGCGCCGCCTGGATCGGCACGCCCGACGAGATCGCGGCGCAGATCGCCGACTATGCTGAGCGCGTCGGCGGATTCGAAAGCGCGTCGCTGCAAGTCAACTTCAACACCATTCCCTACGAAGAGGCCGCACGCTCGGCGCGGCTCTTCGGCGAGAAAGTGATGCCGCGCTTCTTGAACGCTTGAGCGTCGGCATTATCTTCGGTAAGGAATTGGCAACCATTCACACTCTAACGTTCCGGCAGCATCACCGGAGCAACAGGAAGAAATCATGGCAGAACTCGCCGCCTTGTCCTCTCGGCGCGCTTCGAACGCATTCCTCGGCACGCCGGAGGCGATCCTGTGGCGCCTCGATGCCGACGAGATCGATGCAGCCTATGGCGAGACCTTCGATCCCATCGCGCTCTCCACGCTGATCGCGCTGACGCAAAGGTCGCGCGCGGCCTGACGCCGCTGCCGCCCGGCTTCTTCGGCGGCATTAATCCTTTGGCAAGGTTACGAGCCGCAACCTAGGGTCGTTCAGATTCACCGAGCGACCCATGTCCGAAGACCGCGAGCTGCGTATTCTGGTGATCGAGGACGACGACGCGTTTCGCCGCGTGGTTGTCCACATCCTGCAGCGCGGTCGCTTCAAAGTCACCGCGGTGCCCGATTTCACGGCGGCGATCGAAATCATCGAAAGCGACGAGCCGATCGATCTGCTGCTGACCGATGTCGGCATGCCGACCGGAACGCCGCACGGCGTCTCGATCGCGCAAATGGCGCGGTCCCGCCGGCCGCGCCTCAAAATTCTCTATATGAGCGGCAGCTATGACGCGGCGAAGATCAAGTCCGTCATCGACGGCGCCCAATTCCTGCCCAAACCCTTCCTGCCCGAACAATTGATCCGCGCGGTCGAAGCGGTGCTCGCCTAAAGCCGGCCGGTTTGGTCGCATTTTCTGCGGCAAACCGCTTCACACTTTGCCGGAAAATGCTCCGGCAGCGCCCGACGCCCCGGCTCATGCTATGCTTGTCGGCGTATGCGACGGGCAGTAGCGCTTCTCCTCGGGATTCTGTCGGCAGGGACGGCCGGCGCCTCGGGCGCGGGCGCGGCGCCCTCCCGGCCCGCAGACGAGCTCTCGATCGGCGTCACCCAATTCGCCTCGACCCTCAACCCGCTCATCGACGCGATGGTGGCGAAGAACTATGTCCTCGGCATCGTCAGCCGACCGCTCCTCACCTATGATGCGGATTGGAAGCTCGCCTGCATGCTGTGCGTCACCTTGCCGAGCTTCGCCAACGGGCTCGCCGAGAAGGTCGATCTCGGCAATGGCAAGACCGGCCTCCAGATCACCTATACGCTCCGGCCCGATGCGCGCTGGGGCGATGGCGTGGCGATCACGACCGACGACGTCGTCTTCAGCTACCAGCTCGGCAAGAATCCCTTGAGCGGCGTGATCGATTCCGAGCCCTATCGCCGCATCCTCAAGATCGAGGCGAAGGACGCGAAAACCTTCACTCTCACGGTCGACCGGGTGACCTTCGATTACGCCGTGCAGACCGCGTTCGACATTTTGCCGGCGCATCTGGAACGCGCGGCCTTCGCCGATCCGGCGCAATACCGGTTTCACACGCTTTACGACACCGATCCGACCAATCCCGGGCTCTATAACGGGCCTTATCGCATCACCGAATTCGTGCCCGGCTCGCATATCGTCTTCGAGCGCAATCCCTATTGGTGGGGCGAGAAGCCGTTCTTTCGCCGGGTCGTCGTGTGGACGGTCGAGAACACCGCCGCGCTCGAAGCGAACCTGCTCGCGGGCGGGCTCGACATGGTGGCCGGCGAGCTCGGCTTCTCGCTCGACGAGGCCTTGGCCTTCGAGCAGCGCCATGGCCGTGATTTCGCCGTGCTCTACAAGCCCGGCCTCAGCTACGAGCACATCGATCTCAACCTCGACAATCCGATCCTCGCCGACCGGCGCGTGCGCCAGGCGCTGCTTTACGGCATCGACCGCCGCGCGATCTCGGACCAGATCTATGCCGGGCGCGATCCGGTCGCCGACAGCTTCGTGCCGCCGCTCGACCCGGCCTATTCCGCCGACGTGCCGCATTACGATTACGATCCGGTCAAAGCCCGCAACCTGCTCGAAGCCGCCGGTTGGCGTGCCAGCGAAGACGGCATCCGCCGCAACCAACAGGGCACGCCGCTCGCGCTCGAGCTCGCCACCACCTCGGGCAACCGCACGCGCGAATTGATCGAGCAAGTGCTGCAAAGCCAGTGGCGAGCGATCGGCGTCTCGGTGCGCCTCAAAAATCAGCCGGCGCGGCTACTGCTCGGCGGTACGGTCAGCCGGCGCAACTTCACCATGGCAATGTTCGCCTGGGTCAGCGCGCCGGAAAACGTGCCGCGCAGCGAGATCTATTCCAACCAGGTGCCGAGCGCGGATAATGGTTGGAGCGGCGAGAATTTCGACGGGTTTCGTAATCCGGAATCGGATCGCCTCGTGGATGCGATCGAGACCGAGATCGATCCGGCGAAACGGCACAAACTGTGGCAACAGCTCGAAGCGCTTTATGCCGAGGAGCTTCCGGCTCTGCCGCTTTATTTCCGCGCCGAGGCTTTCGTGCTGCCAAAATGGCTGTCGGGCGTGACCCCGACCGGCCATGACGCGCCGTCGACCTTGTGGATCGAGAAATGGCGCCGGGTGGGAGAACAAAATGCCCGCGCCCGATAATCCGTCATGGCTTGGCATGGCCCGCGCATGACGATCAAGACGATCACATGACCCGCTTCATCCTGCTTCGCCTGCTGCAAGCGCTCGCCGTGTTGGCGATCATGTCCTTCGTCATCTACACCTTGATCGGGTTGATGCCGGGCGATCCGATCGATCTGATGATCTCGTCCAATCCGCATCTGACTTCGGCCGATGCCGCGCGCTTGAAAGCGCTTTACGGCCTCGACCGGCCATTGATCGAACGCTATTTCGCCTGGGCCAAAGCCGCGCTCAGCGGCGATTTCGGCTATTCGCGGCTTTATCTGCGGCCCGCGCTCGAAACCTTGCTGCCGCGTTTGGGCAATACCGCGCTGCTGATGGGCGCGAGCCTCATCTGCGCTTATGCGCTGGCCTTGCCGCTCGGCATTGCCGCGGCGCGGCGCCCGGGCTCGGCCCTCGACAATGCCGTGAACCTCGTCGCCTTCGCCGGCATCTCGGTGCCGTCCTTTTGGCTGGCGCTGATGCTGATCCTGGTCTTCGCCGCGACGCTGGGATTGTTGCCCGCGGGCGGGATCGCGACCTTGGGCGATGGCGGGCTTGCCGACCGGGTGCAGCATCTTGTCTTGCCCGTCGCGACCCTGACCTTGGCCAGCATGGGCGCGCATCTGCGCTATGTGCGCGCTTCAATGATCGAAAGCCTGCGCCAAGATTATATCCGCACCGCGCGTGCCAAAGGCGCGAGCGAGACACGCATCCTGGCGCATCACGCGCTCCGCAATGCGCTGATCCCGGTCGTGACCGTGCTCGCTTTGAGCTTCGGCTCGCTTTTTTCCGGAGCGCTCGTTACCGAGACCATGTTCGCCTATCCCGGCATGGGCAAGCTGATCTACGACGCGATTCTCGGCAACGATTTCAACCTCGCTTTGGCCGGGCTGCTGCTGGCGACCGCGATGGTGTTGATCGGCAATCTCGGCGCCGATCTCGCTTACGCCGCGATCGATCCGCGGATCAGCTATCGATGAGGCGCTGGCGCATCGCCTTGCGCGAAAGGCGCGTCGCTTGGGGCGGCGGGGTGCTGGCGTTGCTGGCACTCCTTTCATTCGCCTCGCCTTTGCTCGCCAAGCTGCTCGGTCTCGATCCCGACCGGGTCGATCTCTATCACCGGCTGGCACCGCCTTCCCTCGCCCATCTCCTCGGCACCGACGAGATCGGCCGCGATCTCTTGCTGCGGCTGTTGCAAGGCGGACGCGTCTCCTTGCTGGTCGGCCTGGTCGCCGCCTTGGCGGCGGCGGGTTTCGGCACGGCGCTCGGCCTCGTCGCGGGCTATCGCGGCGGCAGGCTCGATGCGGCGCTGATGCGCCTGACCGATGGGATGATCGCGTTGCCCTTGCTGCCGGTGCTGGTGGTGCTCGCCGCGCTCGATTTGAAGAAGCTCGGGATTCCTTCCTCGCTCGCCGATTCCGAAGCGATCAGCCTGTACCGCATCATCGTGCTGGTGGCGCTGGTCGGCTGGACCACCGTAGCGCGGATCGTGCGCGGCGCAACCTTGTCGTTGAAGGCGCGCGATTTCGTGCGCGCCGCCATTGCGCTGGGCGGATCGCCCGCGCGGGTCATGCTGGTGCATATCTTGCCCAATCTCGCCTCGCCGATCATCGTCGCCACCACCTTGGCGGTGGGCGAGATCGTGCTGCTCGAATCGGTGCTGAGCTTTTTGGGTTTGGGCGTCGCGCCGCCGATCGCAAGCTGGGGCAATATGCTCACCGGCGCGCAGGAAACCATCGCGCTGGCGCCGCAGCTGGCGCTTTATCCCGGGCTGTTAATCTTCATCACCGTCATCGCGTGCAATTTCCTCGGCGACGGGCTGCAAGACGCGCTCGATCCGCGCGCGGAGCGACGCCCGACAATTTGACCGCCGCGCCGCCCGGTTCGATAGTGAGGCCAGCTTCACCAAGGCAAGAGATCATGTCGCGCGCCAATTCGATCGCCAGTATCGATATCGCCTATCACCTCCACCCCAATACCAATCTGCGCCAGCACCAGCAACGCGGACCGCTCGTCATCGCCGAAGGCCACGGCATCTATGTGCGGGACGAGAACGGCAAGGATTACATCGAGGCGATGTCGGGCCTGTGGTGCGCGGCCTTGGGCTTCAGCGAGGAAAGGCTGGTCGAGGCCGCCGCACGCCAGATGCGCAAGCTGCCTTTCTATCACGGCTTCACCAACAAATCCCACGCGCCGGTGGCCGAGCTTGCCGAGCGTCTCGTCACCATGATGCCGGTGCCGATGTCGAAAGCGTTCTTCAACAATTCCGGCTCGGAAGCGAACGACACGGCGGTGAAGATCGTCTGGTACTACAACAATGCGCGCGGGCTCCATCGCAAGAAGAAGATCATCGGCCGGCTCAAAGGCTATCACGGCGTCACGATCGCGACCGCGAGCCTGACCGGCCTTGCGCCCAATCACCGCGACTTCGACCTGCCGATCGAGAATGTCCGCCACGCCGATTGCCCGCATCACTATCGCTATGGCAAGCCCGAGGAGAGCGAAGAGGATTTCGCGACAAGGCTGGCCGAAAGCCTCGATGCGCAGATCCAGCGCGAAGATCCCGACACGGTCGCGGCTTTCATCGCCGAGCCGGTGATGGGCGCGGGCGGCGTGATCGTGCCGCCCAAAACCTATTTCGCGAAAATCCAGGCGGTCTTAAAGAAATACGGCGTGCTGCTGATCGCCGACGAGGTGATTTGCGGCTTCGGGCGCACCGGCAACATGTTCGGCTCCGAGACGTTCGGCCTGAAGCCTGACATTCTCACCTTGGCCAAGGCGGTGTCCTCGGCCTATCTGCCGATTTCGGCCACCATCGTCTCGGAAGAGATCTATCAAGGGCTGCTCGGCCAAAGCGACAAGCTCGGCGCCTTCGCCCATGGCTTCACCTATTCCGGCCATCCAGTGTGCTGCGCCGTGGCGCTCGAAGCGCTTAAAATTTACCAGGAGCGCGACATCATCGGCCATGTACGCAAGGTGGCGCCGGAATTCGAGCGCGGCCTGCAGAGCCTGGCCACCCACCCGCTGATCGGCGAGGCCCGCGGGGTCGGGCTGATCGGCGCGGTCGAGCTGGTGCGCGACAAGGCGACGAAAGCGCCGTTTGATCCAGCGCAAGGCGCGGCTTCCTTGGTCACCGCACTTTGCCAGGATCATGGGCTGATCGTCCGCGCCTTGGCGGGCGACACGATTGCTTTTTGCCCGCCGCTGATCGCAACCGAAGCCGAGATCGACGAGATCTGGACAAGGTTCGGCGCGGCGCTGGATGAAGGCGCGGCTAGGCTCAAGGCCGGTTAAGGCGCGGCATCCTGCCGCGAAAGAGTGCAAATGCGGGGCTGGCAGCGGCCCGGTTTGGAGTTATAATTCAGGCAAGGCGCGGCGGAGTAGGTAAGACCATGGATTATGAAGGGTTTTTCAAGACACGCCTCGATGCGCTGAAGGCGGAAGGACGCTATCGCGTCTTCGCCGATCTCGAGCGCAAGGCGGGCCAGTTTCCGCGCGCCCTCGACCACCACGCGGGCGACGAGGTCACGGTGTGGTGCTCGAACGACTATCTCGGCATGGGCCAGCATCCCGCCGTCCGCGCGGCGATGCACGAGGCGATCGACAAGACCGGAACCGGCGCCGGCGGCACGCGCAACATCTCCGGCACGACCCATTACCATGTCTTGCTCGAGGAAGAGCTGGCCTCTTTGCACAACAAGCCGGCTTCCTTGGTGTTCACCTCGGGCTATGTTGCGAATGACGCGGCGCTCGCCACCTTGGCGAGCCAGTTGCCCGGCTGCGTAGTTTATTCCGACGCGCTCAACCATGCCTCGATGATCGAAGGCATTCGCCACGGCCGCACCGAGAAGCACATCTTCAAGCACAACGATCCCGACGACCTCGCCCGGCTGCTGGAAGGCACCGATCCGGCACGCGCGAAGCTGGTGGCGTTCGAATCGGTCTATTCGATGGACGGCGATATCGCGCCGATCGGCGAGCTGTGCGACGTGGCGCAGCGTTACGGCGCGATCACCTATCTCGACGAGGTGCATGCGGTCGGGCTTTACGGCGCCCATGGCGCCGGCATCGCCGAGCGCGACGGTGTCGGCCACCGGGTCGACATCATCCAAGGTACGCTCGCCAAGGCTTTCGGCTTGATCGGCGGCTATGTCGCCGGCTCGGCCGCGATGGTCGATTTCCTTCGGAGCCATGCGCCGGGCTTCATCTTCACCACCTCCCTGCCGCCGACGATCTGCGCCGGCGCGATCGCCAGCATCCGCCACGTCAAAGGCGCGACCGAGCTACGCGCGCGCCACCAGGAACGCGCCGCGTTGCTGAAGCGCCGCTTGAAAGAGGCCAATCTGCCGGTGATGCCGTCGCCGAGCCATGTCGTGCCGGTGCTCGTCGGCGATGCGCGGCTGTGCAAGGAAGCGTCGGATGCGTTGATGGAACGGCATCGCATCTATGTGCAGCCGATCAACTATCCGACCGTGCCCTACGGCACCGAAAGGCTGCGCCTGACCCCGTCGCCGCAACATTCCGACGCCGATATTGAGCATTTGGTTACCAGCCTGTGCGATGTCTGGTCGCGTTTGCCGATCCGCCGCGTCGCCTGAGACAGAGGACAGATGTTCCGCGACCGCTCCCTCATCCCTGCCGAAGCCATCCGCCTGATGGCTTTGGGGCTGTTGGCCGAAGCGCCGCGCGCCTATGGCGATCTCGCGGGAGAAATCCGCTATTTCACCAGCAATGTCGTCGGACCGTCGCTCGATCTGATGGGCAGCTCGATCGAGATGCTGCGCTATCAGGGATTGATCGAGCCGGTCGAGGGCCAAGGCATGGCCGACAATGCCGTGATGCGTTTGAAGCAAGAAGGCCGCGCCCTGCTCAACGAGCTGCTGCAAGCGCGGCTCGGCCAAGGCCAAGGCGATATCAGCCGGTTGGCCTTGCGCCTGAAGCTGCGCTTCCTCGGCCTCTTGCCCGAAGCCGAGCAGCAAGCGCAGCGCGCCCATATCGTCGAAACGCTCGAAAGCGAAAAGGCACGGCTCGACGATCTGCGCCAGCGCAACACCGGCGCGCCGGCAATCTTCCGCGCCTGGCTCGAGCGCGACATCGCCGCGCTCGACGCGCATCTCGCCGCGCTGCGATCCGCATAGAACCCGCGCGCGACGGTCTGCTTCTTCGCGACAATCGTTGTATCACGTCATTCGTGGATGCCCGGAACAAGTCCGGGCATGACGACGTCAACGAAGCTGTCATGGCCGGGCTTTACCCGGCCATCCAGTCGACGTCACTCCCCTTCCCAGTAATCGAGGCTCGTGCCGGTGCGGGTGAGAAATCGCACGCCTTCCGGCTTGCCGTCCGGTCCAGGCGGATATTCGGCATAGATCCCGGTCTTGCCCGAATCCGGATACTCGCAAATCTCGGGGCTGAGCTTGGTGCTCACCGCCAAGTATTTGAGCTCGGTCGTGTTCGAGGTGTTGGCGATCCGATGCGCGGTCTCGGGCCCGCCCGGCGGACAGGCGATGACGTCGCCGCGTTTCACCGGATAGCGTGCCTCCCCGATGGTCACCTCGCCCTCGCCTTCGAGGATGAAGAACATCTCTTCGTTGACACGGTGGTTGTGGCGCGGAAAGGCGCGCTTGCCCGGCGGCAGCACGGTGAGATTGTAGCCGAGCTTCTGCGCGCCGATCTTGCCCGAGATCGCGCCGATGCGCGCATCGTAGCCGTCATGAGGCCGGGTCGCGCCGATCGCGGGCCCGTTATGTCCGACGATGCGAAACTCGACGAGATCGGCAATGTTCAGGATCGGACGGGGCATAGGATCGCTCGCTTCAATAAGGTTGCTCCGACGGCATTTCAGGCTAGAAATCCCGCTAACGAACCGCAAGCTTGACACAACGGGACAGAGCGATGGACGCGTGGCAGAGTTTCTTCGTCGCGCAGGTGGGCGCCTCGGCGGCCCTTGCCGGGCTGATCTTCGTCAGCGTCTCGATCAGCCTGACGAAAATCCTCGCCTCGGCTCACCTTCCCGATCGCGCCTTCCAGGCGCTCGTCGTTCTGATGCAAATTCTCGTCGTCGCGTCGCTTATGCTGGTCCCGGGGCAATCCATCAGGCTCGTCGGCGGCGAAGTGCTGGCGATCGGGCTCGGGGTCTGGATCCTGGTGGCGGTCTTCGATACGCGTAGCATGCGCGACGCGGGGGCGGCCTATCGCTGGCGTGCCGCGCTGCGGACGGCGGTAAGTCAGGCGGCAGCGGTGCCTTATCTCGCCGCCGGCGGCGTCATGGCAGCCGGCGCGGACGGCGGCGTTTATTGGCTGGTGCCGGCGATCATCTTTTCCTTCGTCATCGCCATGGTCGATGCCTGGGTCCTGCTGGTCGAGATCAATCGCTAGAGCACGATCCGTTCGGCCGAAGCGGATCACGCTCCGGATTCATTGATTTGGTCGCATTTTCCGCGGCGAACCGCTGCACACTTCGCCGGAAAATCCTCTAGTAGAGATGCTGCCCGCCGGTGACGAAGATCTCGCTGCCCGTGACATAGGATGAATCCGGCGAGCAGAGATAGAAGATCGTCTTTGCAACATCCTCGGGGCTGCCGAGGCGTTGCAACGGGATGCGCGGGATCAACACCTCGGTTTCGGGCGACAGCATCTGAGTTTCGATCTCGCCCGGCGCCACGGCGTTGACCCTCACGCCGAGCTGGCCGAACTCCACCGCCATCTCGCGGGTCAAGGCCGAGAGCGCCGCCTTCGAGGTCGAGTAGGCCGAGCCGGCGAAAGGATGAACGGCGTGGCCGGCGATCGAGGTGACGTTGACGATGGCGCCTTTGCGGCGCGCGAGCGAGCCTGCGAGCCCGCGCGCCAGGATGAGCGGCGTGAAGAAATTGAGCTGGAAGACCTCGCGCCAATCGCCGAGATCGCCATTCAACACGCCGAGCCTTTCGCGGAACGGCGTCTTGGGCGAAACGCCGGCATTGTTGACCAGCGCATCGAGCGGCTTGTCGCCGAGAAGTTGCTGCACCTCGGCGAGAAAGCGCTCGACCGCCACAGGATCGGCGAGATCGGCCGGCACGTGATGCGTCCAATTGGGATCGCGCTTGCACTCGGCCGGCACGTCTTCGCGCGACGTCGTGATTACCTGCCAGCCAGCATCGGAAAAGCGCTGCACCGTGGCATGGCCGATGCCGCGGCTCGCCCCCGTCAGCAACAAGGTCTTAGCTGCGTTTTCCATGGCTACCCCCCGATCCAATTCAGCGTCACGGCGCAGCCCGAAAAGCCACGCGCGGCTCTTCCACGCCTTCCGGATCCTGATGGATGATGACCTCGGCGCGCGGAAAGGCTTCCAGAAGCTCGACTTCGACCGCATCGGCAACCCGGTGCGACTCGTTGAGCGTCATGGCCCCGTCCATCTCCAGATGGATTTGGATAAACGCGGTAGGCCCCGCCGCGCGCGTCTTCAAATCGTGGACCGCGTGCACTTCCTTGTGCGCCAAGGCGATGTCGCGGATGCGCGCGCGCGCCGCATCGGGCAGCTCGCGATCCATCAGCTGCACGATCGCCTTTTGCGCCACGTGATAGGCGCTGTAGAGGATCCACACCGCGATCACGGCGCCGCACAGCGGATCGATCAATGTCCAGGCGAATTCGCTGGTGAGGATAAGCGAGATGACGACGCCGAGATTGAGCGCGAGATCGCCGGCATTGTGCAACGCGTCGCCGCCGACGAGCAACGAGCCGGTGCGGCGCACGACGGAACGCTCATATTGCAGCAGTCCCAAAGTGGCCAAGATGGCGACGCCCATCACGACGAGGCCGAGCGCCGTGTCGGTGACCGCGACCGGCTGCAGCAGATGGTGCAGCGCCTCGACCATCAGCACCACCGCCGAGCCGGCGATGAAACCCGCCTGGCCGAGACTTGCCAGCGGCTCGACCTTGCCATGGCCGAAGCGGTGCTCCTTGTCCGGGGGAGCCAGCGCCTGCTGGATCGCCAGGAGATTGACCGATGCCGCCGTGGCATCGAGCAAGGAATCGAGCAGCGCCGACAGCATGCTGACCGAATCCGTGGCGATCCAGGCGACCAGCTTCACCACGACCAAAAGACCCTGGACGATGATCGCGGCATAGGTGGCGCGGCGCATGAGCTGGCCGACCAGCGCGGAATCGGCGGCGAAGTTTTCGGCCCGTGCGCTCACGGGAACAGCCGCTCGGTCGTCCAGCCATCGCCGGCGCGGCGATAGACCAGCCGCTCATGCAGCCGGTAAAGCCGGTCTTCCCAGAATTCGAACAGCTCCGGCACGACCCGGTAGCCCGACCAGAAATCGGGCCGCGGCACGATTCCGCCGCCGAAACGCGCCTCCGCGTCCTTCAAGCGTTGTTCCAGCTCCACGCGCTCGCCATAGGGACGCGACTGCGCCGAGGCCCAAGCCGCGATCTGCGCGCCGCGCGGCCGCGAGGCGAAATAGGCGTCGGCTTCTTCCGCCGTCACCACCTCGACAGCGCCTTCGACGCGCACCTGGCGCAGCAGCGATTTCCAGTGAAAGCACAAAGCCGCGCGCGGATTGGCGGCGAGCTCGTCGCCTTTGCGGCTTTCGAAATTGGTGTAGAAGACGAAGCCGCGCGCATCGGCCGCCTTCAGCAGCACCATGCGGATCGAGGGCACGCCGTCGCGCGTCGCGGTCGCCACGCTCATCGCTTCGGGCAAAGTCAACTCGGCTGCCTTGGCTTCGGCGAACCAGCTTTCGAATTGCTCGAACGGCGCGGTGAAGGACGTGGCGGTCATCGTCGGTCAAGATAGTGCCTCGCGCCGGTTGATTCAAATCGCGGCGCCGCACGCAGAGGCAGGTTCGGTCACGCGATCAATTTCGCGCGCCAGATCGGTTTCAGCCAGTCGAGCGCAATCAGCGTCGCGATTCCGCCGCCAAGGCACAAAGCGAGATCCGGCGGATGCAGCGGGCCGAATTGAAAGAGATCGCGCGCCGGCAACCAGAAGAGCACCGTGCCGAGCAGCACCGCGGTGGTTGCGAAAACCAGCCACAAAGCCCGGTTCGGCGCGCGAAACGCCGCCGCGACCGAGGCGCTGAAGGAGCGGTTGACGAAGACGAGGCCGAAATTCGCCACCACCAGGGTCGTGAACACCAAGGCGCGGGCTTCGGCTTCCACCATGTCATAATGGATCGCGGCGGCAAGGATCGCGGCGAGCAAGGCGAAGACCAGCCCGCCTTGGACCACGCCCCAAAGAACCAGCGTGCCGGAAAACAACGGGCTCTGCGGATCGCGAGGCTTCCGCCGCATCACGTCGCTTTCCTCGGCCTCGGCCTCGAATACGATCGAGCAGACCGGGTCGATCACCATCTCGAGAAAGGCGATGTGCACCGGCGCCAGGATCAGCGGCCAACCGAGCAGCAGCGGCAGCAGCGCGATGCCGGCAATGAGGACATGGACGGCGAGAATGTAACCCATCGCCTTGCGCAGATTATCGTAGATGCGGCGACCGAGCCGAATGGTCTGCACGATCGAGCCGAAATCGTCGTCGAGCAGCACGATCGCGGCGGCTTCGCGCGCCACGTCGGTGCCGCGTCCGCCCATGGCGACGCCGATATGAGCGGCCTTGAGCGCGGGCGCGTCGTTCACCCCGTCGCCGGTCATCGCGACGATCTCGCCATTGGCCTTGAACGCGTTGACGAGGCGCAGCTTCTGCTCGGGCAGAACGCGCGCGAAGATTCGCGTCGCCTTCACGCGCTCGATCAGCTCGGCGTCCCCGGCGGCGGTGATCTCCTCGCCCGTCATCACGAGCTCGGCGTCGATCCCGGCTTGGCGCGCGATCGCCTGCGCGGTTGCCGCGTGATCGCCGGTGATCATCGAGACCTTGATGCCGGCCGCGCGGCATTCGCGCACCGCCTCCGGCACGGTCGCGCGCAGCGGATCGGCAAGCCCGACGAGCCCGACAAAGGCGAACGGGAAATCGTGCTGCGAGGCCGGCATATCCGGCGCGCCATGGACCGACTGCGCCACCCCCAGAATGCGCATGCCGCGCGACGCCATCGCCTCGGCCTGCGCCATGATCTTCGCGTGGCTGGCTTGGTCGAGATGGCACAGATCCGCGATCGCTTCGGGTGCACCTTTGGCCGCAACGGTGTAGGCGTTCTCGCCCGGCGCTTGCCAGACCTGTGTCATGGCGAGAAGCTGCGGCCGAAGCCCGTAGCCATGAGCGAGCTGCCAATCGGGATGGAGACGTCCCGTCGGGCCGAGCTCGCGCTGGCCGAGATCGTGAAACGCCTGTTCCATCGGATCGAAGGGTTCGGCGGTGCTGGCAAGGATCGCGAATTCCAGTAAAGGCTGAAGCTCGTCCGGCACGGGCGACGACGCATCGCCCGGCCGGAACGAAGCTTCGCCGTTCCACAGCTCGGCCACCGACATGCGGTTTTGCGTCAAGGTTCCGGTCTTGTCGCTGCACAGCATGGTCGCTTCGCCCAAAGTCTCGATCGCTGAGGCGCGGCGCGTCAGCACGCGGGCGCGCGAGATGCGCCACGCCCCCATCACCATGAAGACCGTCAACACGAGCGGAAACTCTTCGGGCAGCATCGACATGCTGAGTGCGATCCCGCCGAGCAAGCCGTTGAGCCAGGAGCCACGCAGCAAGGCATAAAGCGCCGCCGCCAGCACGCTGACCCCAATGCCGAGCATGGCGAGCACGCGCACCAGGCGGCTGGTTTGCCGCTGCAAGGGCGGCGTTTCCGATGCGATCGTGCCGAGCGCCACACCGATCTTGCCGATCTCGCTGCGCGGCCCGGTGGCGGAAATCTCGGCGACGCCTTGGCCGCGGACGATCATCGTGCCGGAAAAGACAAAAGGCAGATCGTCGCCGCCGGGACGCTGCCGCGCCGGAACGCCTTGCGCCGCCGCCTTGCGCACCGGCACGGCCTCGCCGGTCAGCAATGATTCGTCGGCCTGCAAATCCCGCGCGACGCGCAAGAAACCGTCCGCCGGCACGCGATCGCCTTCGGCCAGAAGGACGAGGTCGCCGCGCACCACGTCGCGCCCGGCGATGCGCGTGCGTATTCCCTCGCGGATGACGAGCGCGCGCGGACTCGTCAGATCGCGCAAGGCTTCGAGCACGCGCTCGCTGCGGCTTTCCTGAACGATCGCGATCGTGACCGAAATGCTGGCGAAAGCGAGCAGCACCAGCGCCTCGCCGAGGCTGCCCAGTGCCAGATAGATCAGCCCCGCGCCCAGCAGAAGGCTGAACATCGGCTCGCGGAAGGTGTCGAGCACGATGCGCAGAAACGTCCTGCCGCCGCCGCGCGGCAATTGATTGGGCCCTTCCGCCGCCAGCCTTGCGCGCGCCTCGGCTTCCGTGAGGCCGGCAAAGGGGGTGGGCAGGCTTTCCGGCACGATCGTCCTCTGAGGATGCGGGAATCTGACACGCCCCGGCGCGTGCGCAAGCGAATCAGATAATCACGCCGGACGCGGCTTAACCATGATCTGCCTCAAGCGCTACCGGCACCGGTTGCCGCAACCGCGCTTCGGGACAATAATATGGCCGATGAGGGACCCCTACACGGTGCTGTCGGTACCGCGCGGCGCCACGGATAGCGAGATCAAGCGCGCCTATCACAAGCTAGCGAAGAAGCTCCATCCCGATCTCAATCCCGGCAAGCGCGCGGTCGAGGCGCAATTCAAGGAAGTCACCGCGGCATACGAGCTTCTCTCCGATGCTGAGAAGCGCGCGCGTTACGATCGCGGCGAGATCGGGCCGGACGGCGCCGAGCGGATGCAGGGCTTTGGCCGCGGCGGTTTCGGGCGCAGCGGGTTCGGCAGCGGCGGCTTCGGCAGTCGCGGCAGTCGCGGGAATTCGGGCGCTGGGGGCGCGGGCTTTGGCGGTGGCCTTGACGACATCATCGCCGAGTTCCTGCACCGCGGCAAACGCGCGGCGCCGCATGCCGAGGCCGAGCCCGCCGCCCAGGCTTTGAAGATCTCGTTCCTCGAAGCGGCGCGCGGCGGCAAGCATCGGGTCACCACCGCCGATGGCCGCGCGCTCGACGTCGCGATCCCGCCGGGCATCGATTCGGGTCAGCGGCTCCGGCTCAAAAGCGCCGCGGGCGACACCTATCTCGAAATCGAGGTCGAGCCGCACGCGCTCTTCACCCGCAAGAATCTCGACATCCATATCGAGGTGCCGGTGACCCTGATCGAAGCGGTGCTGGGCGCGACCATCACCGTGCCGACGATCCATGGCGCGGTCGCGGTCAAAGTGCCGCGCGGCTCCAACAGCGGCGGAACCTTGCGCCTCAAGGGCAAAGGCATCGCCGCGGCCAACGCGACCGGCGATCAATATGTGAAGCTCCGGGTCACTTTGCCCGATCCGCCCGATCCCGATCTCGTACGCTTTCTCGAGAAATGGGCCGCCGATCACGCTTACGACGTGCGCGGAAAATTCGATGCCGAGTGAGGCCGCCTTCCCGCCGCCCATCCTTCCGTGTAGGATGCTGCACCGTTTCACATTTTCCACGATGGATGCATGACCGAACATCAGCCGCTCATGGCAGGCAAGCGAGGCCTGATCATGGGCGTCGCCAACGACCGCTCGATTGCCTGGGGCATCGCCCAGGCGGTTCACGCCCAAGGCGCCGAGCTTGCTTTCACCTATCAAGGCGATGCTTTCGGCAAACGCGTGAAGCCGCTTGCCGAAAGCATCGGCAGCACCCTCCTCTTCGATTGCGACGTCGCCAACGAGGCGAGTCTTGCCAATGTTTTCGCCGGCTTGCGCGAAAGCTGGGGCCGGCTCGATTTCCTGGTGCATGCGATCGCGTTTTCCGATCCGAGCGAACTCAAAGGAAAATACGTCGACACCACCCGCGCCAATTTCCTGCGCAGCATGGAAATTTCGTGCTTTTCCTTCACCGACGCGGTGCGCCGCGCCGCGCCGCTGATGACCGAAGGCGGCAGCGCGATCACCTTGAGCTATTACGGCGCCGAGCGCGTGATGCCGCATTACAATGTGATGGGCGTATGCAAGGCCGCGCTCGAAGCGAGCGTGCGCTATCTCGCGGTCGATCTCGGCGGTCAAAACATCCGGATCAACGCGATCTCGGCCGGCCCGATCAAGACCCTTGCCGCCTCGGGGATCGGCGATTTCCGCTATATCCTAAAGTGGAATCAGTACAACTCCCCTTTGAAGCGCAACGTGGCGACCGAGGATGTCGGCGGCGCGGGGCTTTACCTGCTGAGCCATTTGAGCGCGGGCGTCACGGGCGAGGTGCATCACGTCGATTGCGGCTATCACGTCGTCGGCATGAAGGCTGTTGACGCACCCGACATCTCGGTCGTCTAGCGAGGCGTCGTGGCGGGCAATAGTTTCGGCACGATCTTCCGTTTCACCTCCTGGGGTGAAAGCCATGGGCCTGCCATCGGCTGCGTGGTCGACGGTGTGCCGCCGCTGATTCCGCTTGCCGAAGCGGAGATCCAGCAATTTCTCGACAAGCGTCGGCCGGGCACGTCGCGCTTCACGACGCAGCGGCGCGAGCCTGACCAGGTCAAGATTCTCTCGGGCGTGTTCGAGGGCAAGACCACCGGCATGCCGATCTCGCTTTTGATCGAGAACGAAGACGCGCGCTCGCGCGATTACGAGACCATCAAGGACGCTTATCGTCCCGGCCATGCCGATTACACCTATCAGGTCAAATACGGCATTCGCGATTATCGCGGCGGCGGAAGGTCGTCGGCGCGCGAGACCGCGATGCGGGTGGCCGCCGGCGCGATCGCGCGCAAGGTTCTCGGCGAGAGCGTGAGCATTCGCGGCGCGCTGGTGCAGATGGGGCCGCACAAGATCGACCGCGCGCGCTGGGACTGGTCGGCGGTCGAGGACAATCCGTTCTGGTGCCCGGACCGGCAAATGGCACAGCAATGGGAAGGCTTTCTCGACAGCGTGCGCAAAGCCGGCAATTCGACCGGCGCGGTGATCGAGATCGTCGCCGCGGGCGTTCCGCCGGGCTGGGGCGATCCGATCTATGGCAAGCTCGACGCCGATTTGGCGAGCGCGATGATGGGCATCAACGCGGTGAAAGCGGTCGAGATCGGTGCAGGCTTCGGCGCGGCCGCGCTGTCGGGCGAAGAGAATGCCGACGAAATGCGCATGCGCGACGGCAAGGTCGAGTTCCTGTCCAACCATGCCGGCGGCATTTTGGGCGGCATTTCCACCGGCCAGGACATCGTGCTGCGCTTTGCCGTGAAGCCTTCAAGCTCGATCCTCATCCCGCGGCGCAGCGTCGACCGCAACGGCAACGAGGTCGAGGTCGCAACCAAAGGCCGCCACGATCCTTGCGTCGGCATCCGCGCGGTGCCGGTCGGCGAAGCCATGATGGCCACGGTGTTGGCGGATCATTTCCTGCGCCATCGCGCGCAATGCGGCTGAGCGGGACCTGACACGATGCGTCGCTTTTTCACCCGGCTGTTCGCGACCATCGGCTTCCTGGTCGTCCTGTTGATTTGCGTCAGCGGCGGATTGTGGCTTTGGAGCATGAACCGCGCGCCGCGCATCGCCGCGAACACGGTGTTGTCCATCGACCTCACCGATGCCTTGCCCGACACGGCCGGCGATGGCGGCCTGTCGCAAATCCTCTTTCCCAGCGGCATGTCCTTGGCCGATACCTTGGACGCGATCGAGCGCGCCGGCAGCGATCCGCGCGTCAAAGGCATCGTCGCGCGCATCGGCGATAGCGGGATGGGCTTGGCGCAAGTGCAGGAGCTGCGCGATGCGATCGCGGCGTTCCGCGCCAAGGGCAAACACGCCATCGCCTATACCGACACTTTCGGCGAATTATCCTCGGGCACGCGCAGCTATTACTTGGCCGCCGCCTTCGACGAAATTTGGCTGCAGCCGATGGGAACGGTCGGCCTGACGGGCCTGCGCGCCGAGACGCCGTTCTTCCGCGGCACCTTGGACATGCTCGGAATCGTGCCGGATTTCGAGCATCGCGAAGAATATAAGGACGCGGCCAATATGATGACCGAGACCGGCATGACCGGTCCGGAGCGCGAAGAGCTGCAAGCGCTGCTGCAATCGATCTACGGCCAGATCGTCCAAGGCATTGCCGCTGACCGCAAGATCGAGCCGGATGCGGTGAAGGCGCTGATCGACCGCGCGCCGCTGCTGGTCGACGACGCGATGAAATCGCATCTCGTCGATCATGTTGGCGACCGCGACGACGCGATCGCGTCCTTCGGCAAGGACGCGGATCTGCTCTCGCTCGACCGCTATTTCGCGCAGCTTGGCCCGCTCCACCAGAAAGGTCCGACCGTCGCGCTGATCTATGCCACCGGGCTGATGGCGCGTGGCGGCGGGGCGGAGAACCCGCTGAGCCAGGACAGCATCATGTCCTCCGATCAGGTGACGCGCGCCTTTCACGCGGCGCAGACCGACCCGTCGGTGCGCGCCATCCTGTTCCGCATCGACAGCCCGGGCGGCTCCGCGACCGCGGCCGAGACGATCTGGAACGCGGTACGGCGCGCGCATGAGGCCGGCAAGCCGGTCATCGTCAGCATGGGCGATGTCGCCGGCTCGGGCGGCTATTACATCGCCGCACCCGCCGACAAGATCGTCGCCGAGCCCGCGACCCTCACCGGCTCGATCGGCGTCATCGCCGGCAAGCTGGTCTTCGGCGACACCTTGAAGAAAGTCGGCGGCAATTGGGATTCCGTTCAGATCGGTGCCAATGCCGGGCTCTTCAGCGTGATGCAAGGATTCTCGCCCGTGGAGCGCGAGCGGCTCAATGCCGTGCTCGACGACATCTATGCCAATTTCAAGAACCGGGTCGCCGCCGGAAGAAAGCTTTCGCCCGACGATGTCGAGGCCGTGGCCAAAGGCCGGGTTTGGAGCGGCGAGGACGCCAAGACGCACGGCCTGGTCGACGCGCTCGGCGGCTTTGCCACGGCGCTCGATCTCGCCAAGCAGACCGCCGGCATCGCGGCGGATCAGGACGTGAATTTGAAGCTTTATCCCGCGCCCAAAAGCGCGGTCGACCGCCTCATCGCCCGCGTGAGCGGCAAGAGCAGCGGCGACGAGGATTCGCTTTTGCCGCAAAGCACCTTGGCCTTCCTGCGCGCCAGCGCGAAGCGGCTGTCGCTGCTGATGGCGCCGCCGGGCAGCTTGGCCATGCCGCCGGTCGAGGTGAAGTAATTCGGCTGCGCGCTACTCCGCCGCGCGCGGCGCGTGGACGATGCGGTTCCGGAATTCGTCTTCTTCGTGATAGGACTCGCCGCTGCGCCCGAAGGCCCAGATATGCGGCCCTTCGCGGCGCGAAATCGTAAGACGCTCGTAAAGGTGCTTCTTGCCGGGCTCGAAATCGAACACCATGCCGATCTCGATCGGCCCTTCGTAACGCCCGCTCAACACGCCCGGCACCGGACGCTTCTTCGCCAGCGGCTTGTCGGACACGAACACCACCGCTTTCCGAAACTCGGCGTCTTCGTGATAGGACTCGCCGCTGCGCCCGAAGGCCCAAATATGCGGCCCTTCGCGGCGCGAGATGGTCAGACGCTCGTAGAGATGCTTCTTGCCGGGCTCGAAATCGAACACCATGCCGAGCTCGATCGGCCCATCGTAAGGATGCGGCGCTTTCTCCATGACCGATTCTCCCGCTGTTTCTTGGCCGTCTTTCCCGCGCGATTATTGTAATATGGCGGCGCTCGACACGCCAAGAGCGCACCGAAAAGGGGAGGAAACGTGAGCGAGCCACAAGCGATCGAAATCTCCGAGCTGACGGGCAATGCCAAGCTCGGCAAGCAGCATCTCGCCATCCTCGCCTTGAGCGCGATGATGCTGTTCATCGACGGCTTCGATCTCGGCACGGTTAACGTCGCCGCGCCGGCGATCTTGCGCGCCTTCCATAGCGAGAAAAGCGCGATGGGCGTCGTCATCGGCGCCGGCTTCACGGGCATCCTCATCGGCTGCTGGGTGTTCGGCTATGTCGGCGACCGCTGGGGCCGCAAGACCGGCTCGATCTGGGCGTGCATCGCCTACACCCTGCCCGCTTTTCTCATCACCCAAGCCGGCTCGATCAACGAGATCATGGTGTTGCGCTTCCTGGCCGGAATCGGTCTGGGCGGCGTGATGCCGACCACCCTCGCGCTTTTGGCGGAATCGGCGCCTTCGCGTTATCGCGCCAGCTTTGCCATGACGGCGCTGTTCGGCTTTCCCGCCGGCACCGCGGCCATCGGCCAGATCGCGGCGCATTTCATCCCGCAATTCGGCTGGGCGGCCGTGTTTTATGCCGGCGGCATTGCCGGCCTCGCGCTCAGCATCATTCTGATTTTCCTGTTGCCGGAATCCCTGCAATGGCTGGCGGTGAACAAGCCCGATTCCGCCGCGTTGCGGCGGCGCGCGGCAAAGCTGGCGCCGCAGCGCGCGATTACCAGCGCGACGCGCTTCTATCTTCACCAGCAGCAAAAGGCGCGCGGCCTCATCCTGCCCGACCTGTTCCGGGGACGGCAATGGGTCGCAACGCTTCTCCTGTGGCTCGCCTATTTCGCCGAAGGCCTCACCTACATCACCTTTGCGAGCTGGCTCGCCGTCGTGCTCGAGACCGCCGGCCTGTCGCCGACCGAAGCCTCGCTTACTTTCTCCTATGCCGGCGGCGGCGGGATTTTCGTCGCACTGTTGCTGATGCGCCCGCTCGACAAGATCGGGCCGATGGCGAGCGTGGTTACGGCGCTGGTGGCGATCGTCGCCTTGGTGACCTTGGGCACGCCCGGCCTGCCGCAATGGCTGATCATCGTCTCGGCGATCACCGCGCATTCCTTCTGCTCGGCGACGCATTCCTCGCTCAACGGCACGGTCGGGCTGTTCTATCCCACCAATATCCGCAGCAATGGCGTCGGCTGGGCTTCGGGCATGGGCCGCATCGCCTCGATCATCGGCCCGATTATCGTCGGTTATCTGCTCTCGGCGAAGCTGCCGCTGCAGGATCTGCTCTATATCCTCGCCGCGCCCTATCTCGTGCTGGTGGTGGCCTGCGTCGCCCTCGGCCGGCTTTACCAGCGCAGCTACGCTCCGCCGCCGCGCGAAACGGCGCAAGCGCTGCAGCCGGCTTTGGCCGCGATCAAGAAGCCGTAAAGCCCAAAAGAAAAGCCGGGGCTCGACCCCGGCTTTTATCGTAGCGCGATGACGGAAACTACGCCTTCGCCAATTCGGCTTCCTTGGCTTCGTCCTTCATCAGCACTTTCTCGCCGCGCGTTTTCACCTGCGAGGTGGAGATGTCGAATTTGTTGCCGTCCACGTCCTTGACCGCGTCTTCGATGTAAGGCCGGGCGGGCGGCGGCTTCATCGGCTCATGGCCGCGTTCCTTGAGACGGCGATAGACCCGCTCTTTCTCGTCGACATCGATGGTGATGCCGAAATGATGCACGCCTTCGGGCGCAAGCTCGTGGCGGCGCGGCAGCAGCGCGATGTCCATATAGCCGTCGGTCATCCAAACCGCGCCTTCCTTGCTCTTGCCGTTGATCTTCATCTGGAAGACATCGGCGTAGAATTCGGCGAGGTTTTGCGGATCGTCGGAGAAAATCGCGATGTGGCGAATCTTGGCCATGCTGAGCGCTCCATCCCGGTTTCAAGGCTTGGCGTTGACGCTAACCCTCGTCCGCCGCAGCGTCAACCGCGCGTGAACAGCGCCACCAGCTCGAGATTGGCCGACCACACGAATGCATCGAAGGGCCTGACTTCAACCAGACGATAGCCGCCATCGACGAGAAGGCGCGCATCGCGCGCAAAGCTCGCCGGGTTGCATGAGACGGCGACAAGCCGCTGCACGGTGCCAAGGGCAAGCGCGCGGCATTGCGCTGCGGCGCCGGCATAGGGCGGATCGAACACCACCGCGTCGAACCCCGCGCATTCCTCGGGCGCAAGCGGCCGGGCGGCGAGATCGCGCCGCTCCACCGCAACCGTACCGGCAAGGCCGGCGCGCGACACGGCTTGCACGAGCGCCGCCGCCGCACCCGCGGCACCTTCGACGGCGCGAATTTTCGCACGCCGCGCCAAAGCGAAGCTAAACGTACCGAGACCGGCGTAAAGATCGGCGACAGATCTCGCCTCGCCGGCGAAATCGCTCACCGCTTCGCTCAGCGCGGCTTCGGCGTCGTGGCTCGGCTGCAGAAACGCGTCTTCGGGAAGATCGACCGCGACACCCGACAAGCTCACTTGCGGTTTGCGCCGCACCGCCAGCGGCGCGCTGATCTCGCCGCTGCGCCACGAAAGCCGCGCGAGGTCTTGCGCGGTCGCGAATTCCGCCATGGCTTCGAGCCGGGCGAGATCAGGCTCTTGCGGCAGATCGAGCAGCAAATCGATACCGTTATCGGCGATGGTCGCGCTTGCAGCGCCCGTTGCGCCAGTCGGCAGCAGCGTGCGCGCCAGCTTGCGCAGCGGCGGCAATAAGGCAACCAGCATCGGATGCAACACCGCGCATTCCTTGACATCGATCAACCGGTGGCTGCCGCGTGCATGAAAACCGATTTGCGCGGTGCCAAGGGCGAAGCGCGCGCGCCGCCGCGTGGCCGGCGGCAGCAAACGCAACGGCGCGACCGTCTCGGGCGCCAACCCGTGCTGCGCCAACGCGGCTGCAAGCCATTGCATTTTGGTCGCGCGATAGGATTCGGCATCGAGATGTTGCAAGGCGCAGCCGCCGCAGGCGCCGAAATGCTGGCAAGCGGGCTGCGCGCGCTGGCCAGGCGCGACGAGTTCGACCATCTCGCCGGCGCGGCCTTCGCCGCGGCGCTTGCCGAGCTTCGCGCGCATCACATCGCCCGGCGCGGTGAAGGGCAGATACACCGTTTCGCCTTGCCAATGCGCGATGCCGTCGCCACGGACGCCAACCCGCTCGACGGTCACGGTCACGGTTTCAGCGCGCGGCATGGATCAGAAACTCGACATTGCCTTCCGGCCCGCGGATCGGGCTTTCGACGATCCCTGCGACCGTCCAGCCGAGACCGGTCAGCCACGCGGCGATGCGCTCGCAAACCTCGCGATGCAATTCGGGATCGCGCACCACGCCGCCTTTGCCGACGCGTTTCGGACCGACCTCGAATTGCGGCTTGATCAGCGCAACGAGACGCGAATGCGGCTTGGCCAGCGCCAACGCCGCCGGCAGCACGGTTTCGAGCCCGATGAAGCTCGCGTCGCAGACGACGAGATCGACCTTCTCGGGCACTTCCTGCGCCGTCAGATTCCGCGCATTGAACCGCTCCAGCACGACCACGCGCGGATCGTTGCGCAGCTTCCAGGCAAGCTGGCCGTGGCCGACATCGACCGCATAAACCCGCGCCGCGCCCTTGCTCAACAGGACGTCGGTGAAGCCGCCGGTCGAGGCGCCGATATCGAGCGCCACCGCGCCGGTCACGTCGATGGCGAAATGCTCGAGCGCATGAGCAAGCTTGATACCGCCGCGCGACACCCAAGGATGATCGCGGCCGCGCAGCTCGAGCGCCACGTCGTCGGCAAAGGACGCGCCGGCCTTGTCGAGCTTCTTGTCGCCGCTCCACACTGCGCCGGCCAGGATCAACGCCTGCGCCTTGCTGCGCGTTTCCGCCAAGCCGCGCTCCACCAAAAGCGCGTCGAGCCGCTTTTTCTCCACTTTCGCCAAGCCGGGATCTCCCTCGCCGATCATTTTAGCGTCAAGAAACGGCGAGCAGCATATGCCGCACGAAATCCGCGAGACCGGTTGACGGGTACGCGCAGTTTTTCGCCCTCCCCCGCGGCGCAGCGGAGAGGGTTTCATTTGTTCGGGTTTCGGCTATGCGCGGATCGAGCGTTCAGTAAAAGCCCGGCCGAGCGCACCCAACGCGGTCTGGGTGATGTGGCGCGCGTTCAAGCCCGCCTGCTCGTATTGCGCCTGGGGCGTGTCGTGCTCGATGAAACGGTCGGGCAGAACCATCGGCCGGACCTTCAGCCCTTGGTCGAGCATGCCGGCGCTTGCCAAATGATGCAGGACAAAGCTCGAAAAGCCGCCGACCGAGCCTTCCTCGATGGTGATCAGCACTTCGTGCTCGCGCGCCAGCCGCTCGATCAGATCGACATCCAAGGGCTTGGCGAAACGCGCATCGGCGACGGTGGTCGAAAGCCCATAGCCGGCGAGCTCGTCGGCCGCCTTCAGGCATTCCTGCAGCCGCGTGCCGAGATTGAGGATCGCGATCTTGGTGCCTTCGCGGATCACGCGGCCTTTGCCGATCGGCAGCACCTCGCCGCGCGCCGGCAGCTCGATGCCGATGCCTTCGCCGCGCGGGTAGCGCACGGCCGAGGGCGCGTCGTCGATCGCCGCACAAGTCGCGACCATGTGCATGAGTTCGGCTTCGTCGGAAGCCGCCATGATGACGAAATGCGGCAGGCAGCCGAGATAGGCGAGATCGAAGGAACCGGCATGGGTCTGCCCATCGGCGCCGACCAGCCCGGCCCGGTCCATGGCAAAGCGCACCGGCAATTTCTGGATCGCCACATCGTGGACGACCTGATCGTAGCCGCGCTGCAGGAAGGTCGAATAGATCGCGGCGAAAGGCTTCATCCCTTCGCAGGCCAAGCCGGCAGCGAAAGTCACCGCGTGCTGTTCGGCGATGCCGACATCGAAACAGCGTTTCGGGAACTGATCGGCGAATTTGTCGAGGCCGGTGCCCGAGGGCATGGCCGCGGTGATCGCGACGATGCGCTCATCCGCTTGGGCCTCGGCGATCAGCGCCTTGGCGAAGACATTGGTATAGCTCGGCGCGGCGGCTTTGCTTTTCACCTGCGCGCCAGTCGCGACGTCGAATTTCACGACGCCATGATATTTGTCGGCCGCGGCTTCGGCGGGCGCGTAGCCGTGACCCTTGCGGGTGACGACATGGACCAGCACCGGCCCGCGATCGTCGCTGTCGCGCAGATTCTTGAGGACCGGCAGCAAATGATCGAGGTTGTGACCGTCGATCGGCCCGACGTAATAGAAGCCGAGCTCTTCGAACAAGGTCCCGCCGCCCGTGACCATGCCGCGGGCATATTCCTCGGCCCGGCCGAGCACATTGGCGAGGCCGCGCGGAAAGCGCCGGGCCATCGCCGCACCGATATGGCGCAGGCTCATATAGGGCTTCGACGAAAGCAGCCGCGAGAGATAGGCGCTCATCGCGCCCACCGGTGGCGCGATCGACATGTCGTTGTCGTTGAGGATGACGATCAGGCGCGAATCCATCGAGCCGGCATTGTTCATGGCCTCATAGGCCATGCCGGCGCTCATCGCGCCGTCGCCGATCACGGCGATGACGTTGTTGTTCTCGCCTTTGAAGTCGCGCGCCACCGCCATGCCGAGACCGGCCGAGATCGAGGTCGAGCTATGGGCGGCACCAAAAGGGTCGTATTCGCTTTCCGAGCGCTTGGTGAAGCCCGACAAGCCGCCGCCTTGGCGCAAGGTGCGGATGCGGTCGCGCCGTCCGGTCAGGATCTTGTGCGGATAGGCCTGGTGGCCGACATCCCAGATCAGCCGGTCGCGCGGCGTGTCGAAGGTGTAATGGAGCGCCACGGTCAGCTCGACCACGCCGAGCCCCGCGCCCAAATGGCCGCCGGTCACGGACACCGCGTCGATCAGCTCCTGGCGCAGCTCTTCGGCCAGCTGCTTCAGATCGGACTCCGGCAGCTTGCGCAACTCCGCAGGGATTCGCGCTTGGTCGAGCAGCGGCGTACGGTTGCCGCGGCGCGGCGCTTCGCCGCTCTCTGGTGTCGCCTTGGGGTTCTCTGCCACGGGGTAATCGATCTCCGGCTTTGGCTGGCGTCCAGCCGCGTTACACACGCCCAGCGCTATCGTGATGCGTTTGCCACAGAAATGTAAGCTTACCGATTTAACTTGGCAACGCAAGCAGTTGCAATCGCCGCATTTCTGCCGTTTTTGAGCTAAAACGCCCCTGGTGGAGCGGTTCGATCCGCGTATAATGCGACGCACCAAAGTCACCGACCGGTCGGCTGGCCGGCTTCAAGCGAGGCAAAAATGCGGGTGGTCCTGGCACAACCCAGGGGTTTCTGCGCCGGCGTCGAGCGGGCGATCGAGATCGTCGAGCGCGCCCTCGAGAAGTACGGGCCGCCGATCTATGTGCGCCATGAGATCGTCCATAACCGCCATGTGGTCGAGCGGCTGCGGGCCAAGGGCGCGCATTTCGTCGACGAGCTGGCCGAGATCCCGACCGGCGGGGTGACGATTTTCAGCGCCCATGGCGTGGCCAGCGCGGTCGAGGACGAGGCCGAGGACCGCGATCTGCCGGTGATCGACGCGACCTGCCCGCTGGTTTCCAAGGTCCACAGCGAGGGCCAGCGCTATGCCAATCAAGGCCGCGAGATCGTTCTGATCGGCCATGCCGGCCATCCCGAGATCGAAGGCACGATGGGGCGGATCAACGGCAAGGTCCATCTCATCTCCAAGGCCGAGGAAGTGGTCAATCTGCGAGTGACCGACCCGACCAAGCTGGCCTATATCACCCAGACGACCCTAAGCGTCGACGACACCAAGGCGGTGATCGACGCGCTGCGCGTGCGTTTCCCCGAGATCGTCGGCCCCGACACCAAGGACATCTGCTACGCCACGCAAAACCGCCAACGCGCGGCGCGCGAGCTCGCCCTTGCGGTCGATGTCGTGCTCGTGGTCGGCGCCGCCAACAGCTCCAATTCCAACCGGCTGCGCGAGATCGCGGCCGAGCAAGGCGTCCCGGCCTATCTCATCGCCGATGCCGACGCGCTCGACCCGGCTTGGCTCAAAGGCAAGAGCTCGGTCGGCATCACCGCCGGCGCCTCGGCGCCCGACGATCTGGTGCAGAAGCTGATCGACCGCCTTGCCAAGATCGACACGATCGAGCTGGAAACCTTGCCCGGCATCACCGAGAATGTGCGCTTCCGCATGCCCGCGAAGCTCGCGGACCCGGTGGAATAACGTCACTCATCAGCGAGAAGGATAGCCGCGTTGGCCGTTCCGTTGAACCAAATGATCCGCGTCGGCGCCTATGTCGCCAAGCAGCGTCTCTTCGGCGTCGAGCGCTATCCGCTCGTGCTGATGCTCGAGCCGCTATTCCGCTGCAACCTCGCCTGCGCCGGCTGCGGCAAGATCGATTATCCCGATCCGATCCTCAATCAGCGCCTTTCGGTCGCCCAATGCCTCGAAGCGGTCGATGAATGCGGCGCGCCGGTCGTCTCGATCGCGGGCGGCGAGCCCCTGCTCCACCGCGAAATCGAACAGATCGTCGAAGGCATCATCGCGCGCAAGAAATTCGTCTATCTTTGCACCAACGCGCTGCTGCTGGAAAAGAAGATCGAGCGCTTCAAGCCCAATCCCTATTTCGTTTGGTCGATCCATCTCGACGGCGACAAAGAGATGCACGACCGCTCGGTGTGCGAGGAAGGCGTTTACGAGCGCGCGACCGCGGCGATCAGGCTGGCGAAGTCGAAGGGCTTCCGCGTCAACATCAACTGCACCTTGTTCGACGGCGCCGATCCCGAGCGCGTGGCGCGTTTCTTCGACACGGTGATGGAAATGGGCCTGGACGGCATCACCGTCTCGCCCGGCTACGCCTATGAGCGTGCGCCCGATCAGGCGCATTTCCTCAACCGGCGCAAGACCAAGGAATTGTTCCGCGGCATTTTCCGCGCGAAGAACGGCACCAAATGGTCGTTCTCGCAATCGGGCCTGTTCCTCGATTTCCTCGCCGGCAATCAGAATTACCACTGCACGCCTTGGGGCAATCCGACCCGCACCTATTTCGGCTGGCAGCGGCCCTGCTACCTGGTCGGCGAAGGCTATACCAAGACCTTCAAGGAGCTGATGGAAACCACCGACTGGGACAGCTACGGCACCGGCAATTACGAGAAATGCGCCGACTGCATGGTCCATAGCGGCTACGAGGCAACCGCCGTCATGGATGCCGTGAAGCATCCCTTGAAGGCGCTGGGCGTCGCTTTGCGCGGGGTGCAAACCGAAGGCAAGATGGTGCCGGAAATTTCGCTCGATAAGCAGCGGCCGGCGGAATACGTCTTCTCGCGCCATGTCGAGAACGCGCTCGAAGCCATCAAAACCCAAAAGGTCAGCTCGGAAGCCGCCGAGTAGATCCCGCGCTAGAAATTCAACGCGCCATTGGCGAAGAAGCCGTAGCGATCGCTCTTGATCGCGATCGGCTGCGGGCCGCCATTCGCGGTGTTGGCCTCGAAATGGTCGGCCGCGTTGCTGGACTCGTAATGCCAATAGCGCGCGCCCAGCCCAAGACTCACGCGATCGGTGACAAGATAAGTCACGGTCACTTCGAATTGCGCGCCGCTCGCATCGCCGCGCTGCGGCGTCGGGCCGCTAAAGCTTCCGCCCGCCACATTGGTGCGCAGCCAATGCGTGTCCTGGCCGCTGAAGCTTCCGACTGGCAACCATGCTGCGTCGGCGCCGAATCTCAGCTTGCCGAACAGGGTGATATCGCCGGCAAGGCCGAGCCGCATCGCCTGCCAATCGGAATCCTGGGTGATGACCAGGGTCGAATTCGGAATCGTCGGGGTGCACACGCTCGTGTTGCCAGCGGTCTGGCCGCAGCCATAAGCGTTGAGCGTCTCGTGATAATAATTGTAGCCGACGAACGGCCCGAAACGCGCATTCGGAATCGCGCGGCGGAACATGTCGAGCTTCATCATGTCGTAGCCGATATCGGCGGTGACGTAACCAAGATCGCCATTGTTCTGAACCGAATGCGTCGCCGAATAAGGCGAGATGAAAGGCGGAAAATCCTCGTCCTTGAGGCTGCCGCTATCGACCCAGCCGCCGCCGGCATAACCCTTCACGAACACGCCCGAGGAATGCTCCAACCGGGCAAAGGCTTCGCCGGCATTGGCATCGAGCCCGTGATAGGTCAGCTGCGACACCATCGCCGAGCCGGCTAAATTCATCAGCGGATATTTCGTGGTGCCGATGCTCCAAAAGTAACGCATGCCGATCTCGGTGGCGATGCTGAGGAAATCCGGCACGCCCAAGGAGGTGGGCATCACGCCGCTCGGCCCGCCGAAGGCGTAGTTGACACCCACGCGGACGATATTGCCGTTGACCGCGGAATCGGCTTGGCCCTCGAAGGAGGTTAGCGGCTTGGGAAACTGAATGGTCGAAAGCTTGCCGAGATCGTAGTGGAGATATTCGAGCTTGGCCGACCAGCGATTGGTGATCGCGTATTCGGCGCCGGCGCCCGCCGTCCAACCGGCCTTGGTTTCGGTGCGGCTTCCGGTATAGGTCTCGCCGGTGGAAAATGTCACCGTCCCGGCGTGGTTGACTTCGCCGATCGCCAAACCGCCCGTGCCGTAAATCAGCAGCTTCGGCAAGGCGGTAAAGCCAAGCCGCGCGCGATAGGTCGAAAGCCAGCGGAGATCTTCCGTTTGGCGCGAGGTGAACGGGATCGCGCCGGCATCGATTCCCGAGATGCTGCGGCTCCCGCTAATGTCGCTCGCGGAAAAATCGGCGGCGGGACCGATTACCACGTTGCCGAAATGAAAGTTGAACCCAAGTTCCGGCCCGCCCAGGACGCCGCTCGGCTGCAGCTTGTAGCTCGACGGCGAAGCGGGCGCGTCCGCAAAGGGCGCTCCGAACCGTGTGAAGGTGAAGTTGGTGACGGTGTTGCTCCAGCCATAGCCGACATTCGCGCCGAGATACCAACCGCTGAAAAGCGGCGGGTTACGGGGGGTGGGCGCGTAGGAAGACGGTTGGCCGAGCAGGATCGGCGGATCGCCAGCCCAAGCATATGCCGAGGGCAATGCCATCAGGCCGCCAAGACCCAACAGCAGCTTTCTTAGAACCATCATTCCCCCAGACAATTGCCACCGACGATGAAGTGTCCGCCGCAAGGCACGACATAAACTGGAAAATCGTGACACTAAATTAACCGTGATTTCCCCAATAAACGGTTAAGGGAACGGCAAGACCGCGATCGCGCGGGCTTTCGCCGCCGCGTAAGATGCCGCGCAAGCTCGGGAACGAAGACAGGGAGGAAGGCGATGCGGGTATGGCGGTTCGCGCTGATGGTTTTGATCGGGACCTTCGTTGTCGCGCTGGGAGCCGGCTCGGCATCGGCGCAGGCAAAGCCGCCAGGCGCTCCGCCGGACGTCGATCCGGAATCGGGTTTCCGCTTGCCTTTACCGCAGCGCGACGAGCTCGATCCCGACGCGCAGCGCGTCTATGACCGCTTGCGCGATCCGAGCGGCGGCTCGCTCGCGGGCTTGCGCGGGCCGGGCGGGATTCTGCTTTATGATTCGAAGCTCTCTTCGCTCAACAACGCGCTCAACCAGTATCTGCGCAACGGCGCCGGGCTCAGCGGCCATGTGCGCGAGGTTGCGATCCTCGTCACCGCGCGCGAATTCGACAGCCAGTTCGAATGGGCGGCGCATGAGCCGGAAGCGATCAAGGAAGGCGTGCCCCAAGCCGCCATCGACGCGATCAAGCACCGCACCGGCCTTGCCAAGCTCGATCCCGAGGACGCCGCGATCGTCGCCCTCGGGCGCGAGATGTTCGGCGCGAAGCACGTGTCATCGAAAACCTTCGCGCGCGCTTTGCAGCAATTCGGCAAGCGCGGCTTGATCGACGTTATCGCCTTGATGGGGAATTACGCTGGCACGGCGGCACTGCTGACCGCGTTCGACACGCAGCTCAACCCCGGCCAGAAGCCGCTTCTGCCGCTGCCGTAATCCTCAAGCGCCGGAATCGCCGACCAGCGAGAACGGCGCCCAGAAAATCGGATGGGCATAGGAATAGACCGGCTTCTTCGTGATCGGATCGACCATGCCCGGCCCGTCGAGCACGGCGAGCATGGCCTGGCGCAAGGCTTCCGCGCGCGTGATACCGGGGGTCGCGGCCTCGCGGCGGAACAGTTCGGTGGTCAATTGCCGCGCCGAGCTGGTTTCGACCGGCCAGTTCGACACCAGCAAGGCGCGCGAGCCGGCATAGAAGAAAGCGAGGCCCAGCCCCGACACGGCTTCGGCGCCCGCGCCATTGCCCGATGCCGTGTTGCAAGCCGAGAGCACGACCCAATCGGCATTGAGCCGCAAGCCCAAAATCTTGCTCACGGTAAGCAAGCCGTCGCCGGGAACTTTCGCCACCTCGGGCGCGGTCAAGGCGAGCGCCGGCTCGTTGAGCCCGTCGAGATCGCCGGGAACGAGGCCGTGCGTCGCGAACATGATCACGCGGCGATCGTCGAGCTTCATGGTGCGCACGATCTGCTCATTCGCCTGCATGCCGAGATAGACGTCTTTCGCCGGATCGGCCTTCAAGGCTTGTGCGACCTCGGTCACTTCCTGGGCCGTATCGGGCAGACGCGGCAGCTCGGCAAGATCAGCGCTATTCACCCCTTCGGTTTTGGGCGCGCTGCGCAGCTTCACCGGCGCCTTGCGCATTTCCACGAGGCCGCCGCCCGCCATCTGCAGCGCGAGCATCGTGCCTTGCTCGCGGATCGCCTGCGCCTCTTCCTTCTTGCTGAACCAGGGATCGCCGAAGCCGAGGAAAGGCTTGCGTTGGGTCTTGGCCGCGGGCACCGCGCGCAAGGTCGTCAGCGAGGTGACCGACGGCAATTGCGCTACGGCGACTTGGCGAATGAGCCACGGCACGGCCCTGTAACCTGTGAACAAGGGCTGGCCCGCCACATCGGGTGCCGGCGTCACGTTCTGCGTCGCCAAGAGCGCAAACGGCAATTGGCCAAGCGTGCCATTGGCGGAAACCAGCAAGGTCTTGGCGTTTTGCCAACCCGGCTTCACCGGATCGAGGAGGCCGGCATAAAGCTTGTAGGATGTCGCCACGTCGAAGGCCGGAATGTCGCCGGCGGTGGCCGCGTCGGGATCGAGCGTCTTGCGCAGCGCCTTGACCGCGCCGTCGATCGCTGCGCGCGACAAGGGCGAGACCGCGAAGGAAATCGGTCCGGATTTCGGCACCGCCCAAAGATAAGTGCGTTGCTGCCCGACATAGGCGGAGAACAGCACCTCGTCCGCGGTCAGCGCCTGCTGCACCTGCTCGACCGTCGCGGGACGCGGATCGATCAGCTGCGCATAATCGGGAAAGCGCTGGCGAATCTCCTGGCGCATCTTGGCGCGCGCGGCGAGCAACGATTGGATCTCGGCACGCGCCTTGTCGAGCGCCGCCTGATCGCGTTGATCCGAGGGCAGCGCCAAGGCGGCGGCTTCCACCGCATCGAGCGCGGTCACTTGGCGCGCCGCGTCCTGATCCTGCCGAACAAGATCCGCAAGCTTCGGATCGTCGACTTTGGCGCGTACGGCGGCCGCGGCCAAGGCGCGTTGCACCGTTTGACCGCGCGCAGCATCGGCGATGCGGAAGGCTTCCACCGCCGAAGCGGCGCCACCATCCGTCGCCAGCACGCCGAGATAGGCCTCGAGCACGAATTGCAGCCTGATCGCCTGCCAGCCTTGCGAGGAATCGTCCACCTCGTTGTCGTTGTGCCGCGTTGCCGCCAGCATCACCGGCACGGATTTGCGGAAGGCGTCGGCAGCGCCCGCCTTGTCGCCGCTCGCCGCCAGAGCGGCGGCGTAAACGCCCTGCGCTTCGGCGGCCGGATAGCTGGTCGAACCGGAAAGTTTTTGCCGTTGTTCGACGGCTAGCGCCGCGACCGGCACGGCGGCGCGCGGGTTACCCTCGCGCATCGACGCGATCGCATAGTCGAGATTGGCATCGAGCAGAGTCAGGCGAATCCGGTCATCCTTGGTCAAAGTCTGCGCGAATGTCTGATAGATCGCCAAGGCCTCCTTGGTCCGCTCCTGCGCCACCAGGGTCGAGGCGAGTATGCTTTGCGCCGTGACCAACACGGTTCCGTTCGCCACGACGCCAAGCGTTCGATAAGTGTCGACCGCCGTGCGCGCGAGCTTCTCCGCCTCGGGATAGCGTCCCTGCATGCCGATGATCCGGCCGAGCATCGTCACCATGGCGGCGCTGTCGATGGTATAGCGGCCGCGCAGTTTCAGCTGATCCAGCAGGGCCTGGCGCGCTTCCACCTCGCCTTCGAGCATGCGGCCGTGGCGTGCCAGCGAAGAAGCCAGCTCGGCCTCTACGTAATCCGCCGCTGTCACATAGGTGTGCGGCGGCGGCGCGTTGTCGCCGGCGATGCCCGCCGCGTCCTTTTCCGCCTGGCGCGCTTCATCGATGGCGCGCCGGTAAAGCGGCTCGGCCTGGGCAAAATTTCCTTGCAGGTCGAGTACCTCGGCATGGCCGAAATCGGCGAAATAGCGATACCAGCTTTGAAAAGCGCGGGCGTTGATGCCTTTCCAATTCGCCGATTGGCGCAGGGTGTCGTCGAGCTTTGCTAGAAACGCATTGGCTTGGTCGAACTCTCCTTGGCGTGCCGCGTCGTAGGCCAGCGAGCGATAGGCGGTGAAGAGCACGCCCATACGCTGCCTGCTGGCAAGCGCATCGGATGCGGCCTCTTGCAGAAGCGCATTGCCGCGGGCGAAGTTCCCGGCCCGCCTTTCCGCCCGCCACAGCTCGATCAAGGCGTTGATGAGTGCGTTCATGTCGTTGTCGCGCGCTTTGGCGAGATCGACCGCCTTGCGCAAATCCGCCAAGCCTTGCGGGTTGCGCCCGAGATCGATGGCGGCATCGCCACGCCGCACGAGGAAGGCGATCTGGTCCTCGGGATCGAGCCCCGGCGGCGGCGGCTCTTCGGCCACCGCCGTTTGCTTGGCGATCTTGGCCGCGTCGGGCTTTTCCTGATCGAGGATCGCGGTGATGTCGGCGATGCTGCGCGGCGGCGGCACGAAGACCGGTGCGGCGGTTTGCGTTTGCGCGCCGGCCGCGCGCGCGAGAAACATTGCGGCAAGCAGCAACGCGCAGGGCATCGCAAAGCGAAAAATGTACCTCATCGTCGGTCGCGGAACGGCCATTCCCTCCAAAGCCAGGATACGCCCGAGCGGCGAAACCGGGCAAGCGAGGCTAAAGGCTCACGGCTTAAGCAAAAGTTTCCCCGTTACCTTGCCGCTTTCGAACAGCTCATGCGCCGCGCGCGCCTTGGCCAAAGGCATGCGGTCGTAAATCCGCGGCTTGATCTCGCCTTTACCGAGCTTCTCGATCAGCCAGCGCATGCCTTCCTTGCGACGCTCCGGCCAGTGATCGAAAATGTGCATGGTGAAGGTGCGCAAGGCCAAATTCTTGGCCGTCTGCTTGCGCATCGCGGCATAGACATCTCCTTGCGCCGGGCCCGCGAGCTGGCCGTAGCTGACCAAGGTGCCGTAGCGGCCAAGCAGTTCGAAATTGCGGGTGAAATCCGGCCCGCCGACGAAATCGAAAACGGCGTCGACGCCTTCGCCGCTTGTCGCATCTTTGACGGCGGCGAAGAGATCCTGTTGCTTGCGATCGACGATGTGATGCACGCCGAGGCTTTTGACGAAATCGACCTTGTCGGTGCCGCTGCAAATGCCGATGACATCGAGACCCGCGCCTTGCGCGAGATCGACCAGCGCGCTGCCGCAGCCGCCGGCCGCGCCATAAACCAGCACGCTTTGTCCTTCGACGAGATGGACGCAATCGAAAAGGAGATGAAACGCGACCTGATAATTGGCGAGCGCGGCCGCCTCGTCCATGTCCGCGCCATCGGGCAGCGGATAGACCGATGATTCGGGCGTCGCGTTATACTCGGCATAGCAGCCGCCGCGATGCTCGCGCTCGCGTGCCGAGACGACCACGCGCTGGCCGCGCTGCAAGCTTGTGCCCGGGCCAACCTCTTCGATGACGCCGCTCATCTCGGTGCCCGGCGCCGCCGGCAAAGGCGGCATCCAATTGTAGATGCCTTTGCGGATCATGATGTCGGGCATGCCGACGCCGATCGCGCTGGCCTTCACCAAGACCTCGCCCGGCTCCAGCGTCGGTATCGGCGCCTCGACATAGTCGAGCACCGAAGGCGGACCAGGCGCTTTGAACTGGACGATTTTCATGACGCGGCGCTCCCTTCGCCCGGTTCGTTCAGAGCGGACCGGCCTTCGCCGCCAAGCCTAGCGCAATGCATTTCCCTTTCCGAGCAAGGAAAGGAAACGGATCAAAGCCTCTTAAACGGCAAGATTGAGATTGTTGCCGCGATTCGCGCTTGTTTGTCCGGGAGCGCCGGAGCCAGAACCCGTTGGATTCGCGCTTTGGTCGTCGCTCGGCGCGATTTTCGGCTTCATCTGCGTCAAGGTCTGGCCCAAAGGCAGTTGAATCGGCGGGCCGGCAACCGGCGTGGAATTGCACATCGAGATTTTCCTTGCAGCCGCGATCGGGCGAAATTAGCGAGGAGATGCTAACCGCGCGTTACATCTGCGCGGGCGACATGGTTAAGATTCCGGTGAAACGCGTCGGGTTTGGTCAGAACGGATCGGCTTCAGCCGCCAAGCTGAGCGCAAAAAGCGCCTTGCGCGTATCGAAAGCCAAACGCAAGAGCGCAGCGATCTGTGCCGGGTTGCGCAACAGCGACGCAAGCACGCGGCCGAGCGCGGGCGCGCCATTCTCGGCAAGCCCGTTCACCGCGGCATCGGGCAAGGTGCGCGAGGACGGATCGGCCACGGCGCGCAAAACCAGGAAAGGCCGGCGTGCCTCTTGCGCGGCTTGCGCGACGAGATGGCTTTCGAGATCGACCGCCACCGCGCCGGTCGCGCGATAGAGCGCCGCTTTGCGTTCCGCCGAGGCGACTGCCGCATCCGCGCCCAAAATATCGCCCGGCTCGGCGCGCAATCCTGCGCGCGCGAGCATCCCTGCGACGCGGTCGCGCCACGCCGCATCCACCGAATAGCGCGCGCCGTTTTCCGCAATCACCACGCGCGGCAAAAGCAAAGCTCCGGCGGCAAGAGAAGGCGCGAGCGCGCCGGCAATGCCGAAACTGATGAGGCCTTCCGCGCCCGCGTCGAGAAAGGATTTCGCCGATGCCGAGGTTCGCGCGGCGACGCCGCCCGACGGCGCCGCGTCGAGCCCCGCGCGCCGGGCGATACGCGCCTCGGCTTCGAGCCCGGTGATCGCGGCCGCGCGCATCAAAGCATGTTCCGGCGACGTGCGCGGATCATGCTCTAGAGCCCGTGCGCGTAGGTCGACCGATTGCTGTTGGAGAGGTTGCGATAGCGCGCCAAGGCCCAAAGCGGAAAATAGGCGCGGTAGCCGTGATAGCGCAGATAAAAGACACGCGGGAAACCGACCGCGGTGAAGTCGTCCTCGTCCCAAAGCCCGTGCGCCTTTTGCGTCGCCACGAGATAACCGATCCCGCGCCGCACGGCCTCGTTGCGAATCTCGCCCGCCGCCATCAGCGCGAGCAGCGCCCAAGCGGTTTGCGACGGCGTGCTGATGCGTCCCTCGCCGTGATTCTGGCCCGGCCAATAGGAGCGGCCATCCTCGCCCCAGCCGCCATCTTCGCGCTGTTTCGACAGCAGCCAATCGACGGCGCGGCGGATCATCGGATCGGCTTTGTCGACCCCGGCGCCGTTGAGCGCCGCCAGCACCGACCAGGTACCGTAAATATAATTCGTGCCCCAGCGGCCGAACCAGGAGCCGTCCGGTTCCTGCTCGCGCCGCAAATAGTCGATGCCGCTGGCGAGCGCGCTTTGATAGCCGCCGAGCTGACCGAACAACCCGACGCAGCGCGCCGACACGTCGGCGGTCGGCGGATCGAGCAGCGCGCCGTGATCGGCGAAGGGAATGTAGTTCAAGTAGTAATAGGTGTTGTCGGCGTCGAACGAGGCCCAGCCGCCATTGCGGCTTTGCATGCCGACGAGCCATTCCGCGGCGCGCGCATTCTCGTTGTGGTACTTGGTGCGGTCGAAGCGGTCGAGCGCCAACGCGACCATCGCCGTGTCGTCGAGATCGGGATAATGCGGATTGGCGTATTGAAACGCCCAGCCGCCGGGCCGGAGCCCGGGCCGCACCGAGGCCCAATCGCCGACCAGATCGAGCACCTGGCACGGCGCCAGCCATTCGAGGCCGCGCCGCGCGGCCTCGACATCGGCAGCGCTTCCGGCCTCCATCAGCGCATGCGCGGCAAGGCCGGTATCCCAGACCGGCGAGAGGCAAGGCTGGCAATAAGTGCGGCCCGGCTTCCGCACCAGGAGCTTGCGCAACGCGGCGCGCGCGATGACGACGCGCTTGTCGCTCGGCGGCACGCCGAGACAATCGAACATCATCACGGTATTGGCCATGGCGGGATAGATGCCGCCGAGCCCGTCCTCGCCGTTAAGCCGCTCGGTGACGAACGCGACCGCCGCGTCGATCGCTTGGGCGCGCTTGCGCTTGGGGAAGAACGGCTCGGCCACGCGCAGCACGGCGTCGATGACGTTGAAGACCCCGGCCCAAAGCGAACCCTTGGCGTGGGTCGGCTTTACCTCGGTTCCCGGCACAAACAGCTCGCGCATGCTTATCTTGCGCGGATTGCGCGCCGCCGGCTTCTTCGCCATCAGCACCAGCAAAGGCGCGATCACCGTGCGCGACCAATAGGAAACCTTGGTCATGTGGAACGGAAACCAGCGCGGCAGCAGCATGATCTCGACCGGCATGACCGGCACGGCGCGCCAAGGCAGCTCGCCGAAGAGCGCGAGCTGAATGCGAGTGAAGACATTGGCGCGCGCGGCGCCGCCGGCGGCGAGAATCGCTTCGCGTGCGCGGATCATATGCGGCGCGTCCTCGCGGTCGCCCGCGGCCTTCAAGGCGAAATAGGCTTTGACGCTGCAGCTCAAATCGAGATCGCCGCCGAAGAACAGCGGCCAGCCGCCATGCTCGGCCTGGCCGGCGCGCAGGAATTTGGCGATCTCGGCCTGAAGCGGATCGTCGATCTCGCCGAGATAATGCTGCAACAGGATGTATTCGGCGGGGATGGTCGCATCGGCTTCGAGCTCGAACAGCCAATGGCCGTCTTGGTGCTGCAAGGCGCGCAACGCGGCGGCGGCGCGGTCGACGACGAGATCGGGCGAGGCGATGTGCGTATCGGGCATGGTCTTATCCTAGCCGGTTTGATTTCGGCCGAGAAGGCGTTCAGCGGCAGCGAAGCCCGAGCGGATTGCGCCCTCGATCGTCGCGGGGAGGCCGGTTTCGGTCCAGTCGCCGGCAAGAAGCAGGTTCGGCCAGCGCGTGGCGGCGGGCGGGCGGCGCGCCAGCTGCGCCGGGGTGGCGGCAAAGGTCGCGCGCTTCTCCTTGACGATCTGCCAAGGCGGCATCGGCTCGGGCGGCAAAGCGAAAGCAGCCGCAACATCCTGCCACAGCAACGGCGCCAATTCCTCGGCCGGGAGATCGACCAGCCGGTCGGCGGCGCTTACCGTCACCGACAGCACGTCATGCTTGCGGAACACCCACTCGGCCGTGCCGCCGATCACGCCGACGAACCAGGGCGCATCGCCGCGCAAAGCGATGCGGTAATGCGCGTTGACGATGGCGCGAAACTCATCGGGCGCGGCGAGCTCGGGCACGAGGCGCGACGCGACCGGCGCCGGCACGGCCAAGACCGCCGCCTCGCCTTCCCTGAGCGCTTCCGCGCCGTTGTCGAAATCGAGAATCGCCAAGCGATTCTCTTCAAAGCTCATGTTGCGCAGCCGCGACGACAAGCGCAGCTCGCCGCCCGCCGCGCGCAGCTTGACGAGAGCGGGATCGACCAGGCTTTCCGACAAGCCTTCGCGCGGCACCAACGGCACGCAGGCCGCGCCGCCTTCGCCCAGGCTTTCGCGCAAGACCTGGCCGAAAAGCTTGGCCGAAGCGGCTTCCGCTTCGGTGTTGAGCGCGGCCACGGCGACAGGCTGCCACAGCCGGCGGAACACGAGCGAGCCCGGATCGAGGCAATCCGTCACCACGGCGTTTTCCGCCGCGCTGAATAGCCGACGCGCACCGAGATAAGCGAGCGGCCCGACGCCTTTCACGCGGCGCGACGCGGAGAACATCCACCAGGGAAATTTTCCCGGATTGGGCCGCAAGGTCCAATGCTCGCCGGTCTTGCGATCGAGAAACGGAAACGCCGCGACGCCGGGGCCGGTGAGGCTGTCGCGCGCATCGATCCGCCCGACATAACGCATCGCCGCGCGATTGCCCGCAAGGAGCAGATGGTTGCCGTTGTCGATCCGGCAACCCAGCGCGCTGTCGAAATAGGAACGGCAACGCCCGCCGGCCTGAGGTGCTGCCTCGTGCAGCACGACGCCTACCCCCGCTTCGGCGAGGACGAGGGAAGCGGCGAGGCCGGCAAGCCCGGCGCCGATCACATGCACGCGATGGGGCTGGGTCATATCAGACCGTGGCGCAAGGCGAGCCAAAGCTTCACGGATTTCGGCAGGCTGATCGGATCGTCGAGCCGCTTCCAGCCGCGTTGCCGCAGCCGCACGAGCTGCGCGTGATAAACCGCGCCCATGGCGCGCGCCGGACGGATAGCGCGGCGCGGGCATTCTTTCATCGCCGCACGCGCCGACACGAAATGCTGCTCGGCGAGATCGACCAAAGGCTCGCACACGCGAGCGAGGTTGGGATGGCGCAGCACCGCGTCCGGCGCGGTCGCCTCGATGCCCGCTTTGGCCAGCAATTCGGCCGGGAGATAAAGCCGCCCGCGCGCGGCGTCCTCGGCGAGATCGCGCAAGATGTTGGTCAGCTGCAACGCGCGGCCGAGATGAAACGCGACAAGATCGCCCGCCGCGGACTCGACGCCGAAAGCGCGCACCGAGAGACGCCCGACCGCGCTCGCCACGCGGTCGCAATAAAGATCGAGCTCGGCGAGGCTCGGCGCCTGGATCGCTTCGCGCGCATCCATCGCCATACCGTCGATGACGGCGAGGAAATCCTCGCGCCGCAGATGAAACCGCGCCGCATCCTTGGCGAGGATGCGGCCCAAATCCAGCGCGCTCGTGCCGGCATAGATGGCATCGATCTCGCGGCGCCACGCGTCGAGCGCATCGCGCTTGGCCGCTTCGGGGCCGTCGCTGTCGGCGATGTCGTCGACTTCGCGGCAAAAGGCATAGATCGCGTACATCGCCTCGCGCCGCGCTTCCGGCAGCAACCGCATCGCCCAATAAAAGGACGTGCCGGCCGCCGCGACCTTGTCGCGGATGACGGCGCGCAACGCGCTCTCGTTTGCTTCGCTCATCGACCGCGCCACAACCCGACCAGCAACGCACCGATGAAATCGCCCTTGGTGAGCTTCACGCGTTGCGCCAGCGGATCGCCGGCCCGCAGCCTGCGCGCCAAACGCTCGGCGAGGTTGACGATCACCGCGCATTCGCGCCGCAAGCCGGGGCTTTTCACGGCGGGCGCCAGGCCTTGCGCGGTCGCGATCAACGCCTCGGTGCCGTCGAGCAGCCGGTCGAGGACGCAACGCAGACCGGGGCTCGATCGCGCAGCCCGCAGCTCCTCGATACGCGCGCCGCAAGCGTCGAGATCGCGCTGCGGCAGATAGACCCGGTCGAGATTGCGATGATCCTCGGCGCAGTCCTGAAGGTGATTGAGCACTTGCAAGGCGCTGCACAGCGCATCCGAAGGCGGCCAGGTCGCGCGATCCTCGCCATGAAGATCGAGCAGCTGCCGCCCGACCGGCGAAGCGGAATAGCGGCAATATTCCATGAGATCGTCCCAATCCGTGTAGCGCAGCTTGGTCGCGTCGAGACGAAAGGCGCTTAGCACGTCGCGGCAATGCTGGAACGTCATGTTGCTGGCAAGCAGACTAGCGCGCATCGCGGTCGCCGCCGGCGTATCGTCGCCCGGCGCGCCGTCGAGCACCTCTTCCATACGGTCGAGCCGGCGAAGTTTTTCGACGGCTGCGAGAGCGGGATTGTCGGCGATGTCGTCGGCGTTGCGCGCAAAGCGATAGAAGGCATGCACATGGACCCGAAGGTCGCGCCGGATAAGGAAAGAGCCGACGGGAAAATTCTCGTCGCCTTTGCCCTTGCCCGAGGGCGTCTCGACCGCCGCCGTCACGAGCGGCTCTGCCATTGCACCCGCCCTTTCCACTCGCCGCCCCTACCCCGCCAATACCGCCACGCCGAATCGATCGTCGCCGCCAGATATACCGAAGCAGCGAGCGGAAGCAACGGCGCCCAGATCAGCGAGCACCCGTAAAAGCGCAGCATCGGCGCATAGCAGAAGGCCATCACCGCCCAGGCCAGAAAACCGAGTCCGGCCGCGCCATCCCTGGCAAAGAGCAGCAAAACCGGCGCGAGATAGGTGACCGCCATGCCCAAGATGGTCGCCACGAGCAGCAACGGCGAATAGCGCAGCTGGGTATAGGCGGTGCGCGCGACCATGTTCCAGATATCGGCGATGCGCGGATAAGGCCTCAGGCTGCGGGTTTGCCGGCTGAGACCGAGCCAGATCGAGCCGCCGCGCTTCACGGCGCGCGCCAAAGCGCAATCGTCGATCAACGCACCTTTGATCGCTTCATAGCCGCCGATCCGTTCATAGGCGCTGCGCCGGATCAGCACGCAGCCGCCTGCCGCCGCCGCGGTGCCATGGCGCGGATCGTTCGACCAGGCGAAGGGATAAAGCAGCGCGAAGAAAAAGACGAAGGGCGGAATGAGAAACCGCTCGGCGAAGCTTTCGCAACGCAGCTTCACCATCAGCGACACCAGATCGCGGCCTTCGCCCTCGAGCCGCGCGACCAGCTCGGCGAGATTGGTTTTGTGGTGGGCGATATCGGCATCGGTGAAAAGATAAAGCGCGGGCGGCGTGGCGATCTGGCGCACGCCTTCGCTTAAGGCCCAAAGCTTGCCGGTCCAGCCCGGCGGCAAGGCACGCGCCGCGACGATGCTCAGCCGATCGCTTTTGTCGCCGGCGGCGGCGCGCGCGATCTCGGCCGTGCCGTCGCTGCTGTGGTCGTCGACCAGAAGGATCGACAGCGTGCCGGGATAATCCTGCGCTAGCAGCGAGGCGACCGCCTCGCCCACCACCGCGGCTTCGTTGCGCGCGGGGATGACCGCGACCACGCTTGGCCAGACGCGCGGCTGCGCGAGCGGCGGATCGACAAGCGCGCGCCAAAACATGCCGCGCCCCAAGAGCAGATAGACCCAGATCGCAAGGCTCAAGGCGGCAAGCGCGGTCATCACGCGCACATCCCCGCCGCCTTGAACCAGGCGACGGCATCGGCCAGCGCATCCTGTGCCGGGCGCGGGTGGTAGCCGAGTTCGCGCTCCGCCTTGGCCGAGGAAAAGAACATGGTCTTGCGCGCCATCTTCAGCCCGTCGCGGGTGACGAACGGCTCCTTGCCGCTCACCTGCGCCCAAAGCTCGGCGCCGATCGCGATCGGCCAGATCGCCGGGATCGGAATGCTGACGGTCGGCGGCTTGCGTCCGGTGAGCAAAGCGATACGGCGCAGAATTTCCGCCAAGGTCAAATTCTCGCCGCCGAGAATATAACGCTCGCCGATCGCGCCCTTTTCCTCGGCCAAGAGATGCCCCGCCGCCACATCGTCGACATGCACGACGTTGAGGCCGGTATCGACGAATGCCGGCATGCGCCCCGACGCCGCCTCGACGATCATGCGCCCGGTCGGAGTCGGCTTCACGTCGCGCGGGCCGATCGGGGTCGAAGGGTTGACGATCACCGCCGGCAAGCCCCGCTCTTTGACGAGGCTGTCCACCACCTCTTCGGCCATGAACTTCGAGCGCTTATAGGGACCGATCATGTCGCCAAGCGTGCTCGGCGTGGTTTCGTCGGCAATGCCGCCTTTCGCCATTAGCCCCAAAGTCGCGACGCTGCTCGTGTAGATAATGCGCTCCACCCCTTGGTCGAGCGCGGCCAGCATCAAGCGCCGCGTGCCTTCGACATTGGCGCGGTACATGGCGCTTTCATCGCGCACCCAAAGCCGGTAATCGGCGGCGACATGATAGAGCGCGCCGCAGCCCGCGACCGCCGCTGCAAGCGACTCCGCATCTTCGAGCGAGCCGATACGCTCTTCGACATTAAGACCTTCGACATTGCGCCGGTCGCTGCTCGGCCGCAGCAGCACGCGCACCTTGCGGCCTTGCGCGAGGAGCGCGCGCACCACCGCCGCGCCGACAAAGCCGGACGCGCCGGTGACGAGCGCGGGTTTCGTTGAAACAGCCATGAAACGCGGAAGACGCCTGTGCGCTAGGCGCGCGCGGCGTGGCGCGCATCCTGGCCGATGAGGTGGCGCGCGGTGGCGCGGGCTTCGCGGTCGAGCGCGTAGACATCGTCGAGTCCGGTAATGCGGCGGCTCGGCATGCGCTCAAGGCAACGCTCGACGGTCGCGGCAATGTCGAGAAAGCCGATCTCTCCGTCGAGAAAGGCGGCGACCGCGACCTCGTTGGCGGCGTTGAGCACGGTCGGCGCGCTGCCGCCCGCCACCAGCGCCGCGCGCGCCAAGCGCAGAGCCGGAAAGCGCACCGGATCGGGCGCCTCGAAAGTGAGCTGCGCCAGCTTCGCGAGATCGAGCCGCGGGCTGGGCGCGGGAATGCGATCGGGCCAGCCCAGCGCATTCGCGATCGGCGTGCGCATATCGGGCGAGCCGAGCTGCGCCAACACCGAGCCATCGGTGTAATAGACCAGGCCGTGCACGACCGATTGCGGATGTACGACGACGTCGAGCTGCTCGCTCGGCAAGGCGAAAAGATGATGCGCCTCGATCACTTCGAGGCCTTTATTCATCATGGTCGCGGAATCGACCGAGATCTTCGCGCCCATGCGCCAATTGGGATGCGCCACCGCCTGGGCCGGCGTGGCCGAAGCCATTTGTTCGAGCGAGGTCTTGCGGAACGGGCCGCCGCTTGCGGTGAGCACGATCTTCTCGATCGCCTGGCGCTGTCCCGGATCGAACACCTGGAAGATCGCATTGTGCTCGCTGTCGACCGGCAGCAGCCGCGCGCCATGCGCCTCGGCCTCGGCGGTCACCAGCTCGCCGGCGCAAACCATCACCTCTTTATTGGCGAGCGCGACGGAAGCGCCGCGGCGTACCGCCGCCAAGGTCGGCGCCAGCCCGGCCGCGCCGACGATCGCCGCCATCACCCAATCGGCCGGGCGGCGCGCCGCCTCGACCACCGCTTCGGCGCCCGAGGCGGATTCGATCCCGCTGCCGGACAGCGCCTCTTTCAGCGTGCGATATTGGCTGTCATCCGCGATCACCGCGAATTTCGCCTTGAGGCTGATCGCTTGCTCCGCCAGGCGCTCGGCATTGCGCAAGGCGACCAGCGCCTCGACCGCATAGGCGGCGGGAGCGGCCGCGACCAGCTCAGCCGTGTTGCAGCCGATCGAGCCGGTCGAACCGAGGATCGTGACGCGCTTTTGTCGCGCCGGGCTTGCGCTCATCGAGAACCAACTCCCTGACCTTGCGGCGCCCATCTTATGGCCAAAGCGCGCAAACCCCTACATAGCAGTTTTTGCATTCTTTTCAATAATTTGGGCGACGAGATCGCGAATCCGTCGCAACCGCTGATCGCGAATCCCCAAGGCGTCGAGATGCGCCGCCGTATCGAACAGATAAGCGGCGCAGGAACCGGCATAGCCGCTGGCCCCGGCGACGATCTCGGCAACGCGCTCGTCGGGCAGGCTGCCGGCATAATCGATAAAGCGCCGGTCGGTGACAAAGCCGATCGCCCAACCGCGCCCGCCATTGGTGGTGATTTGCAGCCAGGTCGGGCGATAGCCGCCATTGATCATCTCGCGCCGCCAAATCAGCTCAAGCTCGCCCCGCGCCTCGGCAGCGGCAATGCGATAGGCGACGCCGCGGCACGCCCCGCCCGGCACCAGGCCGAGCACCAAGCCCGGACGCGTGGGCGAGCCGCGATAAAGCCGCGTCCAGATGCAGAAGCGCCGCTGATAGCCGCGCACGCCGGCGATGCGTTTCTCGAGCACGCGGATCATCGAGTTCCACATCAGCGAGCCATAGGCGAAGAGCCAGACATCGCCTTCGCCATCGGGCCGCGCCGCCAAGGTCTTCTTCACCGAGCGGCGATGCTCGGCATCGGTCAACAGAGCCGCCGGCACGTCGAGCGATTTGAACTGCTCGCGCAGCGCGCCTTGGCGCAAGGTTTCGCGCGTGATGCGGTGGGACGCAGGCGGCACTTTGCTCATCGGAGAGATGATAGGCGAGAAACGCGGCTGCCGCCCAATCTCGAGAGCCGGCGTCCGCGTTTTCGCGCGAAATATTACGACTTTTCCGGAAATGTCGTTGACAAGGCTCCATCGACTTCATATTTTGATGATCGTCGAAATACAAGGATGCCGGCATGGAACCGAAACACATTGTCGCGGCGCTGAGCGCCATCGCCCACGATCACCGGCTTGCGGCCTATCGCATGCTGGTCGAGCAGGGCCCGGAGGGGCTGCCAGCCGGCACCATCGCCGAGCAGCTCGACATGCCGCCTTCGTCCCTGACCTTCCATCTTCAGCAATTGCTGCATGCGGGCCTGGTGACGCAGCGGCGGCTTGGCCGTCAGCTTATCTACGCCGCCGATTTCGCGGCGATGAACGGGCTCGTTTCCTATCTGACCGAGAATTGCTGCGGCGGCGGCAAGTCTGCCGCCACCTGCGCGCCCGCCTGCAACCCTGAAGCCGTCGCGCGCACAACCATGAAAGCCCGCAAGCACAGGGCGGCGGGGTAAAAGCGATGGCACGCGTTTTCAATGTCCTGTTTCTCTGCACGGGCAACTCCGCGCGCAGCATCCTCGGCGAAGCGTTGCTAAGACATTGGGGCAAAGGGCGCTTCCACGCGTTCAGCGCCGGAAGCTTCCCGAAAGGCGAGGTCAACCCGCTGGCGTTGCAGTTGCTGCGCTCGCTCAAGCTGCCAACGGACGGATTACGGTCGAAGAGCTGGAACGAGTTCGCGAAGCCCGACGCACCGGTCATGGACTTCGTCATCACCGTTTGCGATCAAGCGGCCAATGAAGTATGCCCGATCTGGCCGGGACAGCCGATCACGGCTCATTGGGGCGTTCCCGATCCGGCTTCGGTCGAAGGTTCCGAAGCGCAGCGCATGGCAGCCTTCAAGGACGCCTACCGGCGCCTTGACGCGCGCATCAAAGTGTTCGTCTCCTTGCCGCTCGAAAAGCTCGACCGCTTGGCGCTCAAGCGCGAAGCCGACAAGATCGGCAAAGTGAGCGCGAGCACGAGCGCCGAGGAGGATCGGCGGTGAGTGGTGTCGCAAGCGAATTTGCCGGGGCTCAGCGCCGCGCATCCTTGGGAATCTTCGAGCGCTATCTGACCTTATGGGTCGCGCTGTGCATTCTTGCCGGGATCGGATTGGGCCGCATGGTGCCTATGCCATTCCAGTTGCTCGGGCGAGCGACGATCGCCGAGGTGAATCTGCCGGTCGCCATCTTGGTGTGGCTGATGATCATTCCCATGCTGCTGAAGATCGACTTCGGCGCCCTTTATCAAGTGCGCGAGCATTGGCGCGGCGTCGGCGTGACGCTATTCGTCAACTGGGCGATCAAACCCTTCTCGATGGCGCTGTTGGCCTGGATCTTCATCAGCCATGTCTTCGCGCCCTTGCTACCGACCGAGCAGATTCCGTCTTATGTCGCTGGCCTGATTCTGCTGGCTGCGGCGCCGTGCACGGCGATGGTGTTCGTGTGGAGCAATCTTCTCGATGGCGAGCCGCATTTCACCTTGAGTCAGGTCGCGGTCAACGACGCCATCATGGTCTTTGCATTCGCCCCGATCGTCGGCCTCCTGCTCGGGCTCTCCTCCATCACCGTGCCGTGGGCGACCTTGTTGCTTTCGGTCGTTCTCTACATTGTCGTGCCGGTCATCGTGGCGCAGCTGTGGCGCCGCCAATTGCTCTCAGCCGGCGGCGCGGCAAGCTTGACGGCAACGCTGAAGCGTCTCGGCCCGGTCTCGCTGGGTGCGTTGCTTCTGACCTTGGTCCTGCTCTTCGGTTTCCAAGGCGAGCAGATCCTCGCTCAGCCTTTGGTCATTCTGCTGCTGGCGGTTCCCATCACGATCCAGGTCTATCTCAACGCCGGATTGGCCTATTGGCTCAATCGGCAATTGGGGACGGCGTTTTGCGTCGCCGGTCCCTCCGCGCTGATCGGTGCGAGCAACTTCTTCGAGCTCGCGGTCGCGACCGCGATCGCGCTTTTTGGCCTCAATTCCGGCGCCGCGCTGGCAACGGTCGTCGGCGTCCTGATCGAAGTTCCGGTCATGCTGTCGGTCGTCCGCATCGTCTTGCGGACGCGCCGCTGGTATGAGCACGGCTGATGATGTTTCCTGCCGAACGCTTGGTCGGCGGCTGAACGCCGCTTACGCGACGCCGAGATAGGCCTTGCGCAATTCCGGGTCGCTCTCGAGCTCGCGGACCGAACCTTCGCGCACGATGCGTCCCGTCTCCATCACATAGGCGCGATCGGCGACGCTGAAGGCGGCGAAGACATCCTGCTCGACCAGCAGGACGGTGACGCCCGCTTTGCGAATCTCGGCGAGCACGGTCAAAAGCTGATCGACGATCACCGGCGCCAGGCCGAGGCTCATCTCGTCGACCATCAGCAGCTTGGGCTCGGCCATCAGCGCGCGCGCCATCGCGCACATTTGCTGCTCGCCGCCCGAAAGATTGCCGGCCATCTGAGCGCGGCGCTCGCCGAGGATCGGAAAAAGTTCGTAGGCCTGCGCGAGACTTTTCGCGATCCCGGCCGGATCGCGGCGCAGGAACGCACCCATCTGAAGATTCTCTTCGACCGTCATGCGCGGAAAAAGCTGCCGCCCTTCGGGGACCTGCACGAGGCCGGCCGCGAAAGCCTTTTCGGGCGAAAGCGGCGTCAAATCTTGCCCGGCGAAGACGATCTTGCCGCGTGCGGCGATCACGCGCGAGATCGCGCGCAGCAAAGTGGTCTTGCCGGCGCCGTTCGAGCCGACCAGCGCGACGATCTCGCCGCGCGAAACGGCAAGGTCGAGCCCGAACAGGATCGGCACCGCGCCATAGCCCGCGGTCAGGCCCGAAACCGACAGCAAGGTCTCGCTCATGCCCGCCTCTTGCCGAGATAGGCTTCGACCACGCGCGGATCGGCCAGCACGGCGTCGGGCTCGCCTTCGGCGATCTGCTCGCCGTGATGGAGAACGAGAATCCGGTCGCTAAGGCTGCGGATCGCGCGCATCACATGCTCGATCACCAGAATGGTGATGCCGCTGGCGCGGATCTTCTTGATGATCTCGACCACCTCGTCGACTTCGGTGTGGGTCAAGCCCGCCATCACCTCGTCGAGCAGCAGAAGCTTCGGACGCATCGCCAGCGCCTTGGCCAATTCGAGCCGCTTGCGATCGGGCAATCCGAGTTGATCGGCGTGCTGGTCCATGCGATGCAAGAGGCCGGTGAAATCGAGCACGTCGCGCGCCCGTTCGCGCGCCGCGTCGCGGTTGCGCTCGCCGCCTGCGAAGCCGAACAGCGCGCCGACCGTGACGTTCTCCAGCACCGAGAGCCGCGGGAACGGCTTCATCACCTGGAAAGTGCGGCCGATCCCCAGATGCGCGCGGCGTTGCGGCGGCAGCGTGCCGATCGGCTGGGCTTCGAACAGCAGCTCGCCTTCATCGGCGAAAAGCGTGCCGCTGATGAGATTGACCAGCGTGGTCTTGCCCGCGCCGTTGGGGCCGATCAGGCCCAGTATCTCGCCCTTTTGCAGCGCGAAGCTCACCGTGCCGACGGCTTGCAGCCCGTGGAAGCGCTTGGTTAGCGCGCGTGCTTCGAGAATCGGCGGCGCCACACTCATAGCCGGTGCATCTGGATGTTTTGCAGGAAATAGCGCCAGCCGACACGACGCAAGCCATAGCCGAGATCGAGCAAGCCGCGCGGCATGAAGATCACCGCGAGCACGATGACCAGGCCGAACAACAGCGCGGCGGCGGTCGAGATGCTGCTGGCCAGCACTTGGTAGACCCCGCTCAAGATGAAGGCGCCGATCACCGGCCCCAGCACCGTGCCTGGCCCGCCGAACACCGCCATGATCACCATCCGGACATTGAGCGTCAGATCGAAGGCGCCCGCCGGATCGATGAAAGTGATCCAATAGGCGTGAATCCCGCCCGCGAGCGCCGTGAAGAACGCCGAGAGCGCCAAGGCCACGACCTTGTAGAACGTGGTGCTGACGCCCATCACCTGCGCCGCGTCCTCGTCCTCGCGAATGGCGATCAACCCCATGCCGAAGCGGCTCCGCGCGATCCAAGCGACCGTTCCGGTCGCTGCCACGAGCAGCACCAACGCCTCTTCGTAGAACATCGTGTCGCCGCGGGTCAGCGGCAGGATCAGCCCGATATTGCGTCCGGCAATGTCGAGATTGGAGATGATCGCCGCCAAGGTCGCCGAAAGCCCCAAAGTCGCGATCGCGAAATAATGGCCGCGCAGGCGCAGGATCGGCAGGCCGATCAGCACCGCGCAAGCGACGGCGAGGGCGGCGCCGAGGATGAGCCCCGCCCAGAAAGGCAGGCCGAGCTGCGCCATCGCGATCGCCGTGCCGTAAGTGCCGAGGCCGTAAAAGGCGGAATTGCCGAAGGACGCATAGCCGGTGAAGCCGCCGAGAATGTTCCAGGCTTGCGCGACCGTGGCGAACAGCAGCGCGTCGATGCCGAATTGGATCGTCACCTCGTCGCCGAAGAGCGGCACCACGGCAAGCGCGACGACGCACAAGCCCAGGATCAGCGCGGTTCGCATCAGGCGCTCCGCAAGCTGCGCACCGGCCGCACGACCAGGATCAGCACGAGAAGCCCGAAGCTGATCGCGTCGGTGAAGGTCGGGCCGATATAGATCGCGGCGAGCGCTTCGGCGATACCGATGAAGAGTCCGCCCAGGATGATGCCGAACGGGTTTTCGAGCCCGCCCATGATGGTGATGACGAAGGATTTGGCGGTGAGGGTCGCGCCGATATAAGGCGTCACTTGCGAGACCATGCCGTAAAGCCCGCCCGCCGCACCCGCCAGCGCCGTGCCGAGCCCGAAGGTAATGGCGTAAAGCTGCGCCGGATCGACGCCGTAAAGCCGCGCCGCGGTGAGGTTCTGCGCCGTGGCGCGAATGGCGCGGCCGAGCCTGGTGCTGCCGAGCAACAACCACAGCGAAGCCGCCAGCACCAGCGCGACCCCGAAGGCGCCGAGCCGGATCAGCGGAACCGTCACCCCCAAGAGCGTGACATTGGCGCCGGCATAGCTCGGATTGATCGCGCGGAAATCGGCGCTGAAGGCGAGCTGCGCGAGATAGGTCAGCACCACGTCGAGGCCGAAGGTAATCAGCAAGGTGTTGAGCAGCGCCGAGCGGATGATGAGGTTGAGCACGCAGCGTTGCAGCGCATAGCCGAGCGCGAACATCACCGCCATGGCGATCGGCAGCGCGGCAAAAGGATCGATCCCCGCCCCGGTGAAGAGGAAATAGACGCAATAGCCGCCGAGCATGACGAAAGCGCCATGCGCCAGGTTGACGATGTTGAGGACGCCCCACACCAACGCCATGCCCAACGCCATCAGGCCGTAAAGCCCGCCGAGCAGCACGCCATTCATCAAGAGTTGCGCAAACAGCACGATCCGTCCCCGCTCGTCGCCCCCGGCTTAGCCTCGCTTATTCCAGGCCGGTACCGGGTAACGCGGCCGATTGAGGAAATGGTCGGTGTAGATCGGCACCACTTTGCCATCCTGCACCTGGATGACGATTTGAGGCAGATCAATCTGCCCGTTCGCATCGAAGCGCACGGTCGCATAGATGCTTTCGAACTCGCCCTTGACGATGGCGTCGCGCACCTTGTCCATATCGAGCGTGCCGGCGCTTTCGAGCGCATGGGCGAAAGTCTCGACCGCGGCGACCCCCGACGCGGCATGGTAATCCGGCTCGTAGCCCAGGCGCTGATGGAAAAGCTGGGCAAACTGCTGGGCGTCGCCAAACCATTTGTCGCGCAACAAAGGCGAGGACAGCCACGGCGCCATGCCGAAGGCATATTCGGCGTCCTTGCCCAACGCCGCGCGGAAATCCGGCGACGGCACGCCGACCGTCAGCGCCGCAAGATGGCGCGGATTGACGTTGAGGCTCTTGGCCTCGCGGATGAAAGTAAGCGCCTCGTTCTCATGCCCGCCCCAAAGGATCGCGTCGGGCGCCTCCGCCTTCACCAGCGCGAGCAGCGCCGAAAAATCGCTGCTGTGCTCGGCATATTGCTTGTCGAGCACGATGTCGAAGCCATCCTTTGCCGCCAGAGCACGCGCGCCCTCGGCGACCGCGACGTCGAAGGCATCGTCGGCGACGATCAGTGCCAAGGTTTTGGGCCGCGGATCGAGCTTGGTCATCATCTCGATGGTCGAGCCGAAATAATTGTCGGCCGGCGGCGAAGTACCGAAAATATATTTGTAGCCGCGGGTGAAAATCTGGCGCGACGCGCCGCCGCCTTCGACCATCACCATGCGATATTTCTCGGCCACGGCGGAATCGTCGAGCGTGTCGTTGCTGCTGTAAGGGCCGAGCAGGAAATCGACCTTGTCACGAGTCACCAGCTCGACATATTGCTGCACGCCGAGATTGATGTCGGATTGGTTGTCGAGCACCTTGAGCGCAAGGCGATAGGTTTCGCCGCCAATGCTGAGCCCGCCCGTCTCGTTGATGCGCTCGACCGCGATGCGATAGCCGTCGCGGAAATAGCGGCCGAGATTGGCCGAGGCGCCGGTGAGCTGCAACGAGGCGCCGAGGGTGATGGTCTTGGTCTCGGCCGCTTCGGACGCAGCCATCCCAACGAGCAGCGCGAGGGCCAAGACGGCGCAACGGCCGATCGTCGCTTCCCCCGATCCGATGATTTTCCCCAGAAGGCGCGGCATTTTTCTGCCCTCTCCTTGACAGAATCCCCAAGAGGCCGCAAGCCTCGGCTGGTTGCGGGATGGGGCATAGCGGGATGACAGACGGCAAGGCGCTGGTTAGGCGAGAGAATATCGGCGCGGTCGCCGTGCTGACGATCGACAATCCGCCGGTCAACGCCACCAGCCATGCGCTGCGCTCGGCCTTGAAAACAGCGCTCGACGAGGCGCTGGCCGATCCGGTCGTCGGCGCGGTCGTTCTTATCGGCGCGGGGCGCGGCTTCATCGCCGGCGCCGACATCGCCGAATTCGATGGCGTGCGCCAGGAGCCGCTCAACCCGACCATCATCGCGGCGATGGAACAGGCGGCAAAGCCCGTGGTCGCCGCGATTCACGGCCATGCGCTGGGCGGCGGACTCGAATTGGCGATGGGCTGCCATTTTCGCATCGCAACGCCGGAAGCGCGGCTCGGCCAGCCGGAGGTGAAGATCGGCCTCACCCCGGGCGCCGGCGGCACACAACGCCTGCCGCGCTTGGTCGGCTTGAAGCTGGCACTCGAGATGATCGTGGGCGGCGATCCGATCGATGCCAAAACCGCGCAAGAGCACGGCTTGATCAACACGGTTATCGCCGGCGAGCTACGCCCAGGCGCGATCGCCTTCGCCGAGCAAATTCTCGCGGAGAAACGCAAGCTGAAGCGCGTGCGCGATCTGCCGCCGCCTGCCCTGCCCGATCCGGAATTCTTTGTCCGCGCACGCGCCGATCTTGCCCAGCGCAAGCCCGTGCTCGACGCGCAAGCAAGCTGCGTCGCCGCGGTCGAAGCATCCTTGCTGAGCTTCGACGAAGGGCTGAAGCGCGAAGCCGCCCTGTTCGCGGCCGCGGTGGCGAGCGACCAGTCGAAATCCTTGCGCCACATGTTCTTCGCCGAGCGCGACGCCGCGAAAACCCCGTCGATCCCGGCCGACACCAAGACCGCCGAGATTCGCAAAATCGCGGTAATCGGCGGCGGCACCATGGGCAGCGCGATTGCGATCTGCTGTGCCGATGCCGGCTTGCCGGTCATCTTGGTCGAAGCCGATGGCGCCGCCGTGGAGCGCGCCGCCGCGACCTTGCGCCAGCATTACGAGACGATCGCCAAGCGCGGCAAGACCGCGCCCGCCGAGATCGCGCGGCGCCTGGCGCTGGTGGCGGGATCGACGTCGCTTTCAGATGCAGCCGATGCTGATCTGGTGATCGAGGCCGTGGTCGAGGATTTGGCGCTAAAGCAAAGCGTCTTCGCCGCGCTCGATCGTATCGCCAAGCCGGGCGCGATCCTCGCCAGCAACACCTCTTATCTCGACCTCGACACGATTGCCGCGGCGACGCAGCGCCCTGAAAGCGTGGTCGGGCTGCATTTCTTCGCGCCGGCAACACTGATGCGGGTGATGGAAGTGGTGCGCGCGACGCGCAGCGCCAATGTGGCGCTTGCCACCGGCATGGCCTTCGGCCGAAAGATCCGTAAAATCCCGGTGCTCGTCAAAGCCTGCGACGGCTTCGTCGGCAATCGCCTTTTGACTCAGCGCTGGCGCGAAACGGAGCGCCTGCTGGAGCAAGGCGTCGGGATTGCCGAGATCGATCGTGCCATGGTCGATTTCGGATTTCCGCTCGGGCCTTTCGCTGCGGGTGACCTCGCCGGGCTCGATATCGGCTATCGCGCGCGCAAGCAACGCGGCCGCCATCTGCCGCTGGCGGACGCGATCGTCGATGCCGGGCGCTTGGGCCGGAAAAGCGGCGCGGGCTATTACCGCTATGACGCCGACAACCGCGCGCCCCTGCCCGATCCCGAGGCGCAACAGATCATCGATAAGGCCCGCGGCAGCACCGCCCGCGCGACGCTGCCCGGCGACGAGATCGTGGCACGGCTGCTTTATCCGATGATCAATGAAGGCGCGCGGATTCTCGCAGAAGGCATCGCCGAGCGCGCCAGCGACATCGACGTGATCTGGGTTTACGGCTACGGCTTTCCGGCCTATCGCGGCGGGCCGATGTTCTACGCCGATCTGGTCGGGCTCGGCACGATCAGCGACCGGCTCGAGCAGTCGGCGACACGCTTCGGCGACGACACGCTGCGTCCCGCGCCTGTGCTCGCGCGGCTCGCCAAGGATGGAAAGCGCTTTTCGGATTTTAGCCGCTAACCATCGAGCAAAAGCGCGGCGTTACGCGACCGGCTCGCCCGCCACCGAGGTTTGCGCGACGCCGTAGCCCGCTTCGATCGGAATACACCACATCAAGCCGTCTTGCGTGTCGCGATACTCCGGGCACACGGTGACGATCCGGTCGCCGCGTGCGGCGGCGAAAGCCGCATTGGGGTCGCGGCTGCGTGCGAGCTTCAAGAGATTGAACCTTGTCGCGAAGATCATCTTGACGCGCTTGGCCGCGCCATCGGCGGCGGCTTTCTCCGGCGAGACCCAGACCGAGGCAACCGCTTCGCGACCGTCATGCAGCGCCTCTTGCCGCGGCGGCGCCGGCGCCAGAAAGAAAAGTGCATCGAAACGCCGCGGCCGGATCGCCGGGGTGATCCAATGCGCAAACGGCACCAGCAGATCGGTGGCAAGCTCAAGCCCGCCCGCGATGACCAACTCGGTGAAATCGGGTGCGCGGCCGAGCTTCGCGCGCAGCTGCTCCTCGATCGCGGCGAGTGCGTCGCCGCTCAGCAACGCATCGTCGCCGCGACGGCGCGCCAAGAGTAGACGCGCTTCCTCGAAGGTTTCGCGGATGCCGCAGACACGCAACGCCATCTGCGCCGTGTCGGCGCCGGGAACGGCACGGCAGCATTGCAGCAAGGCGGGCGCGGAATCCTCGGCATCGAGCCGGCCGCCGGGAAAAACCAGCGCGCCGCCGGCGAACACCGCCTCGGCATGGCGGGTGATCATCAGCACTTCGAGCCCGCCGGCGCCTTCGCGCAACAGCAGCACCGTCGCGGCGAGCGGTATCGGATCGCTCAATGCGTGGCGCCTCCGCCGTTATAGGTGATCCGCCACACCGTGCCCGAGCCGTCATCGCTCACCAGCAAGGATCCGTCTTGCGCCATCACGACGCCGACCGGGCGGCCCCAGACCTCGGAATTTCCGGCGACGAAGCCGGTCATGAAATCCTCGTATTCGCCGGTGGCATGACCGTCCTTCATCTTCACCCGGATCAGCTTATAGCCGGTGCGCGAGCCGCGATTCCACGAGCCATGCAGCGCGACGAACAGATCGTTGCGGTATTCGGCCGGGAATTGCTGGCCGGTATAGAAGGCGATGCCGAGCGGCGCCGAATGCGGCTGGATCAGCACGTCGGGAATCACCACCTGGTCGCCCGGCACGGGCGGCGCGCTGGTGATGCGCGGATCGGGATGATTGCCGATGTAAAAATTCGGCCAGCCATAGAATTTTCCGCGCTGAAGATGCGTCACATAGTCGGGCGGCAGATTGTCGCCCAACAGGTCGCGCTCGTTCACCGAAGACCAGAGCTCGCCGGTCACCGGGCTCAGCGCAAGGGTCACCGGATTGCGCGTGCCCGACGCGTAGATTTCGCGGCCGCTGCCATCGGGATTGTACTCGAGAACATTGGCGCGGAATTGCTCGGCCGCGGGGCCATTGTCCTCGATGTTGCTGCTCGAGCCGACCGCTAGCAGCAGATGCTGCCCGTCGGGCGCGACCAGCACGTCGCGCGTCCAATGGCCGCCTTTCGGCAGCTCGGCGATATTCTGCGCCGGACCGCGCGCCTTGGTGTCGCCAACTTGGTAGGGAAAACGCACAAGCTGCGTCGTCGACGCGACATAGACGAATTGCGGATCGGGCCCGGGCGGATAGAACGCGATGCCGTAAGGTCGCTCGGCGACATCGGCGAAGATCGCGTCGCTCGCGGCTTTGGCTCCGCCCGCGGGCGCGCGCAGCACATGGATGCGGCCGGTGCCGCTTTCCGACAGAAAGATATCGCCGTTGGGCGCGATCTTCATCTGGCGCGGCGTCTTGAACCCGGTCGCAAACGCGGAAACCGAGAAACCCGGCAGCACTTTGGGCGTCGTGCTTTCGGGTTGCGCGGCGAGTTTCGAGGCGTTGCGCGCGGCTTCGGTCTGATAGGGCGGCGGCAGATCGGCGACCGTGATTTTATGCCAAACGCCGGGCGCATCCCGGCTGTAATCGCCGAACGCGTCCTTGCCCGCGAGCACTGTATCGGCAGCGTAAGCCGCGGCCAGCGCGGCGCTCGCCAGCACGGCCGCGCTTGCAAGCCAGGCAGCGCGAAACCGAGACGATCGTTTCAGCATGCGCGCCATCGCGATCCTCCTCGCCGCCTCCTAGACCTTGAAGCTCTCGAACGTTTCGGGGACGAACAGATCTTCGGGCTTCAAGCGCCGCGGCGACAGGCCCTGCTCGAAGTGATAGCGCAGGAATGTGTCGAGCACGTGGCGGTTGGGCTCGATGCCATAAGCCCACCAATCCTCGCCCAACTCGCGGCGCGCTTCCTCGACGTGGGCCATCTGCCACGGCAGCATCGTCAGATAAGCCTCTTGATGGTGCAGCCCGTCATAGACTTTGCGCTGCGCCGCAACGAAGGCCTTCATCAAGGATTGCGCGATCCAGCGATTGGCTTCGTAGACTTCGCGCCGGATCGCCACTGTGTGCATGATCGGAAATATCTTGGTCTTGCGGTAATAGCTGCGTTCGATTTCGACATAATTCTCGAAGAGGCGTCTGACCTTTTCGGGCGCGCTATAAAACGTCGACGGCGGATGCGGCGCCTGCAGCGCGTCGATCTCGCCATCGGCGATCATGGCGGACAGCGTCTTGTGCGATGGGATCGCGCGTACCTTGAATTTCGCCGGCAGGTTCAGCGCGATCTTTTCTTCGCGCCCGGGCTCGAACAACCCGCCGGTGAAATATTCCGGGCTCGCCGCATCGACGCCGTACTCATCCTGCAGGATGCCGCGGATCCACACGGGCGCGGTGAGCTGATATTCCGGCGTGCCGATACGCTTGCCGATGAGGTCCTTGGGCTCGCGTATCCCGCTTTGGGCCGAGACATAGGTGAAGCCGTGGCGGAACATGCGCGAGGGAAAGACCGGGATCGCCACGAAAGGCCGATCGGGCTTCGACAGCGACACCGTGTAGGACGAGAGCGACATCTCGGCCAAGTCGAATTCGCGATGCCGCGCCATGCGAAAGAAGGTTTCCTCGACCACATGGGTGAGACAATTGAGCTCGATCCCTTCGGGCTGCACGCTGCCATCGGCCAGCGCGCGCACCCGGTCATACCCCCAGCTCGAAAACGACAAACGCAGCTTCGACATCGGCAATTTCCTATCCCCCTGACGGCGCGGCTGTGATATTGCCACCCGCGGGCCACCGCCGCCACTTCACCTTATCGGGAGATCAGCCATGACCGGACTAACCCTTGCCCAGGCTTCGACCATCGTCGACAAGGCGCTCGAACACGGGCGCGCGGTCAAGTTCAAGCCGCTCGCGGTCGCGGTGCTCGACGCCGGCGGCCATCTCATGGCGTTCAAGCGCGAAGACGGTGCCAGCATTTTGCGCCCGCAAATCGCGCAAGGCAAAGCCTGGGGCACGCTCGGCATGGGCTTTGGCGGGCGCGAATTCGCGCGCCGGGTGCAAAGCGGACCCGCCTTCCTCACCGCGCTCATGGTGGCGTCGGAAGGCAAGGTCGTGCCGGCGCCGGGCGGCGTGCTGATCCGTGCCGCCGATCACAGCATCGTCGGCGCCGTGGGCATTTCGGGCGACACCTCGGAAAACGACGAGGCTTGCGCGGTGGTCGGGATCAAAGCCGCCGGGCTTGTGCCCGATACCGGCGATCCGGCCTAAGGTCGGCGCGCGGCCTAAAGCGGTTTCTTGCCGCGGCGGAACGGAAACGGCCAGCCGACCCGGCTGCGATAAAGCTGCGGGAAAGGATTGCGCCCCACCCGCGGCGCATAGGGTCGGGCGTTCTCGATCACCGCCGCACCCATGGTTTCGAGCGCGATATAGCCCATGACATCGCCGATGCGGGGAATGCGATGCGTTCCGCCCACGACGATGGCAAGATGGCCGCCGCGGCGCGCCAGCCGGCCGATGACGTCGAACATCGTGTCCTGTGGCCGAACCAGCACATAGTCGTTGCGCGCGACCTCGCCGAGCAACAGGCCGGTATCGCGCGGCTGCCAGAGCTTGAATCCGGGATCGAGCCGCATATACCCTGCCAGCCGATTGCCATTGGCAATCATCACGTAAAGCGGCCGGCCGGTTTCCACCAGCGAGGCGATGGTTTCGTCGAGCTTCGCTTCGGCAGGCCGCAACTCGAATTCGGTCGACATGGCGCGCCCGGCCATGCGGATGCGGTAGGTATTGGCCTGTAGGGAATCCGGCACTTCGTGGCCTTTGCCGGCGAGCTTCAAAGTGTAGATGCTTTGCGCCAGGCCGGAGCGCCGCACCGCGATCGCCAAGGTTACGGCCAGGATCAGCGGCACGATCACGTTGTAATCGCGCGTCAGCTCGAACACCATGACGATGGCGGTCATCGCCGCGCCCGTGGTGCCGCCGAGCATGCCCGCCATGCCCACCACGGCATAATCCGGGACATTGACGTTGAGCTGCGGCAGCAGCATGTGGGTGACGTCGCCGACGATGCCGCCCAGCGCCGCGCCGATGATGAGCGAGGCCGAGAACACGCCGCCGCTGCCGCCCGAGCCCAGGGTCAAGGTGGTGGCCGCAAATTTGGCGGCGAACAGCAGCAGGAAGAAATAAAGCGCGGTGTCGTCGCCGCGCAGAATATCCTGCAAGGCGGCGTAGCTTGGCCCTTCGATCTGATAATCGCCGGTAAAGAGCTTCATGCCGTAAATCATCAGCCCGACCACCATCATGGCGGAGGCATGGCGCAGATAGGGATTCGGCACGAGCCGGGTGAGGTGGCGCTCGGTCCAGCCCAGAACCCAGATCATGAACCAGGAGGCGAAGCCCAGAAAGATGCCGAAGAACACGAAGGGCACCAGACCGAGCACGCCGGAAATCTCGAGCTGCGGCGCCATCACGGTTTGAACCAGGAAAGTCGGCTGCAAGCCGAAGAAGAAGCGCGCGACGAAAGTGCCGGTGCCCGCCGCCACCGTGACCGGCAGCAAGGTGCGCGGGCTGACCTCGGGCATCATCAGCTCCATCGCGAAGACGATCGAGCCCAGCGGCGCGTTGAAAGCGGCGGCAAGACCGGCGGCGCCGCCTGCGGCCACCAGGGTCATGCGCTGCCATTGCGCGAGGTTGACGAGCCGCGACAGGCGCGAGGCCAGCGCCGCGCCGATCTGCACGATCGCCGCTTCGCGACCGACCGACCCGCCCGAACCACTTTGGATGCCGGCGGCCAGCGACTTGATGAAAGCCGGGCCCGAGCGCACCCGCCCTTCGCGGTAATAGATCGCGTCGATGATGTCGGAGACACCCTGGCCGCGGCGATCCGCCGGCTCGAGCCGGGTGAGGAAGATCACCAGCATCCCACCCAGCACGGGCGAGAAGATCACCAGCGGGCCGAGCCAGCTCGACGGGGTGTGGACGTTCGGGTCGTAATAAAGCGAGAATTCGCCGAGAAAGAAGAAATCATGGACCGCCGCGACCACGGCGCGGAACAGCACGCCAGCCAGGCCGGTCAGGACGCCGATCGCCAGCGCCAATGCCGATAGCTCGGCCAGGGTGGCGACCCGGCCTTCGGCGGCGATCTGAAACCTGTCACGCAAGTAACAAACTCCCCCGGAGCGAGGCGCGCGCCTCCCAGGACATCTCGATAACGAGGTAAGTAGCGCTTTCTTCCCGGAAAAGCCCAGAAGCGCGTTAAATAAATCGCCCGGCGCTGGAGACGCTCCCTTTCGGCGGCGGAGCGCCGCCCCGGCTGACAAGCCGGCCGAGGCAGGCTAAAAAACCGCGATGGACGACCTCCCCAATCAGCGCATGTCACCGCACGTGCCTCCGGTCGAGCCCGAGCTTCTCGGCTCGGCGGTCTATCTCTTTCGCGAATATCTCGAGCGGCTCGAAGCCGAGCTCGCGCTTGAGGATGACGACGACGACGGCTACGAGGATGAAGACGAGGAAAGCGAGGCCGCGATCGATACCCGCGCGGTGCTCGATCTCTTCGCCGAAGAGCTCGGCACCGGGGTTCAGACCACTTTGACACTTTATTTGCGCGTCACCGCCTTGTTCCGAATGCTGGCGCAAAGCCCGTCGCTCGCAGCGTTGGCGACCGATCCCGACGATCCGGGCGGCGCGCTCACCGAAGACGCGCTACTCGCCGCCGCGCGGCTCGATCTCGAAGTGACGCGCCAAGGCGGCGACGGCGCCGCGGATTTCGATCCGCGCCAGTTTCGCGCCGCGCTGGACGGCTGAATAGGTCGCAGACTATTCCGCGACCGCAGCGCCGCCGCGGCCGCGCCGCGGATCGATGTGCTTCAGCAGAAGCAGCAACGGGATCGCGGCGAGGCTCACGATCGCCATCAGCATGAAATTGTCGAGATAGGCGATGATCGTCGCCTGGCGGGTGAGCTCGAAATTGAGCGCGCTCAGGCCCAAGGTCGAATGGATGTCCCACATCGCCGAGGCCGCCGGTTCGCGCAGCGCCTCGTTGAAAGGCGTCACCTGCGCCGCCAGGGTCTGGTGGTTCCCCTGGATCGAGCGGTCGAGATAGGCTTCGAAGATCGAGATGCCGATGCTGCCGGCGACGTTGCGCACCAGGCTGTAGATCGCCGTGGCTTCGTTGCGGTATTTCGGCGCCAAAGTGCCGAAACAGGCAAGCGAGAGCGGCACGAAGAGCAGGCCCATGCCGATGCCCTGGCCGACGCCCGCCCAGACGAAAGGCGACCAGCCCATATCGAGCGTCCAATGGGTCGGAACCCAGAAGGAATAGCCGGTGACGCAGAAGCCCAAGAGCATCAGGAAACGCACATCGACGATGTTGGTCAGCCTTCCGACCATCAGCATCGAGAGCATGGTGCCGATGCCGCGCGGCGTCATCAGCCAGCCGGCCGTCACCACCGGATAATTGTACAAATTCTGCAACATGGTCGGCAGCAAGGCGGTCGAGCCATAAAGCACGACGCCGATCAAAAACATCAGCACCTGCCCCGCGGCGAAGTTGCGGTCCTTGAAGATGCCGAGATTGATGAACGGATTCTTCGACGTGGCGGCGTGCACGATGAACACCCAGAAGCCGGTGATCGCCAAGGCCAGCTCGATGCGAATCTCGGTCGAGTTCAGCCAATCCTTGAGCTCGCCGCGATCGAGCATCAGCTGCAGCGCGCCGACGCCCAGGCTCAGCATCGCGAAGCCGAAGAAATCGAAGCTGCGCTTGTTCTGCGCCGTTTCGCGCAGGAACAGCACCAGGCCGCTGAAAGCGAGGATCCCGATCGGCACATTGATGTAGAAGACGTAGCGCCAATCATATTGGTCGGTGAGCCAGCCGCCGAGGGTCGGCCCGAGGATCGGCCCGAGCATCACGCCCGCGCCCCAAATCGCCATCGCGCTGCCTTGCCGATGCGGCGGATTGATGTCGATCAGCACGGATTGCGCCAAAGGCACCAGCGCCGCGCCGCATACGCCTTGCAGCAAACGAAAGAGCACCATCTGATAGATGCTGCCGGCCAAGCCGCACAACACCGAGGCGACGGTGAAACCGACGATCGACAAAAGCAGCAACCGGCGCGTGCCGTAGGTGGTCGCGAGCCAGCCGGTAAGCGGCGTCGCGATCGCGGCGGCGACAATATAGGAGGTCAGCACCCAGGTGACCTGGTCCTGCGCCACCGAGAACGAGCCCTGCATATGCGGCAGCGCGACATTGGCGATCGTAGTGTCGAGCGCCTGCATGATGGTCGCGGCCATGATCGACAAGGTGATCAGGCCGCGATGCTTGACCTCGCGCTCGCCATATCCGGCGGCCGGACTCATGGCGATGTGGCCGCGGCGCTGCTCCAAGACGACAAGGTGCGGGTATCGACCTCGACCATGGCGCTCATCCCGGCGCGTAGCGGGTGATCCGGATCGGGATTGTCGATCACCAGCCGCACCGGCACGCGCTGCACGATCTTGACCCAATTGCCGGTCGCGTTTTGCGGCGGCAGCACCGAGAATTCCGAGCCCGTGCCGGCGGCGATGCTTTCGACATGCGCGGTGAAGCTGCGATCGGGATAGGTGTCGATGTTCACCGTCGCCTGCTGACCCGGACGCATACGGGTGAGATCGGTTTCCTTGAAATTGGCCTCGACCCAGGCACGGTCGGTCGAGATCAGCTGGAAGGCCGGGGTCGCCGCGGTGAGATACTGCCCGACCGGCAGCTTATCGACCATGGTGACATAGCCATTGGCGGGGGCGCGCACCACCGTATGGGTGAGATCGAGCTGGGCCTGATCGACCTGCGCTTGCGCCTGCTGCACCAGCGGATGCTGATCGGTTTCGATGTCGGGATTGCCGCCCAATGCCGCGAGGGTATTGTTGATCTGCTGCTCGGCGGACGCCACTTGCTGGCGCGCATTGTCGAGATTGTGACGCGCCTCGTCGGCTTTCTGTTGTGTCGTCACATGGGTGGCGAGCAGCTGCTGCTGCCGCTCAGACTCGCGCTGCATATAAGCGAGCGTGTCCTGCGCCGCCTTCAAATCGGCCTGACGCTGGCGATAGGTCGCGCGCAAACCGTCGATCTGCAGCCGCGCGCTTGCCAGCTGCGCCTGGGCGCGCTCGAGCGCGATGCGGTAGGAAGAATCGTCGAGCGTGAACAGCACATCGCCGGCCTTCACCGACTGATTGTCCCTCACCGCGACGGAAACCACGCGCGCGCCGACATCGGCGCTGATCGAAATCTTGTCGGCCTTCACATAGGCATCGTCGGTCGAGGCATAGCGCCCGGCCGTAAAATAGAGATAGGCCGCGATGCCGATCAGCACCAAAGGCACGCTCACCATCAGCGCGAGGCGCAACCGCACCCCGGCCTGGTTGATCCGCGCGCGGGTATCGCTGAGGGCGCTCATTCCGCCGCTCCCACGACAGGACGCGTCGGCGCGTCGGCGCCCTTCTCGGAAAGATTCCGGCGCACGCGCATCAACAGCCCCATCAGCATCTCATGCTCCGCTGCCGAAATCCCGATCAAGGCCTCGGCGCGCACTTCCTGTCCGATCTCGATCATTTCGGTAAAGACCGGTTTCGCCTTTTCGGCGATGTAAAGCTGCCAAGCACGGCGGTCGGCGGGATCGGGGCGACGCTGCACCCAGCCCGCCTGCTCCATCCGGTCGATCAGCCGCGCCAGGGAGATCGGCTCGATCTCTAGGAGATCGGCCAGCCGCGCCTGATTGAGCCCTTCGTGATAGACGAGATAGGCGAGCAGCTTGACCTGCGCGCGGGTGAGGCCAAGGCGCTTGGCGCGGTGGTCGAAGCGCTTGCTGAGAAGCCGCGCGGTTTCGTGCAGCACGAAGCCGAGACTCTGGTTGAAATCGAAATCGGTCATGAGCCGGAATATAGCAGGGAGATAATAAGCATGCTCAAGATAAGCAATGCCAGAACCGCAAGGCAGCTCCGCGCCGCGGCCGCGCGCCGGTCATAAAAGATTTACAAAGTGTCTCAGTAGGTTGGAGGAGGTTTACTCCCCCGGCGACAGGGCTGGCTCGGTGCCGCCGCTTTGCTCTTTACCTACCGCGCTCACCCGCCAGCGCATCAGCATCACCGCGATGCCGCATAAGAGCAGCGGCGGCGAGGCCATGAAGAAGATCGCGGCGAAGCTCCAATGCGCGGCGATCAGCGCGCCACCCAGCATCGTCCCGCAGATCGCGCCGATGCGCCCGAAGCCGAAGCCCCAGCCCACGCCGGTCGATCGGATGAAAGTCGGGTAGTACATGCCAGCCAAGGCCGAAGCGCCCTGGATACCGCCTGCCGCCATCATGAAGCCGACGGCGAAGAGAATGCCGAGGATCATCGCGAAAGGCGTGCCGCCGGTGATCAGCATCATCGCCAGCACGGTCACGGCGGCGAGGATATAGGCCGTCGCCAAGGTCGCGTAGGAATTGAACCGGTCCATCAACGGCCCGATGACAAGCGAGCCCAGCACCGCGCCGACCATGATCGTGGCGCCCGCGAGCACCGCTTGCTGCAAGGCAACACCGGCGGAGTTCAACACCAGTGGGGTCCACATGTTGACGAGGAACACCGCGCCCATGCTGAAGAAATACATCGCCCAGATCATCACCGTGGCAAAGCCGCGGCCCGATTTGAAGAGATGCGTCACGGTGACGCCGGGACGGTTTTCCTCGGGCAGGGTGAAGACCGTGTCGGGGCCGATGGTGAGCGTGCGATCGACCTTCGCGAGCCAGCGGCCGATTTGCGCCGCCGGACGGCGCCACAGCACCATCAGCCGCACCGATTCCGGCAAGCCCCAAAGCGCCAGCGGGATCAGCACCACCGGCAGCAGACCGCCGGCATAGAAGATCGCCTGCCAGCCGAAATGCGGCATCAGCGCCGCGGCAACGAAACCGCCGCCCGCGGCACCGACCGTGTAGCCGCAAACGACATAGGTCGCGACCATGGCTTGGCGGCGGCGCGGGAAATATTCGACGCCCAAGGCAACTGCGTTGGGCAAGGAGCCGCCGATGCCGAGGCCGGTGATCACCCGCATGACGATCAGGCTCGGCAAGGTGGTGAAGGAAGGCGTGAGAAATGAGAACACGCCGAACAAGGCGAGACAGACGATGATCATGCTGCGCCGGCCGAAGCGGTCGGCGAGCGGACCGAAGATCATCGAGCCGAACATCATGCCGAGCACGCCGGCCGAAAGCGCGGGCGCCAGCGCCGCGCCGGGGATGTTCCATTCCCGCACCAAGGCGGGCGCAGCATAGCTCAAAGTCTGGGTGTCGAACCCGTCCATGATCGCGACCGCAAGACAGATGAGCATCACCTGCCAATGGAACCCGCCGATCTTGGCGCGATCGATTACATCTGCCGCATTGATGTCGCGTGAAGCCATCTTGCCCGTTTCCCGCCCCGAAGAAGTTACGCCGCACGGACGTAGAGCCGTGCATGCCGCTTTGCTGCGCGCTATTCTGCCACGCGGCAAGCGCCGAGCAAGGGGTAAACGGCCGCAGTTTCTCGCGTAAACCAAGATGAATTCGGGGAGATCATGACCAGTCATCGCCAGTGGATCGACGTTCACCATCACATCGCGCCGCCCGACTATCTCGCCGAGGGCGGGCCGGGCGTCGGCAAGCCGCTCAAATCCTGGTCGCTCGCCAAATCGCTCGAGGATCTCGAAGAGGCCGGGGTCGCCACCGCGATCGTCTCGATCACGCAACTCTCCAAGCACATTTCCGGCGACGCGCAGCGCCGCAGCCTCTCGCGCCGCTGCAACGATTACGCGGCGAAGATGGTCGCCGATCATCGCGGCCGCTTCGGCATGTTCACCGCCCTGCCCTTGCCCGATATCGACGGCAGCTTGCGCGAGATCGAATACGGGCTCGACGTGCTGAAGGCCGACGGCGTCGGCATGTATACCTGCTATCACGACAAATGGCTGGGCGATCCAGTCTTCGATCCGGTCTTCGCCGAGCTCAACCGGCGCAAGGCAATGATCTATGTCCATCCCTCGATCCCCGATTGCTGCCTCAACCTCGTGCCGGGCATCAGCGATCCGGCGATCGAATACGGCACCGACACGACGCGCGCGATCGCGCGCATGGTGTTCGGCGGCGCCTCGCAACGCTTTCCCGACATTCGCATGATCTGGTCGCATGCCGGCGGCACCATGCCGTTCCTGATCGAACGCTTCGTCCGCATGGCGGAGCAGCACGATTATGCGCCGCTTTTGCCGAACGGCTTCATGCCCGAGGCGCGGCGCTTTTATTACGACACGGCGCAAGTCGCGAACCACACCGCGCTCACTTGCGCACGCGAAGTGATCCCCGACGCGCATTTCGTCTTCGGCTCGGATTTTCCCTATCGCACCGCGATCGAGCATGTGAAAGGGCTCGAGGCTTGCGGCGTGTTCACCGGTGCCGAGCTCGACGCGATCGCGCGCGGCAATATCACGGCGCTGCTGCCGCTTCTGGGAAAGCCGGCCTAGACGCCCTCTTCGGCCGGCAGGCGCGCGCGGCCGAGAATCGCATCCGCGGCCTTCTCGGCGACCATCATCACCACGGCGTTGATGTTGCCGCCGGTGAGATCGGGCATCACCGACGCGTCGACCACGCGCAAGGCTTCGGCACCGCGCACGCGGAAATCGAGTCCGACCACCGCGCGCTCGTCCTTGCCCATGCGGCACGTGCCGACCGGGTGATAGACCGTGTCCATGGTCTGGCGGATGAAGGCGTCGATCTCGTCGTCGCTTTGCACAGCGGTGCCAGGAAAGAGCTCGGCGCCGACCGCGCCTTTGAAGGCGTTGGTCGCGATAATGCCGCGCATGATCTTGAAGGCGTGGCGCAAGGCGCGGCGATCGGCATCGGTCGAAAGGAAATTGTTGAGGATGCGCGCCTTCGCCGTCGCATCGCTTGAGGCCAGCGTCACCGCGCCGCGGCTTTCCGGACGCAGATGACAGGCGCGCATGGTGACGGTGTCGGGCGCCGGCTTACGCCAGCCCGGAAACCATTCGCGCGCGAAGAGCGAGGCGTTGCTGCAAAACAGTTGGAGGTCGGGAATGTCCTGCTCGGGCGCACTTTTGACGAAAGCGGTCATGCCGCCGGGCGGATCGGCGGCAAAGCCGGTGCCGAACAAGACCGCTTTCGCCATGCTAACCGCGAGATGGTCGAGCCGCAGCTCGGTCGGAATGCGCGACGGCGCGACGCGCGCATAGCCGAGCCTGATCGCGGTGTGATCTTGCAGATTCTGCCCGACGCCGGGAAGATCGAGACGCGGCACAATGCCGTGAAGGCGCAGATGATCGGCCGGGCCGATCCCCGACAGCATCAGCAATTGCGGCGAATTGATCGCGCCGCCGGCGAGGATCACTTCGCCCTCGGCACGCGCTTGACGCAGATTGCCGTATTGCAGATATTCGACCCCAACCGCGCGCGTACCGTCGAACAACACGCTTGTCGCCAACGCATCGGCCTCGATCGCGACATTGCCGCGCGCGACCGCGGGATGGAGATAGGCCTTGGCCGCGCTGTAGCGCCGTCCTCCGCCGGCGGTGAATTGCACGCGGGCGAAGCCTTCCTGCTCGGCGCCGTTGTAATCCTGGTTGACCGGATAGCCGAGCTCGCCGGCGGCCGAAAGAAACGCGCCGAAGATCGGGTCCTGCGAGCGGCCTTTCTGCACGCGCAGCGGCCCGTTGCCGCCACGATAGTCATCGCCGCCGCCTTCCCAGGATTCCGCGCGCTTGAAATAGGGCAGCACCTCGGCATAGGACCAGCCGTCCAATCCCAATTGCCGCCAGCGATCGAAATCGCGGCGATGACCGCGCACATAGGCCATCATGTTGATCGACGACGAGCCGCCAATCACCTTGCCGCGCGGATGATAGATGCTGCGCTGGTCGACATGCGGCTCCGGCGCGGAGTGATAGGACCAGTTGAAGCGCTCGGCATTCCATACTTTGGCGACGCCAACCGGAATGCGTATGAGCCAATGTCTGTCGCTCTCGCCCGCTTCGAGCACGAGAATGCGTTTGCGGCGATCGGCGCCCAAGCGATGGGCGAGAACGCAGCCGGCCGAGCCCGCGCCGATAATGATCGTGTCATAAGCTTTCAAGAACTTCCTCCCCCGAGCGGCGTGTGCGGATGGTGCAACGCGAGAAGCCGCCGCGTCGGAGGTTTTATGTCGCTCTCGCATCGCTGACAACAGGAGCACGCTTGGCTCGGCGCGTTGTGCGCGCGCAAACCCCTGTGCTAGCTTCGCCGCCCGCGTCGAGCATCGCCCGGCGCCCCATCCGACAGAACGCGTGGACGCCGCAGAGTGAAGTTCCTTCTCGATCTGTTCGAGCGTTGGTGGCGTCCGAGCGCCGAGGCGTCGGGCCCGCCGCTCGGCCTGCTGATGGGCATGTTCTTCACCTATGTCGGCATCGGCATGGTGTGGTCGATCCTCACCGTCTATGCCACGTCGCTCGGCGCCAGCGCCGCGACCGCGGGCGCGACCATCTCGGCTTTCGGCGCGTCGCGGCTGATCGTCAGCGTACCGGCCGGCATGATCTCGGAGCGTTTGGGCCGGGTGCGCGTCATGCTCGCCGGCCTGGTGTTGGTCGCGGCGGCATCCTTCATTGCGCTTGCCGTGCACAGCATGGTGACCTTGATCGCCTGCCTCGTGCTGCAAGGCGTGGGCTCGGCCTGTTACGGCACAGCGGCACTCAGCGCGGTCACTGATCGCGGCACGCCGACCACCCGCGTGCGCGACATGGCCGCCTATCAAACCGCGACGCAGATCGGGCTTTCGATCGGCCCCGGCCTGGGCGGCTTGTCCGCGGCGGTATGGGGCTATGGCGCGCCCTTCGCCTGCCAAGGCGTCATGGCGCTGATCGCTTTTGTCGCCGTAACGCGCATGCCGGCCGACCGGATATTCCATCCGCCCAAGGAAGAACTCGCGAGCGCGGGCGGCCTGTTCCTCCTGATCGCCGGCGTCGCCTCGCTCAGCTACGCCATGTTCTTCGGCCGGGTCGCTTCGTCCTGGATCCTGATGCCGCTGATCGCGCATGAGCAATTCGGCATGGGCATCGGCACCATCGGCGCGCTGCTGACGGCAAGCGCGGTCGCCAATCTTCTCATCCTGCGCTTCATCCCGATTCTGGTGCGACGTTTCGACCGCTTCACGGTGATGATCGGCGCCAACGCGACGATGCTGCTCGCCCTCGGCCTGCTCGCTTTCACCGACACGGGCTTGATGCTGTGGCCTTTCACCGTGTTCATGGGCATGGGCACGGGCATGACCTCGGCGTTGGTATCGGCCTATGCCGCCGACGCGGCGCCGCCCGGAAGGGTCGGCGCGGTAATGGGCTCGATGCGCATGACGACCGATCTCGGCGCGATCACCGGACCGATCCTCGCCGGGTTCTGCGTCGATCAACCGCAGCTTGGGATCAAGGGCGGGATCGCGCTTTGCGCCGCGCTGCTGATCCTCACCTCGGCGATCTTTCTCTCGACTGCCAAGGGCTTGCGCCGCAGCTAGGCGAGGCGGCCACATCGGCGCACGCCGTCGGCACCGAATTGCCGCAAAGCCTTTGACCCAGATCAATTCGAGACGTTCGCCGCACCTTTAGCCTCGCGCGGGCGCGGATATTGTCGCGCGAAAGCAAGCGAGAGCCACAATGACGGTTGCCGAGCGCCGATTGGAAAGCGAGACGCCAAACGAGGCATTCGTGCGCTCCTCCGATGGAACGCGTATCGGCTGCCTTCGCCTTGGATCGGGGCCGCCCTTGGTCTTGGTTCATGGCAGCCTCTCCAGCGGCGAAGACTGGCTCGCGGTGGCGAAACTCCTCGCCGATCGCTTCACCTGCTATGTGATGGATCGGCGCGGCCGGGGTCGCAGTGACGACGGGCCGGCCTATGCCATCGAGCGAGAATATGACGATATCGCCGCCATGCTGGTGCTTGCCGGGCGCGGCGCAAACCTCCTGGGTCATTCCTTCGGTGCGATCTGCGCGCTGGAAACGGCGCTGCGCGTGGAGGTGCCGCGGCTGATTTTATACGAGCCGCCCTTGCCCGTCGGCGGGCCCGTCGCGGGGGAATATCTTGGCGCCTATCGAACGGCGATCGCGACGGGCCAATGGGATGACGCGCTCGACATCGGCCTGACGCGCTTCGTCGGATTACCGTCCCATCAGGTTGCCCGAATGCGCAACATGCCGAGTTGGTCGCATATGCGATCGCTCGCGCCGACATGGACCCGCGAGCTGGAAGCGATCGACCGCCTCGGCGCGACGCTCGAGCGTTACCGCGCGCTGAAATCGCCCACCTTGCTGCTCGCCGGGAACGACAGTGCGCAACACCCGCTCAAAGAAGCCACGGCGGCACTCGGTCACGTTCTGCAAAATGTCCGTCTGACGAATTTCGCCGGGCAAGGGCACATGGCCAATCGGCTTGTTCCCGAGCTGGTTGCCCGAGCCGTCGCCGGCTTCCTGCGGCAATGACTCGGATGGCGCAGCCCGCGGCAAACCGTCCGTAATCGCCAGCGAGGGATCCGCGCCTTACTCGGCGCCGGCGGCGCGACGGCCGATGACCGACGCGCCCGCATCAGGCCGGAGCTTCGTAAACGGCAGCACCGCGCACAGCGAGATCAAGCCCACCCCGATAAAGGCGGGCGCGAAATCCCCGGGCCCGAGCTCGGTGCTGCCATGCACCACCAAGGTGAGATGGAGCAGCAGCGCGCCGGTGCCAACCCCGAGGCTCATTGCCAATTGCTGCGCCATGCTGGCAAAGGGCGTGGCGCGGCTCATCAGCGCAGGCGGAACATCCGCATAGCCGAGCGTGTTGACGGCGCTGAATTGCAGCGAGCGAAAAAACCCGCCGAGCAGCAGCACGACGAAAATCAGCAGCAAGGGCGTCGCAGGCCGCCACAACGCATTGGCCGCAAGGAACACCGCGGTCAGCATCGAATTGAACACGAGCGTGCGGCGATAGCCGAAAGCGCGGATGATACGCGTCGCGGTCAAACGCATGGTAAGCGCGCCCGCGGCGCTGGCGAAGGTGACGAGGCCCGACACGATCGGCGAATAGCCGAATCCCAACTGCAGCATCACCGGCAAGAGAAACGGCAAGGCGCCGATGCCCATGCGGGTCAGGGTTCCGCCCGTGACGCCGATGCGAAAGGTCGGGATCGACAACAGGTTGAGGTCGATCACCGGAAACGCGGCGCGGCGCGCATGCCAGACATAGACGATGAGACAGATCACGCCGACCGTGATCATGGTCGTCACCGTCGTCGCTGAAAGGCCGCCGCGCCCCGCGATCTCGAAGCCGAAGACGACTCCGGAGAGGCCAAATCCGGTGAGGAGAAAGCCCGGCACGTCCAACGGCCGGACATTGTCCTCGTGCAGATTCTCGACGAAGATCGTTACCAGCACCATGCCGATCAATGCCATCGGCACGTTGATGTAAAAGATCCAGCGCCACGAGAAATAGGTGACGATGAAGCCGCCGAGCGGCGGCCCGAAGACCGGCCCGAGCATCGCCGGCGTCGTCACGATGATCATCGCGCGCATCAACTCGGATTTCTCGACCGAGCGCAACATGACGAAGCGCCCGACCGGCGACATCATCGCGCCGCCCATGCCCTGGATCATGCGCGCGATGACGAACTCCCACAGCGTGTCGGAGAGGCCGCAGGCGATCGAGCCGAGGCAGAACACGCCCATCGCGGCGCGGAACACGGTGCGCGCGCCGAAGCGGTCGGCCATCCATCCGCTCAAGGGAATGAAGATCGAGAGACTCAGCAGATAGCAGGTGATGGCGAGATTGAGCCGCAGCGGGTCTTCATCGAGCGAGCGCGCGATCGTCGGCAGCGCGGTCGCGATGATGGTCGAATCGAGCGTCTCCATGAAGAGCGAGCAAGCCACGATCAGCGGAATGACGTTCTTTGCGGAGAGGGCCATGGCTCGATGGATGCAGCCTGTTGCGATGCCGAAGCCGCTTGGGGCGATGACAGAAGCCGCTTCGATGCTGTTATAGTATCCCGCCAAGGCCGCTCGCGCGGCAATATAAGATCGTGCGCTCTTATCAGGTATACACGCCATGCTCATCAACCGCCGCACCCTGCGGATCGAATGGGGCGATTGCGACGCCGCCGGGATCGTGTTCTATCCGCGCTATTTCGCGTGGTTCGACGCCTCGACCTTTCACCTGTTCGAGCGCACCGGGCTTTCCGCGCGCGCCTTGTGGGAGAAATACGGCGCCATCGGCACGCCTTTGGTCGATGTGCGCGCGCGTTTCGTCATGCCGTCGCGCTGGGGCGAGGACGTGACCTGCGAATCAAGCGTGAGCGAATGGGGCCAAAGCAGCTTCACCGTCGCGCATCGCTTGCTCAAAGGCAACAAGCTCGCGGTCGAAGGCAGCGAGAAACGGGTGTGGGCGATCCCCCACCCGAGCGAGAAAGGCCGCATCAAAAGCGCGCCGATTCCGCCCGAGATTATCGCGGCGCTGTCCGATCCCACCGGCGCGACCCAGATCGCGCCTTAGAGAATCACACGTACTGACCCCGTCCCATTTCCGTCATGCCCGGACTTGATCCGGGCATCCACCTCTGTCGCAGATGGACCCCCGGGTCGAGCCCGGGGGAGACGATGAACGGTGATTTCGTCCGGCCTTAAACCGCAACCGCGCGCGCCTCTTGGATGGCGCGCCAGACGCGCTCGGGCGTCGCCGGCATGTCGATGTGCTTGACGCCGAAAGCGCCGAGCGCATCGAGCACCGCGTTCATCACCGACGGCAGCGACCCGGCGCAGCCGGCTTCGCCGCAGCCTTTGACGCCCAAGGGATTGGTCGTGGCCGGCACCGGATGGTTTTCGATCTGGAACATCGGCGCATTGTCGGCGCGCGGCATGGCGTAATCCATGTATGAGCCCGATAGCAGCTGGCCTTCGCCGTCGTAATAGGTGCGCTCCATCAGCGCCTGGCCGATGCCTTGGACGACGCCGCCATGCGACTGGCCTTCGACCGTGATCGGATTCACGATGTTGCCGAAATCATTGACCATGGAATATTTCACCACCTCGATGACGCCGGTTTCGGGATCGAGCTCGACCTCGGCGACGTGACAGCCATTCGGGAAGGCCGAAGGCGGCGTGTCGGTAACGAGATTCACATCGAGCGAAGTCGGCGCATCGGCCGGCAGGTTGAGCCCGCCGCGTAGCCGCTCGGCCACGTCGAGGATGCTGATCGAGCGGTCGGTGCCGACGATGGTGAAGCGGCCTTTGCCGAATTCGATGTCCGCGGGCGCGGCTTCGAGGATGACCGCAGCCACTTGCTTGCCGCGCTCGATCACCTGATCGCTCGCCTTCACCAAGGCCGAGCCGCTCGACATGATCGAGCGCGAGCCGCCGGTTCCGCCGCCGAACAGAAGTTCGTCGCTGTCGCCTTGCAGCAAGCGGATGCGGTCAAAGGGAATCCCGAGCCGCGATACCAGAACCTGCGCGAAAGGCGCGTGATGGCCTTGGCCGTAATCGAGCGTGCCGGTAACGATGGTGACGCCGCCATCTTCATCGAAGCGGATGCCGCCCATTTCCTTGCCTTGCGGCGCGGTGACTTCGAGATAAGAGCCGATGCCGCGGCCGCGGATCTTGCCGCGCGCGCGGCTTTGCGCCTTGCGCTGCTCGAAGCCGTTCCAGTCCGAGCTTGTCACCGCCTGGTCGAGCACCGCGGTGAATTCGCCGCTGTCGTAATTCATATCGGACGGCGCCTTGTACGGCATCGCCGATACCGGAATATGGTTGCGCCGGCGCAATTCGAGCTTGTCGATGCCCATCTCGGCCGAAGCCGTGTCGAGCAGCCGCTCCATGTAGTAATTGCCTTCCGGCCGCCCCGCGCCGCGATAGGCACCGACCGGCGTCGAATTGGTGTAGACGCCCTTGGTGTTCACTTCCATCAACGGCGTGCGATAGACGCCGATCACGTTCTTCACCGCATTGACCGTGTAAGGCAGCGGCACGATCGGATAGGCACCGGCATTGCCCGTGCCGGTGAGGCGCAGCGCCAGAATATGTCCATCCTTGTCGAAGGCGACCTCGCCGGTCATCTCGTGGTCGCGGCCGTGATGGTCGGAAAGGAAACTCTCCGAGCGCTCGTCGGTCCATTTCACCGGTCGGCCCAGCACCTTGGCCGCGAACAGCACGCAGCAATTTTCCGGAAACACCTGGCTCTTCATGCCGAAGGAGCCGCCGACATTCTCGGTCAGAACGCGCATCTTGTCGGGCGTGGTGCCGAGCACGCTCGCGGTGCCGCCTTTCATGCCAAAGACGCCTTGGCTGCAAACTTGGAGCGTGTAGCGACCGCTGGCGGCATCGTATTGGCCGAGCGCCGAGCGCGGCTCGAGCGGATTGATCACCACTCGGTTGCTGACGAGCTTCAGCTTGGTGACATGCGCCGCCTTGGCGAAGGCCGCGGCGACTGCCGCGCTGTCGCCCCAATGGTAATCGACCGCGACATTGCCCGGCACGCTGTCGTGAATCTGCGGTGCGCCCGGCGCCAGCGCTTCGGCGGCACTCGCCGCCGCCGGCAGCGGATCGATGTCGACCGCCACGGCCTCGGCCGCGTCCTTCGCCTGCGCCCTGGTCTGCGCCACGACGAAGGCGACGGCCTCGCCGACGAAGCGGACCTTGCCGCTCGCGAGCACGGGACGCGCCGGGGTGAGCCACGGCTTGCCGTCGCGCCCTTGTACCATCATGCCGCATTTGATCGGATTGACGCCGGCACCGGCGAGATCGGCAGTCGTGTAAACGCCGAGCACGCCCGGCATGGCGCGCGCTTCGCTGACATCGATCTTGCGGATGAGGCCGTAGGCGTGGCGACTGCGGACCATGAAGGCATAGGCCTGGCCAGACAGATTGATGTCGTCGGTGTAATGGCCTTGGCCGCGCAGCAGCTTCGGGTCCTCGACCCGCAGCACCGGCTGGCCGATACCGAATTTCTCAAGCGCCAGGGCCGTTTCGTTTGCCGGACCGCTCATTGCCACCATCCCTATCGCTGTCGATTTTCTATCCGATAGCGGCAAAGCGCGGGCGGCTCAAGGGGGGGCGAACCAGCCATGTCCCGCATGCTCCTCTCCCCAGAGGGGGAGGCGATGAGTTGCGTCCCCTCCCCCCTTGAGGGGGAGGGACAGGGTGGGGGGTAGGTTCGGAGAGCCGCGCGCGAGCGGCCCCCCACCCAGCAACGCGTGCGCGTTGCTGACCTCCCCCTCAAGGGGGGAGGTTTCGAAATGCAATTCCTTCATCCAGTATCGTCATCGATGACGTAGAAATGCCCGACGAGGTGGTGTGCCGTTGAGTTAACCCCGATTCCAAATTTCGCGCCTGTCGCGAGCGGGCGATCGTCAGGATCGTAGAGGAGCGTCCTTTGGACGCCGACCAAGAACGCACCACCGAGACCCCAGTTAAACGGTGTCGGCCCACCATGCTTCTCTGCGATCTGTGCCACGCAGGAAGGCCACATGATGCCCAAACGGACGTAATCACCCGCGCGGAAGGCCAACACCCAAACCAACGGCCAGACGCCAAGCAGAATGGCAACGAGCGACGCGCTCCGCTGCCACATGCGCCGTCGTATTGCCGATCTCGTACGAATGAAGGTGATAAGCATCCATCCCACGAGTACCAGGAAACCAACCGCGCGAAGAGGGATACCGAGCATCGGGGAGAATGAAAAAGCGATCCCGACGACGAGCGCTGTTGAAATCGGCACAATGAGCGGTCGAAGGAGAATTCTATCAGGCGGCTCGCGCATGAATGTGCTTCTCGCCCTCACTCCGGCCAAATGCTGAACCTACGCCACCAGCTGCTCGACCGTGCCGTCGGCTTTGCGGCCTTGGACGCGATATTGGCCGATCTTTTGGAACAGCGGCGCGTCGGAGACGGCGTAAAGGATCGCGTCGCTGGTGCCGGTGTTGATGTGCCGCCGCCACAGGAAATTCGGCACCACGATGAGATCGTTGCGCTCCCAGTCGAAACGCTTGCCCGCGACTTCGGTTGCACCCGAGCCTTCCAACACGATGTAGAAGATGTTCGAGGTCTCGCGCTTCCAGCGCGTTTCTTCGCCCGGCCGCAGCATCTGCGCCGAATAGTCGAGCGTCGGGAACACCGGCGCGCCGGTCGCGGGATTGACGAAGCGCAGGCTGATGCCTTCATAAGGATCGCCAGTCTCGTTGCGCAAAGCATCGAGCGTCTGCTTCACCTCGGCACCGCGATAATGGAACATCGGCGTGGTGTCATGGCCGAAGCCGCGCTGATTCGAGACGAAGCTCGGCACCACCCCGCCGAGGCCGTAGAGATTATGCGAATAGCCCGGCTTCAAGCTGGGCGCTTGGGCGCGCGCATTGCTCATCGTCGCGCCTTTGAACTGGTCGTCGAGCCAGTTGCAGTCGAGGATTTCCAAGAGCGGAAAATCGAGAATGTCGGCCCACACCACCGGCGCGCCGTCATCATTGCCGTGATCGTGCCAAGTGCCGTTTGGCGTCAAAATCAGATCGCCGCGCTCGGCGATGCAGCGCTCGCCCTCGATCGTGGTGTAGCCTCCTTTGGGCGACAGAATCGTGCGGCTGGCATTGGGCGCGTGCACATGCACCGGCGCCACATCGCTGGGATTGTAGATCGAGATCGCGCAACGGATCGTGCTCGCGATCTGCAACCTGCCGCCGAAGCCAGGATTGGTGAGGAGGAATTGCTGCCGGTCGGCGAATTCGATCGGCGACACGTCGGCGTTACGCGCGATCTCGGCGATGCGGTCGAGATAGGGCGAGATTTCGCGCCAGCGCCAGCGATGCGGCAGCGCCTTCATCTGCGCCGTGCCGACTCTGCCGCCCGCAACCTGGCCGGCAACGTCGAGGCCGGTGTCGCGGAACCAAGGGCGTTGCGCGGGCGCATTGGCCTGGGTCCGCAACCAGATGTTGAACTCGCCCGCTTCCGCGTTGAGCCGCTCCATCGCTTCGCGCGCGCCTTGCGGCAGGGCTTTGGGGCGCGGATCGGTATCCGTCACAGCCATGATTCGTTCCTCCTGGCGTCAGCATAGCCCGGCCCCGGGCGGCAACGAAGCCCTTTAGCCTTCTGCCCGATGATGCCATGATGCGCCATCAAGCCGGTCCGTCGATCCGGCAAGCCGATCAAGGGGAGACGCCATGAAGTTCCATTGGTTCCACCTCATGCCCTATCCGGAGCTGCCGGAGAACTTCAAGACCGATTACCGTTCGGTCTGGGTGGACGTGCCCTCGAGCCTGTTCGATCCCAAGGTCGGCCATCGCGCTTACAACGATTACATGGACGAGCTCGAATATGCCGAGAGCGTCGGCTTCGACGGGATTTGCGTCAACGAGCATCACCAGAACGCCTATGGGCTGATGCCCTCGCCCAATCTGATCGCGGCGGCGCTGGCGCGGCGCACCTCGCGCGCCAAGCTGATCGTGATGGGTAATTCGGTCGCGTTGTATGATCCGCCCACCCGCGTCGCCGAAGAGATGGCGATGCTGGACTGCATGTCCGGCGGAAGGCTGGTGGCGGGATTTCCGGTCGGCACGCCGATGGACACGGTCTATGCCTATGGCAAGTCGCCGGCCACTTTGCGCGACAAATATTACGAAGGCTGCAAGCTCATTCTGCGCGCCTGGAGCGAGCCAGAACCCTTCGCCTTCAACGGCAAATACACCCAGCTGCGCTACGTCAATGTGTGGCCGCGCCCGATCCAGAAGCCGCATCCGCCGGTGTGGATTCCCGGCGGCGGCAGCGTCGAGACCTGGGATTGGTGCGTCGACAACGAGTTCCTGTACGCGAATCTTTCCTATTTCGGCTACATCGCCGGCCAGAAGGTCAATGACGGGTTCTGGGCGACGGTCGACAAGAAAGGCAAGGAGCGCAATCCCTATCGCTGCGGCTTTTTGCAATTCATCGCCTGCGCCGAAAACGATGCCGAAGCCGAGCGGCTTTATTCCGGCCCCGCGAGCTATTTCTATTCGCGTTGCCTTCACACCTATCCGGGCTTCGGCAACCCGCCGGGCTATACCTCGATCCCGACCATGCGCGCCGGCATCGAGAGCATGGTCGCGCGTGCGACGCGCCGCCAGGATGTCGAGAACCTGACCTGGAAAGAGATGATCACCCGCGGCTATATCGTCGCCGGCAGCCCGGACAGCATCGTGCAGCAGCTCACGGTTCTTGCCGACAACATGCATGTCGGCCATCTCATGGTGCTGTGCCAATACGGCGACATGTCGAAGGAAGTGACGATGTACAACACCACGCGCTTCGCCAAGGAAGTGATTCCAAAGCTGCGCAACAAGTTCAGCGAATACGAAGACAAATGGTGGCCGACCGATACGCTCGAGCATATCGCCGAGCCGGCGCCGCTCGCGGCGATCGTTTGAGGCGCGCATGCTGACCAGCGAAACCACCAAGCTGAAGAACGGCCGCACCTGGCAGATCTATACCGGCGGCACCGGACCGGCGCTGCTTTGGCTGCACGGGTTAAGCGGCATCGCCGTGACCGACCCCCTGCTCGCGGCGCTCGAGCGCAAGCATCGCGTCATCGCGCCGCTGGCGCCGGGCTTCACCGATCTCGCCGAGATCGACGAGATCGGCAACATCCACGAGCTCGCGCTCGATTATGACGATCTGCTCGATCATCTGAAGCTCGACGGCGTGGCGATGATCGGCCATTCCTTCGGCGCCATGATCGCGGCCGAGGTTGCGGCGCATTTTCCGCGCCGTGCCGAAAAGCTCGTGCTGCTCAATCCGGTCGGGCTCTGGAACGATGCCTATCCGGTCACCGACATCTTCGCCGAGCCCTATATGCAGATCGAGGCGATGCTGTGGCATGACAAGGAAAAGCGCGATGCCGCGGCGGCGCGGCTGCCCAATGCCGAGGGACCGATCGGCGAGGCGGAGCGCATCATTGCCGTGGCGCAAGCGCTGACCGCGGTGACCAAATTCGTCTGGCCGATCCCCGATCGCGGCTTGAAGAAACGCCTGCCGCGCATCGCCGCCTCGACCCTCGCCGTCTTTGCCGCCGAGGATTCCTTCATCTCGCCGCGCTATGCCGAGGATTTCTCGCGCGGGCTGCGCCGCGGCCAGACCGCGATCATCAGCAATGCGGGGCACATGCTGCCTTACGAGAAGACCGAGGAAGTCGCGGCGCTGATTGAGCGGTTCCTCGCAACGCCAAATTAGGAAGCAAATAATGCCGCTCCATCCGGTCGTCCAAAAAATGCTCGACGGGATGAAAGCGTCGGGCTGGAAGGGCATCGCGCAGACGACGCCCGACGAAGCCCGCGCCTTCATGGCGCAACGCGCGGTGATGTTCGGCGACGGGCCCGAGGTCGGCACGGTCGCGACTATCGAGATACCGACCCGCGCCGGCAAAATCCGCGGCCGCACGCTGCTGCCGAAAGGCCCGCCCACCGCGCTGATTGTCTTCTATCACGGCGGCGGCTGGGTGATCGGCGGCATCGATGAAAGCGAAATCATCGCGCGCTTCCTCGTGGAGAAGACCGGCGCCGGGGTTGCGTTGATCGATTACCGGCTGGCGCCGGAGCATCCTTTCCCGACGCCGCTCGATGATTGCTACGACGCGCTGCTGTGGAGCGCGCAAGAAGCCGCAAAGCTGAAGGCGCCGATCGTGGTCGCCGGCGATAGCGCCGGCGGCAATCTCGCGACCGTGTGCGCCGTGCTGGCGCGCGACCGGAACGGGCCGAAGATCGCGCTGCAGATTCTGATGTATCCGGTCTGCGATTGCGATATGGAGACCCCATCCTATCGCGATTTCGGCGCCGGCTATGTGCTCACCGCCGCCGATATGGGCTGGTTCTACGATCATTACCTGAAAGGCGACAAGACCAAGCGCGCCGATCCGCTGATCTCGCCGCTGCGCGCGCGCGAACTTGCCGGTCTGCCGCCGGCTTTGATCATGACCGCGGAATATGACGTGCTGCGCGACGAGGCCGAGACTTACGGCAAGCGCTTGGCTGCGGCCGGCGTGAAGACTTGGATCCGGCGTTATCAAGGCGTGACCCACGGCTTCGTGCGCATGCAGAACATGCTCGATGTCGCGCGGCGCGGCATGGACGACATCGCGGCGGTGATGGCGGCGACGGTCGGCAAAGCGCGATGAACAGCGCCGCGCCGGACGAGGAATTCGACTACATCATCATCGGAGCCGGCTCGGCCGGCTGCGTCATCGCCAACCGCTTAAGCGCCGATCCGAACGCGCGCGTGCTGTTGTTGGAAGCGGGGCCAGACGACGACAGCATCTTCATCCGCATGCCGGCGGGCAATTTCAAAGTCATCCCGACCGAGCGCAGCTTCAAATACACCACCGAGCCCGAGCCTGCCGCGCATGGCCGAAGGCTTTTCGTGCCGCAAGGCCGCACCTTGGGCGGCGGCAGCTCGGTCAACGGCATGGTCTATATCCGCGGCCAGAAGGAAGACTACGAGGATTGGCGTGCGCAAGGCTGCCCCGGCTGGGGCTATGACGATGTGCTGCCTTATTTTCGCAAATCGGAAGCCAATGCCACGCTCTCGGGCCGTTATCACGGCGCGGACGGGCCGCTCAACGTCGCCGATCTGCGCCATCATCATCCGCTGAGCGAAGCCTTCATCCGCGCAGCGCAGGAGATCGGCGAAACCCAGAACCGGCCGATCCCTTATAATTACGACTTCAACGGCGAAAGCCAGGAAGGCGTCGGCTTTCACCAGGTGACGCAGGTGGATGGCGAGCGCGCCAGCACGGCGCATTGCTATCTGCGCGCGGCCGAGCTTCGGCCCAATCTCACGGTCATGACCGACGCGCCCACCGACCGTGTGCTAATCGACGGCAAGCGCGCGGTCGGCGTCGCCTATCGCGCGAACGGAAGCGGGCCGACCGCCGCCTTGGCGCGGCGCGAGGTGATCGTGACCGCAGGCGCGCTGGCGAGCCCGACCGTGCTCATGCGCTCGGGCATCGGCCCGGCGGCGCATCTGCGCGAGCACGGCATTTCGGTCGTGCTCGACCGTCCGTCGGTCGGCGGCAATTTCCAGGATCACCTTTCGGTGCCGGTGCATGGCCAGTGCAAGGAGCCGGTGAGCGTGTTGGGCCAGGAAAAAGGCCTCAACGGCCTCAAGAATTTCCTGCAATGGTATTTCTTCCGCACCGGACTCGTGACCTCGAACGTGGTCGAGGCCGGCGGTTTCTTCGATCTCGACGGCGACGGGCGCTGCGACACGCAATTCGCGTTTCTGCCGATTCTGCGCGGCGAGTTGAACGCGCCCATGCCGGCGATTCACGGCCTCTCGGTGCAGCCTTGCCTGATGCGCCCGAAATCGCGCGGCGAGATCCGCTTGAAAAGCGCCGATCCCGCCGCCCAACCTTTGTTCAAAGGCAATTACCTCTCGCATCAAGACGACGTGGCGCAGCTCGTGCGCGGCACGCGGCTGGCGCGGCGCATGTTGAAAGCGCCGTCTTTGGCGCGGGTGCTGATCGGCGAATTCCTGCCGGGCGAAACCGTGCCCGACGAGGACAAGCCGCTCGAGGAATTCGTGCGGCAATACGCCAAGACGGTGTTTCACCCGGTCGGCACCTGCCGCATGGGCTCCGATCCGGATGCGGTGGTCGATCCGAAGCTGCGCGTCAAAGGCATCGAAGGCTTGCGCGTGGCCGATGCCTCGATCATGCCGACGGTGACGAGCGGCAACACCAACGCGCCCACCATCATGATCGCCGAGCGCGCCGCCGATTTCATCGCGCGCGGGAATTAATCAGTCAGGGGAGAAACCTATGCCGGCGCCTTACCGCATCGACACGCATCACCACATCCTGCCGCCGAAATGGCTTGCCGAAGAACGCGAGCGCATCCTCGCCGACGCGCAAGCGATCCCGGTCGAGCAGCAACTTGCCTGGACGCCCGCGGGCGCGATCGAGGCGATGGACGCGGCGGGCACGGCCACCGCGATCATCTCGGTTTCGACCCCGGGCGTGTGGTTCGGCAATGAAGAGCAGTCGCGGCGTCTGGCACGTATCGTCAACGAATACGGCGCGCAGATGGGGCGCGATCACAAAGGCCGCTTCGGCATGTTCGCCGCTTTGCCTTTTCCCGATGTCGATGGCAGCCTCAAGGAAATCGAATACGCGCTCGACGTCCTGAAGCTCGACGGCATCGGTCTCATGACCTCCTATGGCGATACCTGGCCCGGCAATCCGAAATACGCGCCGATCTTCGACGAGCTCAACCGGCGCAAATCGGTGGTGTATTTCCACCCGACCGCGCCGACTTGCTGCACGCATCTGGTGCCCGGGATTTCGACCGCGACGATCGAATTCCCGACCAATTCCACGCGCTGCATCACCGATCTCCTTTATAGCGGCACGTTTACGCGCTGCCCCGATCTGCGCTTTATCTTCTCGCATGGCGGCGGGACCTTGCCGATGCTGGCGGGACGGATCGAAGGCTCGCTCAGCCGGCCTTTCGCGCGCGTAGCGGCCGAGCGCAATCCGAAAGGCGCGCTGCACGAATTCCGCAAGCTGTTCTATGACGTCGCGAGCACGACCAATCCGACCGCCTTGGGCGCGCTCCTCAGCATGGCGCCGATCACGCAGATTCTTTTCGGCTCGGATTATCCGTTCTGGGGCATCGATACTTTCGCCAAGCAGTTGAAGTCGCTCAGCCTGCCCGCCGAAGCCGTGGCCGCGATCGAGCGCGAGAATGCATTGCGGCTTTTCCCGAAATACGCGGCGCGGCCGTGAGCGAGCCGAGCCCGGGCTTTCCGCCGATCCGGCGGGTCATCACCGGCCATGACGCGCAAGGCGTCGCCAAGGTGCTGTGGGACGATCACGCAACCAACGCCAAGCCACCGCGTCACGGCTCGCGCTCGACCCTGGTCTGGTGCAGCGATGCGATGCCCGCGGATATTTCGATCGGCGAAAGGGTCGACGATATGGGCGCGCGCCTGCTCGGCACCGCGCCGCCGCCAAACGGCACGCGGTTTTGCGTGATCGATTTTCCGCCCGGCGCGCCGGGAACCATGCACCGGACCGAAACCTTGGATTACGTGCTCGTGCTCGACGGCGAGATCGAAATGGACATGGACCAATCGACGGTCACGCTCAAAGCCGGCGATATCCTCATCCAGCGCGGCACCAATCATTCCTGGGTCAATCGCAGCGACCGACCGGCGCGCCTCGCCTTCGTGTTGATCGACGCACAGCCGCTCGGCCTCGGCCATCCGGTGACAGGCGCCGCAAGCCCGGGGTAGAGATCGACCGCTTTTTGCAATGCATTCGCGAGGGAGAGCGTCGTGGAAAAGAAATTCATCAATCCGCCGGAGCTCTATAAGCATCCGAACTATTCGCGGGTGGTCACGGTCAAAGGCCCGTGCAAGTTCATCTTCATCGCCGGGCAGACGCCCTCCGACGACCAATATCAGCCCGTGGGGAAGGGCGATTACAAGGCACAATACGAACGCGTCATCGCGGGGCTGACGATTCAGTTGAAGGCCGCCGGCGCGAGCTGGAACGATGTGGTTGTGAGCCGGATCTTTACCCTCGATGTCGACGCCCTGGCGAAGGTGCTACGCGACCCCGCCACCAAACGCCCCGATAACAGCGAGCATCCGCCGACCAGCACCATGATCGGCGTAACGCGGCTCTCCCACCCCGACTTCCTGGTCGAGATCGATCTTGTCGCGATCACCGAAGCCTGATGGCTCGGCGACCGATCGCACGCTTGATTTGGCGCGCATCTCGGTCATTGTCATCCCGGCACGAGGGAAGATTCTGGCAAAGGAGTGATGTCGATGCGACTTTTGGCCCTCATCGGACTTCTCGGCATCGCGCTCGGCGTCGCCGCCGCGGCCTATTTCTTCGGCGGCTATTACAGCATTTCGGCCGTCGAGCCCGATCCCGTCATTGTCACCTGGGCACTCACCCATGTGCGCGAAGCGTCGATGGATCGGCACGCAACCGACATGCCGCCCTTTTCGCTCGACGATCCCGCTGTAGTAAAGGCCGGCGCGCGCGCCTTCCTCGACCGCGGCTGCGCTAATTGCCATGGCGCGCCGGGCGTCAATTGGGCGAAGTTCTCGGAAGGCTTGCGCCCCGACCCGCCCGATCTCAAAGACATCGCCAACGACCACATGCCCGGCGAAATCTTCTGGGTGGTGAAGAACGGCATCAACATGACCGGCATGCCAAGCTTTGCCCGGGTCGGCGTCGAGGACAAGGAAATCTGGGCGATCGCCGCCTTCGTCAAAAAGCTGCCGAGCGTGTCGGTCGAGGATTTCAAAACCTGGACGGCGCCGGTGCTGGTCCCGGCTGTGCCGGCCGCCGCCACGCCTTGAGGGATCGGATTAGAGCGTTTCAAGGCTTGACTGAATCGAAAGGGATTCCGTTCGGTCTCGGTTTGTGATTCAAGATGCTGGCTGGATTGGAGGCCAGCATCCGATGACCCGAGCTTTGTCGATGGATCTTCGTGAGCGGGCGGTTGCGGCGGTTTTGGCTGGAGAGACCTGCCGGTCTGTTGCGGTACGGTTCAGTGTTGCCGTCTCGTCGATTGTGAAGTGGTCGCAGCGGTATCGTAAGACCGGCTCGGTTGCGCCGGGCAAGATGGGCGGGCATCGCAAGCGGGTGCTGGAGCCGCATCGGGCGTTCATTCTGGAGCGGATCGCTCAGACGCCGCACCTGACGCTGCACCGGCTGAAGGACGAGCTGGCGGCACGCGGCGTGAGCGTCTCGCACAATACGATATGGATGTTCGTTCGGCGCGAAGGGCTGCGGTTCAAAAAAAACCCTGTTCGCCCTTGAGCAGGCCCGCGCCGACGTCGCGCGCCGGCGTCAGCGCTGGCGATCCTGGCAGGCTGGGCTCGACCCGCAGCGGCTGGTCTTCATCGACGAGACCTGGATCAAGACCAACATGGCACCGCTACGCGGATGGGGGCCGAAGGGCAAGCGCCTGCGCAGCTTCGCCCCGCACGCTCACTGGCGCACGCTGACCTTCCTCGGCGCGCTGCGCTGCGACCGGCTCACAGCGCCTTGTGTCTTCGACGGACCGATCAACGGCGAATGCTTCCGCGCCTATGTCGAGCAGCAGCTCGTGCCGGTGCTCAAGCCCGGCGACATCGTCGTCATGGACAATCTCGGCTCCCACAAAGCGGCGGCCGTCCGACGGATGATCCGGGCCGCCGGCGCCAGGCTCTGGTACCTGCCGCCCTACTCTCCCGATCTCAATCCGATCGAGCAGACCTTCGCCAAGATCAAGCACTGGATGCGCCTCGCCCAGAGGCGAACCATCGAGGACACTTGGCGCCACATCGGACACCTCGTCCCGACAATCCAGCCTGCCGAATGCGCCAACTACTTCGCAAACGCAGGATACGCTTCCGCCAAAATATGAAACGCTCTAGCCAGTCGACGTCGCGCGCGGCTTTCCGGCGACACCGGACAGGGCGATGACTTCGGGGATGGCTGAGACGTTCTGCGGCGCCATTACATGCGCGCCGGCGATGCCGGGGATGGCGGCCAGCTCCTGCAGGAATTCGGCGCAGATTTTCTTGCCTTCGGTCTTCGGGTCCGCTGCTTTGTCGAGCCGGTCGACAATGTCATCGGCGATGATTGTGCCGAAAAGCTTCTCCTTCATCCAGCGCGCCGAGCGTGCCGAAGGAATCGGGCAGACGCCGATCAGAATCTTCACCCGCTGCGCGACGCCCAATTCCATAAGGCGCTTGGCGTAATTGCGCACGATGCGGGCATCCATGCAGAACTGGGTCTGCACGAAATCGCAGCCCGCTTCGATCTTGGCGATGAGCGATTTGGGCGTCCAATCTTGCGGCGGGTCCAAGGGCGTGTCCGCACCGCCGAGCACGAAGCCAAGCGGGCCTTTGATCGCCGTGCCGGTCGGGAGCTGGTGCTCCTTGCGCATGCGCTGTGCCATCTGCATCAGCGCCTGGGAATTGAAATCGAAGACCGGCTTGGTTTCGGGCTGATCGCCGAGCTTCGGATCGTCGCCGGTGAGCATCAGCACGTTGGTCAGCCCCAAGGCCGCCGCGCCAATGAGATCGCTTTCGAGCGCCAAGCGGTTGCGATCGCGGCAGGTCATCTGCACGATCGGCTCGATCCCGTTCTGCAACAGGATATGCGCCGCGACGAGGCTCGAGAGATGCGCCTTGGCGCCCGCGCCGTCGGTGACGTTGACCGCCGTGGCAACGCCCTTCAGCGGCAGCGCCCGCGCCAGGAGATCGGCCGGATCGCTCGAAACCGGCGGCGCGACCTCGGCCGTCACAACAAACTTGCCGCCACGCAAGGCGGCGTCGAAGAAGCTGACGGGGTTATCGGTCATCGAGTCGGTCAATGCGCGATGTCCCTCTCCGCGCAAAGCGGGGAGAGGGAGGGACCCGTTGCAAAGCAACGGGAGGGTGAGGTGTGATTCCGTTGCACGACCGTATCTGGCTTTCCCACCCACCTCTCCCTGCCCTCTCCCCCCGCAAGCGGGCGGAGAGGGTTGTCAGGGGCAGGCATAACGACGAGACCTAGTAGCGATAATGGTCGGGCTTGTAGGGTCCGGCCTGGCCGACATTGAGATATTTCGCCTGCTCGGGCGACAGCTTGGTCAACTTGGCGCCGAGCTTTTCGAGGTGAAGCGCCGCGACCTTCTCGTCGAGATGCTTGGGCAGGACATAGACCTTGTTCTCATACTTGTCGGTATGGGTCCAAAGCTCGATCTGCGCCAGCACCTGATTGCTGAAGGACGCGCTCATGACGAAGCTCGGATGGCCGGTGGCGCAGCCGAGATTGACCAAGCGGCCTTGGGCGAGAACGATCAGGCGCTTGCCGTCGGGAAAAACGACCTCGTCGACTTGCGGCTTCACCTCTTCCCATTTGTAATTGCGCAGCGATTCGATCTGAATCTCGCTGTCGAAATGGCCGATGTTGCAGACGATGGCGCGATCCTTCATCTGCCGCATATGGTCGAGGCGGATGATGTCGATATTGCCGGTCGCAGTGACGAAGATGTCGCCGATGGCGGCGGCTTCGTCCATGGTCGTGACCTGATAGCCTTCCATCGCCGCTTGCAAGGCGCAGATCGGATCGATCTCGGTCACCATGACGCGCGCGCCCTGGCTGCGGAGGCTCGCGGCCGAGCCCTTGCCGACATCGCCGAAGCCCGCCACCACGGCAACCTTGCCGGCAAGCATCACGTCGGTGGCGCGCTTGATGCCGTCGACCAGGCTTTCGCGGCAGCCATAGAGATTGTCGAATTTCGACTTGGTGACGCTGTCATTGACGTTGATCGCCGGGATCTTGAGCTTGCCGGCCTTCATCATCTCGTAAAGCCGGTGAACGCCGGTCGTGGTTTCTTCCGAAACGCCGCGGACTTCTTTCAAGAGATCGGGATATTTCTCGTGGATGATTCTTGTGGCGTCGCCGCCATCATCCAAAATCATGTTGGGCGTCCAGCCATTGGGGCCGCGCAGAGTCTGCTCGATGCACCATTCATATTCGGTTTCGGTCTCGCCCTTCCAAGCGAAGACCGGAATGCCTTTGGCCGCAATCGCCGAAGCGGCCTGATCCTGGGTCGAGAAGATGTTGCACGAGCTCCAGCGCACCGAGGCGCCCAGCTCCACCAGGGTTTCGATCAGCACCGCGGTCTGGATGGTCATGTGGAGGCAGCCGACGATGCGGGCGCCCTTCAGCGGCTTCTGCTTGCCGTATTCGGTCCGCAACGCCATCAAGCCCGGCATTTCGGTTTCGGCGATGCTGATTTCCTTGCGGCCCCAATCGGCGAGAGCGATGTCCTTGACCTTGTAGTCGGCTGCTTGAGCCATCTCAGAACGCTCCCTTCAGCGCTTGCGCGATATCGGTCTTTTCCCAGGAGAAGCCGCCATCGGCCTCGGGCGCGCGCCCGAAATGTCCATAGGATGCGGTCCGCGTATAGATCGGCTTGTTGAGGGCCAGATGCGTGCGGATGCCGCGCGGGCTGAGATCGACCAGTTCCTGGAGGATTCGCGAGAGCTTGTCCTCGTCGACCTGGCCGGTGCCGTCGGTGTTGATATAGACCGAAAGCGGCTTCGACACACCAATCGCGTAGGACAACTGAATGGTGCAGCGCTCGGCAAGGCCGGCCGCGACCACGTTCTTGGCGCAGTAGCGCGCGGCATAAGCGGCCGAGCGGTCGACCTTGCTCGGGTCCTTGCCCGAGAAGGCGCCGCCGCCATGGGGCGCCGCGCCGCCATAGGTGTCGACGATGATCTTGCGCCCAGTCAGACCGCAATCGCCGTCGGGACCGCCGATGACGAAACGGCCCGTCGGGTTGACGTAGAAATTCTCCTCCGGGCACATCCAGCCCTTGGGCAGAACCTTCAGCACATGCGGGCGCACGATCTCGCGCACCTCTTCCTGGCCGACCCTCTCCGAATGCTGGGTCGAGACCACGACCGAGGTCGCGCGCACCGGCTTGCCGGCGACATATTGCAAGGTCACCTGGCTCTTGGCATCGGGACCGAAATCGGGCGTCGCGCCGCTGTGCCGCGCATCCGCCATCGACTTCAGGATCTGATGCGCGAATTGGATCGGCGCCGGCATCAGCTCGGCGGTTTCGCGGCAGGCATAGCCAAACATGATGCCCTGGTCGCCCGCGCCTTCGTCCTTGTTGCCAGCGGCATCGACGCCTTGCGCGATATCGGCCGACTGCTTGTGGACCAGGCACTCGATCTCGGCATGCTTCCAGTGGAAGCCTTCCTGCTCGTAGCCGATCGCCTTGATGCGCTGACGCGCCGCCTCGATCAGCTGGTCCTTGGTGATTTTATCGGGGCCGCGCACTTCGCCGGCGAGCACGACCCGGTTGGTCGTGGCCAGGGTCTCGCAGGCCACCCGCGCCAGCGGGTCGGCCGCGAGGAAAATATCGACCACCGCGTCCGAAATCTGGTCGCAAACCTTGTCGGGGTGTCCTTCCGACACGGACTCGCTGGTGAAGAGAAAATCGCCTTTTGCCACGTTTTTAGCTCCTGCGTCTCGGGTCAAGCCGAATCCCGCTTGCGCGAGATCACATAAGATTCATCCCAGAACCATAATCCGCCGTGTTTCTGCAACACTTCCTTCGTCGCTTCAAGGTAGGCGTTGTCGCTAATCACCTGCGACAGGCGCTGGTCCTCGATCTGGGCGACGTAAATCGCCGCATTCCAGGCCGCAAACAGGGTCGAAGTGCCGATGGTTTCGCTGATTTCGCTGGGCAAAGTGTGCATCGCATAGCGGAACAGCGAGCGCGCGTCGGAATAGGCATTAAAGTTAAGATCGCGCCCGGCGCTGCCCAGCTCGGCCTTGGCCGCGCGCAGCAATTGATGCCGATCGGTCATAAAGGGATTCTCGCCCGGCCAGATCTTCTGGACGGTTTCGAGCCCCGGATCCTGGCCGTGGGAATGGATGCCGATCAACCTCCCGCCGGGCCCGAGGGCGCGCGCCAGGGGCGCTACAACCTTGGACGCCTTGAACTCGACCGAAGCCCGGGCGCGATAAGGCTGCGAGGCGATGACCAGGTCGTAATCGGCGCGGGTGGCGCCGCGCCGCGGCCGCATCTGGTCGAGCAGGAATTTGTAATCGTCGCGGTAGAGCACCAGCACGACCGGCTTCTCGTAGATCGGATTGCCCGAGACCTTGCTGACCTTGGCGCGCCAATTCTGCGCCAGGAAGCCTTGCAGCTCGGTGATCTGTGTCTCGAATTCATGCGCCGTGTTGCCGAGAAGGCTTTGCTCGTGCCAGACGAGGCTTGTCGCCGCCGTCACCGAATTGGGGGTGAGCCACGGCGCCTCGGAATAATACATGTTGGTCAGAACCAACACGGTCGAAGGATGCTCGAAGAACCGGTCGGGCATCTTCTCGAGCGTAAGGCGGACATCCTCGAGGCTGATTTCCTTGCCGACGATGTAGAACGGCACGGTCGGAAAGCGCGCATGCATCGAGCGCATCACGCGGGTCAACACCGTGCCGTCGCCGATGCCGGCGTCGAAGATGCGCAAGCCCGGCGGGTGCGGATGGATGTTCGCGAGCTCCAGAGCGACCCGGTCGGCAACCACCCATTTCTCGCTGCAGGTATTGACGAAGAGCAGATATTTCTGGCGGTTGTCGTAGAAGCGGAAATTCTTGTCGGTGCGCTCGGAGATCTCGGCGAGCGGCAGCGCCGCCGGCATGTGGGTCGCGTTCGGCTCCGGCATGATCGACGTGCGCATGCGGCGCGCGGCGCCGTTCTCGTCCTTCTGCCGCGTCATGAAGGCGCGCACCCGTTCGACGGTTTTGCCGCGCACCCGCCCGCCGAAGCGTAAGCGACTGACCAGTTTTCCATCATTGACCGCGAGACGGCCGAAGGTCGATTCAGCCATGCCGACGCGGCGACAATATCCTGCGATCTCCTGCAGGAGCGCTTCGCTCTCCAAGACTTTTCACTCCCTACGGGCGTAATGCCGTTGCGACATACGACGCCAGGGGCACGAACTGGTCAACCAGAATCGTGCCCATTATGGGAGTGGGATTATATCGTGGGAATATTAACCTATATAGCCCTGAAAATACAGATTCTTTGGGCGAATTTTCTTGCCCATTTAATGACTCAGCCCCATACCTCTTTCGCCGTCTCAACGATGAGGCGAAGCTTCGCCATCTCGTCCGCGATCGTGATGTTGTTGCCTTCGACCGTGCTGGAAAAGCCGCATTGCGGGCTCAAGGCAAGCTGGTCGAGCGGGCAGAATTTCGCCGCCTCGTCGATACGCCGCTTGAGCTCGTCCTTGGTTTCGAGCTTGGCGAGCTTGGTCGTGACGAGGCCCAGAATGACGACCTTGCCTTTGGGCACGAAACGCAGCGGCGCGAAATCGCCCGAACGCGGATCGTCATATTCGAGGAAATAGCCGGTGACGTCGATTTCGTTGAACAGCACCTCGGCAACCGGCTCGTAGCCGCCTTCGGCGACCCAGGCGCTCTTGAAATTGCCGCGGCAGAGATGCATCGCGGTCACCATGTCCTTGGGACGCCCGGCGAGCGAGGCATTGATGAGCTTGGCGTAAGTGTGCGGCAAGGTGCGCGGGTCCTCGCCGATGTTCTGCACTTGCTGGCGCAGCTTCGGATCGCAGAGATAAGCGAAATTGACCTCGTCGAGCTGAAGATAGCGGCAACCGGCCGCGGCGAGATCGCGCACCTCCTCGCTATAGACGCGCCCGAGATCGGCATAGAACTCGGCGAGATCGGGATAGGCCTTTTGGTCGATCGCCGCGCGCCCACCGCGGAAATGCATGTTGCTCGGCGCCGGAATGGTGATCTTGGGCGTGACATGCGCGACCGATTTCAGGAATTTGAAATGGTCGACGAAGATCGGGTGTGGGCGCGACAGCTTGCCGTCGACCCTGATGCCCGGCGGCGCGAATTCGATGTCGCCTTCATGGGTGTGGAATTGCGCCTTGATGCGCGGCGGGATCACCGTGACATTGGCGAATTGCTCGAGGAAGTCGAGATGCCAGAAAGTACGCCGATACTCGCCATCGGTCGCGACTTGAAGGCCGACTTCTTCCTGCAGCTTCACCGCACCGCGGATCGCCTCGTCCTCGACCTGGCGCAACTGCTCGGCCGAAATCTCGTTGCGCTTTCTCTTTTCGCGCGCATCGAGCAATGCCTGCGGACGCAGCAAGCTACCGACATGGTCGGCGCGGAAAGGCGGGACGGTGCGTGGGGCCATCGGTGTTACTCCATGAAAACGAGATCGCGTGCGCTTAACGAATTAGTCGTCGCCGGCCGCGGGCTGCGCCTGCAACGCAACGGCCTGGCCACGCCATTCGGCGCGGTAAAGCGGCGTCAGCAAGACCGCGTTGACCAGGCCGATCACCAGCGGGATGGCGGCGAGCCAGAACAGATACTGCGTCGGCATGTGCATCGAGATGAGATAGCCGCCCACGATCGGGCCGATCACCGAGCCTACCCGCCCCGCGCCGAAACACGAGCCGACGCCCCAGGAACGGATATAGGTCGGATAGACGGTGGTCTCCGAGGCGATGTTGCCGAATTGCAGGCCCAGAAGGCAGAAGCCGGCCGCCGCGATCAAGGTGATGATCGCCGCTTCCGGAAGGCCCGGCAGGCCGATGCAAGCGACGATCGGGATCGCGCAAGCGAACAGGATCGGCACCGGAATGAAGCCGAATTTATCCAACGGCCGCATGATGACGAGGCCGCCCGCCGTGCCGGCGAATTGGAACGCGGTCGCGGCCAAGGCGGCATGCGTGACCGGATAGCCATTGGCGGCGAGAATCGTCGGCGTCCATTGATTGATGAAATAGAAAATCATCAGATTGACGGAATTGGACAGCCAGAACATCGGCGTGATCCAAGCGAGCCGCCCTTTGAAGATCGCGCCATAGGAGAATTTCTCGCGGTTGTCTTCGCCGCCGATGGTGAAAGAGGAATCCGGATCGAGCGTCAGTCCGGGCTGCATGCGCGCCAGCTGCTGCACCAGCTGCGGATGACGCTCGCGCTTCAAGGACAAGAACTTGATCGATTCCGGCAGAACGAAATAGGCGAGGATCGCCACCGCGATCGGCGTTAGGCCGCCGACCCAGAACAGGATCTGCCAGCCGTAAGTGCCCATGTACTGAGCGGCCACGAGACCCGGCACGCCGCCACCGAAGGTGACGCCCGAGAACATCAGGATGAACAGTGTGGCACGCATACGGCGCGGCGCGAATTCGGCGACCAACGCGGTCGCGATCGGCAGCACCCCGGCGATGCCGATGCCGGCGATGAAGCGCAAGATGATCAAGGTTTGCAGATCTTGCGACAGCACCGACGCCCAGGTGAACACGCCGAAGAAGAGCAAGCCGCCGACGAGGGCCGAGCGCCTGCCGTAATGATCGGCGATCCAGCCGAGGATGGGCGGACCGAACAAGCCCGCGAAGAGACCGGCGCTGAACAGGCCGCCCAGCGCCGCGGGGCTGATATGCCATTCGCGGATCAAGGCCGGCGCCGCGAAGGCCGCCGCGCCGATGTCGTAACCGTCCGCCATCACCACGACGAAAGTGACGGCCACCAAAATGATGTGAAAGGCGCCGATCTTTTGCGAATCGATGATACGCGACAGATCGACGGTTTGCGCTTGTGCCACGATATATCCTCCCTGGCGGCGCTTTGTCGGCCGCCCCAGAGAATGTCATTAAGTCCTGCGCCGAAGCCGCGCAACCCATTTACTGCCCACTCGCGGTGGGACAACCAATTATGGTTAAGGCGGCGGAGTGCGCGATGCGGCGATCCGAACCGGCCTGCGCGTCGCAGCCCATCTCCCCTTGGCGGTGAAACCCGACCCAATTATTCTATGGCTCGCAAAGGCTATTTCCGGCGCCCGTGCGGGGAAAGTTTCGGGGGATTTCATGAAGTTGACGCGTCTCTGCTTTTTGGCGGTGATGCTCGCCGTGCTGGGCGCCTGCGCGACACCGTCAGGACCGGTGCGCCCGGCGAAATCGCCCGATGCGGTCATCCTCACCGAGGACGACATCACCGACCGGCCTTACGAGGTGCTCAGCGACATCGAAGTGACCGTGTCGAAGCCCAATGTCTTTGCCGACGATCCGACGCAGGCGATGGTCGCCACGGCGCTAAAAAAGAAGGCTGCAGAGATGGGCGCCGACGCGGTCGTGCTCGCACGTTACGGCGCGCTCGGCATGGGCCTCTTCAATTGGGGCGAGATTCATGGGCGCGGCCGTGCGGTCGTCTTCAAGCAGCCATAGCGCGAGGCTTCGCGCGGCGGTCGCGGCATTGTTGCTCGCCGGCTGCTCGTCGGCAGCGCCGCCTCTGCCGCCCGATACCACTTCAATCAACCGCACGCACGATCTCACCATCAACGATTTCACCCCCGAGGCCCAAGCGATGAGTTGCGGCGATATCGCCGACGAACGGCAGAAGATCGCCGATGCCATGAAAGGCGCAAATGATGCCATCGCCGGAAACCGCACGCGCAACGAGGTCGCGGCGGGAATCTTTGACTTGGGCGGGCTCGTCGCAGCGCCGGCGCTCCTGGCAAGCAACAACAACGACGCAGAAAAAGACCAGATCACGAAGCTCTACGCGCGCCGCGACACGCTGATCAAGCTCGCGACGCTGAAACATTGTCCCGCGTCGCCGCCCGCGTAGTCAGGAATCGGTAGGCAGCGAAAGTTATATCTGTCCTCACAGAACTTTCGAAAGTTATCACCCTGCAAAGGTTCGGAGTTTTCGATGACATGCCACTGGGTCTCGCAGGTAAGTTTTATCTCCCCATCCAGAATTCGGACGCGAAGATCTGCGAAGCTGTCGTTACGAGTTTGGCATTAGCGCTAGGAAAGAAAAAGGCTGGCGCTTTATGGCGCACATGGAACAAGTCATAGAGTTGTTTCGAGAATTCCTGCTTGTGCCGTTCTTCGTCGGGATTGTCACATTTTTTATTTCTGCTTACCACTTTGTCCAAACGTTAGCTAACAAAGACACTCGTTACGACAAAACGATCAATCTCATTGGGCCGTTTAGCTTCCTTTTCGGCCTATACTGGAATGAGACGGGCTTGCGACATCGTCGTAGGTTTCTGCTCTATCTTGTGCTGTTTCTTTGCTGTGCATGGATCATCATTGCCAGCGGTGCCTTTAATTCGTCGGGGTGATGTCTCTTTGAAGGGCCTGTCTGGTTACGGTAGGCCTTATGGTGACAGAGCAAAATCGCTGCCGGCCGGATCGGCCAATCACGGCGCCGGTGGCGGCGGATTCTCCACCTGATCGCGGGTCGGGAGCTGGGTCGTGTTCCAGCCACCGCCGAGCGCTTCGATGAGCGCGACCCCGGCGAGCAGCCGGCTTTGCAGAATGTTGAGCGCAGCCTCTTGGCTGGCGAGCGAAGTCGCCTGCGCCGTGATCACAGCGGTGTAGTCGACCGTGCCGGCGCGATACTGGTTGAGGGTCAGACGCTCGGCCTCTTCCGCCGCTTGCACGGCGCGCGCTTGGACCTCCGCCTGCTGCTCGAGCAGCCGCGACGCGGCAAGCTGATCCTCGACCTGCTGGAACGCGGTGAGCACGGATTGGCGGTATTCGGCAACCGTCTGGTCGTAGGTCGCGCGTGCCGCCGCCACTTGCGCGGCGGTCAAGCCGCCATTGAAGATCGGCAGGCTGACATTGGTGAGGCCGAAAGACCACAGGCTGCTCGCCGCCGTAAACAAGGTATGCAGCATCGTGCTCGACTGGCTGTAGGACGCGCCCAAGGTGACGGTCGGGAAATAGCCGGCGATGGCGACGCCGATCCTGGCATTGGAAGCGGCCATGGCGCGTTCCGACGCGGCAATCGCGGGATTGCGCTCCAACAACGCCGACGGCAGGCCGGAAGGCGCGATCGGCACGGCATTGGCGATTCTGACCGGCTCGATCGTCAGCTCGGCCGGGGTCTTGCCGATCAAGACCGCGATCGCGTGCTCGAATTGCGCGCGCGGAATGGTGGCGGCGATCGCTTGCGCGCGCGTGTTCTCGAGCTGCGCCTGCGCCGAAGCGATGTCGGTGCGCGCCGCCGTGCCGACATTGTAGCGGTTCTGCACGATTTGCAGCGAGCGCGTATAGGCATCGACCGTGTCGTCGAGCAGGCGCTTCACCTCGTCGGCGATGCGAAGCTGGACATAATCGGCGGCCAAGGTGCCCTGCGCCGAAAGCCGCGCCGCGGCGAGATCGGCCGCGCTGGCCTGCGCGTTCGCGACATCGCTTTCGACCGTGCGGCGGATCGAGCCCCAGAGATCCGGAACCCAGGCGGCGCCCGCCGCGGCGCTGAAGGAATTCGAGACCGAGGCACGGCTGCTGGAAAATCCCGAGCTGCTGGTCGAGGTTCCCGCGCCGCGCCCGTTGCGGGTTCCCGAGCCACTGAGATCGAGGGTCGGATAATATCCCGCGCGCGCCTCGTCGACGATCGCCACCGCCGTTCGGTACGCGGCCTCGGAAGATTTGAGCGTCTCGTTCGAGATGTTCACCTGACGCTCGAGCCCGTCGAGCGCCGGATCGCCGAACACCGACCACCAGGGCTGATCGCTTGCCGCTTCCTTGGGCTCGGCCGGCTTCCAGCCTTCGGCTTCCTTGTATTTCTCCGGCACCGGCGCGGCCGGCTTCTGGTAGTCGGGGCCGAGCGCGCAGGCTGCGAGCGTGGAGACGGAGAGGCAGGCTGCGAGGCGGAACACGGAGCGCGACATCATAGGCTGCGCTCCGCGTGGCCGCTACCGGGAAGCTCGCCGCGTGCTTTGTCGTGCCGCAGCCCGGAGGCCCAGAGGCGGAAACGCTCCATATAGAGATAGATCACCGGGGTGGTGTAAAGGGTCAGCATCTGGCTCACGATCAACCCGCCGATGATCGAGATGCCGAGCGGATGGCGCATCTCGCTGCCCTCGCCCTGGCCAAGCGCCAAGGGCAGCGCGCCGAGCAAGGCTGCAAGCGTGGTCATGAGGATGGGACGAAAACGCAGGAGGCAGGCCTGATGGATCGCCTCCTTCGCCGGCAGATTCTGGTTGCGCTGCGCGTCGATGGCGAAGTCGATCATCATGATCGCGTTCTTCTTGACAATGCCGATCAACAGAAAGACTCCGATCAAGGCGATAATATCGAATTGCGTCTTGAAGGCCAGCAGCGCAAGCACTGCGCCAACCCCCGCCGAGGGCAAGGTCGAGAGAATCGTCAAAGGATGGACATAGCTCTCATAGAGCACGCCGAGCACGATATAGACCGCGAGCAAGGCGGCGAGGATGAGAACCGGCTCGCTGGACAGCGATTGCTGGAAAACGCGCGCCGTGCCTTGGAAGGTGCCGTGGACGGTGCCCGGTACGCCGATGCGATTCATTGCATCGCCGATCGCCGCGGTCGCGTCGCTCAAGGATTTTCCGGGGGCGAGGTTGAAGGAAATCGTCGAGGCGACGAAACTGCCCTGGTGATTGACCGCCAAAGGCGTCGATCCCGGCCCATAAGAGCTGACCGCGGCAAGCGGCACCATGGTTTCACGGCTGGTACTGACCGAGGCGCCGGTCGAGGCAGCGCCCTTGCCGATCGCGGTCAGCGCATTGGTGCTTTGGTTGCGCACCGCGTCTTGGCTGAGCGCGGGCGTTGCGCTTGACGCGGATTTCGCGCCGGAGCTGGTGGTGCCGGCCAGCGCGTTGGTCGATTGCGTGCCGCCGATCGCGCCCGCCGTGCTGACATAGATCTGCTTCAAGGTTTCCGGGTCCTGCCAATAGCGCGGCGCCACTTCCATCACGACGTGATATTGGTTGAGCGGGTTGAAGATGGTCGAGACCTGACGTTGGCCGAAAGCATCATAAAGCGTGTTATCGATCTGGCTCACCGTGACATGGAGCCGCGCCGCCGAGGTGCGATCGATGTTGAGATCGGTTTCGAGTCCCTTTTGCTGCTGGTCAGAATTGACGTCGGTGATCTCCGGCACGCTTTGCAGCGCGGTCGCGATCTTCGGGACCCAGGCGTACAGCTCGTCGAGATCGTCGCCTTGTAACGTGTATTGGTATTGCGCGTTGCTTTGCCGGCCGCCGATGCGGATATCCTGCACCGATTGCAGGAAAAGGGACGCGCCCGGCACTTGGTTGAGCGCGCGGCGCAAACGCGCGATCACCTCGTCCGAGGTCGCGTCGCGCTGGTTGCGCGGCTTCAAGGCGATGAACACGCCGCCGCCATTGGTCTGCCCGCCCCCGGTGAAGCCCGCCACCGTGTCGATCGCCGGATCCTTTTGCACGATCGCCATGAACTGGGTGAGCTTCTGGCGCATGAGCTGGAACGAGATGCTCTGATCGGCCTGGATGCCGCCGACGATGCGGCCGGTATCCTGCTGCGGGAAGAAACCCTTGGGGACGACGGTGAAGAGATAGACGTTGAGACAAAGCGTCGCGAGCAGCAGCACCATCATCGAGCGCGGATGCGCCAACGCCCAGCCGAGGCTGCGCCGATAGGCATCGAGCAGGCGATCGAAGACGCGCGCGCTGGCGCGGCCAATCCGCCCCTCCTCCGCCTCGCTTGCATGGCGCAACAGCCGCGCGCACATCATCGGCGTCGTCGTGAGCGAGACCGCGAGCGAAACCACGATCGCGACCGACAAGGTCACGGCGAATTCGCGGAACAGCCTGCCGATGATGCCGCCCATCAGCAGGATCGGGATGAACACGGCGACCAGCGAGAGGCTCATCGACAGCACGGTGAAGCCGACCTCACGCGCGCCCAGCATCGCCGCCTGGAAGCGCGGCATGCCGGCCTCCATGTGCCGCGTGATGTTTTCGAGCACGACGATCGCGTCATCGACCACGAAACCGGTCGAGATCGTCAATGCCATCAAGGAGAGATTGTCGAGGCTGTAGCCCAGGAGATACATCACGCCGAGCGTGCCGATCAGCGACACCGGCACGGCGACGGTCGGGATGAGGCTGGCGCGCGGATCGCGCAGGAACAGGAACACCACCATGATGACGAGGCCGATCGCGATCGCCAAGGTGCGCTCGATATCGTGGAGCGAGGCGCGGATGGTGGTCGAGCGATCCTCGGCCACGGTCACCTTGATGCCGCTCGGGATCGACTCCTCGAGCTGCGGCAAGGCGGCGGTCACCTGATCGATCGCGTCGATGATATTGGCGCCGGGCGAGCGGAACAGCAGGACGAGCACCGCGGCCTCGCCATTCGCCAAGCCGAAATTGCGCAAATTCTCGACCGAATCATTGATTTCCGCGATATCCGACAGCCGCACCGCGGCGCCGTTGCGATAGGCGACGATCAGCGACCGATAATCGTCGGCCTTGCTGGCCTGGTCGTTGGTGTAGATCTGGAAATGCTGATCGCCCTGCTCGATCGCCCCTTTCGGGGCATGCGCATTGGCCGCCGACAGCGCCGCGCGCACGTCTTCAAGGCCGATGCCATAGCTGAACAGCGCCTGCGGGTTGAGCTCGACCCGCACCGCCGGCAGCGAGCTGCCGCTGACATCGACTTCGCCGATGCCGTCGATCTGCGACAGCTTTTGCTGGATGACCGTATTGGCGGCATCGTAGATCTGGCCGCGCGTCAAGGTGGTCGAGGTCAAGGCCAGGATCATGATCGGCGCATCGGCCGGATTGACCTTGCGATAGGTCGGGTTGCTGCGCAGGCTCGACGGCAGATCGGCGCGCGCGGCGTTGATCGCCGCTTGGACGTCGCGCGCCGCGCCGTCGATGTTGCGGTCGAGACCGAATTGCAACGTGATGCGGGTGGACCCGACCGAGCTCGACGACGTGATCTCGGTGACATCGGCGATCTGACCGAGATGCCGCTCCAAAGGCGTCGCGACGGTCGCCGCCATCACTTGCGGGCTTGCGCCGGGCATGCTCGCCCTGACCGAGATGGTCGGGTAATCGACCTGCGGCAAAGGCGAAACCGGAAGCTGGAAGAACGCCGCCATGCCCGCCAAGGCGACGCCCAAGGTGAGCAAGGTCGTCGCCACCGGCCGGCGCACGAAGACCGACGAGAAATTCATTCGGCCGGCCCCCCGCTTTCCGAGGGCTCATCGCCCTCGACGCCGAAGCGCGCCGCAATGCGGCGGCCGAGCCGGTCGAAGGCGAGATAGATCACCGGCGTCGTGAACAGCGTCAGCACCTGGCTGACGATGAGACCGCCGACAATGCTGATGCCGAGGGGCTGGCGCAGTTCGGCGCCCGTGCCCGAGCCGAGCATCAACGGCAAGGCGCCGAGGATCGCCGCCATGGTCGTCATCAGGATCGGACGCAGACGCAGCAGACAGGCCTGATGGATCGCCTCGCGCGGCGCCTTGCCTTCGCGGCGCTCGGCGTCGAGGGCGAAGTCGATCATCATGATCGCGTTCTTCTTGACGATGCCGATCAGGAGCACGATGCCGATGATCGAAACGACGCCGAGATCGTTGCCGGTCATCATCAAGCCCAGCAGCGCGCCGATGCCGGCCGAGGGCAAGGTCGAGAGAATCGTCACGGGATGGACGAAGCTCTCATAGAGCACGCCCAGCACGATATAGACCGTGACGATCGCGGCGAGGATCAGATAGAGCTCGTTCTTGAGCGCGGCCTGAAAGGCCAGCGCGGCGCCTTGGAAGACGGTGATCATGCTGCGCGGCAGGCCGATCTGCTGTTGGGTCTGCTGCACCGCCGTGACCGCCTCGCCGAGCGAGACGCCGGGCGCGAGGTTGAACGAGATCGTGTTCGCCGGAAACTGGCCGAGATGATTGATCTGCAGCGGCGCGTTTTGAATCTCGACCTTGGCGATGGCGGATAACGGCACCTGCCCCGTGTTGGCCACCGACGAGGGAAGATAAATCGTGTTGAGCGAATCGAGCGAGGCTTGCAAGCCGGGATCGGCTTCGAGGATGACGCGGTATTGGTTCGACTGGGTGAAGATTGTCGAGATGATGCGCTGACCGAATGAGTCGTAAAGCGCGTTGTCGATGGTCGCGGGCGTGATGCCGAAGCGGCCCGCCGTGTCGCGGTCGATCAAGACATAGGCGCTGAGGCCGTTCTGCTGCTGGTCGCTGGTGACGTCCTCGAATTGCGGTTTCGCCGCCAACGCATCGACCAGCTTCGGAACCCACTGCACCAGCTCGTCGGGATTGGCGTCTTCGAGGATGAAACGATATTGCGTGCGGCTGACCGTCGCGTCGATGGTCAGATCCTGCACCGGCTGCATATAGAGCGAGATGCCCGGCACGCCGGCGACCGATTGCGTCAGGCGCCGGATCACCGTGCTGACATCGCTGGCGCGCTCGCCTTTGAGTTTGAGATTGATCAGCAACCTGCCGCTGTTGAGCGTCTGATTGGTGCCGTCGACGCCGATGAAGGACGACAAGCTGTCGACATCCGGATCTTTCAGGATCGTCTCGACAAGCGCCTGCTGCCGTTCGGCCATGCCGGCATAGGAGATCGATTGCGGCGCCTGGGAAATGCCCTGGATCAGACCTGTGTCCTGAACCGGAAAGAATCCCTTCGGAATGACGACGTAAAGATAGGTCGTAAGCGCCAGGGTCGCGAGCGCGACCAGCAGCGTGGCGCCTTGGCGATCGAGCACCCAGGTCAGCGCGCGATCGTAATGCCGCACCACCCATTCGAAGCTTTCGCGATTGCGCCGCTCGAACGCGCCTTCGGTTTCGGCGCTGGTACGGCGTAGGATCTGCGCGCACACCATCGGCACCAGGGTCAGCGACACGGCCGCAGAAATCAGGATCGTCACCGCCAAGGTCACGGCGAATTCGCGGAACAACCTTCCGACCACATCGCCCATGAACAGGAGCGGAATCAACACCGCGATCAGCGAAATGGTCAGCGACACGATGGTGAAGCCGATCTGCTCGGCGCCTTTCAGCGCCGCTTGCAGCGGCTTCTCGCCTTCCTCGAGATAACGCGCGATGTTCTCGATCATCACAATCGCGTCGTCGACCACGAAGCCAGTGGCGATGGTGAGCGCCATCAGTGACAGATTGTTGAGGCTGAAGCCGCAGAGATACATCGCGCCGAAGGTGCCGACGAGCGAAAGCGGCACGGAAAGGCTGGGGATGATGGTGGCGCGCACGGTGCGCAGGAAGAGGAAGATCACCATCACGACCAGCGCGACCGCAAGGGTAAGCTCGAATTCGACGTCGCGCACCGAAGCGCGAATCGTGTCGGTGCGATCGGTCAGCACCGTGACGTCGATCGCGGCGGGCAAGGCCGCCTGCAATTGCGGCAGCAGCGCCTTGATCGTATCCACCACCTGGATGACATTCGCGCCGGGCTGACGCTGGACGTTGAGGATCACCGCGGGCGTCGTGTTCATCCAGGCGGCGAGCTTGGTGTTTTGCGCGCCATCGACGATTTGTGCCACGTCGGAAAGGCGGACCGGCGCGCCGTCCTTATAGGCAACGACCAGATTGCGATACTCGTCGGCGCTTTTCAGCTGATCGTTGGCGTTGAGCGTATAGGCGCGCGACGGCCCGTCGAAATTCCCTTTGGGCGTGTTGACATTGGCGTTGCCGATCGTGGTCCGCAGATCGTCGATGTTGAGCCCATAGGCGGCGAGCGCCTGCAGGCTCGCCTGAATCCGCACTGCGGGCCGCTGTCCGCCATTGATGCTGACGAGGCCGACGCCGGGAAGCTGCGAGATTTTCTGCGCCAGACGCGTATCCGCCATGTCCTCGATCTGCGGCAGGGTGAGCGTCTGCGAAGACAGCGCCAAAGTGAGGATTGGCGCGTCGGCCGGATTGACCTTGGCGTAGATCGGCGGCGCCGGCAGGTCCGACGGCAGCAGATTGCCCGCCGCGTTGATCGCGGCCTGAACTTCCTGCTCGGCGATGTCGAGGCTGATGTCGAGGCTGAACTGAAGCGTGATGACCGAGGCGCCCGCCGAGCTGGTCGAGGTCATCTCGTTGAGGCTGGGCATCTGCCCGAACTGCACTTCGAGCGGCGCCGTCACCGACGAGGTCATCACGTCGGGGCTCGCCCCGGGATAGAAAGTCTGAACCTGGATGGTCGGGTAATCGACCTCGGGCAAGGCGGCAAGCGGCAAGAATTGGAACGCCACGACGCCGACCAGCAGCACCGCCACCATCAGCAGCGAGGTTGCCACCGGCCGCAGGATGAACGGGCGCGACGGGCTCATGGTCTTAGCCTAGGGCAGCGCGCGCCATGGCGCCCGGATCACGGGCCGGCGCCGGAGCGTTGATTTCGCGTTCTGGCGGGCGCCGAGGTCGCGGGCGCAGAGGCGTCGCTGGGCTCGCGCAGCGCAACCTTCGCATTGTCGCGCAGCTTGTCGGCGCCGTCGATCACGACCCGATCGCCAACATCGAGCCCCGAGGCGACCGCGACCTTTTCGCCGTCGATCGGACCGGTCTTGATGGCCTGGACCGCAACCGTGTCGTCCGGCTTCACGACATAGACGAAGGTACCGGGTGCGCCGCGTTGGATCGCCGCCGTGGGAATGACGGTCGCATCGTGAAGCGTGTCGACCAGGAGGCGCACATTGACGAATTGGTTCGGAAACAGCACGCCATCCGCATTGTCGAATTGCGCGCGCAGCTTGATCGTGCCGGTCGTAGTATCGATCTGGTTATCGACCGAGGACAGCTTGCCGGTCTCGAGCAAATTGGTGTTGCTGCGGTCATAAGCGGTGACCTGCAGTGTCTGTCCGGCATTCATCTGCTTGGCGATGGCCGGAAGATCATCTTCGGGCAGGCTGAAGATGGCAGTGATCGGCTGCACCGCGGCGATGACGACGATACCGTTGGTATCGCCCGGCGTGACGTAATTGCCCTGATCGACCTGGCGCAGGCCGACCCGCCCGCTCAACGGCGCGACGATGTGGCAATAGGCGATGTTGAGCTTCGCGGTATCGACCTGGCCCTGATCGATCTTGATCGCGCCTTCATATTGATGGACCAATTGATGTTGGCCATCGACGGTTTGCTGCGCGATCGAATCCTGCTTGGCAAGAATGGTGTAGCGCGCGAGATCGGTTTGCGCCTGCTTCAGCAGCGCTTGATCCTTCAGAAGCTGACCTTGCGCCTGCTCGAGCGCGAGGTCGTAAGGCCGCGGATCGATGATCGCGAGCAGATCGCCCTTCTGGACCTGCTGCCCTTCCTGGAACGCGATCTGCACGAGCTGGCCGCTGATCTGCGTCCGGACCGTCACGGTCGCCAAAGGCGTCACCGTGCCGAGCGCGTTGAAGACGATATTAACGTCGCCCTTGGCAGCGGTCGCCGCGACCACCGGCATCGGCGCACCCGCGCCGCCGCGCGTCGCGGTGCTTTGCGTCGGCGCGCGTCCGTAAAGCCACCACCCGATCGCCAGCGCCACGAGCACGGCAAGCGCGATCCAAGCCGCGCGGCGCCAGGAAGGCGTGCGAGCCGGCCACGACGTGATCCGGACGTCTCTCATTCGTTCTCTTTAGTGATCCGCGTGGAGTTAATGCCTGGAACGGCGAAAGAGCGCAACCATAGCCATTATAAGCTACCAATCGGTATTCGATCCCTGCCGCGAACCGCCGCGCCGAGATGACCGAAATGCCCGCCGCGGCGCGCGCATGGCACCGGCATAAGTCATTGAAATAGAATATATAACTTTCCGGACCCGAAGGCCCCGAAACGGGTCAGCGCGCGGCTTGCGCCGCCTGATTCGGCGGGCGGTCCCAGACGCTGCCGCCCATGGCGACGAAAAGCTGCGCCGTGTCGAGATAGCGTTGCGCCTCGGCCCGCGCCAAGCCGATCCGGGCCTGTTGCAAGATGCGCTGTGCATCGAGCACTTGCAGCAGGGTCGAATTGCCGAGCGCGTAGCTTGTCCGGCTCAAGCGCAACGCGGTCGACGCGGACTGGTAGGCGTTTTGCTCCGAGGCCAGAAGCTCGGCATCATGCGACAGCGCATCGAGCAGATCGGCGACTTGGGCAAAGGAAGCGAGCACGGTCTGCTGGTAGTCGGCGAGCGCCGCTTGATAGGCGTCTTGGGCGCCGCGTTTCTGCGCTTGCAGCGCGCCGCCGTGAAAGAGCGGCTGCGCCAAGCTCGCACCGATGCCCCAGATATTGCTCGCGGGATCGAAGATCGCCTCTGGGCGCAAGAATTGCTGCATCAGATCGGCCGACAAAGTGATGTTTGGATAAAGCTGCGCCGTAGCGACGCCGACTTCCGCCGACGCGGCGTGAAGCTGTGCCTCGGCCACTAGGATGTCGGGGCGTTGATGCACCAGCGCCGAAGGCAGGCTCACCGGCACGTCGGCCGGCAAGGTCAAGCGATCGAGATCGAAATCGGGCGGCGTCCAGGAAGCAGGCGTCTTGCCGACCAGAACGGTCAAAGCATGTTGCGCGACGCTGAGCTGTTGGCGCAAGGGCGCGAGCAAAGTCCGGTCGCTGGCAAGCTGGCTGTTTGCGGTTTCGACATCCATGTCGGTCGCGGCGCCGGCATTAAGCTCGTCGCGCACGAGCCGAAGATTGTCCGCGTCGTCACTAAGCATGTCCTCGACCGCTTTGAGCTGGGCGCGGATCGAGGCGATCGTGATCGCCTCCGTCACCGCGCTGCCGGTCAAGGTGAGATAAGCGGCTTGGAGCTGGTAGTTCTGCGCGGCTTCGAGCGCTTGCGCCTGCTCGACCTGCTTCGGCACCAATCCGCCCAGATTGAAGCTGTAGCTTGCCGTCGGGCCGAGCGAATAAGCATTGAATTCCTTCGGCGGAAAGCCGGTCAATCCGAAGGCCTTGAAATTGTTCCGCTGGCGTTGCGCGCTCGCGCCGAAATCGACGCGCGGGTAATAACCGCTCGCGGCGACGGCGACCGCCTCATGCGCCTGGGCGAGGCTGGCATCGGCCGCCGCCAAGCTGCGGTTGCCGGCAACCGCCTGGTCGAGAATCTCATCGAGCGGCGACGAACCGAAAAGCTTCCACCATTCGCCGGCAATCTGGCTGCCTAGGACAAAGTGCTGCTCAGTGCCGGCACCATCGACCGGAGACAAGGCCGGCAAGCCGGCGGCGGAATAGCCGGAATCGGTGGGCGCGGGCGGCGGCGTGAATTTCGGGAGCAAACCGCATGCCGACAACGACACGGCCAAGCCGAGCGCCAAAATTCGAGGTTTCATGCGGCGGATGTTAGGACGCCCGTCGCGCAGCGCAAGCCGGGCGATGGCTGCAATGCGACAGGCGAAGGCTTTACCGCCGGTTAACCCGCCCGAACCGAGCTCCTCAGCGCGGCAAGTCGGAGGAGCCCATCAGGTATTCATCGACCGCGCGCGCACATTGGCGGCCTTCGCGAATCGCCCAGACCACGAGCGATTGGCCGCGACGCGCATCGCCGCAGCAAAACACCTTGTCGATCGAGCCGCGGTAATCGTCGGTATCGGCCTTGAGATTGCCGCGCCCATCGAGCGCAAGCTTCAGCTCGCCGACCGCGCCTTTCTTCTCGGGATGGACGAAACCCATCGCCAAGAGAACGAGATCGGCCTTGATCTCGAAATCCGTGCCGGGAAGCTCGTCCATCACCGGGCGGCCTTCATTGCTGGTGCGCCACTCGACACGCACCGAGCTCAAGCCGGTGACATGCCCCTCCTTGCCGACAAAGGCCTTGGTCGACACCGACCAATCGCGCTTGATGCCTTCCTCTTGCGAGCTCGAGGTTCTGAGCTTCATCGGCCAATTCGGCCAAGTCATGAGCTTTTCCTCGTGCTCGGGCGGCATCGGTAGAATTTCGATCTGCGTGACCGATTTGGCGCCCTGGCGATTGGACGTGCCGATGCAGTCCGAGCCGGTGTCGCCGCCGCCGATCACCAGCACATGCTTGCCGGTCGCGAGAATGTCCTCGGGCACGACCTTCTCGCCGCCGACCCGCCGGTTCTGCTGGGTCAGGAAATCCATCGCGAAATGGATGCCTTTCAAATCGCGCCCCGGCGCCGGCAGATCGCGCGGCACTTCGGAGCCAATGGCAAACACGACGGCATGATAATTCGCCATCAGCCGCTCGATCGGCTGGTTCACGCCGATATGGCTGTTGGGGTGGAACTCGACGCCTTCGGCGCGCATCTGCGCGATACGGCGGTCGATCACATGCTTCTCGAGCTTGAAGTCGGGAATGCCGTAGCGCAGCAGCCCGCCGATACGCGCGTTCTTCTCGAACACCGCGACGTCATGGCCGGCGCGCGCCAGCTGTTGCGCGCAAGCAAGGCCCGCCGGGCCGGAGCCGATCACCGCCACGCGCTTGCCGCTGCGATGGGTCGCGACCATCGGCTCGACCCAGCCTTCGGCCCAACCGCGCTCGGCGATGGTGTGCTCGATCGTCTTGATGGTCACCGGCTCCTCGATCAGGTTCAAGGTGCAGGCGGCCTCGCACGGCGCGGGGCAGATGCGGCCGGTCACATCGGGAAAATTATTGGTGCGGTGGAGAACGGCCAGAGCGGCGCGCGGATCGCCGCGATAGATCAGGTCGTTCCAATCGGGAATGATGTTATTGACCGGGCAGCCGGTATGGCAAAAAGGCGTGCCGCAATCCATGCAGCGGCCGCCCTGCCGGCGCAGCTCGTCCTCGGAAAGCGGACGCACGAATTCATGATAATGCTTGAGCCGATCCTCGACCGGATCGTAGCTGCGGTCGCGGCGCGGATACTCAAGAAAGCCAGTGGGCTTCCCCATGCCTACTCCGCCGCTCCGACCGCGACGCTCACCCCGGCACGTTCGGCCGCGCGGCTGCGGGCCTGCATCTGCTGCAACGCGCGGCGATATTCGACCGGCATCACCTTGACGAAACGCGAGCGATAGCTCGGCCAGGCGGCCAGGATTTCCTTGGCCTTGGGGCTTTGGGTGAAGCTCGCATGCCGCGCGATGAGGCTGTGGAGGAGTTGGGAATCGCTCTGCGTCAAGCTGTGCGCCACATCGACGAGACCATGGGTTTCGAGATCGCCGCCACGATGCTCGAGCGCATCGAGATGGTCGTCCTCGTCGGCCAAAGGCTCGAGATCGACCATGGCGAGGTTGCAGCGCTGCTGGAATTTGCCAGTCTCGTCGAGCACAAAGGCGACGCCGCCGCTCATGCCGGCGGCGAAGTTGCTGCCGGTTTCGCCCAGCACCACGACGATGCCGCCGGTCATGTATTCGCAGCAATGGCTGCCCGCGCCTTCAACCACCGCGACCGCGCCGGAATTGCGCACGGCAAAGCGTTCGCCCGCGACGCCGCTGAAATAGCATTCACCCGCGATCGCGCCGTAAAGCACGGTGTTGCCGACGATGATCGCCTTGCCGCGCTCGATCGCGCTTTCCTTCGGCGGATAGGCGATGAGGTGCCCGCCCGAGAGGCCTTTGCCGACATAGTCGTTGGCGGCGCCCTCGAGCTCGAAGGTGATGCCGCGCGCGAGGAACGCGCCGAAGCTCTGCCCCGCCGTGCCGGCAAAGCGCACATGGATCGCGCCGTTCGGCAGGCCGCGATCGCCGTGGCGCCGCGCCACCACACCCGAGAGCATGGCACCGACGGTACGGTTGACGTTGCGGATCGGCAGCGCCAACGCGACCTTCTCGCCCTTCTCGATCGCCGGCTTGCATTGCGCGATGAGCTGGTGGTCGAGCGCCTTGGCCAAGGGATGGACCTGATGCTCGCATTGATGGGTCTTGGTGCCGGGCGCGACGTCAGGCTGATGCAACACGCGCGACAGATCGATCAGGCGCGCTTTCGGATGATCGATCTCGCGCCGTTGCAGCAATTTGTCGGCGCGACCGATCATCTCTTCGAAGCGGCGGAAGCCGAGCTTCGCCATCAATTCGCGCACTTCCTCGGCGAGGAACATGAACAAGGTGACCACGTCCTCAGGCTTGCCGACAAAGCGCCGGCGCAGCTCGGGATCCTGGGTCGCGACGCCCACGGGGCAAGTGTTGAGATGGCATTTCCGCATCATGACGCAGCCTTCGGCGATCAGCGCCGCGGTCGCGACGCCGAATTCGTCCGCACCCAAGAGCGCGCCGATCACCACGTCGCGGCCCGAGCGGATACCGCCATCGACCTGCACCGCAATCCGGCTGCGCAGCCCGTTCAGCACCAGGGTTTGATGGGTTTCGGCGAGACCCACTTCCCAAGGCTCGCCAGCGTGGTGGATCGAGGAGAGCGGCGACGCGCCGGTGCCGCCTTCATGCCCCGAAATCGTGACATGGTCGGCATAGGCCTTGCAGACGCCCGCCGCGATCGTGCCCACGCCCAGCTCGGCCACGAGCTTGACGCTGATCCGCGCGTCGCTGTTGGCATTCTTCAGATCGTGGATAAGCTGCGCCAGATCCTCGATCGAATAGATGTCGTGATGCGGCGGCGGCGAGATCAGCCCCACGCCGGCAATCGAATAACGCGTGCGCGCGATCCAGTCGTCGACCTTGTGGCCGGGCAACTGTCCGCCCTCGCCCGGCTTCGCGCCCTGCGCCATCTTGATCTGCAGATCGGAAGCGTTGACGAGATATTCGATGTTGACGCCGAAGCGCCCGGACGCGACCTGCTTGATCGCCGAGCGCATGGAATCGCCGTTCGGCAGCGGCTTGTAACGCTGCGGATCCTCGCCGCCCTCGCCCGTGTTGGAGCGGCCGCCGACACGATTCATGGCGATGGCGAGAGTGGTGTGCGCCTCCCACGAGATCGAGCCGAAGGACATCGCACCGGTCGCGAAACGCTTCACGATTTCGCGCGCCGGCTCGACCTCCTCGATTGGAATCGGCGTCGGCGCGAACGCGAAATCGAGCAGCCCGCGCAGCGAAATCAGCCCCAGCTCCTGCTCGCCGACCAGCCGCGTATATTCCTTGAATTTGCGGTAATTGTTCCCGCGCACCGCATGCTGCAGCAACGACACCGTGTCCGAGGTCCAGACATGGGTTTCGCCGCTGACCCGGAAGGCCAGCTCGCCGCCGACATCGAGCGCGTCGCGGTAATTGGGCGCATCGCCATAGGCCTGGCGATGGCGCCGCACCGTCTCCTCGGCGATCTCGTCGAGGCCGGCGCCGCCGATGGCGGAGACCGTGCCGGTGAAATATTTGTCGAGCAACGCGGCATCGAGGCCGATCGCGTCGAAAATCTGCGCGCCGCAATAGGATTGGAAGGTGCAGATGCCCATCTTGGCCATCACCTTCATGATCCCCTTGGCGATCGCCTTGATATAGGAGTGATGCGCTTCGTCCTCGCTCAGCTCCTTGTCGAAGTCGCGGCGCAAGGCCGAGATCGTCTCGAAGGCAAGATAGGGGTTGATCGCCTCGGCGCCATAGCCCGCCAGGAGGCAGAAATCATGGAGCTGCCGCGCTTCGCCGGTTTCGACCACCAGCCCGACTTCAGTGCGCAACCCGCCGCGGATCAAATGGTGGTGAACCGCCGCCACGGCGAGCAGCGAGGGCACCGCAATCTGATCCTCGGCCACCAAGCGGTCCGACAGCACGACGATGTTGGAACCGCTCTTTACCGCATGCTCGGCGCGCTGGCAGATCGCCTGCACCGCGTCGGCCATGCCGCGCGCGCCTTCGCGCGCCGGATAGCAGATCGAGATGGTCGCTGCGCGGAAGGTTCCGCCGGTGTTGTCCTCGACCCGCCGGATCTTCTCGAGATCGACATTGGTGAGCACCGGCTTGTGGAGCTCGAGCCGGATATGCTTGCCGCCGGTTTCGAGGTCCAAGAGGTTGGGCCGCGGCCCTACCAGCGAGACCAGCGACATCACCAGGGATTCACGGATCGAATCGATCGGCGGGTTGGTGACCTGGGCGAAGCGTTGCTGGAAATAGTCGAACAGCAGCTTCGGCCGCTTCGAAAGCACGGCGAGCGGCGTGTCGCGCCCCATCGCGCCGATCGTGTCCTCGCCCGATAGCGCGATCGGCTTGAGGAAGAAGTTGATGTCTTCCTGCGTGTAGCCAAAGGCCTGCTGGCGATCCAACAGCACGCTGCGCGGCGGCGCCATCGGCGCGATCTCGTCGGGCAGGGTCTCGATCTTGATCTGCGTCTTGTCGAGCCATTCCTGATAGGGCTTGGCGGTCGCGATCTCGGCCTTCAGCTCTTCGTCGTCGATGATGCGGCCATGTTCGAGATCGGCGAGCAACATCTTGCCGGGCTCGAGCCGCCATTTGCGCACGATGCGCTCTTCGGGCACGGGAAGCACCCCGGCTTCGGACGCCATCACCAGGTGATCGTCGTCGGTGATGAAGAAGCGCGCCGGGCGCAAACCGTTGCGGTCGAGCGTCGCGCCGATCTGGCGCCCATCGGTGAAGGCGATCGCGGCAGGGCCGTCCCAGGGCTCCATCAGCGCGGCGTGATATTCATAGAAGGCACGCCGGTCCGCATCCATCAGCGCGTTGTCGGACCAGGCCTCGGGAATCAGCATCATCAGCGCATGCGGCAGCGGATAGCCGCCCGCGACCAAAAGCTCGAGGCAGTTGTCGAGGGTTGCCGAATCCGAATTGCCGTCGCCGATGAGCGGCCAAAGCTTTTCGAGATCGTCGCCGAGGAGCTTCGAGCTCATCGAGTGGCGCCGCGCCATCATCCAGTTGATGTTGCCGCGCAAGGTGTTGATTTCGCCGTTATGGGCGAGATAGCGGAACGGATGCGCCAATTCCCAGGACGGGAAGGTGTTGGTCGAGAACCGTGCATGAACCAGCGCCAAGGCCAATTCCGTGCGCTCGTCCTGCAAATCCTTGTAGAACAGCGCCAAGCGCTCGACGACCACCATGCCTTTGTAGATGATGGTGCGCGTGGACAGGCTGGCGATATAGAAATTCTTTCCTTCTTGGACGAACTGCGAGCGGACCGCCTTATGCGATTGCTTGCGGATGACGAAGAGCTTGCGCTCGAGCGCGTCGGCATCGGCGCAATTGGCACCTCGCCCGACGAAAAACTGGCGAATGACGGGAGCATTCGGGCGAATGCTTTCGCCCAGCACGGCGGGATCGACCGGCACGTCGCGCCAGCCGAGGAAGTTCTGCCCTTCGCTGGCGACCAGACCTTCGATCGCGGCTTCGCAGGCCTGCCTGATCGCGGGATCGCGCGGGAGGAAGACCATACCGACGCCATAGGCGCCCGGCTCGGGCAGGGTGATCTTGAGGCGCTTGGCCTCGGCACGCAGCAGACGCTCGGGGATTTGAATGAGAATGCCCGCGCCGTCGCCGGCAAGCGGGTCCGCGCTCACCGCACCGCGATGCGCGAGATTATGGAGAATCGTGATCCCATTCGAGACAATCGCGTGGCTTTTGCGGTTTTTGATATTCGCGATAAAGCCAACGCCGCACGCGTCATGCTCGTAGCGAGGATCGTATAATCCTTGCCTCGCCGCCATCCCTTCGTAACCCCTTTCTCTACCCTAAGCCGCCAAAGCGGCGGGGTCGCCGCGTGGTGCGCGGGTTCCCCAGGCCAGCATCGTTAGCTAGGCCGGACGAGTCAAGAGTACGTCAGCGGCGCTGACCAAAAATTTTGGCGGAAGGGCTGAGAAGTGCGCCGTTAGGACGCAGCGAGCCGCCGGCTCGGCCGAGGCCGGCGAGGACCGCGCGGGAGATGACGGGAACGATGCGGATGAAGACGGCCGCCGTGACGCCGAACTTAAGCCCGTCCTCCATGGCGCCGGACCAATCATAGTGCGAGGGAAGTGCGGCAATGATCTTTTTCATCGGACCAAATGGCTGCGCCAACCGCCATGGATTTCGCTTTGACCCGCGAAACCTTCAATGCGCGTCACGCAAGACTTTGGCCGTGGTTTCTTAAATTCCGCCTAATAGGTTGAATTTTAGCGAAGAACTGCGCGCGACGCGGTCAACGCACCGGCGTTTGGAGCGCCGCGCCGCGCCGCAACACGGCGGCAAACATCGCATCGATGTCGCGTTGCTCGGTGCGGTGGTTGATGAGACACACCCGGATCGCGAGCTTGCCGTCGATCACCGTGGTCGAAGGCGCGGCAATACCCTGCTCCTGCAGCTCGGCGACGATCTCGCCATTGAGCCGGTCGGAATCGGCGGCGCGATAGCGAAAACACACGATATTCAGCGCCGCTGGCGCCATGAGCTCAAGGCGTGGCTCGGCCAAGATGCGCTGCTCGAGCGTGCGCGCCAAAGCACAGCTGCGGGCGATCTCAGCGCCCAGCCACGCGGTGCCATAGACTTTCAGGGTAAACCAGGTCTTGAGCGCCCGAAAACCGCGCGACAGATCCGGGCCGAAATCGCACGGCCAGGGTGATCCGCCGGCAAGCCCCCTTGCCTCGCGCCGCAGATAGGCGGCGGGCGAAGCAAAGGCCGCGCGGTGCAGCTCGCCATCGCGAACCAGAACGAAGCCGGCGTCGTAAGGAACCTGACCCCATTTGTGGAAGTCGAAAGCGATCGAATCCGCCTGCTCGATGCCTTTGAAGCGCGGCTTCAGCTCGGGCGACAAGGTCGCAAGCGCCCCCAAAGCGCCATCGACATGGAACCAGAGCCGTTCCGCCCGTGCCAGCGCCGCCAGCGCCGCGAGGTCGTCGATCGCACCGACATCGACCGTGCCGGCATTGCCAATGAGGAAGAACGGGGTCAGCCCGGCGCGCCGGTCGGCAGCGATCCGGTCGCGCAACGCCGCCAAATCGATGCGATGGGCGGCATCGGTGGGGATAAGCCGCAACGCCTCGCTACCCAAGCCGGCAAGCTCCGCCGCCTGGCGCACGCAGCCATGCGCCGCCGCCGATACATAAGCCCTAAGGGTCGGACCGACCGTGCCGAGCCCTTCGCGGCGGCATTCCACGCCCAGGCGCGCGGTGCGCGCGACGATCAGAGCGATGAAATTGGCGAGCGAGGCCCCGGTGGTGAAAATGCCGCTGGCCGTCTCGGGAAAAGCGAAAATTTCCCGCGCCCAACGCGCGATCTGGCGCTCGACCTCGATCGCCGCGTGGTCGCGGCCGCCGCAATTGGCGTTGAGCGTCGCCGCCAGCATCTCGGCAAGCATGCCGACGGCATTGCCGCCGCCCTGGACCCAGCCCATGAAGGCGGGATGAGCGTTGCCGCTCGAATAGGGCAGCACGCGGTGCGCGAATTCTTGGTAAACCGCGGCAAGATCGCCGGGCGCTTCAGGCACATCCTCGTGAAAGCTTGCCCGGATCGCCGCCGGCATCGGCCGCCAGACCGGCTGCTCGCGCAAATGCGCGAGGTAGTCGATCATGTCGTCGAGCATACGGTGGCCTTGGGCGCGGAATTCGCTCCAGTCGGTGGGATCGAGCGTCGGCCCGTACTGCGGTCGTTTCTCGCCGCTCATGCGGCGGATTCTGCCTTCCGGCCCGCGCCCGGCGACGCGCGCTCCTTCAGCAGGTCACAAAAGGCGGCAAATACGCTGCGCATTTGCGGGGCTTTATAGGGATAGAGCGCGGGCGAATCCATCAAATGGACGATCATCGCGATATCGGCCTCGAACAACAACAGCCTGCCGTCGGCGGTTTCGGCGCAGTCGATGCCGAAATATTCGAGCCCGATCCGCTCGGCCAAGGCCGCGAAAGCGGCGCGGTGGCGCTGCGCGAAGCCGGTCGCGAATTCCGTCATGAAGCGCTCTTCCTCCGCCCGCTTCGCGGCGCTCTGGTCCATGCCGGCGTTGAGATAATAGATCATCCACTGATCGGCAATCGCCATGTGGCAGGCATAGGCTTGGCCGTCGACGAACACCACCCGGTATTTGCGGAATTGTCCGTCGGGGCTACGGTAATCGACATAGCGCGAGAGGTAGAAACCTTGTTCCGGGCGGCTGGCAAGGTAGGCGCCCACCGCCGCCGCATCGTCGAGCTTCTGCAACCCGCGGCCGGCATGGGAATCGATCGGGCGCGCGATCAAGGGGAACGCGCCATCGGCAAGATAGTCTTTCGGAGACGCCTTGCCGGCGGCGATCTCGGTCAGGCTCTCGCGGTCGATCCGCTCGGTCATGGGCATCACGATGGCCGAAACCGATTTCACCAGATCGTGCAAGCGCTCGCGGCCGAGCAAGGCGATCCGCTGCGGCGGATTGAGCACCGGCTTCGGCCAAGTCGCGACCAGGCGCGCGATCTCGTCGAGCGCCGGCTGGTTGTCGTCGCTTTGGCTTGCGGCAACGATCGCCACATCATGCGGCGGGATCGGCGGCAGCTTTTCGCCCGGGAGAACGTAAAGCGTGGTCAGCTCGATATCCGAGCCTTCGAGCAGGAATTCGAGCGGCGTGTTGGTGCCGACATCGCCCGGCACGGCGAACGCCAGCAGCGTCAGCGCCGGGTTCGCCGCCGCGCAAGGCGAGCGATAGACAAGGCGCAATTGCAGCGCCTCGTATTGCTGCGCGAGCCCATCCTCGAGATTGCCGAAGAGCTGCTCGATCACGGACAAATCCATGAGCGCCGCCGCGTTCTCGGGCTCGAAAACATATTTGTCGAGCAGCTGGCTGCGCAGCGGGCCGAGATCGACGCCGGCGAAAGCCAAGCTCGACAATTTCGCGACGCCCATCGGCATGTCGACAGGCTGCTGCCAAATGATATCGCTCATGCCGCGCTGACCCGATAAGGCGTCACCGCACGCGGTTGTTCATAGGCCGGCGCGACGTCGTCGAAATGGCGCAGCAACAGACGAAGCTTGGCGAGGATGGCGCGCACCTGGTCGAACTCGCAGCGCAGATTGTCGCGCGCGGCGCGCATCTCGCCGCGCCAGCTTTCGGACACCACCCGCGCCCCGGCGCTGATCCGCAGCGCGCCGACAATGCCGCCGCGGCCGTCCGCCACCGCGACCGGCTGACCGATATGGCAGCGGCGCGCGGCGAGCAGACGCTGCATCGGCGGCAGGTTTGCCGGCAGCAAGGGCGTCACGTCGTCGTTGAGCGCGTGATAGAGCTTCACCGTCTCGGCCTGCGATAAAAGACGTCCGTTGCGCCGCACGAAGAAGGGAAAGATCGTCCGCGGCGCCATTTCCTCGTCGCCGCTCTCGTCGAGAACCATGTCGTCGAACTGCATCGGCTCGAAGCAATTCTCGGCGGCGATGAGCCGCGGAACCACTTCGGAGAATTGCGTCAGGGCGAGTTCACGGAAGGATTTCGGCGCCGCGAAAAAGGCGCGCATTTCTTCCAGCGCCGAAACCCAGCGCAGCCATTGGCCAAGATTGGTGCGCGCCGGCAGTGCCGCGCGCAATGAGGGCAACGAAGCGGGCCAGTCGCAACGGCTCGTGTAGTCGAGCAGACCCTCCGGCACCTGATCGATACGGCGGCAATGCGCGACGATCCGCGGCGGTAGCAGCAAGGCGCCGCTGAACGGCGCGCCGGTGAAGAATTTCGAGCCGGTGACGAGCACCATGAAGCCCTGATCGAGATACCAACGGATGCGTTTGCGCCCAAGCCGCATTTGCGCGGCGTCGATCACGACCTGCACCTCCTCGCCCGCTGCCTCGGCCATCCAGCGCAGGCAATCGAGGCTCGGCGACCGCAGCCCGAGTTTCGAGGAATCCATCGCGAACAGCAGCGCGCGCTTTCCGGCGGCGAGCGTCTGTGCAACCCCTTGCATGATCGCAGCATCGAGCGCGTCATAAGGACGCAGCGCACCGGAAGCATCGCGCATCGGAACCGGCAGGCTGTCGACCCCCTCGCTCATGCCCGCGATCGGTCCGTCCTTGACGACGGCGGCACCGGATGCGGTTACCGCGTTGAAGTGCCGGCCGCGCGCGGCGAAGGCCGTGCCGCTGCCGGTTTCATCGGCGGCGGCGACGACGCTGACCAAAGGCGTGCCGAGAATGGCGCGCGCAACGAACAAGGCATGAAGCTGAGAATCGGTGCCCGACGGCGAGAACACGATGCCGCACTCGGAGCCGTCGAGTCCGAGAAGCTGCTTGAGCGCGCCGCGCAGCCGCTCTTGATGCGCATCGAATGCAGCATCGAAGCCGGCGCCGGCGCTGTCGCGCATGAGATCCTGGCGCGCCGCCGCCGCCGCCGCATAGGCGCGCTCCGAGATCGAGGTCGCGGTCGACGAGGCGAAAGTAAAGGCTTCTGGCCGCGGAAACGGACGACAGCCATAGCCGTTGAGCTGGCTGACCGAGTCAAGGCTGAGCCGCGTATCGCCGCCGCACGTCAGTATGTGCTCGATCGGCGCGAAGAGTTGGCGAGGCAAATCCGATGCGGCTTCGGTCATCGACGCGACCCGGGCTGTGAGCTCACCCCGGATGGTCGCACCGGTATGGTTAACAACCCTTAAACTTTGGGCTTAGGCGCGGCGCTTGAGGAAATGGGCGGCAGCGAGACTCAGGGCGATCACCGACACCCCGACGAGGATGAAAAGCGCTTGGAATCCCGCGAATTTCGCGACGAGACCGGCCATGATCGGGCCGATCCCCTGGCCGAAGAACATGGAGGCCGAAAACAGAGCGAAGGTCGAGCCGCGCGCCGTCGGCGCCAATTCCGTGCCGCGCGTCTGCAAGGTGTTGTGCATCATGTAGAAGCCGAAGCCCGCGACCATGAACAACGGCGCGATGCCGACGGGCCCGAGCGGCACGGCGGCCGTCATGAAGGCCAATCCGGCCATGATCCCGCCCACCCGCATCATGTTCCACTGGCCGAGCGCGACGATCATGTAGCGCACAACGCTGCCATAAATGATTCCGCCGACCGCGAAGCCGGCGAGCGCGACGCCGGCCGCGACCGGACCACCCAAGCCGCGCTCGATCAGCATCGCGCCGACGAAAGGAAAGACGCAGAAGAAGAACATCCCTTCGCCGAACACGGCCGCGAACATGATCAGCGAGCTGCGATTGGCGAGCACCGTGCGATAGCCTTCGATCGCGCCACGCAGCGTGAGCGACCGCACGGCATCGCGCTTGCTGTCGAGAAAGAAAAAGACGATCACCCAGGCGATGCTGGTCACCGTCGCCACCACCCAGAACACGGTCCGCCAACCGAAATAGGCGGCGATCACACCGGACACGGTAGCGCCGAACATCTGCCCGACGATCGACGCGACGAGAAACCGGCTGGCGGCGATCTGGCGCTCCGCGATGGTTGTACGGTCGCCGATCAGCGCCAATCCGACCGGAAAGATTCCGCCCGAGACGACGCCGGCAGTGACGCGCGCCACCATCAAAGTCCAATAGCCGGGGGCCATCGCGGCCAGCGCGACCGACAAAGCCAGCACGCCGACGCAGACCTTGATGAGCCGCGCCTTGCTATACGCGTCGCCGACCGGCCCGAGGATCGGCTGAGTCAGCGCATAAGGCAGGCCATAAGCCGAAACCAACAGCGCGGCCTGGCGCACCGAAATGTCGAAGTCGCTCGCGACCATGGTCAGCATCGGATCGAGCGAGCGATACGAGATCGTGCTGGCAAACGCCGCAAAACAAAGGACGAGGATCATCCCCACAAAGACACCTCACGTCACGCGCGCGACCCTCTTCGGCGGATTTCGCCACGAGGTCAAGGAAGATCGCTGCAACGCTGCCCCGACTTGTCGCTTTGACCTTGGCGCCGAGCGCGCGGTTCCATATGATCGGCGCGACAATCGCAACCGGGCGAACCGGCGGCGCGCTCGCGCCCGGCGTCACGGGCAACATCGAGGGAGGAATTGGGTGGGAATTGGCCGCAAAGCCGCAATCCTGGCATCGCTTATTTCCATCGCCGTCGCATCCTCCTCCGCCGTCGCGCAGCAAAAGACACTCGAAGACGTCACTATGGCGGTGCCGACCTTCAGCCTCGCCTACACGCTCGAATTCCTCAACCAGGATCTCGGGCTTTACGAAAAGCAAGGCTTGCGCGTGAAGACGGTGCAAATCGAAGGGCTCGGCACGATCAACGCCGTGATCTCGGGTAGTATCGATTTCGGCCAGCCCTCGGGCGCCTCGCTGACGCGCGCCGCGGCCAAGGGGCAACGCCTCCTCGCCATCGTCGAGATCATCGGGCGCCCCAGCGCGCAGATTGTTCTGCGCAAGGAGCTGGCGGACGAAGCCGGCTTCGATCCGAAAGCGTCGTTCGAAAAGCGCGCGCTCGTGCTGAAAGGCCGAACCATGGGCGTCGACGGCGTCAATTCCGTGCTGCACGCCTTGATGATGATTGGCGCCAAGCGCGCCGGCTTCAGCCCCGACGACATCCGCCTCGGCATCATGGCCGCGCCGAGCCTGAATCCCGCTTTCGATGCCAAACAAATCGACGGCTTTGTCGGCGCCTTGCCTTGGACTTTGCAGCCCGTACTGGCCGGCAAGGCCGTGATGGTCGCGAGCGGTCCCGACGGCGATCCGCCCGGCCTCGCCAATCTTGCCAACACGATCGTGCTGACGAGGCCCGAGACCTGCGTCAAGCGCCGCGCGGTCTGCATGGGCGTCGGCCACGCTTTCGCCGAGGCGTCGGCCTATCTGCACCAGCATCCGGCCGAAGCCGCGGCGATCGTCAAAAAGCGCTTTGCGAATCTCGACGACAAGCTCTTTGCCGCTTCGTTCGAGCTGACGCGCAAGATCACGCCCAATCCGCCGGTTCTGACCAAGGATTCGATCGAAAACACCGACACCTACAACATCGACGCCGGTTTGATGAAGCCCGAGGAGCGGCTGCCTTCTTATGACGGGCTCTACACCGACGAATTTGTGAAATAACCGCTTCAGAGGACGATCATGAAATTTTGCCGTCGCATTATCGCCGCCGCACTCGCCGTTGCATTCTTGACTCTCGTCCCGCCGCAGAACGCGCGCGCGCAGCTGATGGAGTCGACCACGGCGATACCGGTTTACAGCCTCGGCTTCATGGTCGAAATGTACGCGCAAGACATGAAGCTTTATCAAAAGCACGGCGTCGATATGAAGATGCAGCAGATCAACGGGCTCGGCACGATCAACGCCTTGATCGCGGGCAGCGTCGATTTCGGCCAGCCTTCCGGCGTGTCGCTGATCCGCGCGGCGTCGCGCGGTCAGTCTCTGCTTGCGATCGTCAATTTCACCAATCGCATCGTCGTGCAGGTCGTCTTGCGCAAGGAGCTCGCCGAGGCCGCCGGCTTCGATCCCAAAGCGCCTTTGGCGAAACGCGCGCTCGCACTCAAAGGCCGGACCATCGCGGTCAATTCCGTGAATTCGGTGATCGATGCCTATCTCGGCGTGCTTGCCAAGCACGCTGGCTTCAACCATGACGACATGCATGTCGCGCCGATGGAGCCGCCGGCGATGATCTCGGCCTTCGCCGCCAAGCAGATCGACGGCTTCGCCATGTCGCTGCCCTGGACCTTGCAGCCGGTGGTCGAAGGCAGTGCGGTGATGGTGGCGAGCGGTCCGGACGGCGACACGCTCGGCCTCGACCCTTTCGCCAACACGGTCGTCGCGGTGAAGCCCGCGACCTGCGAGAAGAACCCGAAACTATGCGAAGCGGTCGGGCAGACTTTTGTCGAGGCCGCGGCGATGATGCATGCGCATCCCGACGAAGCGGAGGCGGTGCTGCAAAAGCGCTTTCCGACGCTCGACCCCAAAGTGTTCCACGCGTCGTTCCTGGCCGAGCTCGAAATGACCGCGAACCCGCCTGTGCCGAGCGCCAAGGGGCTCGAAAACACCGACAACTACAATATCCAGGCCGGGCTGATGAAGCCGGAAGAGAAGCTGCCCTCTTACGACAATCTGTTCACGGACAAATACGTAAAATAGCGGGGCAAGCCGCACGAAGAGAGATCGGCGAGCGCTCCGCGGCGCTCGCCGGCATGCTCTCGGTTCAGACGCCTTCGACGAAGCGCATATCGCGCTCGCAAGCGCCGGCCAGCGCCTTCAACGCTTCCTGATAGGCCGGACTATCGTGGGTGGCGATGGCCTGCTGCACGCTGTCGAACTCGATCACCACCGCGCGCTGGTTGAGCCCGACTTCGTAGACCTTGGTCGGGTTGCCGCGCGCTAGAAACCGGCCGCCGCCGGCCTGAATCGCGGGCGCAGCAAGCTTTGCATAATTCGCGAGCGCATCGGGATTCTTGATCGAACGATAAAACGCAATCCAATAACCCTTGGCCATGACGCCTCCCTTTCTTCGATGACCTAACAAGCCGGCCGAGACGGTATCGACGGCGACGCTCTCATGCAAGAAGGCGCCGTGCAAAGTACCGCGCTATTTCTTGGTGCTGCCGTAATCCGCTTTGGCGCGGGTGAGCTTTTCGGGGTGAACGATCGTCTTGTTCACCGCCGCGCGCGCGGCGGCGAGATTGGCGAAATCGGTATTGGTGCCGTCGCGCTTCAAGATATAGACCGCCGAAACCGCCTTGGCGCTTTTCTGATCGGCGACGGTGCGCTTCACGATGGTCCAGTCGACACGCCGCATGGCGCCTTGATTGGCTTCGTCGGCGATTTCCTCGAAGCCGCGATCGACCACGGATTCGAAGGAATAGAGCTTTGCTTCCGGTTTCTTGCGAAAGCCGTCGCGCCCGCCTTTGCCGAAGCCGCGCTTGTCGCCACGATCGCGTTTATCGCCACGATCGCGTTTGCCCGGCCCGCGCGCATCTCGATCGCGCGGCCCTCTGTTCTGCGGACCCCGCTCGCGCGCGGCCTGATCCGGCGCACCGCGCTCGGCCGGAGCGCCGCCTTCGCGCGGTTGTCCCTCGCGCCCGCCGAAATCGCGCCGGCGCCGACGCGGCCCGCGATGACTGGGACGCTGATCGTTCGGACCGCGCTCTTTGCCCTCGCCCTGGCGCGGCCGTTGGCCCGGCGCCGCCTCGCTCGACAAAGCTGGAACTGCCGCGTCGCCGTTCGCTTCCGTCGCTTGCTGGCCGGGCTGAGACAGGATTTCGCCACCCGCGCCCGGCGCACCGGGAGCGCGCGGTCCGCCACGCCGCCGGCGACGCCGGCGGCGTTTACGCGGTTGCTCGCCGGGCTGTCCGGCCGGAACTACCGTGCCAGGCGTGGCCCCAGCGGCAAGATCCGGCGCGGCTTCACCTTCAGCGCCAAGCGGCTGCACGACGGCGTCAGCGGCCGGCGCGTCGCCGCTCGCAGGAGAAAGACCGGCGGCCGGGCTGCCCGGTCCCTGCGCGCCTTCAGGGCGCGGACCCTTGCGCCGGCGACGTCGCCGCCGGCGGCGGGGGCGATCGCCCGCAGGCGCCAGGGTTGAACTCGGCTCGGCACCGGGCTGGCCTTCGGTCGGACCGGCCGCCGTCGGCGCCGCGTCACGGGCGGACGTTTCGGCCGCGACCGTTTCCGGTGCAACAGGGGTCGGCGCCGGGCTCGGCGGCTCGTTCGGCCGATCCTCGGCTTCGGGCGGCATCGGTGACGTTTCCTCGGGCGACATGATTGGCGGGACGGTAGCACGCGGTTTGCCGGGGTCAAACCGGCTCGTCATCCCCCCTGTCAGGAAGACGAGATGCCGCTTACTTTGCCGGCGGGAACGGCCAGGATCGCTCCGATGAGCTGCCAGACCTTAACGTGCTTTTCCCAGGCGATCATCGAAGCCCATCATCGGCCTGCGATCGCGGCGACAGCGACCGCTCGGCCTGGAAATCACCGCATGTCGCGGTCGGTCGGACGCCAGGCGAGCGCGTGCCTCTCCATTCGCTCGACGATCATGTTGATGATCAGCACCAGGCCCGTCGCCACCACGATGCCGGCGAAAACGCCGACCGTGTCCGACAGCTCGCGCGAATGCTCGATGTAGTAGCCGATGCCCTGGGTCGAGACCAGGAATTCGCCGACGATGGTGGCGCCGACCGCACGCGGCAGCGCGATCTTCAGGCCGGCGTAGAAGAAGGGCTGGAGCGAATTCCAGAGCACTTCGCGCGAGATCACGCTTTCGCTTGCCCCCAGGACGCGCGCCATGTTGACGAGACGCCGGTCGACGGCGCGAATGCCGGCAAAGGTCGTGATGAAGATCACATAGAAGACCATCAGCACGACGATGACGATCTTGGGCGTGTCGCCGATGCCGAACCAGAGGATCAGCCACGGCGCGAGGGCATATTTGGGAATGCCCTGCGACCACATGATATAGGGCTCGACCGCTTCGGTCAGGCGGGGCGAAAGCCGCAGCAGGAAGGGCAGGACAAGACCGGTGACGAGCGCGATGACGAAGCCGATCGCCGAGACGCGCAAGGTCGCCTCGATGTCCCAGAACAGCTCGCCGCTCACGGTCATGTCGTAAAGGCGATCGAGCACGGCGAGCGGCGGCGCGAAGAATATCATGCCGAACACTTCGGACGCCCATTGCCAAGCCAGCAGCAGCAACGCCGTGAAAGCGAGCTGGCCGAGGATGACCGCGGCCTTGCGCGAGATCAGCGGGCCGCCGGGCGCCTGAACGGCGGTGTCGATCGTGGTGGTCATTGGATCTCCGCCCTGATGGTCTCGTAGACTTGCGCGAAACCTTCGAGCGCGAAGATGTCTTTCACGTCGCGCGGGCGGCGGAACGGAATCTTGTGCTCGGCGCCGATCCGTGTCGGCTGCTTCGTCAAGACCAGGGTGCGGTCGCCCAAAGCGATCGCCTCGGCAATATCGTGGGTGACGAAGATGATCGTCTTGCGTCCCATCTCCCACAGCCGCAGCAGATCCTCCTGCAGCTGCGCGCGGGTCTGCGCGTCGACCGCGGCGAAAGGCTCGTCCATCAGGATGACCGGCGGATCGTAAACCAAGGTGCGGATCAGCGAGGCGCGCTTGCGCATGCCGCCCGACAGCTCGTGCGGGTAATAGCGCTCATAGCCCGAAAGACCGACCGCTTTGATCAGCGTCTCGGCATGGGCGCGGCTCTGATCGTTGAGCTTGCCCTGCACCTCGAGCGGAAAGAGCACATTGTCGATGGTCGTGCGCCAAGGCAGGAGGTTGTCGTCCTGAGTGACATAGCCTACCCGGCGATCGAGGCCGGGGCGCAAGGATTTCGCGTCGGCCGAAACGATCGCATTTCCGGCAAACAGGATCTGCCCGTCGCTCGCAGCGTCGATCTGGGCGATCATGTTGAGCAACGTGGTCTTGCCCGAACCCGAAGGGCCGATCATCGTGACGAACTCGCCCTCGCCCACGGAGAAGGACAAGTCGCGAATCACCCAGGGCGACGGCTCGCGCCCTTGGCGTGTCGCAAAACGTTTGCCGAGATTGCGGACTTCAAGCAACGGCGTGGTCATGGCTTAGGCGCCACCCAATTGTTGCAGAGGTGAATCCGCGGGCGGACGCCAACGGAGCAGAAGGTTCTCGGTGCCGTCGACGAGCCAGCCGACGGCCAGCACGATCAACGTCGCGCCGATGATCGCGGCGAAAACCTGGGTGATGTCGAAATTCATCGCGCCGATTTGGACGAGATAGCCCAGGCCGCGATTGGACGAAATCAGCTCGGCGATGACGGCGGCACCGATGCCGTAAGGCAGCGCGATGCGCAGACCTGCAAAAATATTGGGCACGGCGCCGGGGAAAACGATATGCCGCGCAACCTGGCGCTCGCTCGCCCCGACCAGCTGCGCCATCTGCACCAGCTTCGCGTCAAGCGACCGCACGCCCGAAAGCGTGGAGAAATACTCGATGAAGAAGACGACGCTCGCCACCAGCGCGATCTTGGACTCGATCCCGATGCCGAACCACAAGATGAAAAGCGGCGCCAAAGCGAGCTTCGGTGCGCCGTAACCGCCGACCATGAACGGATCGATGACCGAGATCCAGCCGGGAAGACGGCGCAAGGTAAAAGGCAGAATGATCGCCGGCACGCCGCCGATGATCGCACCGGCAAAGGCCTCTTCGACCGTGTAGCCGGCATGGCGCAGCATTTCGCCGCTCCAAGTCGAGGCAAAGAACTTGGCGATCGTGAGCCAGGGCGTGCTCAACCAATAAGTGCCGAACATCCAGCTTCCGAACTGCCAGAGTGCGAGCAGCGCGACGCCCACCAGGATCCGATCGACGATTAACCTATAGCGTTTCATGCCCCCTATGCCTCTTTGACTTATGGGCAGATTTATGTCGGGCCGCGGGCCATCTGTCCAGCGCGGGATGCGGCTGCGACGATTACGGCATTTCGCCGAGCAACGCGCTCACCCCGGCACGCCGCGCCCAATACTCCCAGGCCCGCCAGGATTCCGGCGCCTTCGGATTGAACGCGCCGCGCCCTTCGATCTCGCCCGGCGACAACGGCTTGAAGGTGCCGAAGCTCATCGCCTGGGTGAGTACGCGGGCGTTCACCGGCAAATAGACCGACAGGCGCACGACATCCTGGACGGTGGCGCCGGCGGCGGCAAAGCCGTGGCCGCGCATCAGTGCGACCCGCCCCTGGCCGAGACGCTTGGCGAGATCGCGACCGTGATCCTGGTTGACGACCAGCAGGTTGGTGTTGTCGCCGAATTTCTCGGCGATGTCCCAGACCGGCACTTGCGGTCCCATCGAGCTGGCGACGTGGATGACCGGCTTCAGCGGCACGGTGGCGATGCCGAAAGGCAAAGTCTCTTCGGCATGGCTGTGCACGACCGCGTTGACGTCGGGACGCGCCTCGTAGATCCCGCCATGAATGAAGCGCTCGAGATAAGGCGGCCGGCGATCATCGCCGACCACCTTGCCGTCGAGCGTGAACTCCATGACATCGCGCTCCTCGACCAGCTCGGGGCTGCGCGAGCGCGACAGCAGAAAGCGCTCGGGATTGAGCGGATGGCGGATGCTGACATGGCCATAGGCGTCGACCACGCCCTGATGCGCGAGAATGCGGTTGGCGATCACCAGATCGCGGAAGGCCCGTTCAAGATCGCTCATGGTGTTTCCTCTTGGTGTTTTCCGGGTCGGCTTTTCGCCGGGTTTCTAATGCAATTCGTAAGTCGGAACGAAAAGCTGCTCGATCGGGATCGGCTTGGCGATCATGTGCTGCTCGTGCATGTAGGTGACAAGCGCCTCGAGCGTCTTGCGGTTCGCCTCGACCCCGTCCGGCCAAGGATCGCCACCGAAGACCTCATCGATCTCGTCGATGTCGGCGGTCATCCAGGGCAACATGTAGCGCAGCGCGCCGGTCTCGCGCACCAAGGCCCAAGCGCGCTGGCGCGACTTCTTCAGCGCCTCGTAGAGGCTGGTCGCGGCGAAGGGATATTTCTCATGCGTGTCGCGGCGTAGCGCCACGAGATGCATGATCGGGAAGATCCCGGTGCGCTTGTAATAATCGCGCTCGACCTCGCGGTAATTGGGGAAGAGACGCACCACGTCGGGATTGCGCTTCATCGAATGCGGGATGTTGGTCGCGGTGATCGCGTCGATCTCGCCCTTGTCGATCAGATCGCTCAAGGATTTGCGTGCATCGGCGACTTCGATGTCGACCTTCTTCAAGAGCGGCGGCGCCGAAGGATTGCCGTGCGAGCCGACATGGTTGAGCGCGCCCTGCACCCAATGGATCTTGGACAGATCGACGCCGTAATCATGCTGCAGCATGCCGCGGATGAAGATCGCGGCGGTCTGGGTATAGAGCGGCACGCCCACCCGCTTGCCTTCGAGATCCTTCGGGGTCTTGATGCCCGAGCGCTTGTTAAAGGTGATCATACTGTGGCGGAAGACGCGCGACGGGAAGAACGGCAGCGCGACGAACGGCGTCGTGCCGGCCGAATAGCCGGCGATGAATTCCGAGCTCGAGAACTCCGAGGCGTCGAATTCCTGGCCGCCGCCCATGCGGTCGAAGATTTCCCGCGGGCTGTTGATCGCGACGAAATTGAGATCGATCCCCGCCGGCCGAACCTCGCCCGAATAAAGCGGCAAGACGCGGTCATAAAGCCCGCACGCAAAGCTCAGTCTCGGCTCGGACATGGCTCAATTCCCCGGTTGGTTTTCGTCGCGCAGAAAGCCGAGCTTCGACATGGTCGGCTCGTCGGTGACGCGGAAGACCACCGCGCCTTTCTGCGAACGGTGAAAATGCGTTTGCCAGGAAGGCACCACCAGCACGTCGCCGCGGCGCCACGGGAAGCTCTTTCCCTCGATGACGGTTTCGCCCTCGCCTTCGACCGGCGAATAAATCGTGTTGGCGGTGGTGCGGCCCGGTGTCGTGGCGGCACCCGCCGGAAGCTTCATCATATAAAGCGCGATCGTATCGAGCGCGGGATTGCCGAACTCGATCTGCGTGCCATGGCGGCCGCTTGCATCAGGCCGCGCCTCGGCCAGCCGGCGCTGAGTCTGCTGCCAGGGAAAATGCATCGGCGACGGAACTTCCGGCCGCGTGCCGCGCGCATATTCGTCGGGATTGGGCTCGAAGAACATCGGCTCCAGCATGTGCACCAGCGGTACGTCGAGGAAGTCGATCCAATAGCCATTGGCCTTGCTGTCATTGCCATGCCCGTGCCAGCACCAATTGGGCGTCAGCAGCACGTCGCCCGGCATCATCTCGAGCCGAACGCCGTCAACCACCGTATAGGTGCCGGGCTCGGCATCGACCACCAAGCGCAGCGCGTTGGGCGAATGGCGGTGCGAGCGCGCATGCTCGCCCGGCATGATCATTTGATAGGCAGACACCAAGGTCGCCGAGGTGCCGTAGGTGCTCCCGGCCTTCACATTGGTGAGAATGAGATTGCGCCGCTCGGCGAGCTCGGTGTTGATCAGCCGCCCGGCCGCGTCGAGCGCGGGCTTGGCCTGCTCGTAATGCCAGATCGCCGGCGGATAGGTTTTTTTCGGCGCGGGATAAAGCGACGGCGTCGGCTTGGCCCAGCCCGGGCCCATATCGACCGTCGCGAGATGGCGGTAAAGCTCTTCCAGCGAGCCCGATTGCGCGAGTTCCCGCGGGGTAGCGCCGGTCAAATCCATCGTCCTCTCCTCCCCACCCTTAATTCAATGCGCCCCGGATGCAGTCGATCAGCCGGATCGGGTCCGGCGGCATCCGATCGTCGCGCCAAGCGACATGGCCGTCGGGGCGCACCAGGACGAGCTTCCTTTCATAAACGCTCGCAACCTCCGGCTCGTCAAGCGCGACTTGGCCAAGCGGCACGCCTCGCTGCGCGGCCGCTTGAAGAAGCGCATCGGCGGCGGGCGCGTCCTTTCCGATCCGCAGCAAAACGAAGCCGCGGCCGAAGAGATCGAGGGTCGAGCGTCCGTCTTTCAACCAGACATGCGGCGCCCGAGCGCCTGGCCGCGCGGTTTGCGTATAGGTCATGATTTCGAGCGCCGGCAAAGGCGTGCCGTCGGGCCAACAGATCGGCGAATCATCATAGCGATAGCCGAGATGAATCCCGAGCGTGTGCCATTCCCGTGTCATCGCCGCGGTGAATTCGCGCCCCAGTTGTTGGCGCAGTGCTTCGCCTTCGGGCGTCGGATCGAGCAAGGCAGCGTTGCGCCCGGGCGAGCGCATGCGGCCGAGATTGCCGCTCGCCTCGGCGACGTTGCGCAGACCCACCGGGCGGCGCTCGATCTCGTAGGAGCCGAGCAAACGCGGTCCCGCCCAGCCGGCGAGCGCGCCATCGAGCTTCCAGGAAAGATCGACCGCGTCCTGGATGCCGGTATTCATCCCGAAGCCGCCGGTCGGCGACATGAGATGAACCGCGTCGCCCAAAAGGAAGACCCTGCCTTTGCCGAAATGCTCCGCCACCAACTCGCGCCGCACCCAGGGCAACACGGTGAGAATCTCGTAGTCGAAATCGAAGCCGGCGGCACGGCGGATCGCGGCGCGGATATCCTCGGTCGTGACGTCCTTCTTTTCCTCGCTGCCGATGATCGACATGCGCCATTGGTCGCGGCCATTGATCGCGACGATCGTGCCCCAGGTTCCTTCGGGCCCGACGAAGATATGGCGGTAGCCTTTACCCTTGTCGTGCAGCGACACCAGGTTTGGACAGCGGAAAATGACGTTGGTGGTATAGGTAATGACCGGCTTGCCGTGCATCGCGATGCCGAGCGCTTCGCGCACCTTGCTCGCCGCACCGTCGGCCGCCGCGAGGTAAAGCGCGCGCAGGGTTTCGCGCTTGCCGGTTTCGGCGTCTTCGAGCTCGGCGGTTACGCCAGCCGCATCCTGCGTGAAGCCCAAAAGCCTTGTGCGATAGCGCAGAGTGACGCTCGGCAAGGACTCACAATATTGCCGCAAGATCGGATCGAACATGTTCTGCGGACAGCGCTCGCGATGCTGGGGACTTTGCGGCGGCAGAACCTCGTCCTGCATCGACGGGAAACGCTCGCGCCCAAGCTCATAACCATCGAGACTGGTGAGATACATATTGTCTTGCGGATAATCGCGCGGATAAGGCGAATGCTCGACCGCGTCGACCAGGCCCCAGCGCCGGCAGAACTCCATCGTCCGGACGCCGACGAAATCCATCCGCGGCTGATAGATCGAGCCATCCGACTGCTCGACCACGACGCATCGCCGCCCGCGCCAGCCCAGATCGCCCGCCAGCGCCAGACCGACCGGCCCGGCGCCGACGATCAGCACCGGCAATATATCGCTCGTCTCACTCATGATAGTGCTTCCATCGGCGCGAGTTCCTCCATCATGCGACCATAGGTAAAGCGGCGATTTTGGTAAACCGGTTATCGGGCGTCAAACCGCCGCGGCGCGAAGCTCTTGCCCAAGATGCTCGGCCAAAGCGTTGAGCGCCACCGCCGCATCGCCGGCATAGGACGAGCCATGCATCAGCGCGAGGCGTTTCGGCCCAAGCGCCGCGAGCCGTCGAAGCTGTGGCACCGTGCCCGGCGTGAGGCTCATCGCATGCGATTTTCTTTCGGCCTCGATCGCCGGAGCGAGAATGTCGCTTTCGACCAGCGCCGGCCCGTCGCCGGGATGGCCGAGTATGTCGCTGCAAAACAAAGTGCCGCCGGTTTCCTCGAAGATGAGCTGCGCATCCCAGCCATGGGGCAGATGCGGCGTCGCGAGAAAGCGCACGCGCTTGCCGCCAAGATCGATCGCCTCGCCATCCGCGACTTTGCGCGGCGCCCGCGTCGCGGCATCGCCCAGCCAAATCGCACAGCCGACGGCGCCATGCGCCACGGTCGCGTGAGGCGCCGCGCCGAGCCATTCGTTGAGCGCGCCGCATTCATCGGCCTCGGTATGGCTGTAAGCGAGCCAGCGCAAGGCTTCGAGCGGCACAAGCTTTGCCACCGCGGCGGCGATTTGCGGAAACATGTGTCGGTGGCCGAGGTGAAACAGCATCGGCTGTTCCGCTTTGATCAGGAACTGATTGAAGCTCAAACCCAAAGGCGGCGACACCTCGGGCACTAAAGTCGACAGGCGGTAGATCCCATCGGCGATCTCGTCGATGCGCGTTTCCATGGTGATTCCTTGCTGACGCTTCGCCCGAGCATGGTTGGCTTTGAACGGCGCTGTCAAACTGATACTGTCCCTGGCGGGAGGAACCGTCATGGAAGGCAATCCGAAGCTTATTCGCGTCGCCGCATCCGAGCACGCGATCTTGAACGGCGTCGCGATTTCGCCCGAGGGGCGGATTTTCTCGAGCTTTCCGCGCTGGATGGACGCGCCGACGCCTTGCGTCGCCGAGGCGATGCCGGATGGCAGCTTCAAGACCTTTCCCGGCGATGCGTGGAACGAATGGCGTCCCGGCCTCGATCCGGCGCAGCATTTCGTCAATGTGCATTCGCTGTGCGCGGATACGGAGAATTTCCTCTGGGTGGTGGACGACGCCGCGCCGCATCACAAGCCGCATCTGAAGGATGGGCCGAAGCTGGTGAAATTCGACCTGCGCACCAACAAGCTTGCGCGGATTTATCCGATGGATGAAAGCGTGGCGCCGCCGGGCGCCGTGCTCGGTCATATGCGGGTCGACGGCAAGTTTGCCTATATCACGGAATCGAATTTCGGCGCGATCATCGTGCTCGACCAGGAAACCGGCGCGACCCGCAAGCTGCTGAGCACGGACCCGAAGACCCGCGCCGATCGCAGCATCGTGCCGGTGATCGACGGCAAGGAGTTCCGCCGCGCCAACGGCCAGGTGTCGATCGTCAACGTCAACCTGGTCGAGCTCAGCAACGATCGGCGCTGGCTTTATTTCACCTGCCTGTTCGGGCCGGTATTGCGCCGGATCGAAACCCGCCATCTGCGCGATCCGAGCCTGACCGATGCCGATCTGAGCCCGTTGATCGAGGATGTCGCGCGAATTCCGCCTTGCGCCGGCCTCACCATGGACCGCGCCGGCAAGCTTTATCTCTCATCCTTCAGCGAGAATGCGATGCTGGTGATGGGCGAAGACCGCAAGCTCCAAACCTTGATCAGCGATCCGCGCATCAGCTTTCCGAACGAGCCCGATATCGGGCCCGACGGGTATCTCTATTTCCCGGCCTCGCAAATCCATCGTTTGCCCGGCTTCCAAGCCGACGGCAAGACGCGGGTCCAGACGCCGTGGGAAGTCTTGAAAATAAAAATCAACTGAGTTGGGGGGAACCATGCCGGCGCCGATCATCGATTTTCATGTTCATTTCAACGATCCCGAACTCTACCAGCGCGGCAATGCCCATAACGTGATGTCGGGCTTTGGCACGCGGCCCATGCCGCCGGCCAAGCCGGGCGACGGATGGCGTTACGACATCCAGGAAAAGGCGCGGACCGCTGCGCTGCAGATCGCCGATATGGAGAAATTCGGCATCGGCATGCATGTGATCTCGCTCATCGGCGTTTCCTGCAACACGGATTGGGCGGAGCCCGACGAGGCGGCCGCCTTGAACCGGCACGCCAATGAAATGAACGCCGAATGGGTGCGCAAAAATCCCGAACGTTTCATCGGCAGCTTCACCTTGCCGCTGCAGGACATGAAGCTCGCGATGAAGGAGCTGGACTATGCCGTCAACGCGCTCGGCGCGAAGGTCGCCAGCGTTTCATCCAACTGCCGCGGCGACTATCTCGGCGAGGCAAAATTCCAGCCCTTCTGGGAAGCGGTTCATGCGCACAAGCTCGCCGTCTTCATCCATCCCCACGGCATGACCGACATGCGGTTGCAGAAATATTTTCTGTGGAACGGCATCGGTCAGCCCATGGAAGAAACCCGCGCGATGACGTCGCTGATCTTCGAAGGCGTGCTCGACAAATTTCCGGGCTTGAAGATCGTGATGGCGCATGGCGGCGGCTATCTGCCGCATTACATTGGCCGGCTCGACCGCAATTTCGAGAACAATCCAGGGAGCCGCGTGAATATCTCGAAGAAGCCGAGCGAGTATCTGCGCGACTTCTATTACGACACCTGCGTTTACGGCGCCGACGTCTTGGAAGCGCTGGTGAAGCGGGTGGGCGTCGACCGTATCACCTTCGGCACCGATTACCCGGTAGGCGAGCGCGATCCTTTCGCGACCTTGAAAGAATGCGCGATCCTCAGCGAGGCCGACCGCGCGATGATCACGCGCACGACGCCGGCAAGGATTTTGGGGATCGCGGGATGATGCCTATCATCGATTCGATCTCGCGCCCACCTGGTTGCATAGCGGCCGGAAATTAGCTAGATTAGCTAATCAATTATCGAGCTTAGCCTATGCGCAAAATCGTCAATATGCATGAAGCGAAGTCTACCCTTTCGCGCTTAGTCGAACGAGCGCTGAAGGGGGACGAGATCGTCGTTTCCAAGGCGGGCCGCCCGCTTGTCCGGCTCGTTCCGGTCGGGCGGACTGCGAAAGTGCGTCGCCCTGGCCGATGGAAAGGCCGCGTTTGGATGGCACGTAATTTTGACAGCTTGCCGGACAAGATTCTCGACGCCTTCGAAGGCAAGGAGCATTGAAGCTTCTTCTCGATACGCAGGCTTTCCTGTGGTGGATGTCGGGTTCGCCTCGGCTTTCCTTGGGCGCGAAAGAGGCAATTTCGGATTCTGCCAATCAGGTTCTATTCAGCGTCGCGAGCGCATGGGAAATCTCGATCAAGCGCAGCCTCGGTAAATTGCGCGCACCCGAAAATATCGCCGGTGCGATCGAGGCCGATTCCTTTGACCTTCTCGGGATCGAGCTCTCGCATATCGAGACGCTCGGTCGATTGGAACATCATCATCGCGACCCGTTCGATCGGATGCTTATTGCGCAAGCAATGGCGGAACGCGCCACGCTTGTCAGCGGCGACGCTATTTTTCAGCGTTACGGCGTTGTTATCTTATGGTAAGCGCCGTCATTCGGACGCCGACGGAAACATCACGACGCCGACCGCCCGGCGAAGATCTTAGGCCTCGCGTAAGCCCTAATCCCCGACCTTGGTGACGCCCGACAACACGAGCTTCTCCAAGGGAACCTTGCCCTCGGTGTCGCCGATCGCCGTCATTTCGTCCATCAAGGTCTCGATACGCTTTTTCGAAACCGTGCCGTCGACCGGGAAGAAACCGATCTTGCGCAGGTAATCGTAGCTCTTGGCGACGTCATCCTTATTTGGCGTCTTCATCTCATCGGCAAGAATGTCGACCGCGCCCTCGCGGTTCTTGTCGTCGTTGAACCAGGCAAAGCTTTTGTCGAGCGCCCCCATGAAGCGCAGCACCGCGTCGCGGTGCTTGTCGGCAAAGGCCAGCGAGACGTCGGTCGCGCCGAAGGGAATGTCCTTGGTGTAGTCGATCATCATGGCGATCGTCTTGAAACCCGCGGCTTCGGCGAAGAAATTCACCGGCGGCGCCAGCATCGTTGCATCGGCGGCGCCCGATTTGAGCGCGGCAAACCGGCCCGCGGTGTTGCCGATCGTGGTGATATCGATGTCGGCATCCTTCAATCCCGCCGCCTTGAGCATCCGCTCGAGATAGACGCGGTTGATGTCGACAAGACCGCCGATCACAACCGTGTGGCCCTTCAGATCCTTTACCGAGGCGATGGTCGATTTCGCCATCACCGCGTAGGGCGAGACCGCGCCGGAGATACGGAGCATCGCCACCGGCGCGCCGCGCGACACGGCATGGACCGGCTCGACCGCGCCGATATCGACGATGTCGAGCGAGCCGGCGGCGAGCTGCTGTACCAGGCCCGCGGGGTTCGGCACATAGACGACATCGAGCGCGACGCCGGCATCGGTGAAGAAGCCCTTATGAATGCCGATATAGAACGGCCATTCGACCGCGTTGGCCGCGCCCAGCAAGCCCATTTGGATGCTGTCGGCGGCGCGCGCCGGCGCGCTTTGCCAGATGACACAGCACACAGCCGCGCCGAGCACATGCTTCAGCTTCATCGTTCCCTCCCTGTACGGCCGCCCCGGCGGCCGCGATGTTCTATTCCGCCGCTTCGGCGGTTTCGACTTCGTCGGGCGCGGCGGCGCCGTTGAGCTCGCCGAGCTTCAGCCCGGAAAGATCGGGCAGGCCGAAGAGGAATATCAGCGTTTCCGCCTTTGCCGTGAACATCGCCCGCTCGCCCTTTTTGAGATAGACGGTGCTCATGCCGCGATAGTCCTGATCGGACACGCTGCCAGCGCCCGAGACGACGAAATAAAGCCCGCGGCCCTTCGCGTAATAGCTGGCGCTCGGCGCCAAACGCAGAAACCGCGCCTCGCTGCGCCGTTCGGTGAAGACGCCCAAGAGCTTTTCGTCCGTGCCGGCCGAGCCCTCGACCTGGGTCCAGGCATAATGGCTCGGGTCCATCAGGATCGGCGCCGGGTAGCGGCCTTTCGGATAGACCATGGGCCGCTGATTGATGTGCTCCCAAATCGCCTGGAAGCCGTCGAGATTGCGCTTGCCAGGCACGCCTTCGCGGCGACGATAGACGCCCTCCTCGAAGCTGCCGAATTGCTCGAGCGCATCCATCGCGCCTTTCACTTCCTGGCGCGACGGGTAGCCGCTGCCGCTGGCGCCGCCGCATTGCAGCACCACAGCAAGCGATCCCGAATGCTGGGTCTGCGGCCCGTAATGGACGCCCTCGGGAAAATAGCCGACCATGCCGGCGCTCAGCTTGCCGTCGCGGCCGAAATTGAGCTCGCCATCGAGGCAGAAGCGGATCTGCTCGAAATTGTGGCGGTGACGCGGCGAGTAGAAATCGGCCGAGGATTTGCCGAGGCCGAGGCGGAAATTATCGACCTGGCCTTCCTCGCCTTCCATGAGCGTGCGGAAATGGAAGGTACCGCCGCGATATTCCAAGCCGCGCTTCCATTCGAGCAAGTCGCCATAGGTGATCTTCATGGTGCCCCTCCCTGCGCATCCTATCTTTTTGCCAATTCACGGCCTTTGTCGAGTCCGGCATAGGAACGGCCCGGCGCCGCCATCAGGTAGGAGAAGCCTTCGCCTAGAATGCGCTCGGCGTTCTTCGCATCGACATGCGGGTGACCGACCGGAACCTTGTGCTTCTTGCAGGTCGCGACCACGCGCGCAATGTGCTCGAGCACGGTCGGATGCTCGTATTGCCGCGGTACGCCCAGCTCTTGGCTCAGATCGCCTTCGCCCACCAGAATGAACCCGATGCCGGGAACCTTGCTCAGCATCGCGTCGAGATTGTTCACCGCCTCGACGCCTTCGATCATCAGCCCAACCAGCACCTCGCCGTTCGGGTCGAGCGGCCAGACATCGGCCTTCTTGTAATATTCCTGATTGGTCACGCCCCAATAGCGCGCGGCGGTGCCGGGCGAATCCCCGCGGATGCCGGCCGGCTCGTAGCGCGGCGCGGTCTTGAGGCGCGGATAGCGGCACGCGGCGACCGCGTTATAGGCTTGCTCGACCGTATCGACATGCGGCCAGACGATACCGTAAGCGCCGACATCGAGCGCCTGCTTGGCGAGCCACTGGTTCTTTTCATTCCCGTTCGCCGGAATGCGCACCAGCGGCGTGACCGGCGGCGCGATCGAGCCCTTCTCGGCGATCTGCTTACGGTTGAGCATGTATTGGAGACAATCGCGCAAGGCGCGGATGTCCCAAATATTGTGTTCCATCTCGAAGATGATGCTGTCGTATTTGCTTTGGCTCATCGCCAGCGCGGCATCGACATCGGGCGTGCAGAACGCGCCGAAGGCGGGCTTGCCCTCCTCGAAGCAGCGGATCATCCCATTGAGACGCGGAACCTCGACCATACTCTCTCCTCCCGGACGGAAATCGATGCTGTCGCGTCATGCTAGCAGAAGCGCAAAGCGGCTCCTAGCGTGGGCAGCCGCGCGCCCTTGAAATGGGCGCCAAATGGGCCGCGTCGGTTTGACAAGGCGGAACGCGCTCAATAGCATCGCACACAAAGAGGGAGGGTTTTCGCATGATCATCGATTGCCACGGCCATTACACCACGGCGCCGAAGGAGCTTCAGGCTTTCCGCGACGCGCAGATCGCCGGCAATGACGATCCCGGTCCGTTGAAGATCACCGACGACCAGATCCGCGAGACCATTCAAAACGGCCAGCTCAAGATGCAGCAAGAGCGCGGCAGCGACGTCACCATTTTCTCGCCGCGCGCCGCCGGCATGGGCCACCACATCGGCACGGGCAAGACCAGCGAGGTCTGGAGCAGGACCTGCAACGATCTAATCCACCGGGTCGTCAAGCTTTTCCCCAAGAATTTCGTCGGCGTGTGCCAGTTGCCGCAAACGCCAGGCGTCTCGCCAGCGAATTCCGTTGCGGAGCTGGAGCGCTGCATCAAGGAGCTGGGCTTCATCGGCTGCAATCTCAATCCCGATCCGTCGGGCGGCAAATGGACCGACCCGCCGATGACCGACAAGAAGTGGTGGTATCCGATCTACGAGAAGATGGTCGAGCTCGACGTGCCGGCGATGATCCATGTCAGCATGTCGTGCAACCCGAACTTCCACACCACCGGCGCGCACTACATCAATGGCGACACCACCGCCTTCATGCAATTCATCCTGTCGGACCTGTTCAAGGATTTCCCGACCTTGCGCTTCATCATTCCGCATGGCGGCGGCGCGGTGCCCTATCACTGGGGCCGTTATCGCGGCCTGGCGCAAGACCAGAAGCGTCCGCCCTTCAGCGAGCTGGTGCTGAAGAACGTCTATTTCGACACCTGCGTCTATCATCAGCCCGGCATCGACCTGCTCACCAAGGTGATTCCGGTCGACAACATTCTCTTCGCGTCGGAGATGATCGGCGCCGTGCGCGGTATCGACCCCGAGACCGGACATCATTTCGACGACACCAAGCGCTATATCGACAAGACGCCGATCTCGGCCGCGGACAAGGCGAAAATCTTCGAAGGCAACGTGAAGAAGGTTTTTCCGCGCTTCGACGGCGCTTATCGCGACAACAATCGGTAGGCGGACGACGGCAATGAGCGCCGGAGCGCCTCCGCCCAACCCGGTGGCACTCGACAACGAGTACGTGTTGGTGAGCCGCGACCGCGCGCCTTTCGCGCAAGGCGACAAGCCGGGGAGCGGCGACCGGGTGGTGGTGGCAATGGGCGATCTCGCGCTTGCGACCGGCGGCGCAACCAAGACCTTGTCGCGCGGCCAGTTCGCGGTCTTCGCGCCCGGCGAATCCTATGCGCTGCCGCCGGGTGCGGCGTTTTTCGAAGTCGCGATCAAGCCCGGCCATCCGCCGGTCAAGACGCCGCCCGAGCTCATTCCGCCGGCGAAGAACCTGCTGACTTATGACGGGCCGCGCTTCTTCATCTATGAGGAGCGGCTCGATCCGGGCGATATCCGCCCGCGCCACAGCCACTGCCAGCGGATCGAAATCCGGCTCAACAACGGCCCGATGCTGGATCAGTGGTTCGATCCGCCGCGTGCGCCTTTGCAACCGAGCATCGTTAATTGGCGCGAGCCGGTGATTCACACCGTGCGCAACATCGGCGACATGCCGTTGCGCAACCTCATCATCGAGTTCAAGCCCGAACCGCGATAGATCTCACGGCGCGATGAGGCTCGCCGGATCGGGATTGCCTTTGATCAAGCCTTGCTCGCGCGACACCTCGATCCAGAAGCGCAGCGATTCCGGCCGCACGCGGATCTCGAAATGCTGCGGGATGGCCAAGGTCGCCGCCGCGGCCAGTGGCAGCTTGGTGTGTTTCGCCAGGCTCGCGCGTACGGCCGCATCGTTCGCCGGATCCTTGATAAAGCGTATCGCCTCGTCGAGTGCGGTGCGAAGAGCCGCAACCGCATCGGCGTGCCCTTGCGCCCAGGCGCGGGTCGCGACGAAATTGACCGGGCTGGTGCCGTCGGGCACTACCGCCGAAAAAGAGCCGATGTCGTAGCCAATCTTCTCATTGAGTACGCGGCTGTAGAAAGGATCGACCGAGGCGCCGGCATCGACGAGACGAGTTTTCAGCGCGTCACCCATCTGCCCGAAGGCGATTTCGACCCAGGCGATCTTGCGATAGTCCACGCCGGCCGCCTGAACCCACTTCTTCGTGAGCACGTCGATGATGCCGCCGAGCCCCGGGACCGCCAGCTTCTTGCCGACCAGATCCTGCGCATCTTTGATGCCGCTATCGGCCCCCGCCAGCACGCCGCCGCGCGCATTGATGGGATAGACCTCGGTACCGGCAACGACGACGAGGTCGAGGCCTTGCTCATTGGCCTGCAGCAGCACGGTCGGCGTCGGCCCGCCGATCTGCGCCGAATCCGCGACCAGCGCCGCCGAAATCACCGAGCCGTTGGGCGTGATCACGAGGTCGATGTCGAGACCGTGGCGATCGAGAATCCCCTGATCCTTGGCGACATAGATGCCGACGAACTGATTGACCGCCGTATACATGAAAGTGAGCTTGGTGGCGGCAGCGGCCGGCAATGACGCAAGCCAGCAAACCACGGCGGCAATCAATGTGATCCCACTGATTCTGGGCATTGCGATTTCCTCCCTTTCGAACCGCAACCCCGTTTCGGAATGGCGGCAGCCGCGTTTGCCGCGGACCGATTGCGCGATCTTAGCCGAGCTTCTCTGTTTCGGTGGGCATTTCCTCGCTTCTGCGCCGCGTGCCCTGCATGATCCAGGTCAAAGAATCCCCGCGCCTGCCATGCGAAAAGCTTTATATTAATGTCGGTTTTACGAAGGAGGGCGTCATGACCATCAAGACGATCTTGGCCGCGGCCAGCGGCGGCAGCGCCAGCGACGGTACCGTCGAGCTCGCTTGCCGCTTCGCGCGGCGTTTCGGCGCCCATCTCGAAGGCTTCCACGCGCGCCCCGATCCGCGTGACTTGTTCACTTATTCCGGCGACGGCTTCGGCATGTCGATGTCAGGTGAGTTCATCGACCGCTTCATCAAGGACGCGGACGCGATCGCGACCAAGACCAAGGCGGCTTTCGGCGCCGCCGCGGCAAAACATCAGCTTCCGCTGACCGCGGCGCCGTCACAGCAGATCTCGGACAAGATCGCCGCCTCGGCCGCTTGGCATGAGGAAACCGGCTATGGCCCGACCCTGGTTTCGCGCCGCGCGCGCTTCTTCGACCTCACCGTGCTAGGCCGGTCCGAGCGGGTGATCGACCAGCCTCATACCGACGTCGTCGAGCAGACCCTGGTCAATTCCGGCCGCCCGGTGCTGCTGGCGCCCGCCAAGACGCCGGGAGAAGTCGGGGACAACGTCGCCCTCGGCTGGAACGGCTCGGCCGAAGCGACCCGCGCCATGGCGGCAGCCCTTCCCTTCCTCGCTACCGCCACAGCGGTCACGATCATCACGATCGGCGAAAAGCACCAGGAAAGCGCGGCGGCGCTGATCGATTATCTGGGCTGGCATGGCATCACCGCCAAGCATAGCCATGTGCCCGCGGTGACGGGCGTCGGACCGGGCCAGCAGTTGCTTTCCGCCGCCCGCGAGGCAAATGCCGACCTGTTGGTGATGGGCGGCTATGGCCACATGCCCTGGCGCGAATTCCTGTTCGGCGGGGCGACCCGAGAGGTCGTGGGCGCGAGCCTGCTGCCCCTCCTTCTTTCGCACTAAGCACGAAGCGCGAATCTCGGGGCCGGGGCCCACCGCAGCGCGTTCCCGGCTGCGGCGTAGCCTTGGGTGCGGCTTTGCTGCGCCTGCACACAAGCTTTTGATTGATCCGAGCCATCCTTTTCCCGAGCGCCAAGCGGCGCAACGGCGAGCGGCTGCATGCCCGAAAACAAATACTAACTATTTGTTTAACAATTAAATTTAAATCTAAGAGCAGCGGCTTTCTAGGGCTTTCGCAGGGCACAGCGGCGGGCGGCTGCGGTTCGGTCATGGCTCCTGCGACAATAAATCATTGGCAAGTGCGGGGTCGGTAAACGAAATTTTTGTGCAGTGCAGTATGTATTGGGTCCGCAAGGTCGAACTACCTGCCAGGGCGAGACCTGACCAGGTCGAGAAAGGTGTTGGAGAGTGACGATGGAGGCCATGTTCAAGAACGTGGAAGCGGTGTGCGCGCGGCTCAATGCGGGCCTGGCTGCCGTTGCCGTGGTGCTGTCAATTCTTGTTGCCGCCGAACTGACGGTCCGCCTGCCCGACCTTTATCAACAGGCGATCGACGTCGAAAACTCGGCGGTCCTCGCCAACGGCACGAACGGCGGGTTCTGACCCCGTCGCTGTCGCGCCGGACCGGGATTAGTCGAGCGACTTGCGGAACCGCAAGACGCTGACCGCCAGGAGCCCGGCGCCGATCAGCGCCATCGCCAGCATATCCGGCCATAGCGCATCGAGCCCGACCGCTTTCAGAAACGTCGCGCGGATGACGACGAGGTAATAACGCAGCGGATTGATCAGCGTGAACCATTGCAGAACGGTGGGCATGCTCGAAATCGGCAGCGCGAAGCCCGACAGGATGAACAGCGGCAGCAGCACGAAAAAGTTGGACGCGAAAGCCTGTTGCTGCGTTGCGCATAGGGTCGAGATCAGCAGCCCCAGCGCGAGCGTGCTGAGCAGGAAAAGCGACGTTCCCAGCAACAGCAATAGCGGATTGCCGACAAACGGCACCTGAAACCACAAGGCGCCGAGAGTCGTCACGATCGCCATCAACCCAAGCCCGATCAGAAAATACGGCGCGGTCTTGCCGAGAATGAACTCGATCGGCCGAATCGGCGTGACCATGATCTGCTCGAGCGTTCCGATCTCGCGCTCCCGCACGATTGCGAAGGCTGTCAGCGTGACGATCATCACCAGCATCAGCGTGCCGACGACCCCCGGCACGAAAAACCACCTTCCGTTGAAATCGGGGTTGTACCAAGGCCGTTGTTCGAGCGTGACCTGAACGAGCTTGGCCTGCGGCGCGCGCCCGGTGCGCCGCATCAGATCGAGCGCGTAATCCTGGGCAAAGCGGTTCGCGATCTGGTTGAAATAGCCCAAGGCGAGCAGCGCCGTGTTGGAATTGGTGCCGTCGACAATGACCTGAACCGGCGCCCCCTGGCCGCCCCGCAACAGACGAGCGAAGCCCGGATGGATGACGACCGCCACCGCGGCCGCGCTTTTGTCGATCGCGTCGTCGATTTGTTCCTGGCGTTGGGCAACGCGCACGATGTCGAAACGGCCGCTGAAGGTGAAGCGCGAAATGAGTTCGCGGCTTTCCTGGCTTTGATCGAGATCGAGCACCGCCGTCGAGACATGCGCGACCTCGAAAGTCGCCGCGTAGCCGAACAGCACCATCTGCAGCAGCATCGGCACGAGCAGCCGCACCAGCGACCATTTATCGCGCCGCAGCTCGATGAATTCCTTGAGCAGGATATGATAGATGCGTCCCCACATCGCGCTAATCCAGGCTTTTGCGGAAAGCGCGTGCGGCAAGGAATGCCGTCGCCGCGGCATAGATCACCAGGGCCGCGATCGGGCCGAGCAAATCCACCATGCCCGAGCCTTTGAGGAACACCGATTTGAGGATCGTGATGTAATAGCGGCCGAACACCAGATAGGTGATGGCCTGCAGCGCGTTGGGCATTTGGTCGATCGGGAAAATGAATCCCGACAGCATGTTGGTCGGCAGCAAGGTCACGGCGAGCGCGATCTGGCTGGCGCCCACCTGGTTGCGGATCAGCACCGAAATCAGATAGCCGATGCTCAGCACCACGATCAGAAAGAGCGTCGAGGTCATGAACAACGTAAACAGCGTTCCACGGAACGGCACGTCGAACCACCACACGGCAATGGAGAGGCAGAAAGCCGCATCGAGCAGGCCGATGCCGAGATAAGGCACGAGCTTGCCGAGCAGCAGCTCCATCGGCGTCACGGGCGTCGACACCAGCAGCTCCATCGTGCCGCGCTCCCACTCGCGCGCGATCGTGAGCGAAGTGAGCTGCGAGCCCACCAGCGCCATCACCATCGCGACCACGCCGGGAATAATGAAGTTGCGGCTCGACAGATCCTCGTTGAACCAAACGCGCGACTGGACGACGACCGGCACATTCGCCGCAACCTGTCCGCGACGGCCTTGGGCGTCGAGCTGGATCTCGCTCGAATAGCCGGCAATCACGGCCTGAGCGTAGTTGATGGCGATATTGGCCGTGTTGTCGTCGGTGGCATCGACGATCGCTTGGATCGAGCTTGCGCCGCTGTCGTTGAGTCGCAGCGAGAAGTCATTGGGCACGACCACCGCCATCCGGCACTGTCCGACATCGACCGCTTTGACGAGCGCGGGATAGTCCGCGAGCACAGCGGTGATCTCGAAATAATCCGACGCCGCGAAACGCTTCAGCAAATCCTGGCTAGCCTGGCTGCCTTCGCGGTCGAACACGCAAATCGGAACGTGCTTGATGTCGAGCGTGACGCCATATCCCAGCATCAGCATCTGCAAGAACGGCATCAGCAAGACCAGCATCAGGCTGCGCGGGTCGCGCCAGATCTGGAGCATCTCCTTGACCGCTATCGCCTTCAAGCGGATCAAATTCATGCCGGCTGCGCCTCCTGCGCCTCGGCAACGAGATGGACAAAAATATCCTCGAGCGTCGGCTCGCCGCGGACGATGCTGTCCGCGGCCACGTCATGCGCGGCGAGATAAGCCGGCAGCTCCTCGAGAGCGCGCGCCGCATCGGCGACGCGGACATGCAGCGAATTGCCGAACACGGCGACGTCGCGCACCCCCGGCGCCTCGCGTAGAAGCGCGATGGCCGCGCCCAGCCGCGCGCATTCGATCACCACCATCTCGCCGTCGAGGCGGCGGCGTTTCAGCTCGGCCGGGCTGCCCAGCGCCACCAGCTTTCCCTGGTTGATCAGCGCCACGCGGTGGCAATATTCGGCCTCGTCCATGTAGTGAGTCGAAACCAGCACCGTGACGCCGTCGCTGGCGAGGGTGTGGATGAGATCCCAAAAGCGCCGCCGCGATTGCGGATCGATGCCCGAGGTCGGCTCGTCGAGAAACAGGATCGGCGGGCGGTGGAGAATGGCGCAGCCCAAGGCGAGGCGCTGCTTCCAGCCGCTCGCGAGAGTCGAGACCAGGGCGCTTTCCCGCCCGGAAAGACCGGCCATGGTCACGGCAAAGGCGATACGCTCGCCGATGATGGCATGCGGCACGCGATAGATGCCGCCGAAGAAGCGCAGATTTTCGGCGACCGTCATGTCGTTATAGAGCGAGAATTTCTGCGACATGTAACCGATATGCTGCCGCACGCCTTCGGGATCGCGGGCAACATCGATGCCCGCGACCAGCATTCGTCCTTCGCTCGGACGTAACAAGCCGCACAACATGCGGATCGTGGTCGATTTGCCCGCGCCGTTGGGGCCGAGAAAGCCCATGACCTCGCCGGCGGCGATCGCAAAGCTGACGTGATCGACCGCGGTGAAGCGGCCGAAGCGCTTCACGACGTTCTCGGCGACGATCGCGGCCGCTTCGTTCGGCGCGGTCACGGGGCAGCCCCCTCGTGATCGAGCAAGGCCACGAAGATATCCTCGATGCTGGGCTCTGTCTGCACGATCTCGGAAACCGCGATGCCCGCCCGGTCCAGCGCGGCACGCAGATCGGGGATGCGTTTGGGCGCATCATCCACCACGACATGCGCGCCGTCGCCGACGAGCAGGACGCTGCGCACGCCATCCATTCCCACGAGCAGCGTGCGAACCTCGCGCGACGCGGGGGACGCGACATGGATCACATGGCCCGGCATCAGCGCCTTCAGTCTGGCCGGCGTGTCGCAATAATCGAGTCGGCCCCTGTGCAGCAGGGCGAGCCGCATGCAGCGCTCGGCTTCGTCGAGATAGGCGGTCGAGATGACGAGGGTAACGCCCTGCTCGCGCAACCCGTAAAGGATGCGCCAGAAATCGCGCCGCGACACGGGATCGACGCCGGTGGTCGGCTCATCAAGCAGCACGACCTTGGGCGCATGGATCAGCGAGCAAATGAGTCCCAGCTTCTGCTTCATGCCGCCCGAAAGCTTGCCGGCAAGCCGCCCGCGGAACGCGCCCATATTGGAGGCCGCCAACAGCGGCTCCATGCGCTCGTCCCGCAGCTTGCGCGACACACCGAAGAGATCGGCGAAAAAACGGATGTTTTCGGCCACCGTCAGGTCTTCGTAGAGGCCGAAGCGCTGCGGCATGTAACTGATGTGACGCTTGGCACGCTCGGGATCGGCGACCACATCGACGCCGTCAATGGCGACACTGCCGCCATCAGGCCGCATCACGCCAGCCAAGAGCCGCATCGCGGTGGTCTTGCCCGCGCCGTCCGGCCCGACGACGCCGAAGATTTCGCCGCGCCCGACGGCGAAGCTGATGCGTTCGAGCGCTACCTGATCTCCGAAATGCTTGGAAAGATTGGCGACCTCGATCGCGGCGCCTGCGGCGGGAATCATGACGTGCCCGGCGGCAGCGCCTCGATCGTCGCGTCGGCCGGCATGCCGGGCACGAGCTCGTGCGTCGGATTGTCGATATCGATGCGTATGCGGTAAACCAAGGTTACCCGCTCGGCATGGGTCTCGACGCTTTTCGGCGTGAATTCCGCGCTCTGCGAAATGAAGCCGATGCGACCCGGATATTTCTTTCCGGGATAGGTGTCGGTGGTCACGGTGACGGCCTGGCCAAAACGGACCTTGCCGATATCGGGCTCGTTGACATACGCCCGCAGCCAGACATGGTCGAGATCGGCAAGGGTGACGATCGGCGTGCCGGCCACGGCGATCTCGCCCAACTCCGCCTGGCGCACCAGGATCACACCGTCGAAGGGCGCGACCAAGGTCGTATATCCCAGCACGATCTGCGCCATCTTGAGCGATTCCTCGGCACTCGTGATGTTCGCGCGGGCAAGCTCGACGTTGCGCTGCGCGCCGAGCGCGAGTGCCTCATCGCGCTCCAGCGCGGCCGAGGATTGCCGCATCGCCGTGCGCGACAGGTCACGCGCTTGGGCCGAGGCGTTGCCGCGGGTCCAGAGATCCTGATTGCGCTGATAATCGAGCTTCTTCTGCGCGAGATCGGCCTGGTCGCTGATCACGGTCTTCTGCGCGGCCTCGACATTTTGCTCGGCGCTCGCAAGCTGGCGATGCTGCACTTCGAGCGCGGCCTGCGCAATCGCGACCTGTTGCCGGTAATCGGCGTCTTCCACCCGCGCCAACAAGGTGCCGGCTTTCACCGCTTGCCCTTCGTTGAATGGCAGCTCGACGATCCGCGACTGCACCGTCTTGAAAGCGAGGACGCTTTCATGCGCCTCGATGTTGCCGGAGACGAGGATCACGGGATCCGCAGCCGCGCCGCCGAACCAGGACGCGCCATGTGCCGCGACGACAATACCGGCCAAGACGGCGGTCACGACGATGCTGATGGCGCTAAGCCTGGTGATTCGAGACATGACGGGCTGGCCTACCCACAAAGCGCCGCGCATTTCCGCTGCGCCGCGGCGGTTGAACCCCGAAAAAGAGGCTGCGCTAACCTATCTGCGACCGCATGCGGTCGGCCTTCGCGAAATACCGCCTGGCTTCGGCGAGCAGTTGATGATCGGTGACGCGCGCAAGCGTCTCGATCCCCGCAACGGATTTGAGTGCTTGCGGCGAATGCTGGTGAAGATATTTCACGAATTCGGTCTTGGCGGTCGAAGGCCCGGCGAGCAATACCGCTTTGGCGTCGTCAAACGCGGCAGCGACCTCGCGGTAGAATTCGGGCTCGTCGGAAACATGCGTGCCGGAGGCGCTGCCTGCCTTGGCACGAAGGTGCCGCGGCGGATTGATCGGGCGAACCACTTCCTCGGCCGCCGCATCGGCATTGAAGTGAATGATGCGGGCTTCGTGGTGATCGAGCCAAACGACGGCGTGATAATGCGAGGTCATTGCTCCGTTCCGCCTTTCTCGCCCAGAGTCTGCTGTCCCAACGTCGAATCCAACCGAAGGACGGATCACGACGATCAGGCGGCTTGAGCCAGGGCCTCGAGCGCGACCCGGTCGGCGATGGCGACTTCGTGAACGCCGTGCTGCGTGATGACGCCGTCATTCTTGAGCTGGCTGAAGGCTCGGCTGACCGTTTCCATGGTGAGGCCGAGATAATCGCCGATGTCGGTACGCGTCATGGGCAGCTCGATATGTTTGTCGTCGAAGCGATTCGCGAGATTGAGCAGGAAGGATGCGATCCGCTCCATGGCCGTCATGTGGCCGAGAAGCGCCAAGCGGTCGCGCGCATTCGACAGATCGCCGCGCATCAGATCGACCAACGACCTCGCAACCCGCGGCTCTTCCGCGATCAGCGCGTCGACTTTGCGGCGCGCATAGCGAACCAGCGTCGTATCCGTGACCGCCTCGGCGGAGAAGGAGTAGCTCTCATCGGCATCGAGACCGATGAAATCGCCCGGCAAGTAGAAATCGCCGATGTGGCGCCGCCCGTCCGCAAGGAGCTTGCAACCGCGGACCGACCCCTTCATGACCTTGAAATAGCATTCGGCACGATCGCCCTCGAAGAACAGGGACTGCTCGCGTCCGACGGCGACGACGGTTCCGACGCGATCGAGAGCCGCCAGCCCGTCGAGGCGCTTGGCAGGAAACGATGCAGCGATCGCAGTGGCGCGGCTCGGTTCGTGGCGCAGAGTGGCGGTGGCGGGCATGGCGTGAGCTCCTTGCTGCGGTTCGTCTTGGTGTGATGATTAACCGCACCCCCCCCTCCCTCGAAATTCGCAATTGTGCGTAAGGGGTTCCACGTACCCACCGGCGACAAAGCGCCCGCAGGCGCTGGGCCGATAGCCCAAGCCTCTGAAAAGGCTTGTCATTTGACCTCAGCTTGCGCAGATTCGCGCCCTCGTTCTAGGGTCACCGGATGACGGCTGAAACGCAGATTTACATTATCGACGACGACGATGCGGTTCGTGATTCGCTCGCGTTGCAACTCGAAGCCTCAGGCTTCGCCCCGGAGACCTTCGCCTCGGCCTTGGAATTCCTCCAACGCGTTAACGCGCTCACTCCCGGCGTGGTGATTTCGGACGTTCGCATGCCCGAAATCGACGGCATCGAGCTCCAAGAGCGCTTGGGCAAGATGAAGGTCAACATGCCGACGATCATCGTGACCGGGCATGGCGACGTGTCGATGGCCGTGCGCGCGATGAAAGCGGGGGCCGTCGATTTCATCGAAAAGCCCTTCACCAACGATGCGATTCTCGCCTCGATCCGGCTGGCGCAATCGCGCTTCGCCGAGCAGCAGGCGAGCGACGCCGCCGGCGAAACGGCGCGTGCGCGCATCGCGCTTCTGACACCGCGCGAGCGCGACGTGTTCGAGGAATTGGTGCGCGGCAAGCAGAACAAGGTGATCGCCTTCGACCTCAACATTTCGCCGCGCACGGTCGAAGTGCATCGCGCCCGCGTGCTCGAAAAGATGGAGGCGCATAGCCTCTCCGAGCTGGTGCGCATGGCGCTTGCCGCCGGGGTTCAGGTCAAGCCGTAATCCGCCCGAGCGCTTGCCGCGCGGCGTCGATCGAGCCGGCAATCTCGCCGCTGACATCGACCCGTTGCCAATCGATGGTACCGAGATCGGCTTGCAATTGGCGGCTCAAGACCTCCCGATCGGCATCCGAAACGTCGCCGCTGCGTTGCGCGATACGCTGCATCAGAACCGGCGCGGGCGCATCGAGCCATAGGCCGATAAAGGGCACGCCGGCCGCGCGGGCGATTTGAGCAATACCTTCGCGCCAGACATCAGCCATGAACGTGGCGTCGGCGATGACGGTATAGCCCGCCGCAAGGCCGGCCTGTGCTTGCGCCAGCATGGCTTGGCGGACGCGCGCGCTCATCTCTTCGCTATAGGCCTCTTGCGGCAAGCGCGTCTCGGGCGCGACCTTCATCAGCGATTTGCGCAACACGTCGCTGCGAATGATCCGCGCGCCGGGCGCGGGCAGGAAATCGGGCGCCAGACCCGCCGCGATGGTCGACTTCCCCGTGCCGCTCAAGCCGCCGATCGCAAGCAGGCGCGGCGCGGCCGGACGCAGCAAAGAGCGCGCGAGATCGAGATAGGCTTTGGCATCGGCGGCCGCCTCGACGGGATGAAATTGCAGCGAGGCGACCGCGACCTTGGCGCGCACGGCGGCCCGCACCGAGAGAAACAACGGCAAGGCGGCAAGCCCAGACATCTCCTCCGCCCGGTCGAGATAGCGGTTGACGACGAGATTGCCCAGGCGCCGCAGACCGCGATGCTCGAGATCCATCAGCAAAAAAGCAAGATCGTAAAGCACGTCGATGCACGCAATCGCATCGCTGAATTCGATGCAATCGAACAAAGTCGGCTCGCCCGCGAAGAGACAGATGTTGCGCAGATGGAGATCGCCGTGACAGCGTCGCACCTTGCCTTGCGCGCGCCTGGCATCGAGCAGCGCGCGCACGCGGTCGAGCGCAGCCCGCGATTCGACCGCGAGCGCTTCCACCTCTTGCGGCACGAGCGGCGGACAGCCCGACAAAAGGTTGTTGTGATTATCGGCAATCACGTCGGCGATCCCGCCGGCGCCACCGAATTGAGGTGTCACCTCGGCTTCGCCATGGAATTTGGCAATCGCGTCGGCAAGCCGGATCAGCAAGGGCGGCGTCAGCTCTCCCGCGGTCGCCAAATGGTCGAAGAGCCCGGCTTCATCGAAACGCTGCATCTCGACCACCCAATCGAGCACCGCGCCGGCGCCGTCCCATTCGAGGCCGCCTTGGACCCGGCGCGTGATCGCGCGCACGGCGAGGTACAGCGCCGGCGCGGTCCGGCGATTGAGCGCCAGCTCGGCGCGGCAACAGCGCTCGCGCGCAGCGACGGTCGAATAATCGAGAAACGAGAAGTCGATGGCGCGTTTCAGCTTAAAGACGCGATCGCCGATGAGAAACACGATCGAGGCGTGGGTATCGATACGCTGCGGCGTCTCGCCAGGCCGCCCGTGGCTTTCGCCGCGGCCAAGGAACTCAAGGACCTCGCTTTGATCGCCTGGCGCCATCCATCTGGTCTAGCGCCGACTCGTCCACCAGGAAACCCCCGCCAAAGTGACGATGAAAATCAATGTGGCGGCTACGACCAAGACCAAATAAGCGGTTTCGCCCGATGTCATGATTGTCTCCCTCTCCCTCGTGGAAGCGGTAGACTGCATCGCCGAAAAAACGCGCTCCTTGATTTATATCAAGGCGCTATCAGCGCCCGCTCGTGGCAGGTGACGTCATAGGGAAACACCACCGCCGGATCGGGCCGGTGCAGGCGGGCGGTCCGACCGGGATATTCCAACCGCCACAACAGGTCGCGGATGACGTTGAGGCGCGCGTGATCCTTGTCGTCGCCGCGCACGATCGTCCATGGCGCCGCAACCACATGGGTGCGCTCGAGCATGCGGTCGCGCGCCTTGCTGTAAGCGTGCCATAGCTTCAGCGCCTTGACGTCGATCGGGCTGAGCTTCCACTGGCTCAGCGGATCCTTGCGCCGATCGGCGAGTCGGTGCTTCTGCTCGCGCTTCGAGATATCGAGGTAATATTTGACGAGGGTGATGCCGGCGCGAACCAGCATCGTCTCGAAATTCGGCGCCATTTCGAGAAATTCCTCGGTCTCGGCCTTGCTGCAGAAGCCCATGACGCGCTCGACGCCGGCGCGGTTGTACCAGCTGCGGTTGAACAACACGATTTCGCCCGCGGCAGGCAGATAGGACACGTAGCGCTGAAAATACCACGAGCGTTGTTCGCGCTCCGTCGGCGGGCCGAGCGCCACAACTCGGGTTTCGCGCGGGCTGAGATGCTCGACAATGCGCTTGATCGTGCCGTCTTTTCCCGCCGCATCGCGACCCTCGAAAATCACCAAAACGCGCTGTCCGCGCCCGATCACGTGACGCTGCAGCTTGACCAGTTCGATCTGCAGCTTGAGAAGAACGCTTTCGTAGCGGCGATGGCTCAAAGGCCGCGGCAAAGGCGGTGTGGGTTCCGGCTTCGGCATTGCATGCTCCCTTATCGCCGGAATCCTGGCACGAAGCGGCGAAGATGCCAATCGGCGGGGATTGCCAGCAGCGACGGAATGTCGCGGCTGAAATAAAGAGAGCCCCGCGTGCATTCGCAGGCGGGGCCCAAGTCGTAGGGAGGTATCGCGCGGCTGCGCGATGCCATCCTTAGATCACGAACGCGGCGCGAGGATGTTGATCTAGATCAAACCCGTCCCAAAAATATCTCGCCGACGGGGGATCGGCGGCAAGGCGCCAATGCGCGCTCTCCCCGCATGCGGCCAGGACGGCCATGCGTAATAGCACTTACGTAGTCACCGGCATCGTCGCGATTGACGTAAATCAAACTTAAACACGAAGGGTGCAATATTTTTTTCGCGTTGATGTTTACCTTGCGATGAGATTGATCATGAAACGCAACCTGCTCACTTTCGCCCATGATCTCGAAAGCTTCTGCGCGCGGTTGAATGACGGCCTCACCGCTGTCGCCGTTCTCCTCGCCTTCATGGTGATGACGATGGCCATCGTCCGCGCCCAAGATTTCATGCCGAACGCGCTCGCCACGGTTCCCTCGGGCTATCAGCTTACCTTGGGGTATTGAATGAGCGATCCAGGGCCCGTCTGCCGCCAGACGGTTTTGACGACCCCGCAATTGACGCGGGACCTTCAAGAGCTCGACCACTTGATCGCCATGCTGCGGCGCGTGCCCGAGACCGAAGAGATCGGCGACGACCTGCACTGGCTGCAAGGAAGGCGGCGTTACGTTCTCACCGTCCTCAGCTCGCGTCGGGCGCAGAAGGGCAAGCGAATCGTCAGCCTCGATCTGTGGCGCGACGGCGGCGTCAATCTCGTTCGGACCGCTCGCCAAGCCGCCTGACCGGCGCCTATCGTGTCACAAGCAGCCGGCCGCATAAACGGCCGGCTTGCAATATCACTCTCTTAAAATTCGAAAAATTGCGAGCGACGCTCTAGGCGCTGATGCGCGTCTGGCGGAGCAGCTGCGCGAGCCCCGGTTCGTTGAAGGGCTTTTCGAGGAACGTCGCGCCGGCGCGTTCGGCCCGCTGTTTCGTCGCCGCGCTGGGCAGGCCGCTGACGACGATGGCGGTTAATTGGCTGCCGTCGCCGCGTAGCTTCTCGAGCAGGTCGAGCCCGCTCATGCCGGGCATTTTGACGTCGACGATCAGGCAGCCCTTCTCGGTCTGCGGAAGGGCAGCGAGGAAAGCCTCGGCCGACGCAAAATCCTCGACCTCAACGCCTTCGCATTCCAGCAGGCAACGGAGAGAATCGCGGGCTGCGCTGTCGTCGTCGACGATGAAGATCATAGCAGCGGAGATTCCGAGCGCGGGTCGTGTTCCATGACGCGCATTTTCCCCAGACGGCCCGATCACGTTTTGATCTGGCTCAGCTTCGCGCCAATTTGCCGCATCGGTGAGAACACGTATCCATCGCGCGCGACGCTTGTCGTCCGTTAGCCGGAAGATCGTGCTTAGACGATTCCCGCCGCGCGCAACTCGACGATTTCCGCGGGCGTGAAGCCGCTTTCGCGGAGAACGCGATCGGTGTGCTCGCCCAGCGCCGGCGGCGGAAGCGGATCGGTCTCGCGCTCGCCATCGATTCGCGCGGAGCGGTGCATGCCGGTCAAAGCGCCGAAACGCGGATGCTGGTAACCGTAAAAGAGACCGAGATGGCGGACTTCGGGATCTTCCATCGCCTCGGGAATCGAATGGACCGGCGCGCTAGGGACATCATGCGCCGACAAAGCCTCCATCCACTGAGCGCGCGTCTTGCGCGCGAAGACCGGGCGCAGAGTCTCGATCAGGGCCTGGAAATTCTTGATCCGGCCCGGCCGATCGCTGAAGCGCGGATCGGCGCCAATATCGGTGCGCTCCAAGGCCGCCAGCAAGCCGCGCCAGAATTTCTCGGTTGAAGACGGGTGCAAGGCGAGCAGCCCGTCGGCGCAGTCGAAAGTCAGGGCCAGCGAGATCGCCGCGCGCGTCTGCGGCCCCATCACCACGCCGCCCTGCGTATAGGCGGTGAAGGAATCCGGCATGAAATACATGCTCGCTTCGAGCAAGGTGATCTCGACCCGCGCGCCTTTGCCGGTGCGCTCGCGCTCGAACAAAGCCGCCATCACCGCGCTGCAGGCCTGCATGCCGGTGATCTGATCGGAGATCGTCGGGCCGCGCATGCGCGGATCGTCCTTTTCGACGAACATGCCGAGAATGCCCGACCGCGCCTGGCCGATCGTGTCATAGGCCGGCTGTCCGGCAAACGGCCCGTCCTCGGAGAAGCCCGCGATCGAACAGAAGACGAGGCGCGGATTGACCGCGCGCAAAGCGTCGTAGTCGATACCCAGCCGCTTCATGACGCCGGTGCGAAAATTCTCGAGCACGACATCGGCCCGGCTCGCCAGACGCAGAAAGGTCTTCAGCCCACGCGGATCGGCTAGATGCAGCGCGATGCTGAGCTTGTTGCGGTTGAAGGCGGTGAAATTGGAGCTGTAGCCCTGGGCGCCGCCGCCGGCCCCGAAGGTTCGGAACGGGTCGCCCTCGCCCGGACGCTCGACCTTGATGACTTCGGCGCCAAGATCCGCAAGCTGCATGCCCGCAAAGGGACCGGCGATGAACTGGCCGACTTCGAGAACCCGGATACCCTTCAACGGACTTGTCATCGCCGCGACATCTACCCGTCGCCATAGGTTAGCGTCAAGCCGGCCACGCAACGCGGCCCTCCCTTGCGCTGATACGCGGCCGTCAACGCCGGCACTGCGTCAAAGCCAAGGCTTGACCCGCGCAGCGCCGTCCAACACACTGCCACACGCTTGGTGTCGGTTTGCGCCGGCCAAGCCCGATGGGGGAGGAAAATATGTGTTTCGGGAAATTGGCAAGGATCGCCGCATTTACGGCCCTGGCCGTCACGGCGGCGGGTTTGAATCCGGCTGGCGCGCAAGCACCGAGCTTTCAGTTCAAATATACCGATTACAATCCGCCCGATAATTGGATCACCGAAGAGATCTCCCGTTGGTCGAAAGAGATCATGGACAAATCCGGCGGGCGGGTGAAGATCGACGTCTTCCCGTCGAGCCAGATGGGGCCGGTGCCGCGGCAATATGATTTGGTGCGCACGGGCGTCGCCGATATGGGCCTCGTCCTGCTCGGCGCGACGCCGGGCCGGTTTCCGCTAAGCGAGCTGTCGCAGCTTCCGAGCCTCTTCCCTTCCGCTTATTCCGCGGCGGTCTCGTTGCAAGAGACCTACGCGAAATATCTGACCAAGGAATTCGCCGGCGTGAAGATGCTTTATCTTTTCGCGGGCCCGACGCTGCCGGTCTTGACCAAGAAACCGGTCCACACCCTCGCCGAGGCCAGCGGATTGCGTATCCGCCAGCCCGACGTGATTCACGCGCAATTGATCCAGGCCTTGGGCGCGGCGCCGGTCGGCGTGCAGCCGGGCGACGTCAGCGACGCGCTCAACAAAGGCACGATCGACGGCGTGATGATGGGCTATAGCGGCGTCACCGCCTTTCAGCTTCACCACGTCGCGAAATATTCCACCGAATGGAACACCGGCGTCGTCGCCTTCGCCATGGTGATGAACCAGGACAGCTATGACAAGCTGCCCGACGACATCAAGAAAGCGATCGACGAGAGCACCGGCATGGTCGGTGCGATGCGGGGCGGCGCCGAGTTCGACCGCGACAACGAAGCATCGCGCAAAGTCTCGGGCGAGGCCGGCGTCCAGTTCATCGAAGCGACTCCGGAAGACACGAAGAAGCTCGTGGAGCTGGGACAGCAGATAGCCGACAAGGCCGTCGCCGATCTCGAGGCGAAGGGTCTGCCGGGCCGCGACTATCTTGCCGCGCTCAAGGCCGCGCGCGACAAGCACGCCAAGGATCCGGCGCCGACATTGCCGACTTTCCCGTGATGCCGCTGCGCTGGATCGAGCGTTTCGTTCGCTGGTTGACGGCACTTGCGGCGGTAGCGCTTGCCGCCATGGTGCTGATCGTCGTCGCCGACGTGCTGCGCTCCAATTTCCTGCATCGCCCGATCATCGGAACCTTCGATCTGGTGCAAGCGCTGTTGTGCTTCATCGTGTTCCTCGGCTTGCCGCAGATTTTTTTCGTCGAAGGCAATATCACGGTCGACGTGATCGACCATCTGGTCGGCAAGCGCGGCGTCGCCGTTCTGCGCATGACCGGCGGGCTTGCCTCGCTCGCCTATCTTGCGTTGCTGTGGTGGCACATGTTCGCCCCGGCCTATGACACCTTTGCTTTCGGCGACGTGACCTCGGATCTTGCTATTCCGGTATTCGTCATCTGGCTGCCGGTTCTCTTCGGCATGGCGGTGGCCTTGATCGCCATCTTTTTCGTCATCGCGCGGCAGTTTGCGCATTTGCGCCATATCGGGAAGGCACCGTGACGGTTCAGACCATCGGCCTGATCGGCATGGGTGTCCTGGTCTCGCTCATCTTCTTGCGGGTCCCGGTCGGCGTCGCCATGGGCCTTGTCGGGCTTTGCGGCTACGCTGCCGTCGACGGCTGGGGCAAGGCCTTCACGGTTTTCGGCCAGGTACCCTTCGACGTCGCGACCAATTATTCGCTGTCGGTTGTGCCGATGTTCGTCTTCATGGGCGAGCTTGCGACCCAGTCGGGAATGTCGTCACAGCTTTATCGCGCGGCAAAAGCCATCTTCGCCGGCTCGCGCGGCTCGCAGGCTTTTGCCACCATCGGCGCTTGCGCCGGCTTCGGCGCCGTTTGCGGCTCGTCACTGGCGACGGCCGCGACCATGACGCGCATCGCGATCCCGGAAATGCGCCGTTCCGGCTATGACGACCGGATTTCCAGCGGCTCGGTCGCCGCAGGCGGATCGCTCGGCATCTTGTTGCCGCCTTCGATCGTGTTCGTGATCTACTCGATCATCTCGCAGCAATCCGTGCAGAAGATGTTCGCGGCAGGGCTCATTCCGGGGCTCATCCTCGCGGGTCTCTATATGCTCGTGGCGCTCGTGACCTTGGCCATCAAACCGTCCTGGGCGCCGCAGGAGCCGGCGGCAAGCGTGAAAGATCGCCTCAAGGACATGCTGCTCGCCTGGGAGATCGCCCTGCTCTTCGGCATCTCGATCGGCGGGCTTTACGCCGGATGGTTCAGCCCGACCGAGGCCGCGGGAGTCGGCGCCTTCACCGCCTTCGTGCTCGGCACGATGCGCCGCGGCTTGCCGCCGGCCGTACTGTGGCGCTGTTTCATGGACACGATCCGGACAACCTGCCTGTTGTTCGTCATCGTGATGAGCGCCTTCATCTTTTCGTATTTCGTCGTGCAAACCCAGCTGCCGGGTGTTCTGGTCACCTGGGTGCATGGCTGGAACATCACGCCGGTCGAGCTGATCATTATCCTCATCGTCTTCTACATCGTGATGGGATGCTTCCTCGACGGCGGCGGCATGATCCTTATCACGGTTCCGGTGTTCCTGCCCTTGGTGGCGGAATACGGATTCGACCCGGTGTGGTTCGGGGTGATGCTGGTGGTCACGGTCGAAATGGGGCTGATCCATCCGCCGGTCGGCATGAACATCTTCGTGATTCAGGCGCGCGCGCCGGATATTCCGATCCTGCGCATCTATCAGGGAATCATCCCGTTCCTGTTTGCGCCGCTCATCCTGCTGGTGCTGTTGATCGCGGTCCCGCAGATCGCGCTGTGGCTGCCGACGGTACTTTATGGGCGTTGAGTCCGCGCCGCGCTATTGATCGGGTGCGACCACGAGATTGGCAAAGCCTCCGGGGCGATCTTTGATATCGGCGAGCGCGTCGTTCACGCCTTCGAGCGGATAGATCCGCGATTCCCAGGACGAGAGATCGAGCGCCCCCACCCGCGCCATCTCCGCCATCTGCTCCGCTTCGGCATTGGTGAACCAGTTCGAGCCGCGATAATGCTTGGTCGCGGTCATGAATTGCGTCGGGTTGAGCGGCAGCGGCTCAGCGAGCGCGCCGATATTGATCGTCGTGCCGCCGCGCTTCACCGCGCCTTGAGCTTCGAGCACCGGCGCCGCGGGCCCGCCGCGCCCGGTGCAATCGAGCAGAAGATCGACGCCCGCGCCATCGGTGCGCTGATGAACCCAGTCGACGATCGGCTGTTCGCCCAAGGCCAACGTGTCGACGCGGCGCGGATTGAGCGCTTTCAACCGCTCCAGCACCGGGCGATTGCGGCCCCAGCCGAGAATGCGCGTCGCGCCCAACGCCAGCGCGAGCATGACGGCGCCGACGCCGAGCGTGCCGGTGACGCCGTTGATCGCGATCCAGCTTGCGCCGCTGACGCCGCCGCGGCGCAGCGCGGAATACGACGTGCCGAGATAACCCCAGCGCGCGCCCTGCTCGAAGCTCACCTCGTCGGGGAGCTTCACGAGGCTTGCGGCCGAAGCGGTGATCACTTCGCACAAGCCGCCATAAGGGTATTCCGCGAGCAGCTCGGCTCCCTTGGCCGAGAAGCCGAAATAGCCGCGCAACGCGCCGTCGCCGCATAAAAGCGGCATGTCGGCGCGGCAATGGATGCACACGCCGCAAGACAAGAACGGATTGACGTAGACGCGGTCTCCTTCCTTCACGGCGGTGCGGCCTTCGGGTGGCTTCACCACGATACCGGCAGCGTCGAGACCCATGATCGCCGGCATGCTCGGCAAGTGATGCCACAACTTGCCGCCGACGATCGTGTTCATATTGGGAATGATGCCGCAAGCCTTGATCCGGATCAGCGCGTCCTGCGGCCGCTTCTGGGGTAGGTCGATGTGCTCGATCTTGAACGGCTTCCCCGGCTCGTAAAGCCGCGCCGCGCGTATTTGTTCAGCCATGGGTCTCTTCCTCGTCCGGCGCCACGCAGCGCAAGATCATTTCCAGATCTGCCCGGCGGCGCTGACCAGATGGGCATGCTTGCGCTCTTCATCCTCGGCGGTGAAGCGTCCGACATGGTCGGCGCGGAACGGCGGATTGACGCGCACTTTGCCCAATTCACGTGCCATGACCGGTTCCTTTCCTCACGACATTGACCATTTGGTCGATCTCGCCCGCGAGATACCGCGTCAAGTTTTCCTTCACGTAAGGCAGAACCTGCGACATGTAGTCGGCATTGAAGGCGCCGATATGCGGCGACAGGATAAGATTGTCCATGCCCCAGAAGGGGTGATCCGCCGGCAAAGGCTCTTGGACGAAGACGTCGATCGCCGCGCCCGCGATCTGCTTGCTACGCAGCGCCGCGACAAGCGCATCCTCGTCGACAATTCCGCCACGCGCGAGGTTGATAAGAAAAGCGCTCGGCTTCATTGCCGCCAGTACCTTGGCGTCGACGATGTTGCGCGTTTCCGGCGTCAATGGCGTGAGGATGACGAAGTGATCGATCCCGCGCACCGCCTCGGCGAGTTGATTGCGCGGATAGATCTTATCGAAGCCCGGCACCGGCCGCTGCGCCGAGGAAATACCCACCACCTTCATGCCGAAAGCCTTGCAAACCGGTCCCAGCACTTCGGCGATTGCGCCGATACCGAAAATTCCGACCGTCTTGCCGTAGAGCAGGCGCGCGCCATAGCGCTCCCAATAGCACTTGTCCTGGTTGTGCAGCATGCGCGGCATTTCGCGCGCCAAAGCCAGCATCGAGAGAATCGCGGACTCGGTCATCGGCACGCCGTGCATGCCGTGCATGTTCGTGACCATCGCCTCGGACCGCAGCGCCGGCACGTCGGTGATGTGATCGACACCGGTACCCAGCGCCATCACCCATTTGAGCTTCTTGCCCCTGCCGAGGATATTTTCGGCATCGAGGCCCAGATGCGCGCCGAAGGTGATGAGAATCTCGGCCTCGCCGATGGCGGAATCGATCTCGGAAAGCTTTTCGGCGAGATCGACCTTCAACTGAGGGAATTCGCCGGCGACGAATTGATGGCAGCGCTTGCGCTCCGCCTCGGGCAGCATGGTGAGATAGATCAGCGCGTTCGTCATCCGATCACGGTTTCCAACATGGTCTTGAATTCGGCGACACTCGGACGATAAGGGCTGCGGCCGAGAAAATGGCTCTTGGCGCAATCCTGCGCCATGTCGTCGAAATCGCCGCCCCGGTAGCCGAGCGCGCGCAGATTGGGCACGATGCCGACCCGCGCATTGAGCGCTTCGACGATGTCCGCCGCGCTTTCGCCGGGCTTCGCCCCGAGCGCCTCGGCGAGGACACTCAGCTTCTCGGGCACGTGCTTCTGCAGGCCGCGCAGCACGGTGGGCATGGCGATGGTCACCATCATGCCGTGATGCAGGCCCTGATCGCCGGTCGCGTTGGCGATGGCGTGGCCGGAGCCAAGCCCCATATGGATCGCCATGCCGCCTTCGAGCGCCGCCACCATCATCGCCTTGCGCGCTTCGCGGTCTTTGCCGTCCTTCACGGCGCGCTCGATGAAAGCGACAACATGACGCACCCCGTCGAGCGCGAGCGCCTTGGCCGGCGGATTGTCCGCGGTCGTGAGAAAGCCTTCGACGCAATGCGACAGCGCGTCCATGCCCGTGCCGGCGGTCAGCAGCGGCGGCAGGCTGACGGTGAGATTGGGATCGCAGATCGCGACTTTCGGTACGATGTAGTGGCTGTTGAGGCCGGTCGCGCGGCTCGTCGCGTCGGCATGGATGCCGGCACCGCGCGAGGCTTCGCTCCCCGTCCCCGAGGTGGTCGGCAGCACGATCAGCGGCGCGACGTTGTGCGTGATGACATCCGCGCGGCCGAGATAATCCTCGATCGGACCCGGATGCCCCGCCAAAACCGCCACCGCCTTGGCGGTATCGATCACCGAACCGCCGCCCAAGGCGACGACGCCGTCGCAGCCTTCGCGGCGATAGAGGTCGATGGCACGGTTGACGCCGGCGACGGTCGGGTTCTCGGGCACCTCGTCGAAGACGACGATGTCGTTGCGGCCGGCCACCGTGGCCTGCACGCGCGCGAGCATGCCGCATTTGACCAGCCCGCGATCGGTCAGCAAGAGCGGCCGGGTCATTCCCAAAGCCGCCAATTCGACCGGCAGCGCCTTCACCGCACCGAAATCGAGATGCACGCGCGGAAACTGGATAAGAAAACTCATGGGTTCAGCACTCTCCTCGTATCGCGTGCAATCATTGCTCGGCTAAACCGGCTTGGCGTCGATCAGAATGAACGCCACCCGCGCCGGTTTGTCGGCACGGTTGCTCCAGGCGTGGCTGGTGCCGCGCTGGATCAGCACGTCGCCGGTCTTCATGAGCTTTTCGCCCTCGTCCATCAAGGCGTAGATCTCGCCTTCGAGCACGATCGCATAGTCGATCGTATCGGTCTTGTGGAAGCCAGCATGACGCGTATTGCCGGCATCGCGGCTATAGCCTTGACGCTGGGCATCGGCCGACCACTCCTGGGCGCTCATTGCGGCAAAGCGCTCCTTATCGGGCGGATATTCGACGACCCGGAACACGCTGCCATTGGGCGGCGGCGGCAGGCGGTAGGGATGATCCGTCGGGTCTTTCGTGCCGCTATTGTCAGCCGGCGTCGTGTCGGTTTGCCACAGCTCCACGACCGAGGTACCGGCCGCAATTCGCCGCCCGCTCGGCACGGCAACATCTCCGTCCATGATGAAGACCGACTTCCCTTGAGCGTTGTGGCCCGTGACGATCCGCCGGATTTGCAGCGCCATTTTTTCCTCCCTCGCATCCGTCACTCGATTGCGCGTGCTCGCTGCGGCAGAGTGCTTGACGGCACCGACCCAGTCAAGCAATCTGCCCGCCGAGCAAACGGGCCAATTGCCCGAAATCATGCGGATTTTCCGCGATCGTCTGGGGGAGGTATCGCGATGAGGCCGAGGCTTGTTGCGCTGTTTGGCGTCATGCTCGGCATGGCCTGTGCGTCCAGTGCCAACGCGGCGGATCTAACGAAGATATCCGTCGGCTACATTCCGGTTGCCGATTTCGCGCCGGCCTATATCGCCAAGGACAAGGGCTATTTCGAGAATCACGGTCTCGATGTGACCATGGTGAAGATAGCGCTGGCCTCGAACGTACCGGGCGCGCTGGTCGCGGGCAGCCTCGACATTGGCATGGGCACGCCGCCGATGCTGCTCGTGACCCATGAGAGCGGGCTCGATTTCGTCGCCATCGCCGCGGTGTCGCGGCTGAAGAAGGAAGACCCCATCGTCAGCCTGATCGCGCGGCCCGCCGCCAACGTCAAGGAAGCGGCGGATCTGAAGGGCAAGAGGCTCGGCGTCCCCGGCTTCAACAGCGCGATGGACATCACCTTCCGCAAATGGCTGATGGACCGCAACGTCTCGCCCGCCCAGGTCAATTTCGTCGAAGCAGTCTTCCCTCAGATGCACGACATGCTCGCCGCCGGAACCTTGGACGCGGCGATCGTGCTGGAGCCGTTTCGCACGCGGATTCTGAGCGACGGCACCGGCGTCAATGTTCGCGATTTCTTCGGCGATCTCAATCCCGACGTGGTCGCCGCGATCTGGATGGCGAAGGCAGACTGGATTGCCGCGCATGGCAACGCCGTTCAGGGCTTTCGCGCCGCGCTCGCCGACGGCATCGCGGAGCTGAAAAAGAACCCGGACGAGTTCCAATCGGTTCAGCTAAAGTGGCTCGGCTTCGCGTCGCCGAAAATACCGGATTTTTCGCTCGCCGTGACCAAGGACGACCTCGCCTTCTACGCCGATGTCAGCAAGCAGGTCGGTCTCATCCATGAACCCCCGCCGCTCGACAAGCTGATCGCGCCGTAAAACCGCCACGGTCGATTTCCCGATGACGCAAGGAGCGTTGCAAGCGCGGCAATTGAGTATGGCCTTCGGCCCGCATCTGGTGCTCGACCGCATCGATCTCGACGTCGCGGACGGCGAATTCCTCACCATCGTCGGCCCCTCGGGATGCGGCAAGACGACGCTGCTGCGCCTGCTCGCAGGGCTAATGCGCCAATCCTCGGGCGAGCTCTTGGCCGAGGGCAAGCCGATCCTCGGCCCCTCGCGCGAGCGCGCGATCGTGTTTCAGGATTACAGCCGCTCGCTTCTCCCCTGGCGCAGCGTCTGGACCAATGTCGCGCTGGCTTATGAGTCACAGGGCATCGCGCGCGGCGAACGCCGCGACCGCGCTTACGCGCTGCTCGAACGGATGGGGCTCAGCGCGGTCGGAGAATATTTTCCCGGACAATTGTCGGGCGGGATGCAGCAGCGCGTGCAGATCGCGCGTTGCCTCGCGCAGGAGCCGCGGGTGATGCTGATGGACGAGCCCTTCGGCGCGCTCGACGCGCTCACCCGGCAAACCTTACAGGACGAGATCTCGCGCCTCGCCGCCGAGCGCGGCGTCACCGTGGTCTTCATCACCCATGATTTGGAAGAAGCGATCTATCTTGGCGACCGCGTGGTCGCGCTCGCGCCCAATCCGGGAAGGGTGGCCGCGACCATCGATGTCGGCCTCTCCCGCCCGCGCAATCAGCTGACGACCCGCGAGGACCCGGTGTTTCTCACGCATCGCCACCGGCTCTTCAAGCTGCTGATCGAGCATTGACGCTGCGGCGCTGCGGCATGATCGCCGACGCCCAACCGTTTCAGCCGTCTATGCGCCGGCCGCAAGATGTAGCAAAATAGCTTGCGAAAAAGGGAGACACGCCATGACTTCGCCTCGCTACGAGATGGTCGTCGAGACCGACATCGCCATACCGATGCGCGACGGCACGCTCTTGCGCGCCAATTTCTTCCATCCCAAGGCCGAGGGGCGATTCCCGGTTCTCATGACCTTCGGTCCCTACGGCAAGGACGTGCCGCTCAAAGAGATGATGTCGGAGGCGTGGGACACGCTGACCCAGCATTATCCGGAAATTCTCACCGCTTCGTCCTGCAAGCATCTGGTGTTCGAGACGCCCGACCCGGAATGTTTCGTGCCCGATGGCTATATCGTCATCAAGGTGGATGCGCGCGGCGCGGGTAAGTCGCCGGGGAAACTCTCGCCGAACTCGCCCGAGGAATTCCGCGATTTCTACGACGCGATCGAATGGGCCGGCCAGCATCCGATGAGCAACGGCAAAGTCGGGTTGCTTGGCATTTCCTATTACGCGGCCGGACAATGGAGCGTCGCAGCGTTGAAGCCGCCGCATCTCACGGCGCTGCTGCCTTGGCAGGGAACCTATGATTTCTATCGCGACCGCACCCGCGCCGACGGCATCTATGCCGGCGGATTTCTCGGCCGCTGGTGGCGCAACAGCGTGTTGCGCAACCAGCACGGCAATCCCGAATGCCCCTATCACGACATCTATACCGGCGTGCGTACGACCGGACCGGCGAGCCTGACGAAAGAACAGCTCGAAGCGAACCGGGCCGATTACGTGAACGATCTGTTGGCGCATCCGCTCAACGATGCCTGGTACCAATCGCGCACGCCCGATCTCGGCAAGATCGACCTGCCGACTCTGGTGGTGGCGAATTGGGGCGGTCTCGGCCTGCATTTGCGCGGCACGATCGGCGGCTTCGTCGGCATTTCGTCGGCCGAGAAATGGCTCAAGGTGCAGGGCGGCTCTTATTTCCACACCTTCCTGCAGCCGCAAAACGTCGCCTTGCAAAAGCGCTTCTTCGATAAGTACCTCAAGGGCATCGACAATGGCTGGGAGAAGGAGCCGAAGATCGAGGTCCAGATCCGCGCGCCGGGCGACAAGATCAAGCGCCTCGCGCAAAGCACGTCGTGGCCCCTGCCCGAAACAAAATGGACCAAGTTCCATCTCGATGCGGCAAGAAAGACGCTCGACGTGGCAGCGCCGAATGCCGCCGCAAGCGCCGCATACCCGTCGATGACCCAAGGCGTTACCTTCACCACGGCGCCTTTCGCCAAGGACGCGGAGATCGTCGGGCCGGTGAAGCTGAAGCTTCACGTCTCATCGAGCACGGCCGACATGGACATCTTCGCGACCTTGTGCGCCTTCGATCCCGACGGCAAAGAAATGACCTTCATCGGCGCGCCCGAGCCCGCCTGCCCGGTCACGCAAGGCTGGCTGCGCGTGTCGCAAAGGAAGATCGATCCCGCGCGCTCGACCGACTATTTCCCTTTCCATCCGCATGACGAAAAGCAGCCGATGAAGCCGGATGAGATTTACGAGGTCGATGTCGAGGTGTGGCCGATGGGACTCTATCTCCCCAAGGGCTCGACCTTGAAGCTCATCGTCGCCGGCACGGATTTCGAGCGCCCGGGATCGAAGCCGCCTTTCCAGGGCGTCGCCTGGTTCACGCATAACGATCCGACGGACCGCCCGCCCGCAACCTTCAACAGCACCAACACGCTGCACACGGGCGGCGCGCGCAAATCCTATTTGCTGCTGCCGGTGATTTCGGCTTAGCTCTCGCCCGTCATGCCCCGGACTTGTTCCGGGCATGACGGTCTTGAGAGGCGCGTGATTACTTCTCGCGTTTGTATTCGCCCAAGCCCGGACGATAGACCTTCTCGTCGAGGAACTGCTTCATGCCTTGAGCGCGGCCCTTCTCGGGATCGACCAGGCGCAGCTGATCGCTTTTGGCGCTCAAATATTCCGCGGATTCCTCCCAGGTCATCTCGTCGACATATTTGAATGCAACCTTGGCCTGGCGGATGGCGGTGGGATTCTTTTTGAGGAAGCTCAGCGCGACTTCCCGCGTGCGCTCCTTGAGCTGCGCCTTCGGCACGGATTCGGTCACGACGCCCAATTGCTCGGCGCGTTTCCCGTCGAAGGTTTCGCCGCTCATGATGTAGTAAAGCGCCTTGCGATAGTTCATCACGACCGAGAGAACCTTCGACACGTTGCCGCCGGGGATGATCCCCCAATTGACCTCGGACACGCCGAAGGTCGCTTCGTCGGCGGCAATGGCGACGTCGCAGGCGACCATGGGCGTGAACGCGCCGCCGAAACACCAGCCATTCACCATCGCGATGGTCGGCTTGAAATAATTGAGCAGCCGGCGCCACTGCCAGGTCGCGGCCGTGCGATAGATCTGCATGCGTTTGACCTGCGGTCCGTCATCGGTGGCGCGGAAATATTCTTTCAAATCCATGCCGGCCGAGAACGCTTCGCCCGCGCCGGTGAGCACGAGCACGCCGCAGCGCTCGTCGAGCTCGAGCGCGTCGAGCGTCGCGAGCATTTCCGCGTTGAGATCCGGGCTCATCGCATTGCGCTTTTCGGGCCGGTTGAGCGTAACCCAAGCGATCCCTTGATCGAACTCGACCAGCACGTTCTTGCCCCATGGCTCCGACATGGCACCCCTTACCTTTCCTGTGATGAACCGTGTTTCAAATGGCGCGAATTTTATCCCGCTGCGCGTAAAGCAGCTTGCGGCAAGATACCGCGTCGCCGCCGGCCACCGCGAGCGCCATGGCACGGCGGAAGAACAAGCTCATATTGTGCTCCTCGGTGTAGCCCATCGCGCCATGAAGCTGGACGCATTCCTTGACGGTCTGCATCGCCGATTGCGCGGCATAGGCCTTGACGCCGAGCGCGGCGACACCGCGCCGCTCGGGACCGGCCTTGACCGCCTCGTAAAGCAGCGCGCGTGTCGCCTTGACGATGACGTAAAGCGAGGCGGCGCGATGTTGCAAGGCCTGGAAGCTGCCGATCGGCACGCCGAATTGGCGACGGTCCTTCAAATAGGCGACCGTGATCTGCAAGGCTTCGTCCATCAAGCCCGTCAACAGCGCGGCATAGGAAAGGCGCATGAGATCCGCCGCCTCGGCGAAAGCGGCTTCCACCGCCGGGCCTTTCTGCAAGAGCGTGAAATCGGCAAGCTCCACGCCGTCGAAACGCAGCCGCGTAATCGAGCCGCCATCGACGGTCTCTTCGCTGTCGAGCGCGACGCCAGCAAGGTTGTTTCTTACGGCGTAGGCGCGCGTCTCGCCTTCGACCTCGACCGGAACCAGGAACACATCCGCGGCATGGCCGTCGGCGAGATAAGCGGTCTGCCCGCTCAACTTTTCGGCGCGATCGGCGCGGAGCATCGTCGGCCCCTCGGTCGCGGATTCGGTCGCCGCCGGCGCGACGATCGTGGTGCCGGCAATACCGGCCGCGAGCAGCTTTGCCGCGGCCTGCGTCGCGCAAAGCGACAGGAGGCGCGTGCCGCCCAACGCCAACACCAGCGGCTCCGGCATCAGCCGCTTGCCGGCATGTTCCAACAAGAGAACGATCTCGCGCAGCTCGAGCCCGGCTCCGCCTTGGCTCTCAGGCACCGAAGCGCCCAACCACCCATGCTCGGCGAGCTGCGCCCAAAGCGCGCGGTCGACGCTCATCGGTGCGGCTTGCACGCGCCGCACCCGCGCGAGGCCGTCGGCGCCGTCGAGCAGACCGGTGATGGCATCGGCGATGTGGCGATCGGATTCCTTGAGTTCAGCCATTGCCGGCAAGCCTCGGCAGGCCGAGCGCGCGCATCGCGATGATGCCGCGCTGGATCTCGTTGGTGCCGCCGCGGATCGACAGGCGGCGCGATTGCAGGAAGCTTTGGCTGAAATCGGGTGTCGCCTCGTTGGCGCCGTGCGGCGCGCGTACCGCGGCATGGGCGCCGGTAATGTCCTGCAGCGCGTCGAGCACGAATTGGGTGACTTCGGCGCCGAATAATTTCAGGCGCGAACTGTCTTCAGGCTCCGCCTCGCCTGCTTTCTGCAGCTCGAGCGCATCGAGATAGGAGGCCTCCAAGGCCATCGTCTCGATCTCCGCGCGCGCGATGCGATCGAGCACCCAAGGATCGCGATCGGCGCCGGTCGCGTGCGCCGCGAGCTTCAAGCGCGAGAGTGCGCGCAACGCATGGATCGGCGTGCCCGAGCGGATGCGCTCTTCGGCAAGCAACGCCGTGCCGACGGTCCAGCCCTCGCCAATCTTGCCGACGACATTGCCGACCGGCACCACGACGTCATCGAGAAACACCTCGCACAGCTCGTCGTCGCCGGCAAGCGTGCGAATGCCGCGCGCGGTCACGCCCTTGGTCTTGGCGTCGACCAGAACCAAGGTGATCGAATCCCGCGCCTTGCGGTCTTCGCCGGTGCGCACCAAAAGGTAAAGCCAATCCGCGTAATGCGCGCCCGTGGTCCAGATCTTGTGACCGTTGACGATGAGCTTGTCGCCTTCGACCACGGCCTTGGTGGTAAGACTGCGCAAATCCGATCCCGAACCCGGTTCGGAATAGCCTTGCGCCCAGATCGCCTCGCCGGTGCGCGCCTTGTGCAAGTGGCGACGCTTCTGCTCCTCGGTGCCGTATTTAATGAGGATCGGACTGATATGGGTGAGGCCTTGCGCCGGCAAATCGGGCGCACCAATACGCGCCAACTCTTCGATCAGGATGATCTGCTCGACCGGGGTCGCATCGATCCCGCCCCATTCGCGCGGCCAATGCGGCGCCGCCCAGCCACGCTCCGCGAGAGTCTTGAACCAAGGCTTGAGCTCGGGCGGCGTCAGCCGACCGCTCGCGTGGCGCAATTCGTGCGGAAGATTGGCATCGAGCCAAGCTCGCACTTCCGCGCGGAAATTGCGTTGAGCTTCCGTCTCCTCACGCAGCATGCGCCCGAGCGTTCCCTTCTACGTTTCTTGAAGCAGCGTCAAGCTTAGCACGCCGATCCGGTGAAATCATCCCGGAGGCTACGGTGGCGCGGCTCCCCGCTTCCGATCAACTATTTTACCGCTCGGGTGCGGCGCCCGCCATAAATCGGGGTATGACGCGCCGCCCGTCGCGTTGGACCGCCCGCTCAGCGGACAAATTCGTTGGTGAACAGATCGGTGTAGGAGCCGAGTTTCTCTTCCGGCTTCATGAATCCGGCTTCGACGTTGAGGCGATCGGAATTCGCGATCGCCGCTTCGACAATGACAGGCGTTGCTGGCATGGATTTCTCGACCACGGCAAAAGCCGGCTCCACCACCGCCGGATCGATCTGCGGAAAATTCTTCCTCAGTATCTCGATCAATTCGGCTTGATGCTCATGCACGTATTTGAGCGCCGCGACCAGCGAATGTCCCATCTTCATGCAGACCGAACGGTTGCTCGCGCAGAATTGCGGCCGCGTGATGACGACGCCAAGACCGAATGGCGCGAGCCAGGGCGGGTCGCCGGCAAGACCGTCGGCAATCACCACGGCCGTACCGGTCGCCATGACCTGTTGCGTCCAAGGCGCGTTTGAGACGAAGCCGTCGATGGTGTTACGGGAATAGGCGCCGATCGCCTCCGACGCCAGCATCGGCGTGACCGGAATGCTTTCGGGATCGATGCCGCCGATCTTTTCCACGACGCGGACAAGCGCATGGCCGACCGAATTGACCGTGTCGATGGCGAAAACGTGAGCCTGTGCCATGGCTTTGGCGCGTTCGGCCAAGGGCGCCTTGGGATCGAAATGCGCGGCCTCGGCGAGCTCCTTGCGCATCACGATCTGCCAGGCCGGCTTGTCGCTCATGATGGCAACGGCCAACAGCTTTTGCCCGCGCGCCGCCGCACGGGTCAGCGACGCGCCGTTGGAAAAGCCGAAATCCGCGGCCCCCGAGATCACGCCATTGGTGGTGCCGACCCCGGCTAGGATGACTTTTTTGACGTCGAGACCTTCTTGCTCGAAAATATGCGCATCGCGCGCGACATAGAATGGAAGAAAGCCGAAATTCTCCGCCGGCAGCGAGACGATCGTGCTTTGCATGTCGGCACGGGCCGCGTCAACGCTAATGCCAAGGAAGGCGAGGCCAAGCAATCCGCACAGCGCCAACGCCTCGAGCGCATGAAAGCCCCGCCGCATGATCCCCCCTCTCCACCGCGTCAGACCATCCCGTAGGGCTCTTATCGTACGAATTCGTCGGTGGAAAGCCCATCATAAGATTTGAGCATGTCCGCTTCTTTCATGAAGCCGGCGGCGACATTGATCCGGTCGCCATTCGCCAGCCCGGCAGGCGTCACCGCCGGGATTTCCGGCGTTGCCTCGCGCAAGGCCGCGAAAGCACGCGCGATCACGGCCCGGCTCATGCTCGCGAACCGCTTGGTCAGAAAGGCCTGCACCGCTTGCGGCTGCTGGTGGATCATCGTCGCCGAGAGCGCCATCGCATGCCCCATCTTCATGCAGATCGAACGATGGTCGACGCAGAATTGCGGACGGGCGATGACGAGGCCGTTTCCCATCGGCGTCATCCAGGGCGGATCGCCGTCGATCCCGCTGGCGACAACCACGGCGCTGCCGTCTTCCACGACCTGCTGCGGCCAAGGCGGCGCCGAGGCAAAGCCATCGATCGCCTTGCGCGCCAAGGCGCCAAGCGTATCGCCCAATTGCATCGGCGTGACGGTGATGCTTTCAGGATCGACCCCGCCTTCGCCGGCGATAATGCGAAGATAGGCATGCTCGACCGAATTCATCGACTGAACCGCGATGGTCCGGCCTTGCAAAACCTTGGCGCGAAGGGCGAGCGGCGCCTGGCCGTCGAAATGCGCGGCGGCGGCGAGGTCCTGCCGCAGAACGATCGACCAGGACGGCCGATTGTTCATGTTGGCGATCGCCAGCATGCGCTGGCCATGCGCCGCCGCGCGGACCAGCGAGGTCGCAGAGGACATCGAGAAATCGACGCTCCCTGCGATCACCGCGTTGAAGGCGCCGACGCCGGCGATTTTGACGACCTTTACCTCGAGCCCTTGCTGCTCGAAGAAATGGGCATCCTCGGCGACATAGAGCGTCACGAACTGCACGCCGTCGACCGGAAGGGCCAGGCTCGTCTGCTCCATCTGCGCGTGCGCCAACCTACCCGCGCCGAAAACGAGCGCGACCCCGAAGAGCAGCGCGCGCGTCCGCAATGAAAGTAGACGCCGAGACGGCATCGCTTTCCGCCGCCTCTCAGCGCACGAATTCGTCGGTAAAGAGGCCGTCATAGGATTTGAGTTGATCGTCCGGCGCCATCAGCCCCGCTTCGATGTTGAGGCGCTCGGAATTGCTTAGCACCGCGGCGACCATCGCCGGCGGCACGGGCGTGCCGATCTGCACCACTTTGAAGGTACGCTCGATCACGGCGGGGTCGGTCTTGTCGAAATGCTTCTTCATGAGCGCCAGCGCCGCGTCCGGCTGCTCGTGGATGAATTTGGCGCCCGCAGCAAGCCCGCGCCCCATCTTGACGCAGATCGAGCGATGCTCGATGCAGAATTGCGGCCGCGTGACCACCACGCCTGATCCGTTGGGCGCGATCCAATCCGGATCATTGGTTAGCGGGCTCGCGATAATGACCCCCGTGCCGTCCTGCACCACTTGCTGCGGCCAGGGCGTGCCTGCCACGAACCCGTCGAGCGCCTTGCGCCCAAAAGCCGCCAAGGTATCAGCCGGCTGCAACGGCGCGACCACCATGTCCTTCTCGGGATCGACCCCGCCCGTCTTGGCAATCGCGCGCAGATAGGCGTGGATCACCGAGCTCACCACGTCGATGCCCATTTTCCTGCCCTGCATCAGCCGCGCGCGCACCGCGAGCGGCGCCGCCGGATCGAAATGCTCGGCATCGGCGATGTCTTTGCGGATGACGATGCTCCAGACCGGCTTGTCGATCATGTTGGCAATCGCGAGCAAGCGCTGGCCATGCGCCGCCGCACGGGTGAGCGCCACGCCGGAAGAGACCGAAAAATCCGCCGAGCCCGAAACCACCGCGTTGAACGCGCTGATCCCGGCGATGAACACGGTCTTGACCTCGAGACCTTCGCGTTGCCAGAAGCCGAGATCCCGAGCAGCGTAGATGCCGATGAATTGCGTCACATCCGCCGGCAGCGCAAGCAGCGCATGTTCGTCTTCGGCGCGCACCGGCAGGACGCCGAGCGTCAGAATCGCGGCTACTGCCATTGCACGCAGCGCGCTCGGTCCAGCCCGCATCATTGCCTCCCTCCTTAGCACCTTTTCAGCGCAGGAATTCGTCGGTCGAGAGACCGTCGTAAGAGCTGAGCAGATCGTCCGCCTTCATGAAGCCCGCTTCGACATTGATCTCGTCGCCCTGGCGAACGGCTTTGGGATCGACGGTCGGAACCCGCGGCGTGACCTTCACCAGCGACGTCAGCGACCGCTCGAGCACGCTCGGCTTGATCTTGTCGAAGCGCTTGGTCAGCACGGCGAGCACGTCTTTCGGGCGTTCGTGAACGGCCGCCGCGGTCAAGACCATCGCGTGACCCATCTTCATGCAGACGGAACGGTGCTCGGCACAAAGCTGCGGCCGCGTCACCAGCACCACGCCGCCGATCGGAACCAGCGAAGGCGGCTCGCCGTCCGGGCCGATCGCAACGGCGACGCCGCTGCCATCATCCTCGACCTGCTGCACCCAGGGTGGCGCCGAGACGAAGCCGTCGATCGCCTTGCGCGCGAAAGCGGCGAGCGTGTCGCCCGGTGCCATGGCCGAAACCGTCATGCTTTCCGGGTCGAACCCGCCCGATTTCGCAACGATCCGCAGATAGGCATGATCGAGTGCGTTGATGCCGCCCACGCCCATGGTACGGCCTTGCAGGATCTTGGCGCGAACGGCCAAGGGCGCTTTGGGATCGAAATGCGCGGCATCGGCGATGTCCTTGCGGATGACGATATCCCAGGGCGGCAAATTGGCCATTTGCGCGATCGCCAACATGCGCTGGCCATGCGCCGCGGCGCGGGTCAGCGCCGCGCCGGAGGAGAACGAGAAATCCGCCGAGCCCGAGATCACCGCGTTGAACGAGGCGATACCGGCCAGGACCAAGTGCTTGACCTCGAGTCCTTGCTGCGCGAAGAAGCCGAGATCCTCCGCGACGTAATAGGCAAGAAACTGCAAACCTTCGCCCGGCAGCGCCATGACCGCATGGTCGTCCTCCGCGCGTGCCGGCACGGGATTGGCAAGGGTTGCACCCAGCGCGAGCGCAACCGCCGCGCAACCGCCAAGGATTCGCGAAAATCCAACCTTCATCCCCTCCCCCTAACGTTCCTGCGTTTCAGCGCACGAATTGATCGGTGAACAGCCCGTCATAGGATTTCAGCATTTCATCGGGCTTCATCATACCGGCCTCGACATTCACGCGATCGCCGTTGACGATCGCCGCTTCCTCGACCACCGGCGGATCGGGTGTCGCCTGCTGCACGATGGCGAGCGAACGCGCCAACGCCGGCTCGCCCGCTTGCGGAAAGCGCTTCTTCAGGCTCTCCAAGGCTTCGGCCGGATGCTCATGGATGAACTTTGCGCCCATCGCGACGGCATGGCCCATTTTCTCGCAGATCGAGCGGTGATCGGCGCAGAGTTGCGGTCGCGTGATGATGAGGCCCGAACCGATCGGCGTCAGCCAGGGCGGATCGCCGGCAATGCCCTCGGCGATGATCACGGTCGCGCCATCCTGCACGGTTTGTTGCGGCCAGGGCGGGCCATCGACGAAGCCATCGATCGCCTTGCGCGACATCGCGGCGATGATGTCGGGCGGCTGCATCGCCGCCACCACCATGTCTTTCTCGGGATCGACCCCACCGGTCTTGGCGATCACTTTGAGATAAGCATGGGCAACCGTGTTGATGCCGCCCACGCCCATTTTAAGGTCTTTCAGAATCTGTGCCCGCACGTCCAACGGCGCCTTCGGATCGAAATGCTTGGCCTCGGCGATGTCCTTGCGCACCGCGATGGCCCAGGTCGGCCGGCTACTCATATTGGCGATGGCGAGCATGCGCTGACCGCGGGCCGCTGCGCGCGCCAGAGACGCGCCCGAGCCGACCGAGAAATCCGCCGCGCCAGCCACCACGGCGTTGAAAGAGCCGATCCCGGCAATGAACACGATCTTCACGTCGAGGCCCTGCTGCTCGAGGAAGTGAAAATCCTGCGCGGCATAGAGCGCGAGAAAATGCATGCCATCGGCGGGCAAGGCCATGGTCGCATGTTCGAGCGGCGCCTGCGCCCGCGTGGGGGCGGCAAGCGCGGCGAAGAGCGCCAAGGTCGCGCTCAGCGCGAGAAGACCGTGCCGCAACCGAGACGCGTACCGGGTCAGACGGCCTTCCGTTGGCGCCGCGCGCAAGGTTTCACTTGAGGAAATCATTGGTGAAGAGATCATCATAAGTTTTGAGCTGATCCTCGGGCTTAATGAATCCGGCCTCGACATTGATCCTGTCGGCATTGGCCAACGCTTTCGCTTCGACCAGCGGCGGCGACGGCATGGCTTGGCGCATCACGGCAAGCGACGCGGCCACGACCGCTGGATCGGTCTTGTCGAAGCGCTTTTTCAGGATGGCAAGCGCCTCTTCGGGATGCTCGTGAATGAATTTACTGGCAGCAACCATGGCGTGGCCCATCTTGACACAGATCGGGCGATGCTCGGCGCAAAATTGCGGCCGCGTCATCAGGGTGCTGGAGCCTATCGGGCTCAACCATGCGGGATCGCCGCCGATGCCGCTGGCGATGGTCACGCCGGTGCCGTCATGCTCCAAAGTCTGCGGCCAGGGCGGCCCCAAGGCGATGCCGTCGATCGCATGGCGCGAGAAGGCCGCGAGCATCTCTTGCGGCTGCAAGGCCGAGACGAAGAGCGAATCCGGATCGACCCCGCCGGCTTTGGCGATCACGCGCAGATAGGAATGGGCCGCCGAGTTGATGCCGTCGATGACGATGGTGCGGCCTTTCAGGATTTTCGCGCGCGTGGCCAGCGGCGCCTTCGGGTCGAAATGCGCCGCCTCGACCAGCTCCTTGCGCAGCACGACGCTCCAGGTCGGCAGATTGTTCATGTTGGCGATCGCCAGCATCTTCTGGCCCTTCGCCGCGGCGCGATCGAGATTCGTGCCCGAGGAAAAGGAAAAATCCACCGCGCCGGAAATGAGCGCGTTGAAGCCGGCATTGCCGGCGAGAAACTGGGTTTTTACGGCGAGCCCGCTCTGCTCATAGAGATGCGCATCCTCGGCGATGTAGTCGGCGGTAAAGGCGAAGGAAACGGCGGGGATCGCCACCGAGGTCTGATCGAGCTGGGCCCGCGCCGGAGCGACGAGCGCGACCAGCGCCAGGAAGACATTGAGGCCGGCGCGGACGAGCATCGAGCCGCGTAAAGCGGAGCGCGCGCGGCGCCGCGTTTCATTTGAGGAAAGCATTGGTGAAAAGACCATCATAGCTTTTGAGCTGATCCTCGGGCTTGAGAAAACCGGCATCCGCGTTCATCCGGTCGCCATTGGCAAGTCCCGCCGCGGAAACCGCAGGCGGCGTTCCCGTCATCTTGATCACCGCATCCGCCGAAGCGGCGAGAACCGCATCGTCGAGCGTCGCAAAACGCTTGCGCAGCGACGCGATCGCTTCATCGCGGTGCGCATGAATGAAGCTTGCCGCCTCGACGATCGAATGCCCCATCTTCTCGCACAAGGCGCGGCGTTCGACGCAAAGCTGCGGCCTCGTCACGAGGAGCGCCGCGGCCAAAGGCGTATAGCCGGGCGGATCGCCTTCGACGCCGTTCAGCACGATCACGCCGGTTCCCTCATGCGCGACCTGCTGCGCAAAGGGCGGGCCGAGCGAGAAGCCGTCGATCGCCTTGCGCGCGAAGGCCGCGAGAATATCGGGCGGCTGCATCGGCGCAATCGTAACGTCCTTCTCCGAATCGAGCCCCGCCGCACGCAATGCAATGCGGATGACGGCATCGGCCACGGAGCCGAGCCCGGCGGTCGCGACGGTCAGGCCTTTCAATGCTTTCGCACGCTCGGCAAAAGAAGCCTTCGGGTCGAAATGCTTGGCTTCGGCGATGTCCTTGCGCAAGGAAATGAATTGCCCCGATTCCTGGTTGAGATTGGCGATCGCGAGCAGCTTTTGGTCATGCGCCGCCGCGCGCGTGATCGATCCGCCCGAAGACAGGGAAAATTCCGCCGAACCCGAGATGACGGCATTCATCGCGCCAACGCCGGGTATGTTGATGACCTTCACCTCCAAGCCTTCTTTCGGCCAGAAATAATCCTCCGCGGCGTAGACCGTCAGAAACAGCACGACCGGAGCCGGAAGCACGACGGTCGCGCTTTCCATTTCGGCACGCGCCGAGGCGCTTGCATCGGCGGCCAACAGGATGACAGCCAGCATGAGAGCCCGCAGCCCGCCGAAACTCCGCAAAGGCGTGAAGCCGCTCATCGCCATGCCATCATTTGATGAACTGATTGTCGAAAAGCTCGTCATAGGAAGCGAGCTTATCCTCGGGCTTCATAATGCCCGCCTCGATATTGACGCGGTCGCTATTCACCAATTCCTGCGCGGTCGTGATCGGACGCCGCGGCGTCATCGCCTTCACCGCATCGAGCGACGCGGCAAGAACCGCCTCATCCAGGGTACCGAAGCGCTTCTTGAGCACGGCGAGCGCGTCCTGCGGCCGCTCATAGATGACGTCGACCGCCGCCAGCATGGCGTGACCCATTTTCGCGCAGATCGAATGATGCTCGGCGCAGAATTGCGGCCGCGTGACGAGGATCGCCGACGACAGCGGCGATATATTCGCCGGTTCGCCGATGGCGCCATTGGCCACGATCACGCCGGTTCCATTCATGACCACTTGCTGCGGCCAAGGCGGACCGAAGGAGAAGCCGTCGATCGCCCCGCGTGCAAAGGCCGCGAGAAAATCATTGGGCTGCATCGCCGCGATCGTCATCTGGTCGGACGTGATTCCGCCCGCCTTCGCGACCACCCGCAGATAGGCATCGGCGATCGTGTTGACGCCGCCCATCGCGAAGGTGTGACCCTTCAAGATTTTCGCCCGCTCGGCCAGCGGCGCGGAGGGATCGAAATGATTCGCGTCCGCAATGTCCTTGCGGATCACGACATATTGCCCCGCCTGGTTGTTCAAAGTCGCGATGGTCAGCAGCTTCTGGCCATGCGCGGCGGCCCGATCGACCGATGCGCCCGACGCGAACGCGAAATCCGAGGAACTGGAAATCACCGAGTTCATTGCGCCGATGCCCGCGATGAAGATGACCTTCACGTCGAGATCCTGCTGCTGCCAAAGATGCAGGTCCTCGGCGATATATTCACCCAGGAACAGCAGCGTGACGGCCGGCATCGCCAGCGTCGTATGTTCGCTTTCGGCGCGCGCAGGCGCGGCAGCCGTGAGCATAGTGAGGCCGATCAAGCCCGACGCGAGCTTGGCGAGAGAGCTGATTGCCGACGATCCGCGCAAACCCGTCTCCTTTGCTATTTGACGAATTCGGTGGTGAAGAGATCGTCGTAAGAGGAAAGCATTTCCTCGGGCTTGATGAAGCCGGCATCGAGATTCATGCGATCGCCGCTCTTGAGCTGCGCCGCTTCGGTCGCCGGCGGTTGGGCGGTCATCTTCACGACGTCCGAAAAGGCGCTTTCCAGCACCGCGTCATTGATCGTGCTAAAGCGCTTTTTCAGAATGGCAAGCGATTCTTTCGGATGTTCGTGGATGAAATCCGCCGCGAGCTTCATCGCGTGCCCCATCTTCACGCAGATCGAGCGGTGCTCGGCGCAAAGTTGCGGACGGGTCACCAAGAGAGCCGAGGCTGCCGGCGAATAACCTGGCGGGTCGCCCTCGACGCCATTGGCGAGAACCACGGCGCTGCCGTCCTCTATCACTTGCTGGGCCCAGGGCGAGCCGAGCGAAAACCCGTCGAGCACCTTGCGCTTCATCGCGGCGATGATGTCGGGCGGCGCCAGCGCCGAGAACACGATGTCCTTGAAATCGACCCCGCCCGCTTTCGCGACGACCTTGAGATAGGCATCGCCGATCGAGCCCACGCCGCCGATGCCGAAGGTGTGCCCCTTCAAGATCTGCGCGCGCTGCTCGATCGGGGCGGTCGGGTCGAAATGCGCCGCTTCAGCGACGTCCTTGCGGACGACGGCAAACTCGGCCACCCGATTGTTCAAGGTCGCAATCGCCAGGAGCTTTTGGCCGCGTGCTGCCGCGCGGGTCAAGGAGCCTCCCGACGAGAACGAGAACTCCACCGAACCGGAAATGACGGCGTTCATCGAGCCGATGCCGGCAATCGACAAGGTCTTCACATCGAGATCGAGATCTTTGAAGAACATTTCCTCCGCGATGTACTCTGCCGCGAAATCGATGATCGGCGACGGTATTGCCACCGTCGCATGTTCCATCTCGGCCCGCGCCGGCACCGCGCCGGCAGCGAGCGTAACGCCGACGGCAAGCGCTGCCAGATTGAAGTTGATAGCGTCACTCGTTGGCCGTTGCATTCTGATCCCCCAAGGCGACTAGCGTTTAATACGCTTAAGCGGTCGGCACCCTACTCACTTCGCGAATTCGGCGCTGAACAGCGCGTCATAGGATTTCAGCTTTTCTTCCGGCTTCATGAAGCCTGCCGCGACATTCATGTTTTCGGCATTGGCGAGCTGCGCGGCCTCCGGCACTGGCGGCTGCGGCGTCATTCCGACCACCGCCTCATAGGACGCTTTCAAGACCGCGTCGTCGATTTTGTCATAGCGCTTTTTCAGGATCGCCAGCGATTCCTGCGGATGCTCGTGGATGAAATCCGCCGCCAGCTTCATCGCGTGACCCATTTTCACGCAGATCGAGCGATGATCGATGCAGAATTGCGGCCGCGTGATGACCATCACCGAGCCGATCGGGCTGAATTCCTTCGGCTCGCCCTTGCCTCCATCCGCGACCACGACACCCGTACCGTCGGTGACGACTTGCTGCGGCCAAGGCGGGCCGCCGGCAAAGCCGTCGATCGCATGGCGCGCGAAGGCCGACAGCGTATCCGCCGGCTGCATCGGCGCGACCGTGATGGATTCGGGATCGATGCCGCTATCCTGCGCCACGACGCGCACGATCGAATGCACCACCGACTGCACGACGTCGATGCCGATCGTCTTGCCTTTGAGGATCTTTCCGCGCTCGGCCAACGGAGCGTTGGGATCGAAATGCGCGGCATCCGCGAGATCCTTGCGGATCACGATATATTGCCCGTTCTGATTGCCCATATTGGCGATGGCGAGCAAGGGTTGGCCGTGGGACGCCGCGCGGGTCAGCGAACCGCCCGAGGACATCGAGAAATCGGTCGAGCCGGCGATCACCGCGTTCATCGAACCGACTCCGGCGATGAACTGGACCTTCACGTCGAGACCTTGCTGTTCCCACAAATGCTGGTCCTCGGCGACGTATTCGGCGAGGAACAGCACGACGTAGGCGGGAATGGCGAGCGAGGTCTGCTCATTGGCCGCCCGCACCGGCGCGGCGAGCGTGACGAGCGCTGTGGCCGCAGCCGCCCCCACAAGAAAACCGTTCCTGAACTTGCCCGATTTAAACCAATTCATGCGTTTCCCCTTTTTGCCTTGGTGTTTCTTGAGCGCGGCGCTTAGCGGCCTCGTTCCTCTTCGTCCACTCGCTTCCCGCGACCTTCGAGCGTTGTCAATCGATGGTATCACGTCCCTCCGCGACCATCATAAGCGCATCGAGCGCCACGGCGCCCGAAGGATAAACCATCAGCGGATTGATCTCGATATCGAGCAGCGCCGGCATCGCGCGCATCAGCGCGGCCAGGCTTGCCGCCACTTTGGCGATCGCCCGCCGATCAAGCGGCGGCGCGCCGCGCGTTCCCGCGAGCAAAGCCGCGCCTTTGAGCTTGGCGAGCTCGGCGATGATCGCATCCTCGTCGAGCTCGGGCGACATCAGGCGCACGTCTTTGAGCGCTTCGGTCCAGATTCCGCCGAGACCGACCATCAAGACCGGACCCCATTCCGGATCGCGCTTGGCGCCGACGATCAGCTCGATGCCGGGTCGTGCCATGGTCTCGACCAGGACGCCGTCGAGCTTCAAGCCGGGCTTGGCGCGAGCGAGGTTTTCGTGGAGCCGCTTCCACTCGACGCGCAATACGGAATTGTCGCTGATGCCGACGATCACGCCGCCGGCGTCGCTTTTATGCGGCAGATCCGCGGCTTGCGCCTTGAGCGCGACCGGATAGCCGATCTTCTCGGCAAGCGCTTGCGCCTCGTCGGGCGTCTGCGCCAGCCCGCCTTGCGGAATGGCGATGCCGAGCGCCGCGAGGTGGGCCTTGGCGCGATATTCGGGAATGAGGCCGCGCTCCGCGATCCGGAGCTGCGGTGGCGCGGCGGTGGGCACGCCTTCACGCCGGCTCCGCGCGCTGCCATAGGCGCTGACATGCGCCATCGCGCGCAACGCACGATCGGGCGAGCGGAACAGTGGCAGGCCGCGCTCGCGCAAGAGGCGCGGAAACTCTTCGGTCAACGGCGTCTCGTCGCCGAACATCGAGAAAGCTACCGGCTTTGGCGAGTTTTCGATCGCCGGTAACACGGAGCGGCAGCGCACCATCTGGAATTCAGGCGTGCCGGGAATGAAAGCGAGCACCAGACCGCCGATCCCGGGATCGTCGAGCATCGCCTGCGCCGTGTTGCCGAAAACCTGCGGCTGCGCCAAGCCTACCGTCGTGATGTCGAGCGGATTGTCGATTGCCGCATAGGCCGGGAGCATCGTGGCGAGCGCCGCTTTGGTCTTCTCGGTCGGAATCGCGAGATCGAGTCCGATCTCGGCGCAGAAATCGAGCGAAATGCCGCGGAAGGCGCCGGAATTGCTGATCGCGCCGATCGGCAGCGGCGAAGGCTCGGGCCAGCGCGCGAGCAAAGCGGTGACGTCGAACAGCTCGTCCATCGTGTTGACGAGCACCACGCTCTCATGCTCGAGCGCGGTCTTCATCACTTGGTAATCGCCGGCGAAGGCGCCGGTATGCGACTTTGCGGTTTCGCGCGCGCGTTCGGTCCGGCCCGGATGCAGCAAGACGATCGGCCGTTTTTGCCGGCGCGCGCGGCGCACGAGATCGAGAAACAACGAAGGACGCCGTACCTGTTCGATGAACAGCGCGAAGACACGATGGTGATCGTGATCAAGGCAATCGGCGAGAAAATCCTCGACCCCAAGATTGGCTTCGTTGCCGGTCGAGATCGCACAGGTAACCGGCACGCCTTTGGCCAGCAAGGCCAAACGCAAATTGGAAGTCATCGCGCCGCTTTGCGCGATGACGGCAACCCCGCTGGGGAAACTGGGCACATGAAGGGGCAGCGGCTCGAAAGTGAGCGCCGTACCGTCGACGAAATTGCGAAAGCCGATGCAGTTAGGCCCGAGCAGCATCAGCCCGCCCTCGCCCGCGGTTGCGACCATCCGCTCCTGCTTGGCTTTTCCCTCGTCGCCGGTCTCGGCAAATCCCGAGGCGAAGATCACCGCACTCCCGACTTGGCGCCGCACGCAAGCCGCGACCGAATCGATCACCGCCGCCTCGGGCACCACCAACACCACCGCATCGATGCCGAGCGGCAGATCGTCGACGGTCGGCACGCAAGGCCGGCCGTTGATTTCCTTGCGGCTGCGGCTAACGAGATGAAGCGCGCCGCGATAGCCCGCGCGCAGGAGATTCTCGAGGACGTTGCTGCCGATGGAAGCGGGCTCGGGCGAGGCGCCGACAATGGCGACGGAGCGGGGACGCAACAGCCGCCCGACCGGTGCCGCTTCTCTTCGTTCTCCGCCCCGAGCACCCATCGAATGTCCGCCATTCACGGTTCGCGCGCTTGCACGATTTTGGTTGAACGCTATCGGAATTCCGCAGCCGGTTCAATGATGCAGGCCGGCAATGGCATGCTATTCTCCGCGCCGCCCATCGAGCGAAAGCAGAAGCGACGCAACCAATAGCGAGAGGAGAGAGACGAATGCCGACACAACGAAAGAATGCCGGCGCGCCTGCGGCAAGTCGCCGCAAGCCTGCGGCCGCAACCGCTTCGGTCGAGACCAAGCGCGCACCGACGGCTGCCGCCAAGCCGTTGCCGGGCGGAAAGACCGTTCTGGTCGAGATCACCGACGGCATCGCCTGGGTAACCTTGAACCGGCCGGAAAAGCGCAACGCGATCAGCCCCGAGCTCTCCGCCGAAATGATCGCGGTGCTCGATGCGCTCGAGCCCGATCAGCGGGTCGGCGTGGTCGTGCTGACGGGCGCCGGCAACGCCTATTGCGCGGGCATGGACCTCAAAGAGTTCTTCCGTGCCAGCGACCCGCTCACCGCCGAGGAACGCGCCGTGTTCTCACGCGCGAGCGCGCAATGGCAGTGGCGTCGTCTGAGCTATTACATGAAGCCGACCATCGCCATGGTGAATGGCTGGTGCTTCGGCGCCGGATTCAATTCGGTCGTCGCCTGCGATCTCGCTATCGCGGCGAATGAGGCGACCTTCGGGCTTTCGGAAATCAATTGGGGCATGATCCCGGCCGGTAATGTGCTGAAAGCGACGGTCGCGACCATGAACCGGCGCGATTCGCTCTATTACACAATGACCGGCGAAACCTTCGACGGAAAGAAAGCCGCCGCAATGGGCTTCGTCAACGAAGCGGTACCGCTCGCAAAGCTGAAGAAGCGCGTGACCGATTTGGCGAAGGTGCTGCTCGACAAGAATCCGACGACGTTGCGTCAGGCCAAGCATGCCTGCAAACGCGTGATGGAATTGGATTGGGATGCGGCCGAGGATTACCTGTTCGCCAAGCTCGATCAGATGCGCTTCCTCGATCCCGAGCAAGGTCGCCAACGCGCGATGCGTCAGTTTCTCGACGATAAAACCTACCGGCCCGGCCTCGGCAATTATAAGCGCGACGAGTGATTGCGGTGTCGCTCGTTTTACAACCAAATAGCGAGCAAAGGCGGTAGCTTGCGCGCCTTAGTGGGCCGGAAAGTGCGTTCGACTTGCATAAGACCCGGCTTTATCCCACTCTCGGTGCAACAATGCGTTTGACGTTTTGCGGAGGATAAGATGCCGGATACGAGCCCGAAACTTCCCGCCAGCGGACCCAATCAGTGGGTGGAATTGCCGGCGACCGATGTGGGCGATGCCATCGTCGGCGCGATGGTGGAAGGTGGTGTCGACCATCTGTTTTTCACCTCGGGCGGCGAAATCGGATTCTATCAGGAATCGATCGCGAAGGCGCAGGCGCAAGGCAAGAAGACCATGCGGCTCGTCACCGTGCCGCACGAGCATGTGAGCCTCAACGCCGCGCTCGGCTTCGCCGCGGTGACCGGCCGACCGGCCGTCACGGCCGCGCATGTCGATGTCGGCACGCAGCATTATGGCGGCGCTATCCATACCGCGTGGCGCTCCGGTTTGCCGGTGATCATCACGGCCGGCGGCCCGCCGGTTTCCTATCCCGGCACGATGCGCGGCGCGCGCGACGCCCCGCATTTGTGGAACCAGCAGAATTTCGACCAGAACGGCATCGTCCGCGAATATGTGAAATGGGATCACCGGCTCGAATATCAGGATAATCCCGGCCTCATCGTCAGCCGGGCGATCCAAGTGGCGCGCAACGAGCCGAGCGGACCGGTCTATTTGAGCTTCCCGCAGGAAGTTTCGTTGCTGCCCTTGAACGGCACGCGCTTTCCGAGCGTCCATCAACTCGGCATCGCACGTCCGCCCGCGCCCGATCCGGACGGTGTGCGCGAGATCGCCGAGAAATTCGTCGCGGCGCGCAATCCTGTCATTATCGCGCATTGCTCGGGCCGCAATCCGGCGACCGTGCCGGCGCTGGTCGAGCTTGCCGAGCTGCTCGGCACGGCGGTGATCCCCGGCCTGCATGGCGGCTACCTCTCTTTCCCGAAGACTCATCCGCTTTACCAGCGCGAACTCAATCTGCGCGAAGCGGATGCGGTTCTTGTCTTCGATGCCGACGTGCCCTGGCTTCCCGGCGGCGCCAACGACCCGAGCGGCAATGCCTATATCGCGACCGTCGCGACCGATGCGATCCGCGATCGCATCCCGACCTATGAGTTCACTGCCAATCTGCGCCTCACCGCCGATCCGCTGCTGACGATGCGCGCACTCGTTGCCACGGCGAAAGAGCTGATCGACGCCGGCGCCAAGCGCCGGATCGCCGAGCGCAGCGAGCGTTGGGCGGCCAATTCGCGCGCGGCTTGGCAGAGGATCGAGCAAGACGCGCAGCAGCGCGCGACCAAGAACCCGATCGATCCGCTTTGGGTCAGCTACCAGATCGGCCAAGTGCTCGACGAGAACTGCATTCTCTTCGAAGAGACCTTGGGCGGCAATCGGCTGGGTCAGTACCTGCGCAATTCGCGGCCCGGGTCGTTGTTCAGCCAGCCGGGAAGCAGCGGCGGCTGGTCGCCGGGCGCAGCGCTGGGCGCGAAGATTGCCGCACCCGACCGCGATGTGGTCGCGGTGTGCGGCGACGGATTCTACATGTTCAGCACGCCGGCCCCCGCGCTTTGGGCAGGTTTGCATGAAAAGGCGCCGTTCATGGTCGTGGTCTACCAGAACCGCAGCTACACCACCGGCACCTTGGCGGTTTCCAGCAAGTTCTCCGATTCCTTCGCGCAAAAGGCCGGCTATCCCGGCGGCTATTTCGATCCGCCGATCGATTTCGCGAAGGAAGCCGAAGCCGCGGGCGCCTATGGCGAGAATGTGCGCGATCCCGCCGAGGTCGGCCCTGCCTTGAAGCGCGGGCTCAACGAGATCCGCAACAATGGAAGGCCGGCCGTCATCTCGGTGTGGCTGCCGCGTCTCGGCCAGAAGGATTAATGAAGGGCGGGCGGCGCGCCGCCCGCTCCTCCCCGCCCCGTCTTAGACGATGTGGTTGACGAGATCGCCGATCTTCTCGATCGTGATCTTGACCTCGTCGCCGCGCTTCAAGAACTCGCCGCGTTCCGCGCCGACGCCCGACGGCGTGCCGGTCAGCACCACGTCGCCCGGATAGAGCGTGATCCGCGACGAGAGATGCGAGATCTGCTCGGCGGCGGTGAAGATCATGCGGCTGGTGTTGGAATCCTGTTTCAGGACGCCATTCACCCAGAGCTTGATCGCGAGCTTCTGGGGATCGCCGATTTCTTCGGCCGGGACCAGCCACGGACCGAGCGGGCAGGCACCGTCGAAATTCTTCTGGCCGATCCAGTCATATTTGAATGGCGATTGAACGGCGATATGCGGCCGCGCCGTGAGATCGCGCGCCGAGAGATCGTTCCCGATCGTATAGAACGCGACATGGTCGAGCGCCTTGTCCAGCGGCACGTTTTTCATCTTCGTGCCGATGACCAGAGCGAGCTCCGCTTCCCAATCGAGCTTCTCGCATGTGAGTTCGACCGCATCACCGGTCGCCACCGCGCAACGCGATACCTTGACGAAATGCCAGGGATGAAGCCCCAGCTCGTGCGGATCGGGCTCATTCGGAATGTTCTGGATTTTCGCCATGTTGGCGACGTGGTCGGAATAATTGGCGCCCGCGCAATAGATCGTCGGCGGATATAGCACCGGCGCAAGCAACGCGATGCTGTTCAACCGCTTGCCGAACTTGCCGGCGACCGAGTCGGCGGCCTCTGCCAGAAAGGGCTTTGCCGCCGCCCAATCGTTGAGCACACCCAGCACGCTTGCATAAGCCGGGCGCGCGCTCAGCGTGGCAAGATCGTAAACCGTATTCCCCACTGCCAAGCCCGCGCGCGGACCGTCAGAGGATTGATAGCTTAGCAAGCGATAGCTGCTCATCGACGTACTCCCCTATTCTTTGCGCGGCGCCCGCAATCGCGCGCTCGCCGCCTTATCGACCTGGCCGCTCGCCGGATCGACTACGACGCCGTAATGTGCTGCCGCAGCCTCGGCGCTGACATATCCCTCGACGACGTCGCGCGCCACGCGTTCTATATCACGCATCTTCGGCTCGCCGAAACCGCCGCCGCCGCCCGAGCGGATCATGAACGCATCGCCTTTCTTCAGGCGATAGGCAAAGAGTTTCGCATTGCTGGGGTTTTCCTGCCAGACCCCATCGACGCGCAGCTCGACCGAATTGCCGGCGCCGGCGCCGGCATCATAAAGCCCCCAGGGCGGGCAATATTTGCGTTCGATCCTGGTGTTGAGCTGCATCGGGCACAAAGCCTGAACGACATAGTCCGCGCCGAGACCGCCACGCCGCCGCCCGGCGCCGCCACTATCGGCGCGCAGCTCGTAACGCTCGATCAAGAGGGGAAACTTGCTCTCGACTTGCTCCGACGGGGTGTTATGCGTGTCGCCGTCATTGATGCAGACTGTGACCGACACGCCGTCCTCGGCCGATTTCGCGCCCCAGCCGCCACCCACCGGCCCAACATGGGTGATGAAGAGGCTGTTATCCGTCGGCGAAACCCCGTGAAGCTGCGCGATGACGAGATCGGCATGATGGCCGGCAATGACCCGGTCGGGGATCGCCGGCGCCAAAGCCTTGAAGATCGTATCGATCACCGTCATCGGAAACGACATCCAGTTTTGCAACGGCGCCGGGCGCACCGCGCTGACGATCGTTCCCGCCGGCATGACAACCTTCAGCGTACGGAAGCTGCCTTCATTGAGCGGGTAATTGGTCGGCGTGGTCAGGCATTTATAAGCAACCTGCGCGCAAGCGATGCCGGTGGCGGGACCGGAATTGTAAAAACCGCGCACCTGCTTGCTGACCTCGGAGAGATCGATGGTCATCTCCTCGCCGCGCACCTCGACCCGAACCCGGATCGGCACGCGTTTGCCGATATCGAGACCGTCATCGTCCATGAAGGATTGGGCTTCGTAGACGCCATCGGGGATGGAGCGCGTATTGGCGCGCGCCTCCGCTTCGGTCTGGTCCATGATCACCGCGATGGAGTCGAGCACCGCATCGCGACCATAGCGCTCGGCCAGCTCGGTAAAGCGCCGCTCGCCGGTCGTCAGCGCAGTGATCTGCGCGCGCAGATCGCCCATCGCCAGATCGGGCAGGCGGCAATTCATGCGGATGATGTCGATGATGTCCTGGTTGACGACCCCTTCCCTGCGGTACTTGACCATCGGGATCTGCAGGCCCTCTTGATAGATATCGGTCGACACCACGCCGCGCGCGCCGCCGATGTCGAGCCAATGCGCCATGCAACAGCCGAAGGCGAGCAATTCACCGTCATGGAAGATCGGCATGGTGAAAGTGACGTGGTTGAGATGGCTGCCGGTGATATAGCCGTCATTGGTGACGAGAATGTCGCCCGGCTTGATGTTGCCTGGGCCGAAATGCGCGAGCTTGGCCTTCACGGTTTCCGACATGCCACGAATGAACATCGGCAGGCCGAGACCGATCGACACCGTATCGCCGTTCGCGGTGAACAGACCGACCGTGAAATCGAGCGCTTCGTAGACGATAAGATTATAGGCCGTGCGCATCAAATTGGTCTTCATCTCTTCCGTCACGGCGATGAGACCGTTGCGGATGATCTCGACCGTGATGGGATCGACCGGCGGCTTCGCGGCGTCGCTCATGCGCTTTTCCCGATGGCGATATCGAGGTTGCCGAAAGTGTCGATGGTCAGCACATCGCCCGGCGCGACCACCGTGGTGGAGCCATGCTCCTCGATCAAAGCCGGCCCGAGAATGCGGTTTCCTGCCGCCAACTTGGTGCGCGTATAGACCGGGGTCGCAACGAATCCCCCGCGCTCGCGGAAATAGACATTTTTGCGCAGGCGTAGCGCGTCGGACGCCGGCTCCGCGCCGCCCTCGGCAATGCGAAGCTGCGGCGGCTTCGGCACGATGCCCGCGACTGTTACGCGCAGGCTGACTAGCTCGGCCAGCTCCTTCGGCGCGCACGTGCCGTAGCGTTGCAGATGAACGGCATCGAAGCGCTCTTTGATCGCCGCGCGATCCTGGCGCTCGAACAAGGCGCGGTCGAGCTCCACCGTCACCGCATGCTCCTGGCCGATATAGCGCATATCGGCGAAGCGGGTGACCATGACAGCTTGCTGCTGCATCGCGCTTTGAGCGATCGCCGCGCGGCCAGCCTCTTCCATCTCCCGATAAAGGCTTTCGATCGCGCCGAAGGGCGCGGTCGCAAGCTTTTGGAAGCAAGAGCGTACGTAATCGCGCCGCAGATCGCTGAACAACATGCCGTAGGCCGAGAAATGTCCCGGCGCGAAAGGGATCAAGACCCGCTTGATGCCGATCTCGCGTGCGACCGCCGAAGCATGCAGCGGTCCGGCACCGCCATAAACCACCAGCACGAATTTCCCGGCATCGAGCCCGCGCTCGGTGGTGACGCCTTTGACCGCGTAGGACATCGAGGTGACGGCGATGCGCAGAACCCCTTCCGCTGCCGCCATCGGATCGAGTTGCAAAGGCTCGGCGATGCGCGTCTTGAGCGCGCGCTCCGCGGCAGCGAGGTCGAGCTTCATTTCGCCGCCAAGGAAATGCTCGGCATCGAGACGGCCGAGCACCAGATTGGCGTCGGTGACGGTGGGATCGGCGCCGCCCTTGCCATAGCAGGCGGGGCCGGGCGAAGAGCCGGCGCTTTGCGGGCCGACCCGCAGCGCCTTGCCTTCGGCGAGGCGCGCGATGCTGCCGCCGCCCGTGCCGACCTCGAAAATATCGATCATCGGAATCTGAATCGGCAAGGCGCGTTCATAGCCGCCGATCAAGGCGCTGCCGGCGGTGAGCGGCTGCCCGTCGCTGATGACGCCTGCCTTCGCCGTCGTGCCGCCCATGTCGAAAGCGATGGCATCGCGCAAGCCGAGCTGGGCGCAGATCGCTTGCGCTCCGATCACCCCGGCGGCCGGCCCTGATTCGAGCATGCGCACGCAATCGCGGCGGGCTTCGTCCACCGGGAAAAGACCGCCGGTCGATTGCACGACGTAAAACGAGCCGCCAAAGCGGTTGTCGCGCAGATGCCGATCGAGCTCGCCGAGATAGGCGTCGACACGCGGCCCGATATAGGCATTGGCGGCGACCGTCGAGACGCGCTCGAATTCGCGATATTCCTGCGACAGGCGATGCGAGGAGGTGACGAAAGCCCCGGGGATTTCGGCGCGCACGATCTCTTCGACAAGGCGTTCATGCGCCGGGTTGCGGTAGGAATGCAGCAGCAGGATCGCCACCGCCTCGACCCCGCGCGCCTTCAGATCGCGCGCGAGCGCGCGCAGATGCGCCTCGTCGAGCGGCTCGCGAACCGAGCCGTCGGCCATCATGCGTTCCTTGACCTCGTGGCGCCAGGAACGCCGCACCAACGGCTCGTGCTTGCCGAAGAAAAGATTGTAGGCATCGGGCCTATTGATGCGGCCGATCTCGTAGATGTCGCGAAAGCCCTGGGTTATCAGCAGCGCTGTCTGCGCGCCGGTACGCTCCAACAAGGTATTGATGCCGATGGTCGTACCGTGAAGAAAGAGATAGGCCTCGTCGACGCGCACGCCCGCGCCGTCGAGCGAGTGCTGGATGCCGTCGACCAAGGCATGATGGGTCGAAAGCGCCTTGCCGAAAGCGAGGCGCGCGTTGCCCTCGTCGAACGCCGCAAGATCGGTGAAGGTGCCGCCGATATCGACCGCGATGCGCAGGCGCCTGCCGGTGCCGGGCCGGGATTCCGGATTACTCATTGCTAATGGGAAATATCCTCAAGCACGCGGCCTTTGGTCTCGATAACGAAGAAATAGACCACGGCGGCGCCGAATAGGCCGATGCCGGCAAAGAACAGAAACACCGCGGCGATGGTCGTGGTCGAGAGCAAGAAGCCGATGACAGTGGGCGAGACGATGGTGGCGATACGGAACCAAGAGCTGCCGACGCCCGCGCCCAGCGCCCGCATCCGCGTCGGATAGATTTCGGGCATATAGACGTAGAAACCCGGAATGAGCCAGGCGAGCATGAAATTGCCAAGGCTCGTCAGCACCATCACTTCGACCGCCGAGCTCGGCACCGTGGTCAGGCCGAGATAGGCCATCGGCAAGGATCCGAGCAGGAAGGCGATCAAGAAGCACTTGCGACGTCCCAGACGGTCGATGAAAAAGATCCCGACGCAAGCGCCGAGAAAGGACGCGCTGGCCGTGGCAAGGCTATACTGCAAAGCGCTCGCCAAGGGCAGCTTGTAGATCGTGCGATAGATGGTGGGCAACCATGCGCCCATCGCCGTGCTGATCGAGGCATAGCAAAAGCACAAGGCCCACACCGAAAACGTGCGCCAGCGATAGCTCGGATCGAACAGCTCGGCAATGCGCGCGGGCTTCGTACTAATCGCGGGAATATTATCGGGCAAAGGCGCCAATTCCCGAACGCCGCTGGCGAGCACCGCGCGCTCGATCCCGATGGTCGCTTGATCGGCCGCGGCAAGCGACACGCGCTGCGCCAGCCAGCGCGGCGATTCCGGCATGAGGCGGCGCAACGGAATCGCGAGCAGCGCGGGAATGGTGCCGAGAATGAACATCCAGCGCCAACCCAAACTCGGCACGACAATGGTGCCGATCAACGCGGTCATCATCACGGCGAAAGCAAAACAGGTCTGTAGGCCGAAGACGACGCGGCCGCGCGTGCGCGCATTGGTGAATTCGTTGATATAGGCGGCGCCGACCGGCACCTCGCCGCCGAGACCGAGCCCTTGAATGAAGCGCAGCGCCAGCAGCACGGGAAAGCTCCACGCCGCCGCGCACAGCGCCGCGAGCACCGCGATCAGCGCGATGGTCCATTGCAGCGCTTTGACGCGGCCAACTCTTTCCGCCCACCAGCTGAAGCCCCAGGCGCCGAGCACCTGGCCGACATAGCCGGTCGAAATCAGCAGCCCGGTATCGGCGGGCGTGAATTGCCACAGCACAACCAGAACCGGCAGCACATAGGATAAGGTGAGGCTGTCGAAGGCGTCGAAAAAGCTGCACAGCCCGGCAATGCCAAGAATGCGGAAATGAAAGCGCGAGAAGGGCAAGCGCTCCATGCGCGCGCTGATCGTCTCGGCGGTCAAGCCGCCGCGCCCCGATAGCTCACCGGCGAAGGTCTCGCTCACCATGCTCCGTTCCTCCCTCCTGCTTTCGCGCGTTTTGCGCCGTTATGCCGGCTTTCGCGCCGCCCGACCCAAGCGCGAGGATAGCGTCGTTCCGCTGCCGGAGACAGCGGGACGGAGCCGCGCGCTTACCCCAGCTCGGTGATCTTTTCGGGGAATTTGTGAAGCCGCTCGGTGCCTTTGTCGGTGATGAGGAAATCGTCGCAAGCCCAGTTGAACGAGCCGGCGAGCGCATAGGTCGGATGGCAGGCGACGACCATGTTGGCTTTCAGCTTCATCGGCTCGTCGAAACGCACCAGCGGCCGTTCGACCATGTCGTAGCCCTGGCCATGGCAATAGAGCCGCTTCTCCTCGGGGTGCTTGTGCTCGCGCATGAACTGGTTATAGGCGTCCCAGATATCCTTGCCCGATGCGCCGGGCTTGAGCAGGTTCAGCGTGAATTTGCGCGCTTCGAGCACGAAAGCGAATTCCTCGTTCATCTCGGCATTGGCTTTGCCGAGCACGACGGTGCGGCCGAGTTCGGTGTAGAAACCACCCGCGCCGTTGCTTTCGACCAGCAGGCTCAGCTGGTCGCCTTCACGGATGACCCGGTTCTGGAAATGGCGATTGGCCTGCAAGGGCGCGGTGCCGATCGGGCCGGAAGCGCACATGAAAAGCCCTTGCTCGCTACCGTAACTGTGCCCGGTCTGCTCGGCGATGGCGGCGACCTCGATATCCTTCATGCCCGGCTTGATCGCGGCAAAGGCGGCCGCCATGCAGGCATCCTGCATCTCGGCGGTGCGGCGCATCACCGCGATCTCTTCCGCGCTCTTGATCGCCTTGATGTCGTCGACCAGATCGGACGCCTCGACGAATTTCGCGTTCGATAATTTTCCGCGGCGCAGATAGTCGACGAAAGCCGACGGAATGGCGGCGGTGCCGACCAGGCCGATGGTGGCGCCGGAATAGGCTTCCAGCGCCTTTTCGGCGAGCGCGGCATCGACTTCCTTGGTGAAAGGCGCCGCGGAATAGCTCGGCGAGGTCATCACCCGCTTGACGCCGCGCCGCACGCCGTCGCCTTCGGGCGGCAGCATGCGGTCATTGCCGAAGGGCCCCTGCCCGATCACGGTCATGCCGTCGTCGCGCGGGAACACGACCGACATGGCATAGCCATTGGTCGCCGGCAAGTCGGTGAAGTACTTCACATAGCCGCCCATGAAGTCGTTGTTGTTCTGCATCACCAGAACGTCGATGCGCTGCGCCTCCATCGCCTTGCGCACTTCGTGCCAACGGCGCTCGAGCTCCTTGGTCGAGATCGGTGCGTTGAGGCGTTCTGATTCGTCGGCCATGAAACTCTCCGTTAGGGAATGATGACGAAATTGCTGAACCCGCCTTGGCGGTCGCCGAGGCCCGAAATCGCCTCGTTGATCCGCGCCAGCGGAAAACGATGATGCTCATAGGCGTCGAGACGCAACGCGCCCGACGCCGCCATGCGCGCCATCTCATCGGCTTCCTCGGTCGTGAACCAGCACGAGCCGATAAAGGAAACATTGCTCGCCATCAGCCGCATCGCCGGCAAAGGCAGAATCTGCCACATGCCGCCGGCATTGACGAATTTGCCGCCGCGGTGAAGCGCGTGCAGCGCGCCCATCATGGCGCTGGCCGGCGAGCCGAAAGGCAGCGCGTCGAGCACGACATCGACGCCTTCACCCCCGGTCAAGGACAAGGCCCAATCGCTGACTCCGCCATTGCCGGTGACGGCGAAGGAATCGATCTTGGGTGGTTGCCAGTCGGCTTCGCCCAGCGGCTTGCTGTCCGGCACCGAAAGCACCTCGATCCGACCCGGCGCCAGTGCCTTGACCCGGTCAAGCAGCGCCTGGTTGCGGCCGGTGCCGAGAATCTTTCCGCCGCCCATGGCGAGCGCGAGCAACACCGCGCCGACGCCGAGTGTGCCGCTGATACCGTTGATCAGCAGCGATTGCCCGGCTTCCAGCCCGGCCCGCTTCAAGGCCGAATAGGCCGTGCCGAGATAGCCGAAACGCGTAGCGGCTTCGAAGGACACATTATCCGGCAGCTTCGCGAGCGCCGTCGCGGGCGCCGTAAGATATTGCGCGAAACCGCCATAGGGATAAGCCTCGAACGTCTTTTCGGCGAGCGGGCCGCGCCCGAAATAGCCGGTCAGCACATAGCTCGCGCAATCGATGCCGCGGCCGTTGCGGCAAAAGCGGCATGAGCCGCAGCCGCGCCCCGGATTGACGTAAACCCGGTCGCCCGGCCGCAAGCCGTGAACCTGGCTTCCGACCTTCTCGACCACGCCGGCCGGATCGAGCCCGAAGATCGCCGGCAGCGCCGGATGCTTGGCATAGGGCACGGTCGTCGGCCAATGCGTGATGATATTGGCGAGATTGGGCACCATGCCGCAGGCCTTGACCGCAACCAGCACGTCGCCGGGACGCGGCTCGGGGATCGGCACGTTTTCGAGCCGCATCGCCTCGCCGAACGCATGAAGCCGCGCCGCTATCATCGTCGCCACTTATCTGCCTCCTTCATTGCGCGCGATCGCGCGTGACCGCGACGGGCGGCGGATCGGCGATGCCAACGGAGCTTCGATCATGACTGGGACAAGCATTACACAGGGTTGGCGGCCGTGCTTCCCCGCCTCTTTCGGTCTACGGCAGCAATCAATCGGCGCTCAGCACCTCGCCAAAGCGAACATAACGTGTGCCGTCGAAGCGTTGAAGCTGAAGCTGCTTGATCGGGCGATAATCGGTCGGTGTCGTGTTGATCGTGACACCGGGCAGCAACATCGGCACCTTCACATTGGTCAGGTGCGTCGCCTTGTCCATGATGCAATCGCGGGTGAGATTGTCGCCGCACGCCGCGATCATCTGTTTCAATACATTTCCCCAGGCGGTCGAGAAGATCGGCGCGGATTCGCCCTTGTCCATGTTCGGCAGATATTTGTCCATCCACTCGTTCCACGCCTTGATTTCCGGATCGTCCTTCCATTGCGGATCGGAGGGGTCTTTGAGGAACGCGCCGGTGATCACGCCGACGGCTTTTTCGATACCGGCGGGGCGCAATGCGCCGCCGACCGAGCTTGAGATGTCAGGCAAGAAGGTCATCGGGTGCCAGCCGATATCGTAGACCTTGCGCACCGACATAATGACCGCCTTTTGCGGCCCGAAAACGAACAGCACGTCGGCACCCGAAGCCTGCAAGGTGACGATCTGCAAATCGAGCGTCGGATCGCTGATCTCGTAGCTCGCTTCGGCCACCAGGTACTTGCTCGTCTTGTCGCCGAGGAATTTCTTCAGGCCGGTGAGGAAATCCTTGCCGAGATCGTCGTTCTGATAAAGCGCCGCCATCTTCGCGTCGGGCTTCACCGACAGCGCATAGCGCGCGAAGATCGCCGCTTCGGCCTGATAGGAGACGGTCGAGCCCATGCTGAAAGGGCGATTGGCGATGTCGTTCCAATTGCTTGCGCCGCTGGCGATGAAGAGCTGCGGGATCTTGCGGTCGTTGAGATATTTCGCGACTGCCATGTTCGGGCCGGTGCCCATGCTGCGATAGAAGAACATGACGTTGTCCTGCTCGACCAGACGGCGCGTTTGCTCAAGCGTGCGCGGCGGCGCATAGGCGTCGTCGACTGATTCGAGATCGATCTTGCGCCCGTTGATGCCGCCTTGGTCGTTGACCATCTTGAAGAACGCCGTGTCGGCCTGGCCGTTCGTGCTGTTCGCCGAAGCGGGCCCGCTATAGGGCTGGGTCTGGCCGATCTTGATCTCGGTATCGCTGACCCCGGGCGCGTAATTCTTTTGCGCGAACGCGGGCGCCGCAGCCGCGAGCAGCAAGCAGGCGGCAAGCGGAAGTCCCAGACGTGTCCCAGACATCGATTTCTCCCCCTGATATCTCGTTCCCACGCGGCCCCGGCCGCGCGCCTTCGCACGATTACGCGGCTTTCGCCCAGAGCTTGCGCGTCGCGATGCGCGCGCCTTCGACCATGGAAGCAAGCTTGGCATAGGCGATTCTGGCATCGACGCGCGCCCGGCCCGCGAAAGTCTCGAAGCCGCAATCAACCCCAGCAATGACCCGCTCGCGGCCGACGACGTTGGCATAAGCGCAGATGCGCTGCGCCACGAGCTCGGGATGCTCGACGAAATTTGTGGTGGTATCGAGCACGCCCGGCATCAAAACCTTGTCGTCGGGCAATTTGATCCGGCTCCACACTTCCCATTCATGCGCGTGGCGCGGATTGGCGCCTTCGAAGGAGATCACCTGCGCCTTCGTCTTCAGCACGGAAGGCAGAATTTTCTCGAGGGCGATGTCGTGGATATGCGGACCTTCGTAATTGCCCCAGCAGAGATGGAGCCGCACCCGGTCGCCCGGCACGTTGCGCAGCGCATCGTTGAGAATGGCAATGCTGATCTCGCATTCCTTGACGAATTCCTCGTCGGACAGGCTCGAAAACACGCTCAGCCGGCCGGAAGCAAGATCCGGGCAATCGACTTGCAGCACAAAGCCGGCAGCGACGATGGCTTCGTATTCGGCCTGCATCGCCCTGCCGACCGCCGCCCGATAATCCTGGCTCGACGGGTAATAGAAGTTCGGATGAAAGCGCGAGACCACGCCGGGCGAGGCCGCGGTCATGAATGCCGCTTGCGGCTTCGAAGCGTCGAGCGCCGCGCGCAAATGCGCGATGTCCTGCGTCAACGCCTTGCGGTCGCGCATCGCAACGGGCGCGATGCAGGCGAGAAGCCGGCGCGAGGCGGGTCCGGCCGCGCTTTCCGGCCGCGCGTAATATTCCGGAAATGCTTCGCGATCGGGATTGCGCTCCGCCGGCCACTTCGCCGCATCGACCGGCCCGAAGCCGGTCAGCCTTTGCTGGATATAGGTGGCGTAGGAAGACTTGCTGACCTCGCCGTCATTGACGACGTCGATGCCGACCGCAACCTGATGCGCGACGACATCGGTAACCGCGCGCGCCATGACCTGATCGAACTCGGCGGGATCGACAGCCTCGTCGCGGTCGCGGCGCGCCAACAACGCCACCGCATCGGCCGGCCGCGGCAGGCTGCCGACATGAGTGGTGACGATGCGGTCGGCGCTCCGCTGCATCACGCAGCTCCTATTTCTTCGCCTCGTAAGCGCCGAGGCCGGGACGATAGGTCTTGTCGTCGAGGAATTGCTTCATGCCCTGGGCGCGGCCTTTATCGGGATCGGTCAGACGGAGCTGATCGAGCTTCGCCATCAGATAATCCTCCGACGCCTCAAGCGACATTTCGCCCATCTTGCGATAAGCGTTCTTGATCGCGCGGATCGCCGCGCGATTCTTGCTCAGCAGCTTTTTCGCCAGCTCGCGCGTCTTGTCGCGCAGCTCGGCGCGCGGCACGGCGAATTTCACCAGCCCCATCTGCGCCGCCTCGGTGCCGTTGAAGGTGTCGCCGGTCAGCGCGTAATAAAGCCCGTCGGCCTCGCGCATCCGCGCCGAGATCGAGCGCAGCACGTTGCCCGCCGGGATGATGCCCCAATTCACTTCGGACAGGCCGAAGGTCGCGTCCTCAGCGGCGATCGCAATGTCGCACGAGACCAGCGGATTGAACGCGCCGCCAAAGCACCAGCCATTGACCATGGCAATCGTCGGCTTCGGAAAAAAGCGCAGCCGTTGCATCTGCCAGATTTGCGCCTGGCGCGCGATCTGGCCCCAGGCTTCGGGCGGGAGGCGGTCGGATTCGCGGAAGAATTCCTTTAGGTCCATGCCCGCCGAAAAGGCATCGCCCGCGCCGGTCAAGACCAGCACGCCGCAGCGCTCATCGACCTCGAGCGCCTCGAGCACGGCGGTCATCTCGGTGTTGAGCGTCGGGCTCATCGCGTTGCGCTTTTCCGGGCGATTGAGCGTCACCCAGGCGATGCCTTCCTCGAATTCGACCAGGACCGTATTGCCACCAAGTTGATCCGTCATGCTGCGCCTCGCCCTCTTCGCTTATTGCACCTTGAGCCCCAACAGCCCGGCAATCAGATTGCGCTGAATCTGCGACGTGCCCGCCGCGACCGTGGCTACGCGTGCATCGCGGAAATGGCGTTCCATGTCAAATTCGCGGTTATAGCCATAGCCGCCGAAAATCTGCATGCCCTGATTGGCCACTTTGGCATAGGTCTCGGACGCGAACAGCTTCGCCATGGTGATCTCGCGCAGCGCGTCCTGCCCGTGATCGACCGAGGACGCGCATTGATAGGTCAAGGCGCGCGCGGCCTCCACCTCGGTGTGCATGTCGGCGAGCATATGCGCGATCGCCTGAAAGGTGCCGATCGGCCGGCCGAACTGCTCGCGCTCCTTGGCATAAGCCAAAGCGAGGTCGACACAGCCGAGCGCGCCGCCGCAATCCGACGCCGCGGCGATCACGCGCTCGACCTGCAGCCCCGACAGGATGCACTCCCATCCCTTGTTCTCGCCGCCGATCAGACGATCGGCCGGAACACGGACATCCTTGAAGAAAATCTCGTAAGTGCCGACGCAGTAGCGGCCGAGCATGTCGAGCTTTCTGAGCTCCAAACCAGGCGTGTCGTTGGCGACGAGAAAGAGCGAGATGCCTTGGCGGTAATGCGCCTTGGGATCGGTCTTGGCATAGACGTTGATGACGTTGTTCTTGGCGCCGGCGCCGGTTGCCCAAAGCTTCTGGCCGTTGAGAACATAGTGGTCGCCATCGCGTACCGCCGTGGTGCGCATCGCACCGACATCGGATCCGGCATCGGGCTCGGACATCGAGATCGACATCTTGATCTCGCCCGAGAGCAGCTTCGGCAGCCAAATGCGTTTCTGCTCCTCGGAACCTTTGCGCTGGATGTTGAGGCCGCAAAAGGTGCTGCCGCCGATCATCATGCTGAGATCGGCGCTGACACGCGCGATTTCCTCGGCGATGATGCAAGCATCGATCGTGCTGCCGCCCAAACCGCCATAGGCTTCAGCGAAAGGCATGGCGAGCAGCCCGGCCTTTACCCACTCGTCGTAAAGCGCGTAAGGATAGATCTTCTCATGGTCGATCCGCCGCATCACATCGGGCGGGCAATGCTTCGCCATCAGCTTGCGCACGCTGTCGCGCAATAAATTTTGTACTTCGCTGAAGCGGCAATCCATCGCTTTTATCCGGACGCGGCTGCCTCGCCGGCCACGGAAGCGACGCCGGGAGGTGTTTCGGCCGCTTGCGCTTCGCCGCCGGCGAAATGGCGCTTATAGACCACGCCCAAAGCGACGCAGATCACCGCGGTCACCGCATAGGGTGCCGCGACGATATAGAGCGTGATTTGGAGCGGCAAAGCCGCCGAAAGAAGATAGCCCGTGACCAACGGCCCGATGATCTGCGCGACCCGCCCCATGGCGCCGGCATAGCCGATGCCCTGGCCGCGGATATTGGTCGGATAGAACACGCCGACCATGCCGTTGAAGGAGCCTTGCGCCGATTGGCACACGGCAAAGCTGGCAATGCCGATCACGATGATCATGGCTTGCGAGAGGCCGGGAATACCCAAGGCCGCGATCGCCGCGCCGCCCAGGACGACCGCCCCCGCCACCGCGACCGGACCGAGCTTGTCGAAGAACCAGGCCAGCAGGATCACCGCGGCGATACCGGTCAACGCGCCATAGGAATAGGTCAAGGACGCCTGCAGCGGAGACAGCTTCAGGCTCTCCATCAGCACCGCGAACCAATTCGTCCACGCCATGAAGGTGAGCGCCTCGAAAAAATATCCCACCCAGAGAAGCGGCGTGACGATGCGTTGCGTGCCTTGGAACAAGGGCCTGGGCGAAACGCTTTTCGCGCGCGGCTGCTGCGGCATGACGAAGCGGGTTTCTGCGCCGATCGTCAGCTCCGGCGCGATCCGCGCTACGCGGCGCCGCAGCTCGGGCGAATCCGGGCGCTTCAAGGTCAGGTAGCGCAGCAATTCCGGCAACACGAAGTAAAGAAAGACGCACAGCGCCAAACCGGCGCAGGCCGGCAGAATGAAAACCGCTTGCCAGCCCCAAAGCGGAATGAGCCAGGCCGCAACCTGGCCGATCGCGGCGATGCCGGTGGTGAAGCCGAGCACGCCGCACATTACCATGGTGACGCGGTAACGCTTGGGCGCGATCTCGACGAGATAGGCGATGGCCGTCGGCATGATGCCGCCGACGCCGAGGCCGACGACGAAACGCAGCATGCCCAGCTCGTTGAGCGAGGTCGCGAAGGCGCTCGCCAAGGCCGGCAAGGTATAGCACAGCACCGCCGCAATCGCGGCGACGCGCCGCCCGAAGCGGTCATTCACGTAGCCGAAGAGGTAGGCACCGAGCAACGCGCCGACATTGCCGGCGCTGAAGACCAAGCCCAGCTGGCTTTTCTCGGCATGGAAAGCGCGCAGGATCGCCGGCGCTCCGGCCAAGGGACCGCTGAAATCGAAGCCGTCGACGAACACCATGAGAAAAGCGAGCGCCCAGATGCCGATCTGGACCCGGCCGATCTTGCGGCTTTCGACCAGTGCGGCAACATCGACCACCGAAGCTTGTGCCATGTCGTCCCCTTTCCCCGTGCTGTCGCGCCTTTAGTCGGGCTTGCTGCGCCGCCCGATTCTCTTTTTGTAGCATGCCCGGCCATGGCCCCTACGGCGCCGGACTGCTTACTGCACCTTATGTCCCATCAGATTGGCGATCAGATTGCGCTGCATCTGCGACGAGCCGGCGGCGATCGTGGCCACCCGTAAATCGCGATAGTGGCGCTGCATGTCGAATTCCATGTTGTAGCCGTAGCCGCCGAGCACCTGCATGCCCATGTTGGCAACTTTGACATAGGTCTCGCCGCAAAAGAGCTTCGCCATGGTGATCTCGCTCAGCGCGTTCTGGCCCGATGCAACCATCCACGCCGCGCGCCACATCAGCGAGCGCGCCGCCTCGACTTCGGTGTGCATGTCGGCAAGCATATGCGCGATCGCCTGGAAGGTGCCGATCGGCCGGCCGAATTGCTTGCGCTGCTTGGCGTATTCCGACGCGATGTCGACCACCGCGCGCCCGCCGCCGCAAGAGCCGGCCGCCGCAACCACGCGCTCAACCTGCAAGCCCGAGAGCACATAATCGAAGCCTTTGTTCAAGCCTTCCTCGCCGCCGACCAGCCGGTCGGCGGGCACGCGCACGTCTTTCAAAAAGATCTCGTAAGTGCCGGTGCAACGCCGCCCCAGCATGTCGAGCTTCTTCATCTCGATGCCGGGCGTGTCGTTGTCGACGAGAAAGAGCGACATGCCTTGGCGGTAATGCGCCTTGGGGTCGGTCTTCACATACATGTTGATGACGTTGTTCTTCGCGGCGGCGCCGGTCGCCCAGAGTTTCTGCCCGTTGATCACCCAGCCATTGCCATCACGCACCGCCGTGGTGCGCATGGCGCCGACATCGGAGCCGGCATCGGGCTCGGACATCGAGATCGACATCCTGATTTCGCCCGACAAGAGCTTCGGCAACCAGGTGCGCTTTTGCTCCTCCGACGCCTTGCGCGCGAGATTGAGGCCGCAGAACATGCTGCCCCCCAAGGCCATCGACAGATCGGTGCTGTGGTAGGAGATTTCCTCGGCGACGATCGCCATGTCGATCGCGTTGCCGCCGAGCCCGCCATAGGCTTCGGGAAACGGCATGGCCAGCAGCCCAGCCTTGATCCACTCATCGTAGAGTTCGTAAGGGTAGGCCTGCTCGCGCTCGAGACGCCGGATATAATCGGGCGTCGCATGCTTGGTCATCAGCTTGCTGACGCTGTCGCGCAGCATTTTTTGTTCGTCGGTAAAGCCGAAATCCATGCCCTGCCCTCCCGCAAACGGCGCCCCGCCCCCGGGGTAAAACCTTGCCGCGAAACCTAGCGAGGTCGCGCGTTAATGGCAACGACGCAGCCGCGCGAGCGGCTGCGGCATGATGCAACTGTTAAGAAAGCGAGAGACCGATCAGACCGCGCCGTTCTTGCGAAAAGCGTCGATTTCTTTCGCGCTATAGCCGAACTCGGCGAGGATTTCGTCGGATTGCTCGCCGGAATCGGGCGCGCCCGTCACCATCGAGGTCGGCGTGCGGCTCAAGCTCAAAGGTTGGCCGATGAGCGTGATAGTGCCGAGCGCGCGCGACGAAACGTCGCGTGCGATGCCGAGATGCTTCACCTGCGGGTCGTTGAAGGCCTGGTCGATCGTGTAGACCGGACCGCAGGGAATGCTCGCCGCGTTCATGCGCTCGATCAGGATTGCGGTTTCTTCCTTCTCGGTGATCTCGGTGATCAGCGCGTTGAGCGCGCTGCGATGCGCGCGGCGATCCTTGGGCGTCGCGTAATCCGGATGTTCGGCCAGATCCTCGCGCCCGATCGCGCGGCAGAAACGGCGCCACATGGGCGGGGTCGGCGCCAGATTGATGTAGCCGTCGCGCGTCTTGAAGGTGCCGGTCGGCACGCCGGTCGGATGATTGTTGCCGGCTTGGCGCGGCACCTCGCCCTTCATCAGATAGCGCGCACCTTGGAAATCGAGAAAGAACAGCAGCGCCTCGAGCAGCGAGGTCTGCACCCATTGGCCTTCGCCCGAACGCTCGCGCTCATGCAGCGCGATCAGGATGCCGACGGCCGCGCACATGCCCGCCGCGACATCGCCGACCGCGATGCCGACCCGCATCGGGCCACGCCCTTCCTCGCCGGTGACCGACATCAGCCCGGACATGCCTTGCGCGATCTGATCGACGCCGGGCCGGTCCTTGTAAGGACCGTCCTGGCCGAAGCCCGAGATGCTCGCATAGATGATGCGCGGATTGATCGCTTTGAGCGCCTCGTACTCGATGCCGAGCCGGTTCTTGACGTCGGGCCGGTAATTCTCGACCACGATGTCGGCTTTTTCCGCCATGCGCCGGAAAATCGCGAGCCCGTCGGGATTTTTGAGATTGAGCGTCAGCGCGCGCTTGTTGCGATGAAGATTCTGGAAATCGGGATCATGGCGCGACGCGAAATCAGCGGGGCTGGACGCGCCTTCTTCCTCGCGCGCATCGATCTTGATGACATTGGCGCCCCAATCGGCGAGCTCGCGCACGCAGGTCGGGCCGGAGCGCACCCGCGTCAAATCGAGCACGAGAAGGTCTTTCAACGCGGTGGAAGCGGGACGGAACGGCATTGTGCTCTCCAAACTAGCGGCGGCGCGCTTCGACACCGTCGATGAATTCCGCGACCATGCGGTTGACCTTCTCGGGCTCTTCGATGTTCACGCCGTGCCCGGTATTGGGCAGGATCTCGAGGCGCGCGCCGGGCAACGTATCCTTCAAGAAATGGCTCGGCTTGTTGCAGCCCGCATCGTCGCCGCCGAGCACGACCAGGGTCGGTATCGCCATCGTCGCGATGCGATCCTTGTGGGCGTAAAGCGGCAGCCGGCGCTTCTGCACACCGCGCATCGTGTTGGTGAGACCCAGCACCGAGAAACGCGCCAGCTCTTGCAGGAATTTGTCGAACTCGGCGGGATTCTTTTCCTTGAGCTTCACCCGCGCCGGCGAGGTGGTGAAGTTCTCCCGAACCTGCGCAAGACCGTTCTTTTCGACCCGCGCCGCCATCGCCTCCATATTGGCAACGTACTCGTCGGGCTTCGCGTCGGAGCCGCTGCCGATGCTGCACAGAATGGCCGAGCGCACCCGTGCCGGATGGTTGAGCGCGAATTGCAAGGCCGCCGCCGAGCCCATCGAGACGCCCATGACATGCGCGTCCTTCGTCTCCGCGGCATCGAGCACCGCGCCGATATCGCCGGCCGCAATCTCCTGGGAATAGGAATCGACCGAAGCCGGCACGTCCGAAGGCGGATAGCCGCGCGCATTAAAGGTGATGCAGCGGAAGCGCGGCTTCAGTGCCGCCACTTGCATGTCGAAGGAGCGGCAGGTGCCGGCCAGCTCATGAACGAAGATGATCGCGGGACCGCTGCCTGTGACTTCGTAATAGAGCTTTGTGCCGTCTTCCGCCTTGGCTTGGGGCATGGTGGCCGTCCGTCAAGCGTGGGCGTGGCGGTTGGCGATGCCGCCATCGATGGTGACGACTGTGCCGCTGATATAGTTCGAGTGATCGGAGGCGAGGAACACGACCATCGGCGCAACCTCGTCGACCGTCGCCGGGCGCTTATAGGGCATATGCGCGAAGCTTTCTTCATAACGCGTCTCGTCGCCCAATTCGCGCTTGGCGCGGATCTTGCCGAGATAAACCGTGCGATCGGTCAAGACCGGACCGGGATTGACCGCCAGAACGCGCACCCCGTGATCGATGCTACGTCCGCCCATGGCGCGCGCAAACGCCATCAGCGAAGCGTTGCCGGCCGCGCCGGCGATGTAGCCGAAATCGAGCTTCTCGCCGCCCAACCCGCAGATGCAGATGATCACGCCGCGCTTGCGCTTCGACATCAAGCCGAAATAGGCGCGGGTGAGGTTGACGTAGCCAAAGACCTTGAGATCCCAGCCCGCGCGCCACGCCTTGTCGTCGACCTCGAAGATGGTTCCGCCGGGAATCGCGCCCGCGTTGTTGATGAGAATGTCGATATCGGGAAAGGTCGCGACCAGCTTGTCGCGCTGCGCCTGATCGGCGAGATCGAGCGCCATGAAATCGACTTTGACCTTATATTTCTCGCGCAGCTCCGCAGCGTTCTGCTCGAGCTGCTCTTTGGAGCGCGCCGCCAGAACGAGGTTCACGCCTTCCGAGGCAAAGCATTCGGCGACGGCGAGCCCGATACCCTTCGACGCGCCGGTGATCAGCGCGGTGCGGCCCGCAAGATGCAAATCCATGATAGCGTCCCTAGTTGATTATTCGTTGCGCGCACATCTTTGCCCATCGGCTGGGAAGGGTCAATTGGGCGCGCCGGAAACTCGCGATCGTGGCGCGACGAGACGCCGGCCGATCGCGCGCATGAGGCCGACGACGCCGCTCGGCATGACATACATGCAGAGGATCAGCAGCACGCCATAAATCGCCCAGGGCGCGGCCTTGGAAATCTGGTCGGCGTAGCTCGGCACGAACTCGACGAACAAGGCGCCGAAGAATGCGCCCGAGATGGTCGCGACACCGCCGACCACCACGCCGACGACGAAGCTGATCGAGAGGAACAAAGTGAAGCTGTCGGGCGAGACGAATTGCGTCGCAAGCGCACCCAACGCGCCGGCGACCCCGGTGAAGAGCGCGCTGACGCCGAAGGTCAAAGACTTATAGAGCGAGGTGTCGATCCCCATGCCGGCGGCGGCGATCGAATGATCGCGGATCGCGACAATCGCGCGGCCGGTCCGTCCGCGCAGCAGGTTGAAACCGAGCAGGAACATCAGCACCGTGATTGCAAGGCAGAAAAAATAGAGCCACTGATCGGAATTGAGCGGCAGGAAACCCGGCGCGTCGGGCTTGTCGATCAGGATACCTTGAACGCCCCCGGTCCATGGTTCTATGCCGCGAAACTTCAGCAGCTGTGGCGTCGAGACCGCCAAGGCGAAGGTGGCGAGCGCGAGATAAGGCCCTTCGAGGCGCAAGGCCGGCAAGCCGAAGAGAAAACCCGCGACGAAGCAGATCGCGGCGGCAAAAGGGATCGTCGCCCAATAGGGGATGCCCGTCCGCGTCAGCAAGATGGCGACGGTATAGGCGCCGAGCGCGTAGAACGCGCCATTGCCGAGCGCGATCTGGCCGTTATAGCCGGTGAGGATATTCGCGCCGAAGACCGCGATCGCGTAGTCAAGCACCATGGTGAATTGGAAGACACGATAGCCGCTGACCAGAAACGGCAGCGCGATCGCCGCGGCGAGCGCCGCGACGATGCCGACAACGCGCCAATTCACCCGCCCCATGATCACACCCGGGTCACGACGAAACGCCCGAAGAGGCCGGACGGCTTGAAGACCAAGACGCCGATGATCACCACCAGCGCGACGCTCAGTTTCAGCTCGGTGCCGACGACATAGGCGCCGGCGAGATTCTCGAGCACGCCGACCAGCACGCCGCCCAACGCCGCGCCCCAGGGATTGTCGATTCCGCCCAGCACCGCGCCGGCAAAGCCGTAAAGCAGGATGCCGCTCATCATATTGGGATCGAGATAAAGGATCGGCGCCGCCATCATGCCGGCGACCGCGCCGATCGCGCCGGCAAGGCCCGAGCCCAACGCCAGCATCCGGCCGACGCGAATCCCGACCAGCCGGCTCGACACCGGATTCTGCGCCGCGCCGCGCATGGCGAGACCGAGATTGGTGAAGCGAAAGAACGCGAAGACCAGGCCCAACACCACCAAGGTCACCGCCATCATGCCGACCTCGTGCGGCGAGAGATAGGTGCTGCCATACCAGGCGTGGCTCGGAAACGGACTCGGAAAGGTTTTCACCATGTAGGTGAAGATCCAGCCGGCAACGCTGTTGAAGATGACCAGGAGCCCAATGAAGACGATGACGACAGAAAAGAAAGGCGCGTCGCGTACCGGACGCAAAATCACATTCTGCAGCAAGACGCCGAGCAGGAACGCGAAACCAAGGGTCAGAAAAAACGCCGCCCAATAGGGAAAGCCCGCCTGAATTAGCGACCAGGCGATATAGGTCGAGAACATCGCCAACTCGCCTTGCGCGAAATTGATGTGATGCGTCGCCTGATAGATCATGACGAGCGCCAAGGAGAGGCTCGCATAGATGCCGCCGGTGGCGATGCCCGAGAGAAGCTGGTGAAGGAAAGCCTGCATCGCGCCCGCCTTAATAGCCGAGATAAGCGCGGCGAACCGACGGGTTGCCGCCGATCACCGCCGCCTCGCCGCCCATGACGATCTGGCCGGTCTCGAGCAGATAGGCGTGATCCGCCAGTTCCAGGGCGAGGCTGGCATTCTGCTCGACCAGCAGGATGCTGGTCTTCTCTTCCTCGTTGATCGCGCCGAGAATCTGAAAAATTTCCTGCACGATCAGCGGCGCCAGACCGAAAGACGGCTCGTCGAGCAGCAAAAGCTTCGGGCGCATCATCAGCGCGCGGGCGATTGCCAGCATTTGCTGCTCACCGCCCGACAAAGTGCCCGCCTGCTGCTGGCGCCGCTCCTTGAGACGCGGGAAATAGCCGAAGGCGCGCTCGAAATCCGCGGCGATGCCGGCCCGATCACGCCGCCGATAGGCGCCGAGCCGCAGATTTTCCTCGACCGTCAAATGGGTGAAGGTGCCGCGCCCGTCGGGCACATGGGCGATGCCGAGCCGCGCGATCTCCTCGGTCGCGCGGCCTGTGATCGACGTTCCCAAAAACCGGATCGTGCCGCTGGAGCGCACCATCATGTTGCAAATGGCGCGCAGCAAGGTGGTCTTGCCGGCGCCGTTCGCGCCCAGCAAGGCGGTGACGCCGCCGGCTTCGATCGCGAGGCTGACCTGACGCAGCGCCTTGGTCTCGCCATAGGCGGCGTCGAGATTTTCGATTTCGAGAATCGCGCTCACGGCGCGGCGCCGAGATAAGCGCGTACCACCTCGGGCGCGTTCTGGACTTCGGCCGGTTTGCCGTCGGCGATCTTGCGGCCGAAATCCAGCGCCACGACCTTGTCGGAGACGCGCATCACCAGATTCATGTGATGCTCGACCAGCAGCACAGTCAGCGCGAAACGGTCGCGCAGCATGAGAATGAGCGCGCGCAGCTTCTCGACCTCTTCGTGATTGAGTCCGCCTGCCGGCTCGTCGAGCAGAAGCAGCTTCGGGGCGCAGGCCAAAGCGCGACCCAGCTCGACCCGCTTGAGGGTGCCGAAAGGCAGGCCTTGGACCGGCGCTTCGGCCACGGCTTCGAGATCGAGCGTCGCGAGCAATTCGCTCGTCCATCCCGCAAGCCGCTTCTCTTCGCGCGCCACCGGCGGCAGGCGCAGCGCATCGACGAGAAAGCCGCCGCCGATGCGGCAATGCCCGCCGACCATGATGTTCTGGCGCACCGACATGCTGCGAAAGAGAGCGAGATTTTGAAAAGTGCGGCCGATGCCGAGCGCGGCCATGCGGTGCCGTTTCAAGCGCAGCACATCCTGGCCGTCGAAGACGATGCTGCCGCTATCCGGGTGATAAAGCCGGCTCAAACAATTGAAGAGCGTGGTTTTGCCTGCGCCGTTCGGACCGATAAGGCCGCAGATTTCGCCGCGCGCGACGGTGAAGGAAACATCGGCAAGCGCAACGATGCCGCCGAAGCGGACCGACAACTCGTCGATGCGAAGGAGCGGGGCATCATGGTCCGGCACGATCCCTCCCCGCTCTCTCATTGGCCGCTCGCGGCGGCATGGCCTTACATACAGCCGAAACCGGCCGGCGGGCAATCACGCAGGCCGACGCGGGCGGATCAGCCGTCGTTGCTTTCCATCAGCACTTGCAACATATCGTTGAGACGCTGACGACCATCGCCGATCCGCTGGAAGAAAGTGGCATGCGCCTTCAAGCTGATCGCAAGCGCCCGACGCAGGATCCGCGCGCCGGACGCGGTCAGCTCGAGCTGGTTGGCGCGGCGATCGCCCGGCCGGGGCCGACGCGAGACCAGGCCGCGCTGCTCCAATCCGCGCAAATGCTTCGACACCATCATCTTCTCGACCTTGCTGAACTCGGCCAGCCTGATCTGCGACGGGAACTCGCCGGTACGGGTGAGAAGATTGATCGCCGCCAGCAACGCGTATTGGAGATGCGAAAGCTCGATCGTGCCGAGCTCGCGCTCGATATGTTTGTGCCAGAGGTGTTGAACCTGCCACAGCCGATAACCGAGAAGGGTTTCGCGCTGGGCTTCGCTGGTACGCGCGGCTTTTCGTGGCGCGGGACTTGACGTCTGCTTGCCGGGCTTGTTTAGGACCGTGAAATTCGCTTTCTGCATCTATAACACGTCGAAGATATCGCCACGCGCTACAACCCCTAGGCGTATGCCATGTTTTATTGAGAAAAACTATAGCTTAATAGTCACTGCCTATGCATTTTTTGCAGCCCGCTACAGACAAGATGCCGGCACGCGCGGCGCGGCGGCTTCTGTGTCATAATCGGCGCCGGAGCGGAGGATTTTAACGACTGTGACAGAGCGCGAAGAACGCCGGCCCGACCAGCCGCTCGGCATGGAGAAGGCGGACCGCCAAGCGAATCTGCTCGAATGGCTTTACGCGCTGCGCGATCGGCAACGCGCGCAACAACGCGGCGGCGCCTGGGTGATCAAGGGCAAGGACCTGCCCTGGGAGCAAAACCGCCAAGGCAAGATGCAGTGGTATCTCCACCCGGCGCTCGAGGACGTGCCCTTGCGCTCGATGATCTTCTTCCGCCAGGAGATCGCCCCGCAAAGCCGCAGCGGCGCGCAACGCGTGCCCGGCGGCGCCATTCTCTATGTGATCCAGGGCCAAGGCCACAGCCTGCTCGACGGGGAGCGGCATGATTGGCAGGCGGAAGACGTGATCAACATTCCGATCCGCGCCGACGGCGTCGTGCTGCAGCACGTGAACATCGACCCAAAAGAGCCCGCGATCCTGATCTGCGCCGATCTCAATCTGGTTGATTTCCTCGGCGTCGATCGCGGCTCGGCGCTCGAACAGATCGAAGACGCACCCGACGCTCCGCTGCGATAGAGACCGGCATGGCGCTGCGTGACATCGACGTCAATCTCTACGATTACCAAAGGCTGCATACGCTGTTTGGCGACTTCGAGCGCGAGCCGTCGGCCGCGGCCAGCGGCAGGGTGGAGCGCGAGCTGGCGGGCGAGAATTATGCGCGCATCCTGCGCGAGACCGCGCTTCTCGTCGCGCATCAATGGCGCGAGCACATCCAGGACAGCGCGGTCAAAGGCTTCCTCTTTCACGGCGGCGTCGGCATCGGCAAGACCACCATGGCCAAGCGCCTTACTTATGAATTGGCGCGCATGTTCGACAGCGCGCATGGGGCCGGTACGGCCAAGCCGGGCGAGCCCGCGAACGAAGTCGTGCTGGTCATGGTCGACGGCTCGGACATCGCGCGCGGCCGCTACGGCGACAGCGAGGAACGGCTGGCCGATCTCTTCGACTATGCGCGCGAAGGCGAAGGCTTGAGCCATCGTCATGGCCTCGGCTACGGCCACACCCACGAAGGCGAAACTCTGCGCCGCACCGTGCTGCTCTTCGACGATGTCGAATCCCTCTTTCTCACCCGCAGCTCGGGCGGCGCCAAGGAATGGCATTTCAGCCAGAACTCGGTCTTCTTCCACAGCATCGACGAGCTCGACACCTCGCACACCGCCGTGGTGCTGACGACCAACCGCCTCGACCTGCTCGACGAGGCCATCATCGACCGGCTGACAGGCTATGAGTTCGGCGCACCGAGCCGCGACGTGCTGAGCGAGGTTGCGCATGCCCGCGCGGCGAAACAGCATCTGAGCGAGGAAGCACTGGCGCCGATCCTCGCGCGCATCCGCGACGATGCTTCGATCCGCAGCATTCGCGAGGTCGAGCGCCTCGTCACCCGCGCCTATGTCACGACGGTACTCGAGCGGCGCTAAACGCAATTGAAACGCCTCTAAACATGTGATCGTCACCCCCGCGCAGGCGGGGGTCCAGAGGCAACCGTACGTCACTTGCCCTGGGTTCCCGCTTTCGCGGGAACGACGACTCAATTCGATGCGATTGCGCGCTAAGCCTTCCAGCGCGGCAAAAGGCGCGCCGCATTGCCGCAATCGATCGCGCGCAAATCGCTTTCGGAAAAGCCGAAATCCTTGAGGCCTTGCGCGGTTTCCGTCGCGGTGCGCCAGGGGAAATCCGTGCCGAACACGACTTGCGAAATTTCCACGAGCCGCATCAGCGAGGCGAGCGCCCAGGGATGCGCCGCCTGCGCGGTGTCGTAATAAAAGCGCTTCAAATAAGCGAGCACGCCCTCGGGCACGCGCGCCTTCATGCCTTTCTCGGTCTCGCCGAAGCGAATGAGCCGCTCGGCCAGAAACGGCGCGGTGCCGCCGGCATGCGAGAAGATCCATTGGATGTCCGGGAAACGCGCCGCCGCGCCGCTGAACAGCAGCCGCGTGATCGCGCGCGTCGTATCGGTGCCGAACTCGATCACCGCGTCGCGGATTTCCGGCAGCACGCCGGCGGTGCAATCGGGCGCGGCGGGATGGGTATAGACCACGGCCTTGCGGCGATTGAGCTCGGCGAAGATCGGATCGTAGTAGGGATCGCCGAGCCATTTGTCGCCGATATTGGTCATCAGATTGATGCCGTCGGCTTTCAGCACACCGTAAGCGTAGTCGATCTCGGCCAGCGAGCCCTCGATATCGAGGATCGGCAGCATGGCGAATTGGCCGAAGCGCCCGGGATAATCGCGCGCGAGCTGCGCCACGTAATCGTTCCATTCGCGGGTGAGGCCGCGCGTGTTTTTCGCATCGGGCCAGACGCCGATCGGATGCGGCAGCGAGATGATCGCCGCGCGCACGCCGCCCTTTTCCATGTCCTCGAGCGTCTTATTGATGTTCCAGGCATAGGTCGGCCCGCCGCCGGCGCCGGCGCGGATTTTCTCGCCGACCAGGCTCGGCGGCGTGACATGATGATGAACATCGATGCGGTGTGGCGCGGCCATTTCTTCCCCCTCGTTCTTTTGCAGCATAAGCGGCGCAGGATGTCACAGAGGCTCGGCCTTTGCAATTTGCCCCAGCGTCACAGGCTTGGCGCAGCGCGCTTGACAGACAAGCCCTTGCGCGCGCCATGCTGCGGCCAAAGCAAAGAGGAAGGCGGGACATGACAGCGAGCGACAGCGGCAAGGTTGCGATCGTCACGGGCGCCGGCCGCGGCATCGGCCGCGCCATGGCGCTGGGCCTGCTCGGCGCCGGGCATTCCGTGCTCGCTTGCGATGTCGATGCCGAGGTGCTGGGCGAGCTGAAACACGCTGCCGGCAGCGACGCACAAAGGCTGACAACCGAGGCGGCCGACATCACGGCCGACGGCATCGATAGCGAGATCGTGCGCCGCGCGCTGCAGCATTTCGGCCGGCTGGACATTCTCGTCAACAATGCCGGCATCGGGCCCAACACGGTGCGGCGCGGCGCCAAGCCGGCGCGCGATTTCCGCGACATCACGCCGGCCGATTTCCGCCGCATCATGGAGGTGAACGTCACCGGCGCGTTTCTCATGACCCGCGCCGCGGTGACGCCGATGTTGGCGCAAGGCAAAGGCCGCATCATCAACGTCACCACCAGCCTCGATTCCATGTGGCGCAAAGGCATGCTGCCTTATGGCGGATCGAAAGCGGCGAACGAGGCGCATTGCTGCATCATGGCCGAGGAGCTGGCGGGCACAGGCGTCACCGTCAACATCCTGGTGCCGGGCGGACCGGTGAATACGCGGCTTGTCGGCAATTCCTTCAGCGACGCCGAAAAGCAAAAGCTGATCCAGCCCGACATCATGGTGCCGCCGCTGCTGTGGCTGGTGTCGGACGCGGCCGATGCGGTGACCGGCAAACGCTTCATCGCCGCCTTTTGGGACAAGAATCTGCCGCCCGCGGAAGCCGCCGCGCAATGCGGCGCGCCGATGGCGTGGCAGCAACTCGGCCGTCAGGCGATCTTTCCCGAGTGAAGATCGCCGAAGTTCGGCTTGATTTGACTTTGCGGCGCCGCGTCGCATTTTGATTCCAAAGAATAAATTGGCTTTGTTTCGCAGTTTTAATTTTTAGCGCGTGGCGGCGCGGCTATTCGTCGTTCTGCTTGATCGCGTCATAGATCCCCTGGCGGTCGTGAACCACCGCCGGCGGGCCGACGCCGTCGACAAGCTCGGGCGGAAGATGCGCGAGCACCTCGGGATCGGTGATCGCCGAGCAGGGAGCCTCATCAGCCCAATAAATGACGCCTTTGATGCGGTCGGTGAGCGCATAAATCCCGTCGTACAAAGCATCGCCGCCGAAGTGCGAGAACATGAGGCTGCCAATTTCCTCTCCATCGTCGCCGTAGAGCTCGCCGCCGCCGTCATCTTCCGGATAGAAAAGTCGCTCAATTCCTCCCTTGGCCGAGCGACCGATGGCATAAGGCCCAAAAATTTCCTCGACAAGGGTGCGCTTGAATTTCGTCACTTTGCCGTGGCGAAAACACTGAACGAAAAGATCAAAGCTCATCTCTTGCTCCGGTTCAGTTCTTGCGCGCGACCAGGAGCGGATTGGATTGCAGCGGTTCGAGGCAAGCCTGAATCGCGTCGGCCGCCGCGACGTGCTGAGGGTTGTCGACCGTGAAAGGATCGTTGGTTGCGATCATTAGAATGCCCCCGCCCGCGACCGGCTCGGCGATCGCCGAAGGCGGCGGTATGATTCTGCGCGCATAAGGCGCGGACAAATAGGTCATCCAGCCGCTAAGGAAATTTGGCAAGGGCTGCGGCGGCGGGAAACGCACGCCCCAATATTCCCAGTTTGAGACCCCGCCCCAATCTGGCTCCCAGGCCGAGACAGCAGACAACAAAACGGAGCGCAAGACCCGGCAGGTCAAAAGTCCTTCATTCGCCGATTCCAGGGGTTGAAATTCGAGGTCGACATGATTGGGCATCGCGCGCATATCGTCGTATTGGCCCGGCCACACGGTAAGAATTACGCTCAACGGACTGCCAAGGGTACTCCACATCATGACGTGATATCCGAGCTCAGGCCAAAGAGCACCTGTGTCTTTGCGGCCGGTAGCGCCCGCGAAAGTTGCGGCAAGATCGTCAATGTTTGCCGGCAAAGGTTGCCCCGGCAGTTTTGCCTGGCCCTCTTTTTTTTCCTTTGTAAACCAGGGGCCAAACGCCACATGCGCGGCCGACAGTTCCTTCAGCATCTTTGCGAGACGCCTCGCGCAAGCTTCAGGGCTTTCGCGTCTATTCTTCCACCGCGCAAAAAGCCTATACCGAACGCCGCTCATGGCTGCCTCGGCGGATCGTACAATACGTTAATATTCTGGAAGTTGTTCGTCCGCGCATATTCTCGAACGTAATCAGCTACCGGGTCTTCGGCGACATGCCATTCAACGGTCCTGCCAACCGCCGCCATCGATTGCCTGGCAATCTGGTCATCTAAGTCTGCAAGCCCGCCGCTCGCAATAAAGTAAGGTTTCCAACCGCCCCTACCGTCAATGAACTCCGCTATTCTAGGTCCTTTTGCTTCGAGCATATTGCCGTTTGTCAGCCTACAACCGTCAAAACTCACACCATTGAGATTAACAGCCAATCCGCGCGGCAGCCCTGTAATCTGCTCTTGATAGGCAAGTGAACGCTCCGATCTCGATTTCCAGCCCGGCGTGTCGGACTCGGGATCGGGGCAAAGCCTGGGATCATTGTCGTTCGCTGCCGCTGTGCCGGTTCGCGCCGAAGCCTGCTCATCGTCTTTTTCTTGCACGGCCGCCCGCGAGCGATAGCCCGGCACGAGATCGGGATCGACCACGACGCTGCTGCCGAGATGGCGACCGATGATATTGCCGTTGCTATCGCGAAACGTGCCGTCAGCCTGCGCTTGGCCGGAAAAGAGCGCGTCTGTCTGACCGTCTTCGTTTGCCCGCGAAAGAGTGAGGATTCCCGTGTCTTGATCGAAGCTATAGCGAAGATCGGGCGCATCCGGCACCGCGCCCGCCGAGGTGAGGCTCCTGTTCGTTGGAATGAACAGAATGCCGAAAGCCGCGGCCGCAGCACCTGCCACGCCGGAAGCAACAGGCAGAAGCCGTGCCGCCAGAGCGCCCAGCGCGGGGACGAGCTCCGGCGATGCAACGACGCTATCGACGATCGAGGCAGCGACCGCCGCACCGCCGCCCTCGCCGGACCAGCGCCCGTGCGCGTCGCGCGGCTGGTCGGGATCGAACCCATCTTTCGCGAGCGCAACGGCCGCATCGAGGCGCCGCAGGAACGGGTCCTGGCCTTGCGCCGACGGCAAGCCGTGCGCGCTCGGCGCGGTTTCGGCCTCGCCGATCGCCGCGCCGAAACGGCGATCGTCTTCCAGGGAGCGCAGAAATCTGGCGGAAGAACCGATGCCGAGGCAGAAATAGCCGCCATCATCGGTGTGCTTGACCACAATCTTGTCGGGATCGAGCGCCATCGTCGCGGGATCAACGACGAGTTGCGGCACCCCCTCTTTGGCGCGGCGCGCATGCGCCGGCCCTGAAATCTCGGCCAAAGCCCCCTCCAAACCCGCCGGTTTTGGCCATATTTTTAGAACAAAACGGGTACAAAAGTCAAGCAAAAAAGCCTGGCGAAAAGTAGGACTCCGTATGGTTTGCGGTCGGTCGTAACGTGGCAAGGCCATGGTCGCGGCAGACGAGAGCGTTGGACCAAAGCAGGATTCGTGAAAAGCAGACTCGATATCTGGCGCACCGCGAGCGCGCTCGTCGCGGAACACGGAGCCGATGCCGTTTTCGTCGCGGCGCTGCAATCCGACGTGCTGCTCGCGCAATACGACGTGGATGGTCATCTTCTTTGGAAGCAGATCAGAAAGGCGATCCGCGAATTCCAACGCGCCAAGCCGGTCGCCGGCGAGTGGGTGAATTAATATGAAGGAGCTGAATGGGTAGCCGCGCCGGAACCACGATCGTCGTCATCTTGGTTCTCTTGGCGTTGGCCGCATCGGCGAATTGGCTCAGCGACCTCGCGATTCTTCCCTTCGTCGTCGCGCTCCATCTGCTCGAGCGGTTTCTTTATTGGTTCAATGTCGTTTGGCGCTTGTGAGCGGAACCAGATGGCAACTATCCGTTGGTCTTTTATCGGATCGCTTGGGCCGCGAGAGCCTTGCGCATGAGGCCGCCCGAGCGCGCGTCATCTATTCCCGATCTCGCCACAATCCGACCATCATGACGCTTTGTTTACAGAGCAAATGAAAGGGACATCCATCGAAAGGATCGCGCATGCGCGTCATAACGATGGACCTGCTCGCGACCCTTTTTGTTGTCTCCGTCCTGATTTTTGCCCTCATCGAGGTGGTCCAGGAATTTTAGAAGGCAGGGTTGCACCCTCGGCCGCGGATGGAAGCTCGGTGTCGGGCTTGAGGTGAACCGGTCGTCGCGGGAGAGGTGGTCTCGCCGCGATGCGGGTCACTGCACGTGCATGATCCAGATCAATTCTTAGCCCACACCGCATGATAGTCTTCATGGTAATCGCCGTTCGTCCGAAGATTGCCGGATGAAGCGGAACTTCGATCAAAAGGGGGAAGGCCATGAAGACAATTCTGAGATTGTCCGCGACAGCGCTCTGCGCATTGTGTCTCGTCGTCGTCTCCGCCGGAATCGCGTCCGCCGCGAGCGTGAAGCAACACATCGTCGGAACCTGGGCGGTCGTATCGACCGAGAATGTGAAAGGCAGCACGAAGACCCAGCCTCTGGGTCCGCATCCGGTCGGCTATTTCATGTTCGATCGAAGCGGGCATTTTTCAGGGCAGATGATGAGCCCTGATCTTCCCAAATTTGCCGCGAACAACAAGAACGCCGGGACGGACGCGGAGAACAAAGCGGTCGTGCAAGGGATGATTTCGACCTTCGGGACCTATGCGGTGAACGAAAAGGATCATTCGATGACCGTCCACATCATCGGCTCAAGCTTTCCCAACTGGTCCGGAACCGATCAGAAACGCATGATTGCGTTCAGCGGCGACACGATGACCTTGACCGCCGGCGAGGCCGCGACCGGCGGAATCGCCACGATTAGCCTCAAGCGGGCGAAGTAGCTCGTTTCCGCGCCTTTCGGTCTTCGCCGCCACGATCGTCCTCGGCTCCGGCCGCGCGGAGTTCATGCCGATAAAGCGCGTGTACTGCAGGCGCACGCGTCGTCGCGTTCCTCGACGTGAACGAGACGGTCGCCGTCCCACGGCTCGTAAAGGTGAAAGTCGCTATTCGCGAAGATCTCGCGCGCCTTCATGGTGGCGGCCTCGTCGTCTTCCGCGTTGATCCTCTCGCCCCCGATCAGGTAACCGCGCGTGTCCCCGAACCTGCACCAATATGCCTTCATCCGGTAACGCTAACGGTTCCAGGATCGGGACAATTTGATGCAGGTCAATTTGCCGCCGCGTTCCGGCAACGCGACGCGATTCGCCGATCGGGTGCCGGCGATCGCCTCAGCCGCGCCGTTTCGCCGTCTCGCGTTCCAGTTCTTGCGCCGCGTAGTCGAGCTCGGCCGCGAGCGCTATCAACTGACGATCGGCCGCTTGCCCGCCCTCGGTTCGGATACTGGCGGCGCGGCGCGCCTGTTCGGCCTTGCGGCGAAGATCGCGAGGGTCCCTCGGAATGATCCGTGTGTTCATGGCCTATGCTTCAGTTCCGTGACAGGGGCGATGTAATCACTCTCGCCCGCGGCCGACAAGCGCTCATCCTGCCGCAGACATCATTGCATTGCAGCAATGCGGTTCTGCCCTCGTGTTTCGCTTTTGTTCGCAAGACGGGCGGCGGCCCGCCCTATTTCACCCGCTTGGCCGCTTCCTCGACCATGCTGAGATCGGCGAATTTCGCGACATCGATGTCGATTGCGAGGAAGCCGGCTTGCTTCTGGGTTTTGAGATTGCTTTGCAACGCCGCGAGATCGGGGACGTTATCGGGATTGCGATAGATGTCCTGACGGGTGAAAAGCCAGGACGCGAAATGCTCGGGCGCTTCCTTGGTGAACTTCGCGACGATCGCCACTGCCTCGTCATGGTTCCTCGGGTCGAGATACCAGTGCAGCGCCCGCGTTTCGTCCTCGAAATAATCCACCAGCGCGGCGCGGTTCTTGTCGATGAAATTCTGGCGCGCGACGCGGAAAAGGATCGCGGTGACACCCATCGCATCGCGCAGATAAAAGAGCGGCCGCGAGATCGCTTGCAGCTCGGGATCGAGCACGGTCGAATGCACCGTCGCGATGAGGTCGGCCTTGCCCGATTTCAGCGCGTCTTTCATGCTGAAATAACTCACCTCGATCTCGCTGTAATCGCGCTTGTCCTCGAGCCCGTATTTGCGCAAATAGGTGCGCATGCCGATATCGGTGCCCGAGCCGATGACATTGGTCGCGGCTACCCGGCCTTTCATGTCGTCCACGGTTTTGACCGGGCCATTCGCCAGCACGACATAGGGGATCGAGAGATAGCCCTGCACGCCGTCTTCCATCTCGTCGGCGATGACCTTGAGATCGGTCATATGCGCGTTCTGGATGGCAAGGCCGAAGGAGCCGAAGGCCATCTCGCCGACATCGAGATCGCCGGTCGCGAGCGCGGTGATCATCGGCGCGGTGCCGCCGAAATGCAGCGGCTCGAGCGTATAGGTCTTGCCGAGATGCGGCGCGAGCTCGGGCTTCTGGTCGAGGATCGGCGTGATCGAGCTGGGCACGTCGCTCCAGCCGATGCGCAGCTTGACCGGATCGGCGGCGCGCGCAACGCCGGCGCTCAACAACAGCAGCGCCGCGACGGCGATAATCGTCTTATACACGGATGCCTCCCCTTCAACGCGTCGTCCCCGCCCCTTTCGACAAGATCGGGCGCGGAGACCAGGGCTCCCCTGAACTCCCGCTTGCGCGGGAACGACGATGATGTTTCGCGTTAGTCCCGGCGCCGTCCGGCTTCCTCGACGATGCTGGTATCGGCGTATTTGCGCGCGTCGATGTCGATGTTGAGGAAGCCCGCCTCTTTCTGGGTCTTGAAGTTGTTTTGCAGCGCCTCGAGATTGAGCCGGTCGTCGGGATCGTGATAGATGTCGTAATCCGCCGTCCAAATCCATTTGTCGTAGAATTCCGGCGTCTTCTTGTTGAAGTCGGCGACGATCTTCAGCGCCTCGGGCCGGTTCTTCGGGTCGAGATACCAGTGCCATTCGCGGATCTCGTCCTCGAAGAAATCGACCATGGCCGGCCGCAGCTTGGCGATCGTGCCGGCGCGCGCCGCCCGCGCCAGAATCTGGGTCGGACCGCCCATCGCGTCGCGCAGATCGAACAGCCGGCGCGAGATGCGCAGCAGCTCTTCGTCATTGGCGGCTTCCGGGATGGTGGTGCTCATCTGCACCTTGCCCTCGGCCAGAAGCTGAACCTGATTGGCGAAGTTCGCCTCGATCACGTTGTAGTCGCGGCTCGCCTCGAGCCCGTGGCGGCGCAGCATCGCGCGCATGCCGATATCGATGCCGGCGCCGATCACGTTGACCGCGACGGTCGCGCCTTTCAAATCCTCGATGGTTTTGATCGGCCCGTCCTTCCGCACGACATAGGGGCCGGAATAGGATTTGACCCCGTCCTGGAGCGAATCGGCGATCATGCGCAGATCGTCCATATGCGCGTTCTGAATGGCGAGGGCGAAAGAGGAATAGCTGAGCTCGGCGATGTCGAGGTCGCCGGTGGCGAGCGCGGTGATTTGCGGCGTGGTGCCGGCGAAATGGATCGCCTCGATCGTGTAGCTCTTGTCGAGATGCCTGGTGACGTCCTTCTTGATTTGCATCATTGGCGCCAGCGCGATCGGCGCGGTGATCCAGCCGATCCGCAGCTTCACCGGCTCGGCGGCGCGCGAGGTGACGGCGGCAAAACTCAGAACGAGAACGGCGGCAAGCGAGGTTGTGGCGCGCATCTTCGTTTCCCCCGGATATATGACGATTGTTACCGACAAGGCTATGTCACGCGCCGCGCAACGTAAAGCGTCATGGCGTCGCGGCCCGGGGGGATTTCCGCAGCCCGGCGCGGGTTTGACCGCCGCACGCGCCGCTCATATAGTTGCTGCAACGCCGCAAACCGCGCCACAGGGGAGGAATCAATGGCCGCGCCACACCGTATCGACGTGCATCACCACCCGATGCCGTCGAGCCAGATCTCCTCGGGCCGCGCCGCCTCGCCCCCCAATATGAAGGAATGGTCGGCCGCCGCCTCGCTCGACGACATGGACCGGAACGGAGTCAAGACATCGGTGCTGTCCTTGAACCATCCCGTCGCGGTCTGGCCGAGCGACCAGGCGGAAGCGCGCAAGCAGGCGCGGCAATGGAACGAGTTCATGACTCGCCAGGGCCAGGACCATCCCGGAAGGTTCGGCACCTTCGCCGTGCTGCCGATCCTCGACGTCGAAGGTTCGTTGCGCGAGCTCGAATACGCGCTCGATACGCTGAAGGCCGACGGCATCAACATGATGACCAATATCGGCGACAAGTGGCTGGGCGATCCCCACTATTTTCCGATCTTCGAAGAGCTCAACCGGCGCAAGGCGGTGATCTATACCCACCCGATCGCGCCCAATTGCACCCAAAACGTGATGATGCCGGCGATCAACGATTCGGTGATCGAGTTCGCCACCGACACCAGCCGCGCGATCGGACGGCTGCTGTTCTCGGGCGCGGCGCACCGTTTCCCGGCGATACGCTGGATCTTCTCCCATGCCGGCGGGACCATGCCCTTCATCCTGGAACGCTATACCCGCCATCCACTGACCGACAAGAACCTGGCGGCGCTGGTGCCCGATGGCGTGATCAATTATTTGAAGCGCTTCCATTACGACACGGCGCAGGCCGCGCATCCTTACGCGATGGCGTCGATCACCAAGCTAGTCGCGGCGACGCAGCTGCTCTTCGGCACGGATTTTCCCTTCCGCAACGCCGAGGATCACGTCAAAGGGCTGGCCGAATGCGGCTTCTCGGCGAGCGATCTGCGGCTGATCGAATGCGAGAACGCGCAACGCCTGCTGCCGCGCTGGCGGCGCTAGCACGCGGCCTTTAAAAGACGTGCGGGAAACGCGCGACGCTTCACAGAGGGTGGTAATGCTGCAACCGACAAAAACGAAAACCAACGGCAACGGCCGGAAACCGAGCAACGGCAAGGGCACCAAACGGCAGGCGAAGCCGGCGATCCGCGAGCTGCCGCGCATCACGGTCAAGACCGACACGCGCGACATCCTGGCCCATGCCGCCAAAGACGCGCGCAAGATGCAGGATTACTTCATCGTCGATGTCGACGCGCATGTGACCGAAGTCGCGTTCTGGAACGAGATCACCGACCTCATCGATGGCGACGTCTATCGCCAATGGGCGCATTCCTTCCGCGACCGCGCCGGCGGCGCTGGCACCGCGCTGATGAACATCGCGCCGGGCATGAGTTATCAGGACGTGTTCGGCCGCATCCCGCACGACCACATGCAGGGCGAGTCGACCGAGGGCGGCGGCAAGCATCGCCAGGTGATCATCACCGAGCGCGCCATGGACAGCATGGGCATCGATTACATGATCGTTTTCCCGACCCCGATGTTGCAGCTCGGCATGCATCCCCAGCCCGATATCGAGGTGGTGCTGGGCAAAGCTTTCAACCGCTGGATGACCGACAAGATTCTGCCGCAGCAGCCACGCATGAAGATGCTGGTCTATCTTCCCTATTGCGATCCCGATGCCTGCCTCGAGGCGATCAAGAAATTCGGCGACAAGCCGGGCGTGTTGGGCTTTTGCATCACGGCGACGCGCTACAAGCCGGTGCATCACAATTCCTATATGAAGATCTATCGCGCCATCGAGGAAACCGGCAAGCCCTTGGCTTTCCATGCCGGCTATTACTGGGGCGATCCCTCGATGATGCAGATCAACCGCTTCATCGGCATGCACGCGATCTCCTTCGTGCATTTCAGCATCCTGCACATGACCAATTGGGTGCTGAACGGCCTGCCCGAGCGTTTCCCCAAGCTCAAGGTGATCTGGATCGAAAGCGGCCTCGCCTGGGTGCCGTTTCTGATGCAGCGCCTCGATTCCGAATATCTCATGCGCAGCTCGGAGGCGCCGCTGTTGAAGCGCCGGCCGAGCGAGTACATGCGCGAGATGTATTTCACCAGCCAGCCGCTTGAAACCAGCAATATGAAGCTGACCGAAGCGACCTTCGACGCGGTCGATGCCGAGAACCAATTGCTGTTCTCGTCCGACTGGCCGCATTGGGACTTCAACCCGCCGAGCTCGATCAGCAATCTTCCCTTCCTCAGCAAGCAGCAGAAGCGGAACATACTGGGCCTCAACGCGGCGAAGCTGTTCAACCTCGACGTGCCCAAGAAGAAGCTCGCCACGATCCCCGATCCTCTTCCCTTGGCGGCTGAATGATCGCAAGGCTGCGCGGCGCGGTCATCCCGGCGCTGTTGATCGCGCTCTGGGAGATCGGCGCGCGCGCGGGCACCTTGCCGCCCGATACCATGTCGCAGCCTTCGGCGATCCTGGTCGCTTGCTGGCAGGCTTTGCTCGACGGCAGCTTGCTGCTCGCGACCTGGCAGACTTTCCAAACCGCTTTGCTCGGCCTCGCCATTGGCAGCGCGATCGGTATCGCGCTCGGGATTCTCATCGGCCTTTCGCCCGTGCTCGAAGCCGTGATCGGGCCGACCCTCGACACTATAAGGCCGGTGCCGGCGGTGGCACTCATTCCGCTGGCGCTGCTGATCTATGGCTTCGGCCTGCGGATGGAAGTGCTGGTCATCACCTTTGCCTGCATTTGGCCGGTGCTGATCGTCACCGTCTCGGCGGTGCGCGGGATCGAGCCGCGGCTCCTGGAAGTCGCGCGCGTGCTGGAAATGCCCGCGCTCCGGCGCATGACGCGCATCGTGCTGCCCGCGGCCATGGCGCGCATCGCGGTGGGCATCCGGGTCGGCGCCGGCGTGGCGCTGGTCGTCGCGGTGACGGTCGAGATCGTGCTCAATCCGCAAGGGCTGGGCTATGGCATGATCATCGCCGCGCAGTCGCTGCGCCCCGAGCTGATGTGGGCCGAGCTGATCTGGCTCGGCCTTGCCGGCTGGGCCTTCAACGCTTTGCTGCAGACCATCGACCGGCGCTGGTTCAGCCGCTACCAAACGGGTGGCGCGCGATGAGCCCGCGCGGAATCGGCTTGAAGCTGGCGGCCGTGATCTTCGCCGCCTTGGTCATCTATCTCTGGCAAATCGCGGCCGATGCGCGGCTCATATCGCCGGTGTTCTTCCCCTCGCCGACCCGCACCTTCGCGGCGCTCGCGACGATGGAAGAGCGCGGCGATTTGTGGAAGCCGATGGCGGCGACATCCTTGCGCATGTTTTATGGCTGGGTGCTGGCTTCGCTCGCCGGCATGCTGCTGGGCGCGGTGATCGCGCGCTCGGGGCCGGTGCGCGCCTACCTCGAGCCGTTGCTCGAATTCCTGCGGCCTTTGCCCGCTTCGGCGATCATCCCGCCCGCCATTCTCTTTCTCGGCCTCACCAGCAAGATGGCGGTGGCGGTGATTTCCTTCGGCGCGCTTTGGCCGGTGCTGCTCGGCTCCTATCACGGCTTTCGCAGCGTCGATCCGCAGCTTCACGAGATGGCGACCGCCTTGCGCATGGGCCCGGTCGCTTTCCTGTGGAAGGTGGCGCTGCCCAGCGCCCTGCCCGACATTTTCGCCGGGGTGCGGGTGAGCCTTGCGATCGCGTTGATCCTCGCCGTGGTGACCGAGATGCAATCGGCGCAAAGCGGCCTCGGCTTCAACATCCTGATGGCGCAGCGCAGCTTCCGCAGCCCCGAGCTTTACGCCGGCATCATCGTGCTCGGCGTCCTGGGGCTTTTCACCAATCAGGCGCTGATGCTGGGCGAGCGAAGGCTGCTGCGCTGGCGCAAATTTACCCGCTGATCCGGCTGGTCGCGCCCACCGGCTTGTCGGTCGCGTATTGCGGCATGATGCCGGCGAGATTGGTGCGGTCGATGCCGCGCAGCTCCCAATTGTCGAACACGCCGGATTGCCGCAGACCGTCGACATGCTCGGCCGCGCCGCGATAGGGATAATCCGTGCCGAAAACGAAATGCGAGGCCGGGATCACCATGCGCGCCGCGGTCAGCGCCACGCGGTTCGACGCCTGCGCCGTGTCGTAATAGAAACGCTGCGCCTCGGGCAAGAACCCGCCCGGCAAGAGCTTCGAATATTCCGGAAAGGTCGCGGTGCGCATGAAGCGCTCGATCAGAAACGGCATGGTGCCGCCGGCATGCGACCAGATCACGCGAAGATCGGGATAGGCCTGCGAGGCGCCGCCAAACACCATGCGCGCAATGGCGCGGGTGGTGTCGGTGCCGTATTCGATATTGGCGTCTTGCATGCCCGGCACGAAATTGACGCAGCAATCGGGCACGGCGGGATGGACATAGATCACCGCCTTGCGCCGATTGAGCTCGTCGAAGACCGGCGCGAAGGCCGGGTCGCCCAGCCATTTGTCGTGATAGCTCGTATACATGCCGACCCCGTCGGCCTTGAGCACGTCCATGCCGTATTCGATCTCGCGCAAACTGCCCTCGATGTCGGGCAGCGGCAGCGCGGTGAACATGCCGAAGCGCCCCCGATGATCGGCAACCAGCTTTGCCGCGTAATCATTGCAGTCGCGCGCCAGGCGCCGCACCTTGTCGCGGTCGTCGAGCCGCATCGCGATCTGGGTGATCGAGACGATCGACGTGGCGACCCCGCCGCGATCCATGTCCTCGAGCGATTTCGCCAGCGACCACGTCGTCAGCGGCCCGTGCAAGGACGCGCCCATCGCCGCGAGATATTGCGGCGGCGCGATGTGGTGATGGACGTCGATCCGGCGGCGCTCGGCGCTCGTCCCGTCGCTCATCGGTGCTCTCCGCGTTACTGGTATTGCGGGAAAAGCCGCAACGCGTTGTCGCGATCGATCGCGCGCAGCTCTTCCGCAGTGAAGACGCCGGACTCCGCCACGGCGGCGGCGATCTCGGCCGGATCGCCCCACGGCACGTCGGTGCCGTAGACGATCTGCCGCGGGGTCACGACCTTGCTCACGGCCTGAAGCGGCCCGGCATCGTAAATCGCGGCGGTGTCGTAATAGAAACGCCGCGCCTCGTGCAGGAAGCCTTGCGGCAGGTGCTTGGCGAATTGCGGCGCGCGCGCCACCCGCATGAAGCGCACGATGAGGAACGGCATCGCGCCGCCGCCATGCGACCAGATCAGCCGCAAATCGGAAAAGCGCGACGAGCGCCCGGTGAGGATCATCTGGGTCAAGGCGCGAGTCGTGTCGGTGCCGTATTCGATCAGGGAATCGTTGATGCCCTTCAAGACATTCGTGCAGCACGTCGCGGTGGTGGGATGGGTGTAGATCACCGCCTTGCGCCGATTGAGCTCTTCGAACACCGGATCGAAAGCCGGATCGCCCAGCCATTTGTCGCCATAGGAGGTGAAGAACACCACGCCCTCGGCCTTCAGCACGTCGAGCCCGTATTCGATCTCCTTGAGACTGCCTTCGATATCGGGCATCGGCAGATTGACGAACATGCCGAAGCGCTTGGGATGATCGGAAACCAGCTTCGCCGCGTAGTCGTTGCAGGCGCGGGCCAGCTTGCGCGACAAAGCGGCATCGCCGAACCACAATCCGGGCGTGGTGATCGAGGTCAGCGACACCTGAACCCCGCCCTTGTCCATCAGCTCGATCGATTGCGCCGGCGTCCAGTCGCGGGTTTCGCGGGTCAGCGGAATCCCTTTGGGATCGAGCTCGGCGATATAGGCGGGCGGCGAGATATGATGATGGACGTCGATGCGATGCGGCGCGGCATTGGCCATGACGGTTTCTTTCCTCCCTGAGCGGCGCGGCGCGAGTATCGCGCGCGCTCGCGCGGCTTGGCAATCGGATTTGCGGCGCGGCGGCGCGCGTCGCTGCGCCTTGTCGCTGGCCGACTCTCATGGTAGGCAAAGCCTACGAACACGCGGCGACGCCGCCTCAACGATCGAACGAGAAACCGGCGCCCGAATGGGGAGGCATTCTAAATCGTGACTCCAAGAGCGGGCGTAGCAGGACGCGGCCCCGGCGCAACCAGCCAGGGTGCCGCGCTCGATCTGCGCGGCGTCACCTGCACCTTTCCCTCGAGCATAAAGGACATACCGGCTTACACGGCGGTGCGCGATGTCGATCTCAGCCTCGCCGATGGCGAGTTCGTCGCCATTGTCGGCCCGACCGGTTGCGGCAAATCCACCTTGCTCAACGTCGCCGCCGGGCTTCTCCTTCCCAGCAGCGGCGAGGTGCAGGTTTTCGGCACAAAGCTCGCGGGCATCAACCGCCATGCCGGTTACATGTTCCAAGCCGAGGCGCTGCTGCCTTGGCTGACCGCACGCCGCAACGTCGCGCTCGGCTTGGAGCTGCACGGGATCGGACGCGACGAAGCCTCCGACCGCGCCAATGCCTGGCTGCAGCGCGTCGGGCTTGCCGGCTTCGAGGAACGCTATCCGCGCCAATTGTCGGGCGGCATGAAAAAGCGCGTCTCGCTCGCGCAAGTGCTCGTGCTCGAGCCCAAGATTCTGCTGATGGACGAACCGTTCAGCGCGCTCGACATCCAGACGCGCCAGCTTATGGAAAACGAGCTGCTCGACATGTGGTCGGCCGACCGCAAATCGGTGTTCTTCGTCACCCATGATCTCGAAGAGGCGATTTCCCTGGCCGACCGGGTGGTGGTGATGTCGTCGGGCCCCGCGACCTCGCCGGTGGCCGAGTTCACGGTCGACATTCCGCGGCCGCGCGACGTCACCGAAATCGTGCAGTCGCCGCATTATCTCGATCTGCACCGCCGCATCTGGGACATCCTCAAAAAGGAAGTCCTCAAAAGCTATACCCGCGCCAAAAGCGCGGTGGTCGGATAGCCATGCCGCAGCGCGCGATCGTCTGGCTCGGCCGTCTCGCGGTGATTGCGCTGCTACTGGCCGCATGGCAGCTCAGCATCGAGCATTCGCGCATCGCGCGCTTCTTCTTGGGATCGCCGGTCATCATCGCGGAAAAGCTCCGGGATTGGGTGGTCTCGGGCGAAATCTTCCGTCATCTCGCGATCACCTTGATGGAAACCTTGCTGTCCTTCGCGATCGGCACCGGCCTCGCCCTCGTGCTCGGTCTCTGGCTTGCCCTCAACGACACGCTCGCGGCGATTTTCGATCCCTTCATCAAGGCGCTCAATTCGATGCCGCGGCTGATCATGGCGCCGATCTTCGCCGTGTGGTTCGGGCTCGGCATCTGGTCGAAAGTCGCGCTCGGCGTGACCCTGGTGTTCTTCGTCGTGTTCTTCAACGTGTTCCAAGGCATTCGCGAAGTGAGCCCGGTGCTGCTCGCCAATGCGCGCATGCTCGGCGCCGGCCGACACCAACTGGTGCGCCGGGTCTATGTGCCCTCGGCCTTGAGCTGGGTGTTTTCGAGTCTCCATCTTTCCGTCGGCCTCGCCTTCGTCGGCGCGGTGATCGGCGAATATCTCGGCTCCTCCGCCGGGGTCGGTTATCTCATCCTCGAAGCCGAAGGAACTTTCGACATCGAAACCGTGTTAGCGGGTGTGATCCTGTTGACGGGGTTCGCCCTAACGCTCGATTTCTGCATCACCTTGATCGAGAATTCGCTGCTCAAATGGCAGGCGAAATAAGGCGCGCGCAATGACCGAGAAAATAACGCTCAAGCTTGCCTTTCATCCGCCGCCGCAATCGGCGACCTTTCAAGGCGCGATCAAGCCTTTCGCCGAAGCGGTCGCCCAGGAATCCGGCGGCGCGGTCGCGGTCGCGCTTTATCCCGACGCCGCGCTTGGCGGCAAGCTGACGACGCAGCTCGATCTCGTCGAAAGCGGCACGGCCGATGCGGCTTTCGTCATTCCGGGATTCACGCCGGCCCGCTTTCCCGATAATTTTGTCTTCGGCATCCCCGGCCTCTTCAACGACATCGGCGAAGCCTCGCTGGTCTTCAGCCGCCTCGTCCATGCCGGCAAGCTCGCCGGCTATGGCGATTTCTTCGTCATCGGCGCGTTCTGCACCGAGCCGTTTACGCTGCACGCACGCAAGAAGCTCACGACCCTTGCCGATCTCAACGGCATGAAGCTGCGCGCGGCCAATAGCGCCGACGAGATCATGCTGCGGCAGCTCGGTGCCGATGCGCGCATCGTCCCGGGCGACAAGATTCTGAGCTCGATCGAGAGTGGCACGATCGACGGCGCGACGCTTCATGCCGGACCGCTTTACGATCTCGGCATCAGCAAGGTCACCCGTTTCGATTATTTCCTGCGGCTCGGCTGCGCGCCTTTGACCGTGCTGATGAACCAAGAGCGCTTTGCGCGCCTGCCCAAGTCGGCACAGGACATCATCCGCAACCAAAGCGGCGAGCGCTTCGCCGCGAATTATGCGACGCAGATGGCGGCGCATAACGAAAAGCTGCTGGCAGCGATGCGCGCCGATCCCGCCCGCACCGTCACCGAGCCGCCGGCCGCGGAGACTGCCGCCGCCGCGAAGGCATTCGAACCCGTCATCGCCGCTTGGCTCGCCGAGCAGCCGCGCAATCGCGCAACCTTCGCCGCGGTCAAGGAAGCGCTCGCCGACTATCGCGCGTCGCGTTAGGGCCGCAGCGAATGAATCACCGGATCGTCATGGCCGGCCTCCGTGCCGGCCATCCACGCCTTTGGCGTAAGGAATCAAGACGTGGATGCGCGGAACAAGTCCGCGCATGACGTCCTTGACGGGACGCCGCCGCTGATATGGTCGGAGGCTATTCCGACGCTTCTGTTCCCAAAGCGGCACATCGCCTAGGCCTCGGCGCCGGTGTACGATCGCCGGATGAGCAGCCTCAATCTCAGAGTCTTCTGCCGGCTTTTGTTTGTGGTTCTCGTCATGGCGGCGCTGCTGTTCGTGCCAGCCGGGACGCTCGATTTCTGGCAGGCCTGGACGTTTCTTGCCATCTATTTCGTGGCCGCTCTCGCAATGACTTTTTACCTGATGAAGAACGACCCAAAGCTCTTGGCGCGGCGGATGCGCGGCGGCCCGTTTGCGGAAAAGGAGCCGGCGCAAAAGATCATCATGTTGCTTACCTCGGCGGGATTTATCGCCCTTATGGTGCTCGCGGGACTCGATCATCGCTTCGGCTGGTCTGACATGACATCCGCGACAGCACTCGCCGGGGAGGCATTGGTCGTGCTCGGCTGGCTTGCGATCTTTTTCGTGTTCAAGGAAAACAGCTTCTCCTCCGCGACCATCGAATTGGCGCCGGACCAGAAGGTGATCTCGACCGGACCTTACGCGCGCATACGGCATCCCATGTATGCGGGAGGCTTCGTCCTGTTTTTCGGCATGCCGGTCGCGCTCGGCTCGTGGTGGGCGCTGCTCGCCATGCTCGCGGTCCTGCCCGCGCTGATCTGGCGATTGTTGGACGAAGAAAAGTTCCTGGCCAAGAATCTGCCGGGCTATATGGCGTACCAGGAAAAGGTGCGCTATCGCCTGATACCGCGGATCTGGTAGAAGCGTGCCCTACTCGGCCGCTTCGATTTCGGGCGAGGCGCGGCGGCGCAAGGACGGCGCGCAAAACACCACCATCAAGCCGATCGTCGCGAGCAGAATCGCCGCGCTGATCGGGTGGGTGATAAAAACCGAAACGTCGCCGCGCGAGATCAGCAAGGCGCGCCGGAAATTGTCCTCGAGCATCGGCTCCAAGATCAATCCCAAGATCAGCGGCGCCGGCGAGCAGCGCAGCTTCAGGAACAGAAACCCGATCAGGCACACGCCGGCGGCAAACAACACGTCGAAGGCCGAATTGTTGACGCTGTAGACGCCGATGCAGCAGCACACCAGCACCAACGGATAGAGAAAGCGGTAGGGCACGGCAAGCAGGCGGATCCAGATACCGACCAGCGGCAGGTTGAGGATCAGCAGCATCGCGTTGCCGATGAACATGCTGGCGATCACGCCCCAGAAGAGATCGGCATGCTGCGTCATCAATTGCGGGCCGGCGGTGACGCCTTGGATCATCAGCGCCGCCAGCATCAGCGCCATGGGCGCGCCGGCGGGAATGCCCAAGGTCAGCATCGGAATGAAATGGGTGAAGGTCGCGGCGTTGTTGGAGGATTCCGGACCTGCCACGCCTTCGATGGCGCCTTGGCCGAAACGCGACGGATCGGCGGCCAGACGCCGCTCCATGCTGTAGGAGGCGAATGACGCGATCAGCGGCCCGGTGCCGGGAAAGATGCCGATCGCCGAGCCCAAAGCCGTGCCGCGCCAGATCGGTCCCCAAGCCGCTTTGAGATCGGCGCGGGTCGGGATGAGCCCGGTTACTTTGCCGGCGACGATCCTGGTCGTGTTGGCGGTGAGGTTGGCGGTGATCTGCGCCAATGCAAAGAGCCCGACCGCTACGGCGACGAAGTCCAACCCGTCATCGAGCTGGTGGATACCCAAGGTAAAACGCATCAGCCCGGTCGAGACATCGGTGCCGATGGTGGCAAGCAGCAGGCCCAGCACCGCCATCGAGATCGTGGTGACCGCAGATTCGCTGGTGATCACCGAGACCGCGACCAGCGCCATCACGATCATCGAGGCATATTCGACCGGGCCGAAGCTTTGCGCGATCACCGCAAGCGGCGGCGAGAACAGCGCGATGACGCCGACGCTGACGCAGCCGGCAAAGAACGATCCCAGCGCCGAGATGCACAAGGCCGGGCCGGCGCGGCCTTGCTTGGCCATGGGGTGGCCGTCGAGGCAGATCACCACCGAGGTCGGCTCGCCCGGCATGTTCATCATGATCGCCGTGGTCGAGCCCGCGTGATGCGCGCCGTAATAGATGCCGGTCAGCATGATCAGCGAGGCGACCGCGGGCATCTTGAAGGTGAGCGGCAGCAGCATCGCGATCGTCGTCACCGGCGACAGGCCGGGCAGCACGCCGACTAAGGTGCCGAGCGCCGCGCCAATGAGGCAGTAGATCAGATTCTCGGGCGTCAAGGCGACGCCGAAACCGCCGCCGAGATTGTGAAAGATTTCCGTCATGAGGATGTCACTGGCGCTGCCGGCTCAATCGGGAAACAGCGAGAAAGGAAGATTGAGACCGTAAACGAAGACCCCGGTGCCGAACGCCGCCAAGACGACGCTTATCACCGCGATCTCGATCAGGCGAATGCGCGGATTGGCGAGGCCGGCGATGATGACCGTGCCGATGATCGCCAGCACGAGACCGATGCGCTCGATCGTCACGCCGAAGAACACGACGCTGAGCGGCACGAGATAGATCGAGCGCGCGCGCCACGAGCCGAGGCCTTCCCCATGCGCGGCGAGGAGACCCGAGACGATGTTGGCGAGGCCGAGCGCCGCGAGGATCAGCGCCAGCAGCAAGGGAAAACCGCCCGGCCCGACCCGTGTCGGCGTGCCGAGATTGTAGCCCAACGACATCACGATTCCGGCGACGCCGAAGGCGAAGAAGATGCCGCCGGTAACGAGCTTGTTGATGTCGCCGCGCCGCGTCATGGCGCGATGCATGGCACGATCGAGCGACTTCCCACCCCCACCCCTGCCCTCCCCCTTCGAGGGGGAGGGGATACTTCATCACAAATCCCTCCCCCCTTGAGGGGGAGGGTCAGGGAGGGGGGAACGTTACTCATGGCCCGACTCACGCGAGCTGGAACAATTGCTGCGGCGTGCGGTGCAGCCGCTCCGGCCCGTTCGGGCCGATGAGGAAATTATTCGTGTTGCTCATGAAATTCTTGCCGACGAGCATCGAGGCGTGCAGCCCCATATTCATATTCTCTTTGAGCACCATGGATTCGTCGTGGCGGATCAGCGGGCGCTCGACCATCTCATAGCCTTGACCGTGGCACAGGATGCGGCGCTCCTCGGGCAGGCCATGGGCGCGCATGAACTCGTTATGCGCCGCGAACACGTCCTTGCAAGCGACGCCAGGCTTCATGCGGTCGAGCACATTCTGCTCGGCCGCCAGCACGAGCGCATGGGCATCGACGATCTCTGGCGGCGCCTTGCCCATCACCGCGAAACGGAACAGATGCGTATAGAACCCGCCCGGCCCGTTGCATTCGATCATGATGCCGACGACGTCGCCCTTTTCGATCGTTCGCGTTTGCATGTATTTCGGCTTGACGAAGGAAGGCCGGCCCGGCGGGGTTGCCATCACGATGTAAAGCCCTTGCGAGCCGCCGCGCAGGGTCGTGAGATATTGCATATAGGCGGCGACCTCGAACTCCTTCATGCCCGGCTTCACATGGTCGAGCAGCAGGCCCATCACCTCGTCCTGCATCGCGGCGGTGCGGCGGATGATGTCGATCTCCTCGGCGCTTTTGATCGCCTTCGCATCGTCGATCGCATCGGTCGCGTCGACCCATTGCACCGCCGGCAGCAAATCCTTGAGGCCCTGGGCGAAGCCGTGATACATGCCGTTCGGCCCGACCAGCCCGATTGTGCGATAGCCCTGGCGGCGGATTTCATTCGCCATCAGCTCGGCATCGTAGCGGCCGGTGTAATCGACCGCGCCGTTGAAGCTCGGGGTCGACACCCGCCGGCCGATGCCGCGAAATTCGGGATGATCGCCGTTATAGGTCCATTCGCCGCCGAAGACGCCGACCTCGCAGGTCGTCATCAGCCCGTCGAGCGGAAAGATCACCGAGCGCGGATAGGCGTTGGTCGCCGGCGTGTCGGTGAACCAGCGGGTATAGCCGCCCATCCAATCCTCGGAGCTTTGCAGCACCAGCGCATCGAGGCCCAAGCGGCGCATCGCGCTGCGCGCTTCGGCCCAGCGGCGTTGCAGCTCGGTCGTCGAGATCGGTTCGCGGATCGGGCTTTGTCCTTCGGCCATGAGTTTTTCCTCCGGCGCTCTGTCCGTCAGCGTTTTGCCGCGGCGTCGATCACCACGGTCGCGAAGCGGCAGGGTGCTGCGCCGCGATTGGCCCAGCCGTGAATTGTCGCGCGCTGCACCATGACGTCATGCGGTTTCATCAGCAGCTCGGTGCCGTCCTCGAGCAGCATGGTGAGCTCGCCGTCGGTCACGACGACGTAGTCAATCGTTTCGGTCTTGTGCATATGCGGCTCGGTGCCGGGCGGCAGCTCAAGAATGCGAAAGACCGCGCCGCCATTGCGCGGCAGCATCGGAAACGGCCCCTGCGTCGGGTCGGGACCGTTCAGTTCCGGCGGCATGCTCTCGGTGTGCCAGAGATTGGCGATGCCGATCCCGCTTTGCATCTTGCCGGGCTGTGACTCGATCACGCTGTCCTGGCCGACGATCGAGCGGCCGGCGGCATTATGCGCGGTGACGATGCGGCGGATTTTGAACGCCATGCCCTTACCCGTGCTTGCCCGGGCCGGCATGGCCCAAAGCGTCGAGCAGCACTTCGGCGAAGATCGCCGGCTTGCCGCTGCGATTGTCCCAGCCGTGATTGGTCGAGCGCTGCACGATCACATCGCCTTCCTTGCACAGCACCTCACCCTCATCGAGCGTCATGTAAAGCTCGCCTTTGAGAATGACGTAGTAATCGAGCGTGTCGGTCTTGTGCTTGGTGGCGTCATTGCCCGGCGGAATTTCGAGAATGCGGAAGATGGTGCCGAAAGGCTTGGGCGTCACCGTGCCCGTCTGCTGCGTCGGATCGGGACCGTTCAGCGCGGCGGGAGTCGAATCGGTCCACCACGGATCGTAGCGCCCGACCCGGTCGTCGAACCGGCCCGGGATCGAGGCCATGATTTCGTCGCTGCCGATTGTCGATTTCCCGGCCGCGTCATGCGCCGTCACGATCCTGCGAACCCTGAACGCCACGAAACGCTCCCTACTGCGCCTGGTAATTGAGCTTGGTGAAGATATTCGCCCAATTGTCGCGCTCGGTCTTCTCGAAATCGGCGATCGATTGCGGCGTGCCGGCGCCGCCGCGGATCGTCACGCCATAAGAGAGCAGCCGCTTCACATAGCTCTCTTCGGTCACGATCGGGTTGATAGCGTGGTTGAGCTTGGCGATGATGTCGGCCGGCGTGCCGGCCGGCGCGAAGACGATGGTGAAGCCTTGCACGCGATAGCCGGTCAGGGTTTCGCCGATCGCCTGCACGTCGTCATGGCCGGGAACGCGTTGCGGCGAGGTGACCCCGATAGCGCGCAGCGAACCGTTGTCGAGATAAGGCTGCACCGCGTCGAAAGTGCTGTAGACCAGCGGCACGCGCCCGGCCACCGTGTCCTGCAGCATCGAGCCCGTGTCCTTATAAGGAATGCCGACCATCTCGGTGCCGGCGAGCTTGTCGAACCACGGGCCGATCAAACTCACCACGCCGATCTGGCTGAAGCCGTAGCTGAGCTTGCCGGGATCGGCCTTGGCCAAAGCGATCAGCTCGGGGATGTTCTTCGCCTTGACGCTCGGATGCACGGCGAGCACGAACGCGTTGGAATCCGACAGCATCGCCACCGGCACGTAATCGTGATCGGGATCGTAAGGCAGCGACTTGAACATCCATTTGTCGGTCGCCGCCACCGACAGGCCGCCGAGATAATAGGTATAGCCGTCGGGCGTCGCATGGGCGCCGCGCCCGGCCGCGATCAACCCGCCGCCGCCGGCGACATTGTCGACGATGAATTGCTGCCCAAGGCTCTTCGACAATTGATCGGCGACGATGCGCGCGACCAGGTCGGGCTGCGAGCCGGCCGGCACGCCGATGATGAAACGCACCGGCTTAGTCGGCCAGTTGGTGTCGGCCCGCGCCGGCGCAAACGGCGTCAAAGCCAAAATTCCGATCAACAGCAACGCCGCGCGACGCATGGTCTTCTCCCTCCCCCGGGCATACCGCCGAGCGGCCGCCCTATGAAATCAGCTTACAAACAGTAGATGTCGATCGGCACCGGAATGCGATCGTTTTCGAGAATCGTTTTCTTCTTGGCGATGATCCATTGCTCGTCGCGCAAAGCGAGCTCGTATTCCGCGCGGCCGAAGAAGGTATGCGTCACCTCCATCAGCGGAAAGAAAGCATGGCAGGTCCATGACGAGCGCAAGCGGACGCGCTGTTGCTGCGGCTTCTCGAGCGCCAGGATATTGCCCACCATGTGGGTGGTGCGCGGCAAGGGCAAGGCGGCCGGCGAACGGCCCGAGCGGATGCGCACGATGCGGTCCTCGAGTCCGCCGCGGCCGGCGAAATACATGAACGACAATTCGGTCTGCGGATTGGCGGTGAGATTGCCTTCGGCGGTCCAAGCAGGAACCCAGAACTCGCAATCGCGCGCGAAGAGATCGAGCCACTCGTCCCAACGCCGCTCGTCGAGATAAACGGCTTCGCGCGCCAGCAGCTCGGTGGCGGCGGCGGACATCGTCTCGGTCATGGATAGGCTTTCTTTCCCGCCATGCCCGCTTCGAGCAGGCGGATCCATTCGCGGAACGGCGCGTGGGTTCCGATCTCGGTGTTCTGGGTGCGGTGGCCTTTGACGCTGGTGAGCGGATGCAGCCCCGCCTCCTCGGCCTCTTCATTGGCGCCGCGTTGCGCCGCGCCGATGCCGCGCGAATAGCCTTGCAGGAAATCGATGCCGGTCGATTTGAACCCGACCTGGCAATCGGCGAAGACCGTGACGTCGTCGGGCGTCGCATAGCCGCCGGGATTGACGAAATCCTCGAACTGCCGCAGCCGCGCCGCGCGCGCCTCGGGCTTCTCGCCGACCGGCCCGATGACGTTGCTGCGCAGCTCGGTGAGGTCGGGCGTGATCGGCCGGAAGGTGCGCAGGATCGGCACGATCTGATCGGCGATCTGCAGATTGGGAAAGAACACCGCATTACGCTGCTTGATCATCCAATCGGCCTTCAACGCACCCACCCGCGCGCGGATCTCGTCGAGCATGGGATAGACCGCGCGCCGTTCGGGCTCGGCGACCTCGTGCCAGACCGAGCTGTGCCCGTGCGGAAACTCATAGGCGCCGATCTGCACGTTGTTGCGCTTTTGCCAATCGAGCTCGCGCGCGGCGACATTGCCTTGGCCTTTGCGGCGGCGCTCGGCGATCGCCATGAAAGCGCCATGGGCGGTATCGACGTGATAGGGATCCTGCCCGTTCTCGAGCTGCATCTTCCAATTGCCGCGATAGGTGTAGGCGACCCGGCCGGGGATGATCTCCATGCCCTGGGGCCCCTGCTCCATATGCAGATCGATGAAGAATTTGAGATCGCCGAGATGATCCAAGAGCGGCGGCACGTCAGGCGAGAGGCTGCCGAAGATCAGGCCCTTATAGGTGTCGAGCTTGGCGATCGGGATGAGATCGTGGCTGTCGGCGTCGAAGGCCGGCGGATAATCGGCGACTTCGCGCTGCTTGATGCTGATGTTCTTGCCGCCTGAATCATAGGCCCAGCCGTGATAGAGGCAGACATGGTATTTGGAATTGCCTTTCTCGAAACGGCACACGGTCGCGCCCTTGTGGCGGCAGGCGTTGAGAAAGGCGCCGATCTTGCCCTTGGCGTCGCGCGCGACGATGACTGGCGTGCGGCCGATATAGGTGGTGACGTAGTCGTGCGGCTTGGCGATCTCGGATTCGAGCGTGAGGAAATTCCAGGTGCGCTCGAAAATGTATTTGATCTCGAGCTCGAACAATTCGGGATCGGAATAGACGTCGCGGTGCACGCGAAACACGCCCTCGTCGGGCCGGTCATCGACGTAGAACCGGGCGGGCTTCACACCCATGGACGTCTCCTGCCAATCGAATCAAAGATTTCTTGTTGCGTGCGGCGGTCGAAAAGCTACCGGCAAGGCCTAGCCGAGTCAATTGCGGCGGCCAAGAGCAAAGCATTGCCGTGCAATAGTTTTCGTTGTATTGGCTGGTCGGAAAGCGGCGCCAGCACGCGGTGAAAAATCCGGCAAGGCGCGCGACCAAAGGGAGGATCGAGCATGGCCCGGTTCAAATATCTCACCGAAGACGAGCTGGCGCCGGAGCACCGGAATCTCCTGGGCGACATCAACCTCTCGAAGTTGACCGTGCACAGCCCGGGCGCGGCGCAGGTGTCGCGCGACTTGGCGATGTATATCCGCAAGGGCTCGAAGCTCGATCCGCGTTTGCGCGAGATGGCCATCATCCAGGTCGGCTATGTCGCGCGCTCGGTTTACGAATACGCCCATCATCTGAAGATCGGGCTCGAGGCGGGGGTCAGCGAAGCCGATATACGCGCCATCGCCGACGACACTTCCGGCAAGGCGACCGGCCTCGATCTGCTGACCAAATCCGTGCTGAAGGCGGCGCGCGAGCTGACCAGCGAGATCAAGCTGTCGGATCAGACTTTTTCCGTGCTGCGCCAGCACCTCGACAATGAGCGCTTGATGGATTTGATCTTCGCCATCTGCTCCTACAATTCGGTCGTGCGCTTGCTGGCGGCGTTGCAGATCGATCTCGAGGACGAGTACCGCGAATACCTCGTGCGATTTCCGTTGCCGAAGCCTTAGAACGATATCGGACTAAATTGGGTCGTCGTTCCCGCGAACGCGGGAACCCAGGGCAAGCGACGCGCGGTTGCCCTGGACCCCTGCTTTCGCAGGGGCGACGATAAAATTGATCGAGCGTGCGGCGATCATGCCTCGGCGAGCCGAACGGGCCTTAGTCTTTCGGATACCAGGCGGGCTTGCGCTTTTCGAGAAAGCTCGCGACGCCTTCCTTGGCTTCCGGCGTGTGCAGCATGCCGCGCCCGGCTTCTTCGAGCTCGGCGAGCAGCGCGGCGCTGAGCTGCGGCCCGGCAAGCCGCGCCGCCGTCGCTTTCAACGCCGCGATCGCGCCCGGCGCGCCGAGCAGCAATTCTTCGACGATTTGATCGAGTGCCGCTTCGATCTTGTCTGAAGCGCAGACTTGGTGCACCAGGCCGAGACGCAGCGCCTCGGCGGCGGAAAAGCGTTCGCCCGACAAGCCGTAGCGGCGGAAAGCGCGATACTCCATCGCGCGCAGAAAGATCGGCACCAGCGGCCCCGGCACCAGACCGATCCGGACTTCGGGAATGGAAAAGAACGCGCTTTCCTCGGCAAGCCCGATGTCGCAGCAGGCGGCGAAAGCCAAGCCGCCGCCGACCGCCGCGCCATGCAGCAAACAGATCGTCGGCTTCGCGAGACGATTGAGCGCCAGCAGCACATCGACCAGCTTCGGCCCTTGTGCCGCGTTTTCCACGCCTTGATTGCTGCGATGCCAGGCGATGTCGGCGCCGACGCAGAAATGCTTGCCGGCCGCGCGCAGCACCACGGCGCGCACCGCCGCATCCTGGGCCAAGGAAGCGAGCTCGCCGCTCAGCTCGCGCAGCATGACATCGTCATAAGCGTTGCCGCGTTCGGGCCGGTTGAGCGTGATCGTGGCGACGCCGCGCGCGCCCCGCTCGCTTGCGATGCGCTGCAGGCTCATGCGCGCTCCCAAGCGATGCGATAGGGCGTGGTGTATTCCTTCATCACGCGATAAATCTCGGCTTCGATCTCGCCGCGTTTGTCGGAGGCCGCCGCGATGCTGATCGTCGCCACATTGCCTTTGGTCGCGTCGGGCCCGACCGTGACGCTCAACCCTTCGTCGCGGCCCAACGCCTTGGCGAGCACAGCGCGGAAGGTTCGCGACGCCGCGTCTTGGCGCAGCTGCACCTTCGCTGCCTTACCGATATCGGTGAGCGGCAGCTGCTCGACGAGAAAGATCTCGTCGGGCGTCGCCGCGCGCTCGGTGATGTGCTCGCGCGCGAAGGCTTTGAGCTCCTCGGCGGTGACTTTCGCGCCCGGCACAAGCTGGACATAGGCGACCGGTAATTCGCCGGCATAAGCGTCGGGCTTGCTCACCGCCGCCGCCAGCATCACCGCCGGATGCTGGCGCAGCGTATTCTCGATCAAACCCGCATCGATATTGTGGCCGCCGCGGATGATGACGTCCTTCACCCTTCCGGTCAGCCAAAGATAGGATTCGGCATCGAACCGGCCGAGATCGCCGGAGACGAACCAGCCGTCGCTGGTGAAAAGCCCGCGATTATATTGCGCATCGACATAGCCCGGCGTGACTCCTGGGCCTTTGACCAGGATCACGCCGATCTCGTCGACCGCGCAATCGCGCTCGATATTGCCGGCGCCGTCGAGTTTCACCGCGCGCAGATTCGTATAGGGTATGCGCAAGCCGGCCGAGCCGAAGCGCGGCTCGCCGTCGCGCGGCGTTTGCGAGACATTGGCGGTGTATTCGGTCGCGCCATAGGTCATCAGCACGCGCACCCCGGCGATCTTCTCGAGCTCCCTCGCCACTTCGATCGGCATCGCCGTCGAGCCGGTGGACATGTAAGGATGCAGCGAGGAAATATCCTCGCCGCGCGGCGGGTTCTTGGTCAGCACCGACAGAGTCGTCGGCACGCCGGTCATGCTGGTGATGCCGCAACGCGCGACGAACTTCCAATAATTGGCGATGAATTCCTTGTTGCGCGCGCCCAAAGGCGTCGGCAGCACCATGGTCATCCCGTCCGCCATTGCCGTGACACCGCGGCCGTAAAATCCCGCGATGTGGAACATGGGATAATCCGCGAACATCACGTCCTCGGGCCCATGCGCCATCAGATAGGTGTTGACCCAAATCTTATAGACCAGCCCGCCATGCGTGATCTTCACGAGCTTGGGTGAGTCGGTCGTGCCGCCGGAATGGACGTAAGCGGCCACGTCGCCGCGTTCGACCTTGCGATCGAACCGCAACGCGTCGCCCGGCTCTGCACCCAATGCGCGGGCGAAATCGGAATCCTCAAGCACGGTGCCGCCCGGGCCTGGCACCGAGAAGATCTTCACGCCCGGATCGAGCTGCGCGCGAATGGATTGCAGGTTTTCCCAAATCTCGTAGCCCGGGGTCGGCCCCAACGCGACAACCGCCTTGGCACGCGCGCCGCGCAGCAGCTCCAGAATCTGCGGCGGCTTCAACATCCAATTGAGGCCACAGACGATGCCGGCTTCGAGCCCTGCGAGCAGCGCGACGTAAAGCTCGGGCACGGTCGGCAGAATATAGATCACGCCGTCTTGCGGCCCGACCCCGGAATGATGAAAGAGATTGGCCGCCTGGATCACCTGACGCTTCAGCGACGCGTAGCTCACTTCGACCGGCGGCAAAGCCGGATCGGCGGTGACGAAATATTGCAACGCCACTTTCGCCGGATCGCGGTTGAGCCCGCGCCGCACCCAGACATTCACATTCCAGCTGTCGAAACGCTCCTCGATCGGCACGCGTTCGAGCGCTTCGATGTCGGCGATGCCCCGCACGGGCGCGAATACGGTCGTCATGGTCAGGCCTCTTCCGCCATCAGATGCGCAAAGCGTTCCGACTGGACATATTCGTTGCCGTAGCCGGCAGCCAGCACCAGCGCGCGCTTGAAGAACATGCCGACATCGTGCTCGTCGGTATAGCCGATGGCGCCGTGAAGCTGCAGCCCGGTGCGCGCGATCTCGGCCGCGCTGCGCGAGGCGCGCGCCTTAGCCGCCGCGATCATGGCCGGCAGCGACGCGCCTTCGTCCCAAGCAAGGCAAATCCTATGCAGCAAGGAGCGATCGAGCTCGAGATCGACGAAGCCGTCGACCAGCCGGTGCTGCAAGGCCTGAAAGCTGCCCAAGGGATGGCCGAATTGCTTGCGGGTTTTGACGTGCTCCTGAGTCATCGCCAGCACGCTTTCGGCAAGACCCAAAAGCGCGATCGCGGTGCCCAGCGCCAAAAGATCGCCTGTCTGCGCGAGCAGCGCTTTAGCTTCCTCGCCACGCGCGAGAATAGCCGCTTGATCGAGCGCCACATCGGCAAGAAGCAAGGTGCCGGAAACCGTGCCATCGACCTGTGCTTCGGATGAGAGGCTGCAGCCGGGAAGGTTGCGGCGCAGAAGACACAGCAGCGTCTCGTTCTGCGCCGCGACCGCGATGAGAAATTCATCCGCCGCCGGCGCAAAGGCCACGCCCGCGATCGTGCCGTTGACGATGAGATTCTTGCCGTCGCTTCGTGCGGCGCATAAGGGTGCTGTCCGGAAATCCCAGCCCTCGCCTGGCAGCGCCGGCAGAATCAGATGCTCGCCGGCAAGCAGCGCGGCGAGCGCCGCATTTGCCGTTGCGCCTTCGACCTTCCCCAGCAACCAGGCCGACGCCGCGGCTTCGACCAGCGGCGCCGTGACGAGATGACGGCCGATCTGCTCGATAACGAGATAAAGCGCCGCCATGCCCAGGCCGAGCCCGCCGCGCGTCTCAGGGACCGGCGCGCCGAGCCAGCCGGCGCTGACGATCTCGCGCCACGCGGCACGATCGAAGATCTCGCCGCCGTCGCGGATCGCGCGCGCGCGTTTGGCGCCGCCGAGATCGCGGCAAAGCTTGGCGGCGCTGTCGCGCAGCTGGGTCTGATCCTCGGTCAGAAGCTCGTCCATCGCGCGCGATCCTTATGCGTCCGGCAGGCCGAGCACGCGCTTGGCGATGATGTTGCGGTTGATCTCGGTCGTGCCGCTCCCGACAGAGACGCGGCGCATCTCGAACAGCTCGGACGCGACATTGACCGGACCGCTTGGCAGCATGACATCCTCGACCAACTTGCCGCGCATCCCGGCGGCCTGCATCAGCAATTCCGAGCTGCGTTGCGCCAGCCCGCCGCCCGCGATCTTGATAACCGGCGCCATCGACAAGGGCGCCGATTTCGCGGCATGAAGCCGCGCCGCGTGACGGTAATAGGCGATGAAAGCCAAGAGATCGATTTCGAGCGCGGCAAGCCGGGCGCGAAAGGATGCATTGTCCCAGGCGCCGGTTTCCTTGGCGAGCTGCCGCGCCTGTTGGAGATAGACCAGCGCGTAACGCGGATGGCCGGTGGTGAAACGCTCGCCGCCCAGCACCATCCCGGCGATGCGCCAGCCCTGGTTGATGCCGCCCAAGAGATTTTCCTTGGGCACGCTGACATTGTCGAAGAATTCCTCGGCGAATTCGGAATCGCCTTTCAAGGTCTGGATCGGCCGCACCGTGATCCCAGGCGAGCGCATATCGATCAGCAGCATGCTGATGCCGGCATGTTTCGGCTTGGCGTCGGGATCGGTGCGCACCAGCGCGAACATCCAATCGGCGAAATGCCCGTTGGTGGTCCACATCTTGTGGCCGTTGACGACGAAGCGATCGCCCTCGAGCACGGCGCGGGTCTGAAGGCTCGCGAGGTCGGAGCCGGCGCCGGCCTCGGAATAGCCTTGGCACCAAGTGGCATCGCCCGACAGGATCGACGGCAGGAAGCGCGCTTTTTGCGCCTCGGTCCCGGCCTGAATTATGATCGGGCCGATGAAGTTGAGCCCGTGCGGATAAGGCGTCGGCGCGCCGGCGCGCACGATCTCCTCGAAGAGGATGATCTGCTGCGTCAGGCTCGCGCCCATGCCGCCATATTCCTTGGGCCAATACGGCGCGATCCAGCCGCGCTCGAAAAGCTTGCGGTGCCAGGGCTTCAGCTCCGGCGGGTCGATGCGATGGCGGCGGCGGCAGAGCTCGCGCGGGCAATTCGCCTCGACCCAATCGCGGACCTCGGCGCGGAATTGCCGGTCTTCGGGCGCTTCGTCGGAGAAGAGGCTGGCGATATCCCAAGGCATCAGAGAGTAAAGGATTTCGACATTTTCTCGATCGCGGCGCGGTCGAACTGGTTGCACGCGTCGATGATATCGTTGGTGAAGAGCGGTTTCACGTCTTTGATCTTATCCTGAAGCTCCATGATCTTCACCGCATTGACCCATTCCACCTCGGATTGCGCGCCCATGCGCTGGTCGGTTTCGAGGGGACCGGGAAACCATTTATCCTTGCGGACATTCAAGGCGAAGACCGCATCGGCGAGCGCATCGGCCTCGGTTTTGCCCTTGGGCTTGGCTTCGGGATACATGTCCCAGAAGACGCGCACCGCAGCTTCGAGATTGTAATAGGCAAAGAGCGTCGACTTGGTGACGGCGCGGAAATAGCGCGCGAACACGTCGCGCTTCTGCTTGAAGGTCGAGCCTTTGACGCCATAGGTCGCGCCGATGACGCGCTGATTGCCCGGCGTGTTGGGCAGGCCGCGCACGGGAAAGCCGAGCTTCTCGATGATCGCGTACATCACGTCCCAGATCGCCAACGCGTCGACCCTGCCGGTGTAAAGCGCATTGCCCGCCGGCCCGCCCTGGCCCACCGTCACCCATAGGACATCGTGATCGGGATCGATGCCGAGCTCGCGGAACATGGATTTCGCGGCGAAATAGCCGACATCGCCGACATTCATGATGCCGATCGTCTTGCCCTTGAGCTGTTTCAAATCGGTGACCGCACTGTCGGGCTTCACCGCCAGATACCAATAAGGCCGCGGCAGCACGGCATAGATCGAGAGAATATCGGCGTCGGGATTCTGCACCAGGAAAGGCAGGAAGGTCGCGGCCGAAACCAGGCCGTAATCGGCGTCGCCGGTGACGATGGCGTGGAAGGAATTGGCGGTGTTGCCGGTGCTGAGATATTCGACCGCGAGACCTTCCTCGGTATAGAAGCCGAGCTTCGGATGCGTGCCCGACATCCAGGCGGCGTTGGGAAGCTCGTAAAGCCCGAGCGAGCTGCCGATCTTGACCTTGATCGGCTCGGCGGCCTGCGCGCTGCGGAGATCATGAATAAGCACCGCGCCCGCGCCGACAGAAGCGCCTAGTCCGAGCCCGAATTCCCGCCGTGTCAGCATGAATCCCCCCGCGCCATTATAAGTTTCGGCGAAGCTATGCCATCCCTTCTTCGACGGCAAATAGAATATCGGCCGCGTTTGTCACCGAGCGCTTGTGGAACCGAGCGATCTTTACCCTTGCTCCGGGCGGCAACTCGGTTTCATATGACGGAAATGACATCGGGCGACGCGGCAACGACCGTCCTTCCTTTCACGCAGCGCGCGGCGCAGCGTCCGTTCATCAGCGTCGACGGTCTCGGCAAATCCTTTTCGACCCTGCGCGGCGAGCGCATCCACGCGCTGGTCGACATCCATTGCGACATCGCGGCGGGCAGCTTCGTCACCATCGTCGGGCCGAGCGGTTGCGGCAAGAGCACCTTGCTGCGCATCCTCGCCGGGCTTATCCCGGCGACGAACGGCGCGGTGCGGATCGCCGGCGACCCCGTCACCGGGCCGCGGCGCGACATCGGCGTGGTGTTCCAAAGCTCGATCCTGCTGCCCTGGCGCACCGTGCTCGACAATGTGATGCTGCCTGCCGAAATTCTCGGCATTCCGCGCGACAAGGCGCGGGCGCGGGCGCATGAGCTCTTGCGCATGGTGCGGCTCGACGGCTTCGACGACAAATATCCGCAAGAGCTAAGCGGCGGCATGCAGCAACGCGCCTCGATCGCGCGCGCCTTGCTGCACGATCCGGCGATCCTGCTGATGGACGAGCCTTTCGGCGCGCTCGACGCGATGACGCGCGAGCAGATGAATCTCGAGCTGCAACGCATCTGGCTGGAAAGCGGCAAGACCATCGTGCTGGTCACGCACAGCATCACCGAGGCGGTGTTTCTCGGCGACAAGGTGCTGGTGATGACGCCACGCCCGGGAAAGCTGGCCGCGGTCATGCCGGTTGGCGCAGCGCGGCCGCGCGGCCTCGACGGGATGGCGACAGCCGAATTCGGAAATCTGACGAAGGAAATCCGCACGCTGCTGCAGCAGAAGGGCTTGCTCGACTGAGCCGGCTTGCGGAAGGCGCAGGGAGGACGACATGGCCGAGATCGCGGGCCTGACGAGCGAAAGCAACAAAGCCGAAATCGCCGCGCCGCGCGGCGGCGGCTGGCGGTTTTTGCTGGCGAGACGGCCCGAGATTCTGCTCTCGCCGCTGTTGCTGATCGCCGTTTTGGCATTGTGGGAAGGCGTGGTGCGTTTCTTCGGCGTGCCCGCCTATATGCTGCCGCGGGTGAGCAACATCCTCTTCGGCCTCTATCAAGGCTTCGATATGAGCCTCTTCAGCCGTGGTGGCTATTGGCTCAATGGCGGCGTTACCCTAATCGAAATCCTGCTCGGCTTCGTCATCGGCAGCTCGATCGGCCTGGTGCTCGGCATCGTGATCTCGCAAATCCGCCTGCTCGACGCAACCTTGCGGCCTTATATCGTCGCGTTCCAATGCCTGCCCAAGGTCGCGATCGCGCCGATCATCATCATGTGGTTCGGCTACGACATCACCTCGAAAGTGGTGATGGTCACCTTGCTCACCTTCTTCCCGCTGCTGGTCAACAGCATGGCGGGATTCCACGGCGTCGATCTCGACCGCATCGAGCTGCTGCGCTCGCTCTCGGCGACGCGTTGGCAGATTTTCTGGAAGGTGAAGTTTCCGAGCGCCTTGCCCTTCATCTTTGCCGGGCTCGACATCGCCGCCGTCTTCGCGATCGTCGGCGCCATTGTCGGCGAATTCGTCGGCGCGCAGCTCGGGCTCGGCGTGCAAATCCTATCGATGAACGCGCAGATGGATACGGCCGGCAGCTTCTCGGTGTGCATCGTCCTCGCCGTGATGGGGCTGGTGCTCAACTGGAGCATCCGCGCCGTGCAGCGCCGGGTTCTGTTCTGGGCGCCCTCGGCGGCGAACCAGCAGCCGATCAATGTCTGATCGCCCGTTGCGGATCGACGTCCACCACCATCCGGTGGTGCCGTCGCATCTTGCCCATATGGGGCGCAACAGCGCCAATCCCGCCGCGCTCAGGAACTGGTCGGTCGGCAAATCGCTCGACGATATGGAGAAGGGCGGGATCGGCGTCGCGGTGCTGTCCTTGCCCTACCCGCCCGAGACCTGGGACATCGACGCGGCCGGCGCCGCGAAGCTTGCGCGCGAAGGCAACGAGTTCATGGCGCGTTTGGCGGCGGATCACCGCGGAAAATTCGGCGTCTTCGCGAGTTTGCCGATCAACCATATCGAAGCGAGCCTGGCCGAGGCCCAATACGCGCTCGACACGCTGCGCGCGGACGGCATCGGCCTCATGACTAATATCGGCGCGCGCTGGCTCGGCGATCCGCATTACGCGCCCTTGTTCGCCGAGCTCGACCGGCGCAAGACGGTGATCTTCGTCCATCCGGCGGCGCCGTTTTGCTGCACCGGCCTCGTCCCGGAGATTCCGGATACGATGATCGAATTCGCCACCGACACGTCGCGCGCCATCGCGCGCATGATCTTCGGCGGCGCGGCGTCGCGTTATCCCGGCATCCGATTCATCTTCGCGCATGGCGGCGGCACCATGCCCTTTATCGCCGAGCGCTATATCCGCATGCCATCGCTTAACCCTGCCTTGGCGCGCGCCGTGCCCGAAGGCGTGTTGGCGGCGCTGCAAAGGTTTTACTACGAGCTGGCGCAGGCCTCGCATCGCAGCGCATTGGCCGCGCTGAAGCCGATCATCCCGGTGTCGCAGCTGCTTTTCGGCACCGACTTTCCGTTTCGCACCGCCGCCGAGCATCTGAAGCTGCTCGGCGAATTCGACTGGAGTCCGGACGAGCTCGCGGCGATCGCCGGCGGCAATGCGTTGCGCTTGCTGCCGGCGCTCGACCCCTCTTAGCCGCTTCAGCTTATTTGATGCGCGCGGCCGCTTCCTTCACCATGCTGAGGTCGGCATAAGTCTTCATGTCCGGGCTCGCCTTGATGAAGCCAAGATCGCGTTGCCCGTCGACCGTGGCCTGCATCGCATCGAAATCTGGAATCGCATCGAGGTTGCGATACCAATCCTTCTTGGTGAAGAGCCAGGAATCGAAATTTTCCGGCGGCAGCTTGAAGAATTTCGACACGATTTGGACCGCCGCCTGATGATTGGCCGGGTCCATATACCAGCGGATGGTGCGGACGTAATCCTCGAGCAGATCGGTCAGTGCCGCGCGGTTCTTCTCGATGAAGCCGGTACGCGCGGTCCAGAAGGACAGCGGCGACGGGCCGAACGCCTCATTGGCATCGAAGAGCGGACGCGCGATTGCCTGCATCTCCGGCTGATAGACAAAGGGCAAGGTGGCGGTGATGAGATCGGCCTTATGCTCGGCAAGGACCGAGCGCATATTGGCGAATGACACTTCGATGGTCGAGTAATCACGCTTGTCGAGCAGCCCGTGCTTCATCAGCCCACCGGCCATCAGAATATGCACGCCCGCGCCGATACCGTTGACGGCGACGACCTTGCCTTTCAAATCCTCGATCTTCTGGATCGGCGAATCCTTGAGGACGGAGAAATTGGTTGAGAAGTAACCCTGCGCCCCATCTTGGAATTCGTCGGCGATGATGCGCAGATCGCTCAAACCCGCATTGGCGATGGCCAGGGTGACGCTGGAGAAGCCGAGCGTCGCGATGTCGAGATCGCCCGAAGCGAGCGAGGTGATCTGGTTCGGCGATGCCTGGAAGTGGATCGCCTCCCACTCATAGGTGACGCCCTTGTGCTTGGCGACGCCGGGCGGATCGAACATGATGGCGACGAGCTGACCGGGCGCCGCGATCCAGCCGATGCGGATTTTCACCGGCTCGGCGCTGCGCGCGCTGACGGCGCCAAGGCTCAGCGCCAAACCGGCGACGAGCGCGATGACCGCGAATTTCAACGATGTCGATTTCGGCATGATTCCTCCTGCTCGCTTCCCCCCGGCCTGAACCGGCCCCTTGGCAGCGAAGTTGACGGCTCCCGGCGCATAAAGTCAAATGCGCAAAGCGCCGCGCTGAATTTTGCGGCAGCCCGCCGCAAGGAGGAATGCCGTCATGCGCCCGCAATCGCTCAACCCCGCCCAGCTCGCCACGGTCTTCCGCAAGGAGTTCGAGCTTTGCCAGGTCAAGCGCGGCGAGACCATCGCGCTCTTGAGCAATCTCGGCACGCGGCGCGATTACATCCAGGCGGCGGTCGCGGCCGCCGACGAGCTCGGCGCCCATGTCTACGAGCTCGGCATCAGCCATGTGCCTGATTGGGCGCGGGTCGGACGCGAGGTCGGCCAGGCGAAAGGCGTGATGGAAGCGCTCAAATCCGCCGACCTGATTCTTTCGTTCCAGCCGCCCAATTTCGCCAAATGGCAAAAAGAGGCGCGCGATGCGGGCGCGCGCGTGCTCTCCGTGATCGTGGCGCCGGACGAGCTGGCGCGGCTGATGTCGCCGCCGGGGCTGAAAGAGGCTGTGCTTCACGCCGCCGAGCGTTGGGGCAAGGCGCGCGAGATCCGGCTTTTGAGCGCTGCCGGCACGGACCTCACCTGGAAGCGCGGCGAGTTCAAGGTGAAGAGCCAATACGGTTTCGCCGAAACCTCCGGCCGGGTCGATCAATGGGGCGCCGGGCACATCACCAACTACCCGGACGAAGGCACGGCCAACGGCACGGTCGTGCTGAACCCGGGCGATTTCTGGATCCTGCCTTATGTGCGGCTGATCGAAAGCCCCGTGCGGCTCGAGGTGCGCGACGGCTTCATCCGCAAAGTGGAAGGCGGGGTCGACGCCAAGGCGTTCACCTCCTGGCTCGACCGCAACAAACGCGGCGAAGACGATCTCGATCCCTATGCCGTCTCGCATTTGGGATTCGGCCTTCACCCCCACGCGCATTGGGACCAAATTCTGATCTATGGCAACGATCTCGAGCACATCGCTTCGGCGGGCCGCGTCTTCTCGGGAAATTTCCTGTTCTCGACCGGGCCCAACAGCGACATGGGCGGCAAGCGCGACACCAAAGGCCATATCGACACGCCGATGCTCGATTGCACCGTGCTGCTCGACAATGACGTCGTGATGGAGCGCGGCAAGTTCGTCGATCCCAAAATGATCGTCGCACCTTCCTGGGGGTGATTCCTGCCGGTGAAACGGGTCGTCGCCGGCATTCTCGTTCTAGTTCTCGCAGCGAGCTTCCTGCCGGCGGCAAAGGCCGCGGATGCGGTGGTCGTCGCGTCGAAGATCGACACCGAAGGCGCCTTGCTCGGCAACATCATCGCGTTGCTGCTGCAACGAAACGGGATTCCGATCGAGAACAAGATCCAGCTCGGCCCGACGCAGATTCTGCGCCGCGCGATTCTCGCCGGCCAGATCGATATCTATCCCGAATATACCGGCAATGGCGCGATCTTCTTTGGAACCGACGGCGATCCGCTTTGGCATGACGCCACTACCGCCTACGAAACCGTGAAACGGCTTGATGAAACGCGCAATGCTTTGGTTTGGCTGACACCGGCGCCGGCCGATAATAGCTGGGCGATCGCGTTGCGTGGCGATGTCGCGCAGGCACATGCGCTTAAGACGCTGCAGGATTTCGCGGCCTACGCAAATCACGGCGGGCGGGTGAAGCTGGCCGCGTCGGCCGAATTCGTCGAAAGCGCTGGCGCGCTGCCGGCTTTTGAAAGCGCCTACGGCTTCACGCTCGGGCGCCATCAGCTTCTCACCTTGGTCGGCGGGAATACCTCGGCGACGATCCGCGCCGCCGCGGAAGGCATGTCGGGGGTCAATGCCGCGATGGCCTATGGCACCGATGGCGCGCTCGCGGCCTTGGGCCTTGTCGTTCTCGACGACGACAAACACGCGCAGACGGTTTATCAGCCGGCGCCGGTGATCCGCGCGACCGTGCTCGCACAGCACAAGGAGATCGCGACCATCCTCGATCCGGTGTTTCGCTCTTTGACGCTCGAAACCCTGCAAGGGCTCAACGCCAAGATCGCGGTCGAAGGCGAAGGCGCCGAAGATGTCGCGCGCGATTATCTCGGCGCCCATGGCTTCCTCAAATGAATCTCACGCCGCGCAACCCCGTATTGTTCGTGCTGGTTCTCGCCGCGGCGGCCGCGCTCTTGTTCGGCGGATTCTTGAGCGACGCACCCAACCGTCTCGTCAGCGGCAATGCTTTGACGCTGTGGCACATTGCCGGCACGCCGAGCTTGTTCGCCATCGCAAGCCTCGCCGCAGCGCTTTTCGCTTTATCCTTCGCCAAGCCCGCAAAACCGGCACAGCGTGCCGCGTTGTGCATCGCCGCGCTTTTGCTGATGTTGTGCTGTGCCGCAGCGGGACAGGCTGCGTCGGATCTGATGAGCGGCGCGCCGCACGCACACCGTATCTCGCTCGGCGGCGGATTTTGGGTGGCGCTGTTCTGTCTTGCCATGGCGCTGCTCGATGGGTTGCAGCGTCTCCAAGCGGGACCGGCGATGCGGCTTGCGATTGTTGCCGCCGTGATCGCGGGTTTGGCGGCAATGAATGCGGCCGGCCTGTTCGATCAGCTTTCGCTGATGCGCGAATATACCCAACAGCGCAGCGTCTTCGCCGCCGCCCTTCTGCGCCATAGCCTGCTGGTGCTCGGCTCGGTCGGCGCGGCGTCGGCCATCGGCGTGCCTTTGGGAATTCTGGTCGCGCGCAAGCCGCGCTTCGGCGGTCCCGTGTTCGGCACGCTCAATCTGCTGCAGACCGTGCCCTCGATCGCGTTGTTCGGCTTGCTGATCGCGCCGCTATCGGCGCTGGCCAATGCCTTTCCCGCGCTCGGCACGCTTGGCGTTGGCGGCATCGGCGCCGCGCCGGCCGTGGTCGCGCTGCTGCTTTATGCGCTCTTGCCGGTGGTCCGAAACACCGAGGCCGGCATCACCGGGGTCGAGCCTTCGGTGATCGAAGCCGCGCGCGCCATGGGATTCTCCGGCACACAGATTTTCTGGCGCGTGGAATTGCCGCTCGGCATGCCGGTTTTCATCGCCGGGCTGCGCATCGTGCTGGTCCAGACGATCGGCCTTGCCGCGGTCGCGGCGCTGATCGGCGCGGGCGGGCTCGGCAGCTTTGTCTTCCAAGGCATCGGGCAATACGCGACCGACCTCGTCTTGCTCGGCGCCGTCCCGATCATTCTCCTCGCCTTGGCGGCGGATTTCATCCTCGCCAGCCTCGTTGCGATTTATACAGGAAAGCCCGCACCATGATCGAGCTCGACCACGTCACCAAAGCCTATGGCGACAAGAAAATTGTCGCCGACATTTCCTTCACGGTGAAGCGCGGCGAGTTCTGCGCGATGGTCGGGCCGTCGGGCTCGGGCAAGTCGACGACTTTGCGCCTCGTCAACCGGCTCATCGAGCCAAGCGCGGGCTCGATCCGGATCGCGGGTGAAGCGATTTCCGCGCTCGATCCGGTCGGCTTGCGGCGGCGTATCGGCTATGTGATCCAGTCGGCTGGGCTCTTCCCGCATTGGAATGTCGCCGACAATATCGCGACGGTGCCGCGCCTGCTGAACTGGCCCGAAAGCAAGATCGCCGCACGGGTGCGCGAGTTGCTCGATCTCATGAAGCTCGATCCCGAAACGACGAGCGACAAATTTCCTTCTCAATTATCAGGCGGGCAGCAGCAACGGGTCGGCGTCGCCCGCGCGCTGGCCGCCGATCCCGAGCTTTTGCTGATGGACGAGCCTTTCGGCGCGCTCGACCCGATTACCCGCCGCGCCTTGCGCGCGGAGCTTGCGCGCATTCACAAAAAGACCGGCAAGACCATCTTGTTCGTCACCCACGACATGGACGAAGCGCTGCTTCTGGCCAACACGATCGCGATCATGCGCGACGGCGCGCTGGCGCAGTTCGGCACGCCCGCGGAGATTCTCGCGCAGCCGGCGGATGCTTTCGTGCGCGAGCTGATCGGCGGCACGGAGCTTGGCTTGAAGCGGCTGGCGCAACGCCGGGTCGGCGAACGCTTCCGCGCCGAGCTCGACGCAAAGGGCGAACCGGTGCCGTTCGACCTCCCGATGACCGAGGCGCTCTCCGAGATGATCCTGCGCGGCACCGACCGGCTGCCGGTGCGCGACAACGCGGGCAAGATCGCGGGCGCAATCGCCTTTGCCGATATGGTCGGATAAGCATGCGCCAATTGTCGCCCCTTGGCCGGCTCGCGCGCGATCCAATCCTGTGGGTCGGGCTGCTGTTCGTGCTTTTCGTCGGCCGGATGGATTGGCTCGCACCGGTCTTCGCCTGGACCTTTCCCGAGATCGCGCCGCCGATCTATGCCGGCGATTTTTTCATTGCCCTGTTTTTCTTCCACGCGGCGCTGGTCGCGGTCTCGAGCCTTGCCGCGATCGTCATCGGCGTCGCTGCCGGAATCTTTGCGACGCGGCATAGCGGCGCCGAATTTCGCCCGCTGCTCGAAGCAGTGGCGACGATCGGACAAACCTTTCCGCCCGTGGCTGTGTTGGCCCTTGCCGTGCCGGCTTTCGGCTATGGCGCGGTGCCGACCTTCGTCGCGCTCACCATCTATGGCGTTCTGCCGATTCTCAAGAACACGCTCGCCGGTCTTGCCGGCATCCCCGCCGCGGTCAGCGACGCCGCTGCGGGGATGGGTCTGAGCCCCTGCCAGATTTTGCGCCGGGTCGAATTGCCGCTGGCCGCGCCGGTGATCCTGGCAGGCATCCGCATCTCGGTGATCGTCAATATCGGCACGGCGACGATCGGCTCGACGGTCGGCGCCGTCACCTTGGGCACGCCGATCATCGGCGGGCTGGTCAACGACAAGATCGCCTATGTCATCCAAGGCGCGATCATTGTCGGGCTGTTCGCGATCCTGACCGATGCGGTTTTCGCGCGCATCGACCGAAGCCTGCGCCGTTTCGCCAGGGGTGATTAACCGGCCAAGGCCCGATATGATGCCGCCAAGATCGCCCCGCAGCGGCGTAAGGGAGAGAAAAATGTCCGGCCTGGTTTACGACAAGGCGTTGCGTTTCGGCCTGTTCTTCGCGCCGTTCCATTCGGCAAAGCTCAACCCGACTTATGCTTTCGAGCGCGATCTGCTGCTGACCGAGCATCTCGACCGGCTGGGCTTCGAGGAAATCTGGTATGGCGAGCATCATTCCGGCGGCATGGAGATGGTGGCCGCGCCCGAGCTGATGATCGCCGCCGCGGCGCAACGCACGAAATACATCCGGCTCGGCACGGGGGTGAAATCCCTGCCCTATTACAACCCCTTCATGCTTGCCGAGACCATGGCACAGCTCGACCACATGACGCGCGGGCGCGCCATGTTCGGCATCGGGCCGGGCGCGCTGCCGAGCGACGCGACCATGATCGCGATCCCGGTGAAAGAGCTGCGCCGGCGTATGGAGGAAAGCCTCGACACCATTGTCGCGCTGATGAAAGGCGAGACGGTCACGCGCAAAACCGATTGGTTCGAGCTGCGCAATGCGCGGCTAAGCCTCGGCTGCTTCAGCGAGCCGATGATGGAAATGGCCGTCACCACCATCCGCTCGCCCGCGGGCGTGGTCGCGGCCGGACGCCACGGGCTCGGCGTCATGACGCTCGGGCCGATGAACGACGCGGTGCTGGCGCATCACGTCGCCAATTGGCACATCCACGAAGAGGAATGCCGCAAGCACGGCCATGTGCCGGATCGCGGCAAATGGCGCATCACCTTGATGATGCACATCGCCGAAACCCGCGAGAAAGCCTTTGCCGATGCGGCTTGGGGTTTCCCCGAATTCCTCGAATACAATCACGACATCGTGCCGGCGCCGCCGGCCATTCCGCGCAACACGCCCAACCCGGCGCAATTCGCGGTCGAGAATCAGATCGCGATTATTGGCACGCCCGACGATGCGATCCGCGAGATCGAACGCGTGCGCCAGAAGCTCGGCGGCTTCGGCGCCGTGCTGCTGTTCGGCAATGATCTGGCGCCATTTCCGGCGCAGATGCGCAGCTTCGAGCTGATCGCCGAATTCGTGAAGCCGCATTTCTCGCGCGCCAATGCGTTGCGCCAGGCAAGCTATAAAGTAACCGCCGCCGCGATCGGCGAGTATCGCAAGGAAGCTGGCTCGGCCTCCGAAGCCGCGACCGACGCCTATAAGGCCGGACGCGGTTAAGGTGCCGGCGATGGAATTCGGCGTTTTCGACCATGTCGACCGCTCCGATTTGGCGCTGGGCGATTATTACGAATCGCGCCTCAAGATCATCGAGGCTTACGACCGGCACGGCTTCTTCGGCTATCACATGGCCGAGCATCATGCGACGCCTTTGGGCATGGCACCGAGCCCGAGCGTCTTCATGGCGGCGATCGCGCAACGCACCACGCGGCTGCGTTTCGGGCCAATGGTCTATGCCTTGCCGCTTTATCACCCGCTGCGCATGATCGAAGAGATTTGCATGGTCGATCAGATGAGCCGCGGGCGCATCGAGATCGGCTTCGGCCGCGGCTCGTCACCGACCGAGCTGATGTTCTACGGCCAGAACCCGGCCGAGGCGCAATCCATCTATGCCGAAGCGCTCGAGCTGATCGTCAAGGGGCTGACCGAGCCGACGCTTACCTTCACCGGCAAGCATTTCAGCTTCAAAGACGTGCCGATGGCGCTCGAGCCTTGGCAGAAGCCGCATCCGCCGATCTGGTACGGGGTGCACGCGCCCGACAGTGCCGAGCGCGCCGCACGGCGCGGCTTGAAGGTGATCGATCTCGATACGCCCGCCGCGACGCGCGAATGCTTCGAGCGCTTCCGCGCGACCTGGCGCGACGCGCAAGCGGGAAAGCCGCTGCCCTTGATGGGGATCGGGCGTTTCGTCGTGGTCGGCGATACTGATGCCGAGGCGCTAAGCCTCGCGCGGCGCGCTTATAAAAGATGGCGCGCGAGCTTCACCTATCTTCACGCGCGCGCGGAATACACGCCGGCGCATCCGCGCCCCGAAACCTTCGACGAGATCGCGACGGATGGGCGCGGCATCGCCGGCTCGGCCGCCACCGTGACGCGCCTCGCGCGCGAGCAGATCGCCGAAACCGGCGCCAATTATTTCGTCGGGCAATTCGCTTTCGGCGACATGACCACCGAGGAAACTCTGCGCTCGATCGAGCTGTTCGCGCGCGAGGTGATGCCGGCGTTGCGGGGTTAAGCCCGCGCCGCTTGCAGTGCGCGCCAGACGCGCTCGGGCGTTGCCGGCATGTCGATATGCGTGACGCCCGCGGGCGCCAACGCATCGACCACCGCGTTCATGATCGCGGCGAGCGCGCCGACATTGCCCGCCTCGCCCGCGCCTTTGACGCCCAGCGGATTGGTCTTGGTCGGCACCGGATTCTCCTCGGTGTCGAAAGAGCACATATCGTCGGCCCGCGGCATTCCGTAATCCATGAAGGAGCCGGTCAAGACCTGGCCCGATTTCGGGTCATAGACCAGCTGCTCGCTGAAGCATTGGCCGATGCCTTGGCCGACGCCGCCATGGATCTGGCCTTCGAGGGTGAGCTTGTTGATGACGGTCCCGACATCGTCGACGACGCTATAGCGCAGCACCTTGCTGACGCCGGTTTCGGGGTCGATCTCGACCTCGCAGACATGACAGCCATTGGGGAAGTTCGGAATCTCGGGATGGAAGCTCGAGGTTTCGTAAAGTCCGGTCTCGATGCCTTTGGGCAAGCGCGCGGCGGTGTAAGCCACTTGCGCGACATCCTTCCACGCCACCACCTTGTCGGTGCCGGCGATGCGAAACTGGCCAACGGCGAACTCGATGTCGCTTTCGTCCGCTTCCATCATATGGGCGGCGATCTTCTTGGCTTTGGCGATAACCTTGTCCGCCGCCATGGTCGCGGCGCTCCCGCCCAGCACGGCGGTGCGCGAGGCGTAAGTGCCGCCGCCATCGGGCGCCATGTCGGTGTCGCACATCTGCACGCGAATATCCTCGGCGTCGATGCCGAGCTTTTCGCTGAGGATGATCTTGTACATCGTGTCATGGCCCTGGCCGTGCGAGATCGAGCCGGGGATCACGGTGACGGTGCCGCCGGGATCGAATTTCACCATCACGGTTTCGCCCATAGTTTGCGCGGTCTGCTCGATGATGTTGGCAAAGCCGATGCCGCGCAGCTTGCCACGCGACTTCGCCTCGGCGCGGCGTTTTTCGAACTCGCCATAGCCGGCCAGGTGCAGCGCCATATCGAGATTCTTCTCGAACTCGCCGCTGTCCAGGGTGAAGACCAGCCCGGTCTTGAACGGCATGGCGCTCGCCGGCACGGTGTTGCGCCGGCGCAGCTCGGCGCGGTCGATCCCCATCTCGCGCGCGGCATTGTCGATGAGGCGCTCGGAGATATAGGACGCTTCAGGCCGGCCCGAGCCGCGGAACGGGCCGATGCTCGTGGTGTTGCTGAAAATCGCCGAGACCTCGGCATAGATCGCGGGCGTCGTGTAGGTGCCGGCAAGGCCGCCCAGATGCGCGGTCGGCGAGATCACGCCGCCGGGCGCGAGATAGGCGCCGATATTCGAGACCTGAAAGACGCGCATCGCCAGGAATTTGCCGTCTTTGTCGAGCGCCAGCTCGCCCTCGGCGATGTGATCGCGGTCGTGATCGTCGCTCAGCATGGCTTCGCCGCGCTCGCTGATCCATTTGACGGGCCGCGCCAGCTTCTTCGAGGCCCAGAGCGCGAGCTGGTATTCGGGAAAATGGCTGCCCTTCATGCCGAAACTGCCGCCGACATCGCCGGCGGTGATGCGGAGTTGGGTCTCGGCCATATGGAACACGCGGCGCGCGAGATCGGCGCGCGTCGTGTGCGGCCGTTGCGTGCCGACATAAAGCGTATAGCGGTCGAGCCGATCGTCATAATCGGCGACGCAGCCGCGCGGTTCCATGGTCGCGGCGGTGATGCGGTTGAAGACCAGCTTCAGCTTCGTGACGTGATGCGCCTTGGCGAAAGCGGCATCGACCTTTTGCTTGTCGCCGATCGTATAGAAGAAGGATTTATTGTCGGGACAGTCGGGCCATAATTTCGGCGCGGCGGGCGATTTCGCCTGGTCGGTCGCGGTGAGCGAAGGCAGCGGCGCGTAATCGACGACGATGCGCTCGGCCGCGTCCTTGGCGAGATCGAGCGTTTCGGCCACGACGAAGGCGACCGGATCGCCCACCAGCATCGCGCGCCCATGCGCCAAGGCCGGGCGCGGCGGGATATACATGGGCGAGCCGTCGCGGCGCTTGCGCGGCAAGACGGGTCCCATCGTGCCGAATTTCTCGGCCGCCCAATCGGCGCCGGTCAGCACGGCGAGCACGCCAGGCATTTGCTGCGCGGCGCGGGTGTCGATGCTGCGGATCGTCGCATGGGCATGGGGCGAGCGCAGCACATAGCCGTGGGACATGCGCGCCAGCACGAAATCATCCGTGTATTTCCCGCGTCCGCTCAACAGCCGCGGATCTTCGGTACGCGGCACGGATTGGCCCAGCGCGAACTTGCCCATGTTTCTTCTCCCCTTAACTTTCCAATATAACGGCCCGCCTCAAACTCCGCGCGCCGCTTTCTTTTCCCGCCGGCCGTTCTCGCCAATCCCGCGCATCCTCACCGTCCATCCCCTTGCAAACGCTCTTCTTGTGCACATTTTCCAAGATGTAGCCGCGGCGCACAAGGGTCGAGCCAGTCCAATCCGGCCGGCCGCGGATGCTGGTTTTTGATCCAGATCATATCCTTGGCCGCGGCGCGGGCTTATCAATCGCCGGCATAGGAGGCATCGAGCCATGCCTTACGCCACCAACGAAGATCTGCCGCGTCCTGTGCGCGCGCATCTCCCGGGCCATGCCCAGGACATCTATCGCGGCGCCTTCAATAGCGCTTGGAACAACTATGCTAATCGTTCGCCCGAAGAGCGCGAGGAAATCGCGCATCGGGTCGCTTGGGCGGCGGTCAAACGCCGCTACCACAAGGTCGGGGACGAGTGGGTTCCGATCGCGGTTTGAGCTTGAGCTGAAGAAAAACAGTTCCGTTCGACGCCGTTAAGTTTCGCGTACACGCCATTTTCTCGTAACGACAACCCGGAGGAGAATTCTCATGGCTACGACTTCTATCGAGGTGAAAAAGAACGCACCCCCGCGCACCGCCGTGCCCGATTTGTGGCAAAGCTTCCGCGGCGACATGGACCGCCTGTTCGATCGTTTCGGCAACGGTTTCGGCTTCCCGTCCTTCCCGCGCATGTTCGATCTCGAACCGACCACGACCTTTGCGATGTCGGTACCCGCGGTCGACGTCGCCGAAACCGACAAAGCTTTCACGCTTAGCGCCGAATTGCCGGGCATGGAGGAAAAGGACATCGACGTGTCCGTGACCGGTGATCTTCTCGTGCTCAAGGGCGAGAAGCGGCAGGAAAAAGAGGAGAAGGACAAGAACTATTATTTGTCCGAGCGCTCCTATGGCAAATTCCAGCGCTCCTTCTCGCTGCCCGCGGGCATCGACCGCGACAGGATCAGCGCGGAATTCGCCAAAGGCGTGCTGACCGTCACCCTGCCCAAATCGGCCGAAGCGCAGCAGCAGCAAAAGAAGATCGAAGTCAAGAAAGGCTGAGCGAGCGCGGCGTCGGGCATCGCGGCAGGGTGGCGCCGCGGTGCCGGCGCTTCGTTACGCCGCCGGTTCGGAGTCCGGCCGTTCGGCGAAGGGTAAAACGAAGGAAAAGATCGTGCCCCCGCCGGGGTTTTTCTCCGCCCAGATGCGGCCGCCATGCGCCTCGACGATCGAGCGGCAAATCGACAGCCCGATCCCCATGCCGGTCGATTTGGTGGTGAGAAACGGCTCGAATAGCTTTGCCGCCACTTCGGGCGCCATGCCCGAGCCGGTATCGGCGACGGTCACCAACACCTCGCCGTTCTGGTTCCTGGTCGAAATCGTCAAGGCGCGGATTTTCGACTGCGCCATCGCTTCGATGGCGTTGCGGATGAGATTCAGCACCACTTGCTGAATTTGCACCTTGTCGATCATCACCGGCGGAATATCGGGATCGAGATTGACGTGCGACAGGATGCCGGCGCTTTTGGCGCCGACCAGAGCCAGCGCGACCGATTCCTGCACCACCGTGTTGATATCTTCCGTGCGGCGCTCGGTCTCGCGCTTCTGCACGAATTCCCGCAGGCGGCGAATGATCTGTCCCGCGCGGTCTGCTTGGCCGACCGCCTTCTCGATCGCTTCTTGGATGCGGGGCGAAACCGGCGTCGGCTGGTTCTGCAGCAGCCGGGTGCAGGCTTGCAGGTAATTGACGATGGCGGCCAGCGGCTGGTTGAGCTCGTGAGCGAGCGTCGACCCCATCTGCCCCATCTCGCTGACCCGGGCGACATGGCTGAGCTCGGCCTGCAAGGTCGCCAATTCGCGTTCGGCGTTCTTGCGCGAGGTCAAATCGCGCACGAAGCCGGTGAAAATGCGCCGCCCTTCGAGCATGACCTCGCCGACCGACAGCTCGATAGGAAACGACGTGCCGTCCTTCCGAAGGCCGGTGACGACCCGGCCGATGCCGATGATCCGACGCTCGCCGGTATCCATGTAACGGGCGAGATAGCCGTCATGGCGCTCTTGATAGGGCGACGGCATCAACAGCTTCACGTTCTGGCCGATCGCCTCGCTCGCCGCATAGCCGAACATGCGTTCGGCCGAAGGGCTGAAGGATTCGATGGTGCCGCGTTCGTCGATCACCACCATCGCATCCTGAACGGTTTCCAGCACGCTGCGGAAACGCGCCTCGCCATCGCGTTGCGCCGTAGCCGCCGACCGCAAATCCTGGACGATCGAAACACGGTAGACACCGTCCGCCTGGACGAGCGACGAGGTCACGCGCACCGGGATGGACGTGCCGTTGCGGTGCAAATAGCGTTTGTCGATCGAGTAATTGGGAATTTCGCCAGCCATCAGGCGCGCAAAGAGCGCTTCGTCGCGCTCCACGTCTTGAGGGTGCGTGATATCGCGATAATGGTGGCGCAAGAGTTCGTCGCGGTCATAGCCGACGAGATCGCAGAAGCTGCGATTGGCCTCGATCAGATATCCTTCCGGCGTCAACCATTTGATGCCGAGCGCAACCTCCTCGAAGAGAAGGCGAAAGCGGTCGACGCCAAGCGGCGGCGGACGGTCTGTCGGAGGCGCGCTCATGGCCTCTGGATCGAGTGTTTTCTCGGCTCCATGCCCAACTCATAGTCGTCGGCAACGCCCTCGTCCAGCGCCCGAAAGAGGATTGCCCTGCCTCTGGATGCAGCGCAACAATTGCGGCAGATCAAAGTCGGCCCCGCCCGAATTGCTACCTTGTCCCGGTTCGCGAGGCATTTGGCATGAAGCAACCAACCGACGCACCGGCAATCAGGGGGAACCGCGTCACGGCGATAGAAAAGGCACGCCATTTGAACCCTTTGGCAGGCAAAGCCCGGCTCCGCAACGAGCCCGGCCGGCGCGGTCGCGGTATTCGTCGTGTCTGAGCCAGCGACCGTCTTCATTGTCGACGATGACGAGCCGGTCCGAGACTCCCTCAAGCTGCTGCTCGAAAGCTATGGCTGCGACGTCGAGGATTTCGCTAGCACCCGCGAGTTCCTCGAGGCCTATCGGCCGCACGAGAAACAGTGCCTCGTTCTCGATCACCACCTGCCGGACGAAACCGGGCTCGACTTCCTCGAATCGATCGACGGCGCAAGCCTTCGGATCCCTGTCATCCTCGTCAGCGGCGGCGGCGACCGGCTGCTGAAGGAACGGGCGCTGCGCGCCGGGGTGGTTGCTTATTTCGACAAGCCGCTCGACAATGCGGCGCTGCTGGCGACCATCTTCAAAACGATCGGCATGGTTCCGCCGGCTTGACGGTTCAAATCATGGATGCGACGACGCAGGCAGAAACGGCGCCGGAGATCGTCACCAACAAGCTGACCAGGCGCTTCGGCGATATGATCGCGGTCAACCAGGTTTCTCTCGCCATTCAGCGCGGCGAAATCTTCGGGCTGATCGGATCGAACGGCGCGGGCAAAAGCACGCTGGTCAAAATGTTGACGACGCTTTTGCCGCCCAGCTCGGGCCGGGCCAGCGTCGCCGGCTTCGATATCGAGCGCGATTCCGCCGAGGTGCGGCGGCATATCGGCTATGTGCCGCAGCTGCTTTCCGCCGACGGCTCGCTGACCGGTTACGAAAACATGCTGCTTTCCGCGCGGCTTTACGCCGTGCCGGCGCGCGGACGGCGCCAGCTTATCGACGAAGCGCTCGTCGCGCTCGGGCTTGCCGACGCCGCCAGCCGACTGGTGCAGCATTATTCGGGCGGCATGATTCGCCGCCTCGAGATCGCGCAGAGCATGCTGCACCGGCCGTCGATCCTGTTCATGGATGAGCCGACGGTCGGCCTCGACCCGCTCGCCCGCGACCAGGTCTGGGACCATGTGCGCGCGTTGCGCAAGGATTTCGGCATGACGATCCTGCTGACGACCCATTATCTCGACGAAGCGGATGCGCTATCCGACCGGATCGCGGTGATGAATCATGGCCAGGTGATCGCGTGCGACACGCCCGCTGCGTTGAAGGCCGCCGTCGGACCGCAGGCGACTCTCGACGAGGCCTTCCTCAAACTGACCGGCGCGGACAACGCGGCCGAAAGCGAAGGAGACTTCAGTGACACCAGACGCGAACGCCGCAGCGAGGTTCGGCTCGGCTAGGCCGCGTACCGAGGCCTCGATCGCCAATTACCTCGATCAGCTTTGGGGCGTCGCCGAAGCCGAGATCGAGAAGCTGATCCACGATCCCTTGGAGCTGTTCACCCGCGCGATCCAGCCTTTGCTGTGGCTGCTGCTGTTCGGCCAGGTGATGGCGCGCGCCCATGCGATCGATACCGGCGCGCTGAATTACGAGGATTTTCTGGCGCCCGGCATCCTCGCGCAAAGCGTGCTGTTCTCGGCGATCTTTTATGGCATCGCCGCGATCTGGGAGCGCGACCTCGGCATTCTGCAACGGCTGCTGGTGAGTCCGGCGCCGCGTAGCGCCCTGGTGATCGGCAAGGCCACCTCGTCGGCAATCCGCGGCTGGATCCAGGCTTTTATCGTCTATCTGGTCGTGCTGGTGATGGGCGCGGATGTCAGCCTCGATCCGCGGCACATTCTCGGCGCCTTGCTGTTCATCGGCCTGGGATCGGGATTCTTCTCGACCTTCTCGCTGATCATCGCCTGCCTGGTGAAAACCCGCGAGCGCTTCATGGGCATCGGGCAGGTTCTGACCATGCCGATCTTCTTTGCCAGCAACGCAATCTATCCGATCGCGCTGATGCCGCGTTGGCTGCAATATGTGTCGCACGTCAATCCCCTCACCTATCAAGTCGACGCCATGCGCGCGCTTATCCTGCGCCAAGGCATGGCCAGCATCGGACTAGGGATCGATTTCGCGGTGCTACTCGCCGGCTGCGTCGTGCTGACGGTGATCGCGGCGCGGCTTTATCCGCGCATGGGTACGTAAAGCGCCACGCGGCGATACCCGGTGAAGCCAGCTAGCGCTGCGCTGGCTTGAGCGAGAGAATATAAGCGATCACGGTCCGCCGCTCGTCATCGCGAAGCCGATAGGTCGGCATGGGCAAGTGCAAATCGCTCAGGAAATGATCGAGCCATTCGGCGGTCACCGCACGACGGGCGGCGATGTCCATGAAGCTCGCCGCCCCGACCGTCGGCGGCAAGACATGGCCGGGCCGCACGCCGCTCGGCTGATCGGGCCCGACCCGATGGCATTCCGAGCACCATTTGACGGCAACATATTGCCCGCGCTCGGCATCGGTTTGGAAAATCGTGCAGCCTGCCAGAGCTACGCAAGCCGCCGTCAGCATGGAGCAGCTTATTTTGCTCATTGTGCCGCGCTGGGCAGATCGCGCGGCGCCATCTCGCCACGCAAAGAAGCGAGCGCGGCTTCGTCCAAGGTTTCGTGCTCCAGCAGCAAGGCGGCACCGTGATCAAGCACTTTGCGTTGCTTGGCGAGAACCTCGACCGCGTGGGCGAAGACGTGTTCGACGATGTGCTGCACGGCTTCGTCGATGGCATGCGCGGTCTGGTCGCTGTAGCGCCGCTCGAAGCCGCCCATATTGGGGGGAATATTGAGAAAAGTCGGGCGCTCCACGTCATAGGAGACGGGCCCGAGGGTTTCCTCCATGCCATAGCGCATCACCATGTCGCGGGCGATGTCGGTCACTTTGGCGAGATCGTCGGCGGCGCCGGTCGATAGATGCGCGAAGACGATGTGCTCGGCCGCGCGCCCGCCGAGCAGCACGGCCATGCGGTTCTCGAGATCGTCGCGGGTCATGATGAAGCGGTCCTCGCTCGGCCGCTGAATCGTATAGCCGAGCGCGCCGATGCCGCGCGGGATGATCGAGACCTTGTGCACGACGTCGACGCCGGGCAAGGCCATCCCCAGCAAGGCATGCCCCATTTCGTGAAAGGCCACGACCTCGCGCTCTTTAGGACTCAAGATACGCCGGCGCTTTTCCAACCCGGCGACGATGCGCTCGACCGCGCTGGTGAAATCGTCCATCGCGATGGAATCGGCGTTTCGCCTAGTCGCGATCAACGCGGCCTCGTTGATGAGATTGGCGAGATCGGCGCCGGTGAAGCCCGGGGTCAGGGCGGCGATCTTTTCCGGCTCGACATCGCCGGCCAAGATGTGGCCTTTGAGATGGACCTTCAAGATGTCGATACGGCCGCCTTTGTCGGGCCGGTCAAGCAGCACTTGGCGATCGAAGCGACCCGCGCGCAACAGCGCCGGATCGAGAATCTCGGGGCGATTGGTGGCCGCCAGCAGAATGAGTTCCGCGCGCGTGTCGAACCCGTCGAGCTCGGAGAGAAGCTGATTGAGCGTCTGCTCCTTTTCGTCGAGGCCGCCCGAGGGGAAGGCGCCGCGCGCGCGGCCGAGCGCGTCGAGCTCGTCGATGAAGATGATGGCCGGCGCCTTTTCGCGCGCCTGCGCGAAGAGATCGCGCACCCGGGCCGCACCCACGCCGACGAACATCTCGACGAATTCCGAGCCGTTGATCGAAAAGAACGGGACACCCGCCTCGCCCGCAACCGCGCGCGCCAGCAGCGTCTTGCCGGTACCGGGCGGACCCACGAGCAGGATTCCCTTGGGAACGCGGGCACCGAGCCGGCCATATTCCTCGGGATTCTTCAGAAAGGCGACGACTTCCTTGAGCTCGTCCTTGGCTTCATCAACTCCTGCCACGTCGTCGAAAGTCACCTTGGTGTCGGTTTCAACATAGACCTTCGCCTTGCTGCGGCCCACGGCCATGAAGCCGCCGCCCAAGCCTTGCTGGTTGGCAAAGCGGCGGAACACGAAATACCACACCCCGAAGAAGAGAAGAGTCGGCAGCACCCAAGATAGGATCGTGGTCAGAAGCGTGCTTTGGACCGCGCCGGAGAATTTGACGTTATATTGCGTCAATTGATCGGCGATGTCGGGCGCGACCCGCGTGGTGACGAATTGCGTCCGCCCGTTTTCGGCCTGTTTGTAATGGCCCTCGATATAATCGCCCGAAACGCTGACCTCGCCGATCTTGCCGGCTTTCAGATCGTCGAGAAACTCGCTGTAGGGAAGGACCGCAACTTGTTGGCTTTGCGCCCAAATCTGCTGCAGCAGCAGCACGCCCAGAATGGCCGCGACGACGTACCAGAGATGGAATTGCGTGCGCTTATCCATCGCGTGCCTCCATGCCCTCGGTCTGCGCCGGTCGCAAAGCTACCGGCCGCCCGGTGGGACAGGGTTGCTTAAGCCGCGAGGGTGCGCAAGCGGTGCAACCGGCCGCAGGAATTCATCAATTCTGTTTTGCTCCGGCGCAGCGCGTCGATCAGGCATTGTTTGCGCGCCTGCTCGGCGGCGTTCATCCCGGTCAATTCCGCTAGCTTGGCCTCGATCAACTTCAACTGTTCCTGGTCCTCGGTGAGTATCGAACGCATTCCCGCTTCCCTCCTGGTCGGTGGCGGGGCCCGTTCGGCTCCAGCCACCTCAATGCCTCGCACATCCATGATTAAAGCCCCATCCCGCCCGGAAAAATTCGGATATCTACGTAAGGGGTTTTCCCTATGGGGAAAGGGCGGTAGGCTTCACTAAATCGCCATTGGCATTGATTATCGTCAAAGCGCGGATGCTGGCGTCCGGCTATGGATGCCGCCGCTTTCCCCGTCGAGGCCATTATGTCGATCCGCAATCTCGAGCGAATGTTCAAGCCGCGTTCGGTTGCGCTGATCGGCGCCTCTGCCCGTCCCAACTCCATCGGCAACGTGGTTCTGCGCAATTTGCGGCGCGCCGGCTTCAGCGGCCCGATCATGCCGGTCAATCCGCGCGAGACCGAGCTCGACGGCCTCGCCGTCGCCAAGGACGTGGCGAGCCTGCCGATGACACCCGATCTGGCCGTGATCGCAACCCCGCCGGATACGGTTCCGGGCCTGATCGCCGAGCTCGGCGCCAAGGGAACCCGCGCCGCCGTAATAATCACCGCCGGCTTCGCCGAGTTGGGCGAACGCGGCAAGGAATTGCAACATCAGACGCTCGAGGCGTCGCGGCCTTATCTCTTGCGGCTGGCCGGCCCGAATTGCGTCGGCGTCATGGTGCCCGGCATCGGGCTCGACGCGAGCTTTTCCCATCTCGCGCCGGCCAAAGGCGATCTCGCCTTCATCAGCCAATCGGGCGCGATGATCACCGCGGTACTCGACTGGGCGGCCGCGCGTGCGATCGGCTTTTCGCATGTCGTGTCGCTGGGCGACATGGCCGATATCGATTTCGGCGACATGCTCGACTATCTCGCCACCGACAAGAACACCCGCGCGATCCTGCTTTATGTCGAAGGCATCAAGGAAGCGCGCAAATTCATGTCGGCGGCCCGCGCCGCCGCGCGGTTGAAGCCGGTGCTCGTGGTGAAGGTCGGGCGCTTTGCCGAAAGCGCGCGCGCCGCGGCCTCGCATACCGGGGCCTTGGCGGGATCGGACGCGGTCTACGACGCCGCCTTCCGGCGCGCCGGCATGTTGCGGGTCGACGACATGACCGAGCTTTTCGACGCGGTCGAGACCCTGGCGCTGACCAGGCCGCAAACCGGCGAGCGGCTTGCGATCTTGACCAATGGCGGCGGCCCCGGCGTGCTGGCAACCGACGCGCTGGTCGGTCTCGGCGGGCGGCTTGCCGCGCTGTCGCCCGAGACTTTGGCCAAGCTTGACAGCTTGCTGCCGCGAACCTGGAGCCATGACGATCCGGTGGACATCATCGGCGACGCGAATGACCGCCGCTATGCCGAAGCCTTGTCGATCTTGCTCGCCGACAGCGAGAACGATGCGATTCTGGTGCTCAACTGCCCGACCGCCTTGGCCGGTTCGGTGGACAGCGCGCGCGCGGTCATCGCGACCGTGAAACAAGCAGGGCAGCGGCGCAACGTGCTGACCTCTTGGCTCGGCGACCAAACCGCAAGCGAGGCGCGGCACCTTTTCGCAGCGGCCGGCATCCCGACCTATCAGACGCCCGACAGCGCCGTGCGCGGCTTCATGCACGGTGTGCAATATCGCCGCAACCAGGTTCTGATGATGGAGACGCCTGCCGCGCGGCCGGGGAATTTCGTGCCCAATGTCGCGGCGGCGGAAGACGCGATCAAGCGCGCGGTGTCGGAAGGAAAAACCTGGCTCGATATCGTGGACGTCGCAACGGTGCTCGACGCCTACGGCATTCCCTTTGCCGGCCCGAAGCTCGCCGCGACCCCCGACGAAGCCGCGGCCATCGCCACAAGCATCGGTTTTCCCGTCGCCCTCAAGATACGCTCGCCCGACATCACGCACAAAAGCGATGTCGGCGGCGTCGCGCTCAACCTCGGCCGGAGCGAACGTGTGCGCGACGAAGCCGCCGCGATGCTCGAGCGCGTGAAAGCGGCGTCCCCCGCCGCGCGGATCGACGGGTTCCTGGTCCAGCCCATGATCGACCGGCCGGGCTCCATCGAACTCATCGCCGGCGTGACCGTCGATCGAATTTTCGGGCCGGTCGTGATGTTCGGCCAGGGCGGCACGGCGGTTGAGGTGATGAAGGACACCGCGCTCGAATTGGCCCCGCTCAACGAGGCCTTGGCGCGATTCTTGATCGGGCGGACGAGGGTGTCGCACCTGCTGCAAGGCTATCGCGACCGCAAGCCGGCGGATGTGGCCGCCATCATCGAGATCCTCATCCGCGTCGGCGAGCTCGCCGCGGACCACCCGGAAATCGCGGAAATCGACATCAACCCGCTGCTCGCGGACAACACCGGCGTGATCGCCGTCGATGCGCGCATCGCCGTCGCTCCTGCCGCGACCGGCGCCGCCACGCGGCTTGCGATCTCGCCCTATCCGCGCGAATTCATGTCGAAGGAACACCTGCTCGACGGCACGCCGTTTTGCCTCCGGCCGGTGCGCCCCGAAGACGAGCCGATGCTTCAGGACATCGTGGCGCACATGACTCCGGAGGATCAGCGCTTCCGCTTCTTCATGCCGCTAAAGGAGATGTCGCATCAGCTTGCGGCGCGGCTGTCGCAAGTCGATTATGCGCGCGAGATGGCGCTGCTCGGGGTGATGGACGGCAAAACCGCGCTCGGCGTCGCCCGCTATTCCGCGGACCCCGACAACCAGCAGGCCGAATTCGCCATTGCCGTGCGCAGCGACTGGAAAGGTCGCGGCCTCGGCCATGTGCTGATGACAAGGCTGATCGGCGTCGCGAGACAGCGTGGCATCGGCGCCCTGGTCGGCGATGTGTTGCGCGACAACGAGGCCATGCTGGATCTCTGCCGCCATCTCGGTTTTGTCATCGCCCGCCATCCCGACGACCCCTCAGCGTTCCGGCTGACCTTTCGCATAAGCGGCGACACGCGGCCGCAAGCGGCCTGACCCGTCGCTTTTTGATTTGCATCAAAGCGGCGCCCCTTCCCTGGACTAGGCTGGCCTGACCGTTTCCAAAGTTTCAGCCTTATAAAGGTTCTTGCCATGTCGAAGCCGACAGCGGCCGAGGAGCTTCGCGAAATCCTCACGGCGCGGCATTCGTCGCGCATTCCGTTCGATCCCGCGCGTCCGGTCGCGACGCCCGACCTGCAGCGGATTCTCGAAGCAGCAAGCTGGGCGTCGACCGCCCACAATATGCAGAATTTCGAGATGCTGGTGGTCGACGATCCGGCGCGTCTTGCCACGATCGCGGCAATCTCGTCGAAGCTGTCCGCGACCTTCCTGCGCGAGAATTTTCGGCAGCTCTCTTTCTCCCAAGAGGAACTGCGGCGAAAAAAGACCGGCGTTCTCGCCGCGATGTTCCCGCCTGCCTGGTCCAAGCCGGGCGCGGATTTCGACGCGCTCGCCGCCGCCGCGCCGCCGCAGAAGCTGGCGGCGACCATGCAGAATTGCCCGACCTTGCTGCTCGTGCTTTACGACAGCACGCGGCGAGCACCGGCATCGGAAGGCGACGTGCTGGGATTCATCAGCCTCGGCTGCGTCATGCAGAATATGTGGCTGATGGCGCAAACGCTCGGCATCGGCTTGCAGATCATGAGCGTCTTCAGCAACGACGCGGTCGAAGGCGCGGTCAAACGCGCGCTCGGCGTGCCGGCCGAGATGAAGATCGCTTACGCCTGCCGCCTCGGCTACCCGCCCGATCTGGCGCCGAACTACGTTCGCGTGCGCCGCGATGTGGCGGATTTCGCGCACCGTAATGATTTCGGAACCAGAGGATTGGGCTAGCCATGGACACGATGCCGCGCCAGACGCTTCTGCTGAGCATCAACGGACAACGCATCGAATTGCCGGCCGAGGCGGCAGATCAGCCTTTGCTCTGGGCCTTGCGCGGACGGCTCGATCTGAAAGGCGCCAAATTCGGCTGCGGCCATGGCGGCTGCGGCGCCTGCACCGTGCAAATCGACGGCCAAGCGGTCACCGCCTGCAATCACACGGTGAAAGATGCTGTCGGCAAAGACATCACCACGATCGAAGGCATCGCCGCGCAACCGGAAAACCCCGTGATCCGCGCCTGGCTCGCCGAGCAAGTGCCGCAATGCGGTTATTGCCAGCCGGGCATGATCGTCGCGGCCGACGCGCTGCTCCACCATGTACCGAAGCCAAGCGACGCGGAGATCGACGCCGCCATGTCGCATGTGCTGTGCCGCTGCGGCACCTATCCGCGCGTGCGCCGCGCGATCCATCGCGCCGCCGACCGGAATTGGGCCGATGCGCCGTTTCCGAACGAGACCTTGCAGAAGCGACGCGGGCCACTGCCGCTCGACACGATTGCCTTCAATCCTTGGATCAAGATTGCGCGCGATGGCACCGTGATCGTCGTCATGGGACAATCCGAAATGGGTCAGGGCGTGAGCACCGCCTTGCCGATGCTGATCGCGGAGGAGCTCGACGTGCCGCTCGCGCGCGTTCGCGTCGTCGCCGGCCCGGCCGACCGCGTCTATGACAATCCGCTCATTCACATGCAGATGACGGTCGGCAGTTTGAGCATGAAAACCAATTGGGACAGGCTGCGCCGTGCCGGCGCCGAAGTGCGCGAACGCCTGATCACCGCCGCCGCCTGGGTTTGGCAAGTGCCGGTGGATCAATGCCGCGCCGAAAACGGCCACGTCATTCACGTTCCCACCGGAAAGAGCGTCGATTACGGCGCGATCGCCGAGCAAGCGGCGGCGCTCGCCGCGCCCAAAAACCCCGCGCTCAAGGACTTCAAGGCGTTCAAGCTGTTGGGACGCCCCACGGCGCGGCTCGATATTCCCGATCACGTCGCCGGCCGCACCGTGTTCGGAACGGATGTGACCCTTCCCGGCATGCTGGCCGCGACCGTGCTGATGGCGCCGACCCTCGACGCCAAGCCCGCGCGCATCGATGCGACCAAGGCGAAAGCCCTACCCGGCGTACGCGACGTCATCGAAATCGCCAGCGGCGTTGTCGTTCTGGCCGATGATTTCGACGCGGCGATGCGCGGCCGCGAAGCTTTGCAGGTGACCTGGAGCGGCGGCCTCAAAGGTCTCTCGAGCGAGCTGATCTCGAGCCGCTTCCGCCAAGCCGCGGCGCGCGACGGCGATCCGATCAAGAATGTCGGAAACGCCGCGCGGGTCCTCGAGACCGCGGCCATGGCGCTCGACGCCGAATACGAAACGCCTTATCTCGCTCATGCGCCGATCGAGCCGATGAATTGCACGGCGCGCCTTAGCGACGGGCATTGCGAGATTTGGGTACCGACGCAGGGCCAAACCCTGGCGCAGCAGGCGGCGGCCAAGGCGGCCGGCGTGCCGCTCGCGCAAGTCGAGGTGCACAGCACCTTCCTCGGCGGCGGCTTCGGCCGGCGCTCGGTGCCCGACGTCGTCACCCAAGCGGTCGAAATCGCCAAGATCGCGGGCAAGCCGATCCAATTGCTTTGGACCCGGGCCGAGGACATGCATCACGACCGCTTCCGGCCGGCGAACCTCGCCGTCATTCGCGGCGCGCTTGATGCCAGCGGCAAGGTGGTCGCGTGGTTTCACCGCGTGGTCGGCCCCGAATTGGCCGGCGAAGGGCTCGACGTCGCCTATGATTTCGCCAATCTGCACACCGAACATGTCTTGGACGATCCCGGCGTGCCGACCGGCTATTGGCGTTCGGTCGGATCGTCGCAGAATGCATTCGGCGTCGAGTGCTTCATGGACGAGCTCGCGCACGAGGCCGGCGCCGATCCGATCGCCTTCCGTTTGCGTCATCTCGGCAATGCGCCGCGTCATCGCCGCGTACTCGAACTGGCGGCGGAAAAGGCCGGCTGGACGAGTCCGCCGCCTTCGGGCCGGGCGCGGGGCGTTGCGCTTTATTATGCGCATGGCGGCTGGGCGGCGCAGATCGCCGAGGTTTCCGTCACCGCCGAGCACAAAATCAAAGTGCATCGCATCGTCTGCGCGGTCGATTGCGGCTTTGTCGTCAACCCCGACACGGTGACGGCGCAAATCGAAGGCGGCATCGTCTTCGGCCTGACCGCCGCGCTGAAATCGGTCATCACCATCGAGGACGGCCAGGTGCATCAAAGCGGTTTCCGCGACTATCCGCTCATCACCATGGCCGAGACGCCAGCGATCGAGGTGTTCATCGTGCCGAGCCGCGAACCGCCCTCGGGCGCGGGCGAATGCGGCGTGCCCCCGGTCGCGCCTGCGATCGCCAACGCGGTCTTTGCCCTGACCGGCAAAAGACTTCGCCGCCTACCGTTGCTCGAGGCCTAGCCCGCCGCCACACTGCGCGTCCAAGACTGATCTAGCTCAAGGACATATCGCGCCGTCCGGGACAAACTGTCATGGTAACGAGCCGGTCACGGCAGCGTCGCCTTTGGCGGCTGAACCGGACTCGAGGAGGACACGGTATGACTTGGATGCGCGTGCGCGCCGAGCTGGCGCGAAGCAAGGAATTCCCCGAAGGCAGCCATCGCCACGGCTATGAATTCGTCCTGCCGCTGGACGAAGCCGGCAAGATCGATCGCGGCACCTATCGCCGCACGCCGGAGCTCTGCACCGTGCATCGCTTCTGGGAAGGCGCTGGCGATCTGACCGGCACGGTTCAGCATACGACTCATGACCGCTGGATGTTCTCTTTCCATCTCGGCGAGATGGAAGACGAGTCGATCCCGCATTTCAGCGAGCATCGATTCCGCGAAGGCGAATATCTCGGCGTGCGGGAAATCGACGGCGCCGAGCATACTTTCCGCATCATCTTGGTCGAGCCGGCGCCTGGCCTTGCGAAGCCCGCCCACTAACGCCGGCGACCGTTTTCAGCCATGATGGATCGCGATCGCCGCGGCGAAGCGCAGAGGAGCGGCGGCGTCCGCGTGCCCTGGTCGCTGCTATCGACGGTCGCACTGGTCGGACTGATCGCGCTCGCGATCGGCACCACCGAGGCCTATCTCGCAACCGTCGTCCTGGGTTCGATCGTTCTCTTCGTCGGCGTTTTCCGCCGAGCCTTTCGCGCCAGCCGCGCTTTCTGCCTGACCCTCGCGAATCTGGCCAGCGTCTATGCTTGCGTCTTTCTGTTTTTCGGCGAAAGCAACTTCGGCGGCGCGAGCCCGGCCGCCCTATCCCTGGGCTTCACCTTGCCGCTACTGGCCTTTCTCGCCGGCTCGTTCCTCCATCGCGGCACGATCATGGGCGTGGCCGTCTCGGGCCAGATGCGCGGCCAACGCCGTCTCGGGCGCATCGTCGCTTGGCTCGTCCCGGTCTTCGCGGTCGGCGTGACAACCTCGGTCATGCCGCCGGCGCTGCTCGATAGCGCCGTGAACGCGATTCTGCTGGCCGCGATGGGCGCGATCGCGATCATCGTGTTTTTCGCGAGCCGGGACGTCGCCGTGTTTCTTCTCGACACCGGCTTGCTGTTCGAGGAATTCTTTTCGCGCATCGCGCGCTTGATCGTGCCGGCCTTCGCGTTTCTGACTTGCTTCTCGCTGCTGGTGATCATGTTCGCATCGATCTACTCGGTGGTCGACCATCTCGGCAGCGGCATGAATTTCCGCATCGACGGCGCGGTTCGCGCGATCTCCTTTTCGGAATGCCTCTATTATTCGGTCGTGACCTTGAGCACCGTCGGCTATGGCGACATCGCGCCGGCGAGCAGCGCGGCGCGCATCGTCACCGCGGCCGAAATCATCTGCGGCATCCTGCTGCTGCTCTTCGGCTTCAACGAGATCTTCAGTTTCGCGCGCGGCCAAGGCTATCGCAACCGAAGCGAGTAGGCGCAAGCCCGGCGCGAAGCCGATGGCAGCCAGTGCGGGCGTTAATCTTCCTTGCGAAGCTTAACGCAGTGATAAGGGCGCCATAACACGACCATGACATAATTTTGTTATGGGAGGATTTGGCCGCCATCATTCATCCTGTCGTCATGAAGGAGATTTGCGCCGCGGCGGCGCGGGGAGAACCTTTGACCTTTGCGGCGGAGCGCCATGCCTCGCAGCCGATGTAAGGGGCCGGGAATGAAGGCGCTCGCCCTTGCCGGGCTGCTCCTGGGTTTTCTGTGCGTTGCCGCCAACGCCCAGGAAACCGAGATCGGCATGGTCAAGACCGCCAAGGGCAAAGCCTATATTTTGGGCGCAAGCGGACGCGCCGACGCGGGCATCGGCACGGTGGTTCGCCGCAACGACATGCTCGAAACCGGCGACGATGGCGCGCTCGGCGTGACCTTCATCGACAACACGACAATTTCGCTCGGGCCAAAATCGCAGATCACCCTGACGTCCTACGTGTTCGAGCCGCGCAGCGGAAAATTCGCCTTCGTCGCCGACATGACGCGCGGCACGCTGATGTTCATCAGCGGCCTCATCACCAAACTCTCGCCCGACGCCGTGTCGCTCCACACGCCGGTCGGAACGCTCGGCGTGCGCGGCACGCGTTTCCTGGTGGATCTCGGCCAATGACGATGGCCCGCGCCTTCATTGTCGTGATAGCGCTCGCCGCGCTGAGCGCCTGCTCGCAAGGCCGGATCGTGCTGCTCGATAGCGGCAAGCCGAGCGCGGTGACGATCCGAAACGACTCAGGCGTGACCGAGCTGACCCAGCCCGGCCAAGCGGTGGATGTGGCCGGCCGCTCGGGCACGCCCAAACCGATCGTGCTGAGCCAGGCCAACATCCAGCAGGAATGGGGCGACGCGATCGCCTATCACCCGCCGGCGCCGGTCGTATCGCTGATCTATTTCGTGCTCGACACCACGGAATTGACCGCCGCGTCACGCACCGAGCTGCCCAAGATCCTATCCGTCATCAAGCAGCGACCAGCGCCCGAGGTCGCGGTGGTCGGCTATACCGATCGCTCGGGCGATACCGACTATAATTACCAGCTCGGCCTGCGCCGCGCCGAGGCGGTGCGCAGCGCGATCGAGACGATCGGCGTGGCGCACTCGGCCATCACCGTCGATTCCTATGGCGCGGCCAATCCCCTGGTCGAGACCAAGGCGCCTTACGAACCGCGCAACCGCCGGGTCGAAATCACGGTCCGTTAAGCTTCCGCCGGATGACGGAGCCGGTGCGCCGCTGCTATACAGCACGCTGCACGCCCCGAAGGAGAAATGTGCGTGGCTGACGAAGCAGGTATGTCGCTCCGGTTTTGGGGCGTGCGCGGGAGCATCGCGAGCCCCGGCGCCGACACCTCGCGTTACGGCGCCAACACGGCCTGTGTCGAAATTCGCTGCGGCGACCAGCTGCTGATTTGCGACGCGGGCACGGGCTTGCGCCCGCTCGGCCAGGCCTTGATGGCGGAAGGAAAGCTGGTCGATGCCGAGCTGCTGTGCAGCCATACGCATCTCGACCATATTTGCGGCTTTCCATTCTTCGCGCCGAGCCATGTCGCCGGCAATCGCCTGCGGGTTTGGGCCGGCCACGCCGCCGCGCAAGGCGATATACGGTCGGTCTTTCGCATGACCCTCACCCCCCCGCTTTTTCCCGATATGATGGATTCCTTCGCCGCCGCCATCGAGTTCAAGAATTTCGCCGGCGGCGACGTCTTGACGCCTCGCCCCGGCATCGTGATCCGAACCGGCGCGCTCAACCACCCGGGCGGCGCGACCGGCTACCGCATCGAATGGAACGGCAAGGTTGCCGCCTATATCACCGATACCGAGCACCGCCCCGAAGGGCTCGATCCCGCCGTATTGGCGCTGGCCGATCGCGCCGATGCCATGATCTACGACGCCAATTACACCGACGAGGACTATCCGGCGCATGAAGGATGGGGCCATTCCACCTGGCAGGAAGCGGTGAGGCTGGCCAAACGCGCTTCGGTCAAGACCTTGGCGCTGTTCCATCACGATCCGGCGCGCAACGACACCATGCTCGACGGCATCGCTGCCGAGGCCGCGCGCGCCTATCCCGGCACGATCGTGGCGCGCGAAGGCCTAACGCTTACCCTTTAAAGGCAACCGCCATTGCGATCTTTGCCGCGGACGGCCGGTTCCCGCTAACGCGCTCGCCTTCCCGCGCGCTTTTTGGCCATAATGGCGCGCCGCGCTTCTCAGCGCGGCCGCTTCGCAGGGGAATGAAGTGCGCCTCGGGGTACCACTGATCTGCTTCGTGGTGGTGATCGGCCTGTCCTGGGCCGTCGATCACAACGTGGCAGGAATCATGTCGGCCTTGCCCGCCGAAGCAGCACCCTCGATCAAAATCTTCGTGGGGGTCGCGACCTGGCTGGCGGCCGCGTGGGTTGCCGCCGCCGTTTTCGGCATGTTGGTGCTCCAAGCTACCCGTCGGCGCGGCGCCGAAAACAAGCTGCCCAAGCTCCTGATCGATGTCGGCAATATCGTCATCTTCTTTTGCGTCGGTTTAATCATTGTCTCTCAGGTCTTCGGCAAGCCGCTCGGTGGCCTCCTCGCCACCTCGGGCGTTCTGGCGGCTTTGATCGGCTTTTCGGTCCAGAAGACGATCGGCGACATGGTCGCCGGGGTCGGCCTCAACCTCGAGCAGACCATCAAGCTCGGCGATTGGATCGAGGCCATACCCGGCACGATCGGCAAGGTGATCGAAATCACCTGGCGTACGACGCATCTCGAGACGCGCGACGGACGTCTCGTCGTGCTGCCCAACAGCATGTTGAACACCGGCCATTTCACCAACCTCAACGCGCCGCAGCGCTATCTTCGTGTGACACGCACCGTGGCGATCGACTATGACGTGCCTGCCGAACGCGTCATCCGCATCCTTCAAGCCGCGATGGAGGCAACCGACGGCGTGCGATCTCAGCCCGAGCCGGTCGTCTATGTCGACGCCTATGGCGACAACGGCATCATCTACAGCATGAACTACTGGGTCGCGGATTATCCCGAAACCTTTACCGTGACCCGCGAGCTTCTCGTCAATGCGCTGAAATTCCTGGACCAAGCGGGCATCTCGCCGGTTTATCCCAAGGCCGACGTGACCCTGCTCGAAGCCAAGCAGCGCCGCATCGAGCGCCATATCGACGTCGCTTCCATCCTCGCGCGCACGCCGTTCTTCGAGCCCTTTGAAACCGAGGCACTGCAGCTTATCGAGCAAGGCAGCCGGCTGCGGGAATTTCCGCCGCGCGCGGTTGTCGTCAAAGAAGGCGACCCCGGCAGCTCGCTCTTCGTCGTGGTGGCGGGTGTGCTCGACGTGTCGAAGCAGGTTCCGGGCAAGCCGGATCGGCGCGTCGGGCGACTGGTGGCCGGAGATTTGTTCGGGGAAATGTCGCTCCTTACCGGCGCGAGCCGCAGCGCGACCATCACCGCGGCAACCCACTCGACCTTGATCGAGATCGACAAACAGCAGATCGAGCCGATTTTGGTCAGCCATCCCGAAGCGATCACGCGGCTTGGCCAGATGGTCAGCGAGCGCGAGGCCGCGAATGAAAGCATCTTGGCGCTGTGGCCCGAAGAGCGTCAGGAAATCGCGCGGCTCGGCGTCGCCGCTTTCGTGCGCGCGAAGATCACGCAATTCTTCATCCGCACGACGACCAACGAATGAGCCGCTGCCGCGCCGGCAGCAAGACTAGAATTTCAAGCGGCGCTCATAGAGATCGGGCAGATCGTTTTCGAGCAGCACCACATCGTCGGCTTTGCGGTTGGCGGCGATCCATTTGTCGGCATCGGCGATCGTTGCGCAGCGCACGATCGTCGCACCGGGCGCCTGCGCGGCATAGGCGGCGATGAAGGCCTCGATCCGTTCCGGCACGATCGCAAGCATGACATCGGCGTATTTCGCGGCCAGCGCGCCAATCCGGCGGTGCTCGGCGTCGTGCTCGGCGCCCAGCTCCACCATGCCCGGGGTGACGAGGATGCGCCGTCCCTGCCCGACCCGGAACATGTCCAGAATCTCGAGCGCGGCGGCGAAGCCGAGCGGGTTCGAATTATAGGCATCGTCGATCAGGGTGGTGCCGTCGGCCTGGCGCTTCACTTCGAGGCGGTGCGCGATTTGCGGCACGCTGCGCAAGCCTGCGATGATGTCGTCCGGCATCATGCCCAAGACGCAAGCCGCGGCAAAAGCGAGCGCGATGTTGCGCGCATGGTGCGCGCCGAACAAAGGCGCGGCGAGGTCGTAACCCTGCCCTTGCCAGGTGATCCTCATGGCGAGCCCCGATGTCGTCTGGCGCACCGAATTGATCGCGAGCTGCGCGCCGTCCTCGCCGCAAGCGATTACGGCGCCGGGATGCGCGTCGGCGAAGGCCTTGGCGGCGGCGAAAGCTAGCACGTCGGACGCGACCACAACCTGGCCGCCATTGCGGCAAGACGCCTCGGCCAATTCGAATTTCGCTTGGACGACATTGTCGAGCGACTTGAAGCGCTCGTAATGCGCCTTGCCGATGGCCGTGATGATGCCGAGACGCGGCGGCGCGAGATCGCACAGCGCCTGGACCGAGCCCGGGCCGTACGCGCCCATCTCGACGATGAAATATTTATGCCGCGCGTTCAAATTCTCGCGGATGACGCGCGAGATACCCATCGCGGTGTTGACGCTGCCGGGCGTGATCAAGCTGGTCGCGCGCATTTCGAGAATATGGCCGAGGATGTGCTTGACCGAGGTCTTGCCATAGGAGCCGGTGATGCCGATGACGGTCGGGTTCAGCCGGCCGAGCTTCTCATGCGCTTCGTTCCAGAAGCGCGCTTGCGTGCGGCGCTCGGCGGGCGCCAAAAACAGATTGCTCGCGATCAAGGCGAATGGCGCGGCTTGCACGGCGAGGATCAACCAGAGCGCAAGCGACGACAAGGCTAAGATCGCGGCCGCGACAAGGAGCAGCGCAGCCAGCGCAAGCCCATAGATCCGTTTGGCGCGCGCCGTCATGACGAGCTTCTTCTTCGCGGCGCGGCGCGGATCGGTTTCGAAGATCGCGGCGATCGCGAAAGCGGCCGCGGCCAGGAACTCGACGATCCAGAGCTCGCTGTCAGACGGGAGGAGATAAATTTGCGCGATGCCGATCAGCAGCAGCGCGACCGAGACCCGGCGGTCGACCGCGCCGGTCGAGGCCAGAAAATGCGCGAAGCGGCCATTGTCGTATTCATCCTGCTGAAAGACGTGCAGATAGGACAGCAGCCGGCGCGCGCCGAAAGCGGCAAAGCAAAGAAAGACAAGAACGGCGACTAGCCACATGCGGCGATGTCTTTGATGAACCGGTTAAGCCGGTGCAGCACTTGATGCCGCCCGCGACTCAGCACGGAAAGGTGATCATAGCCCTCCAGCACGAAAAGCTTGGCATCGGGAATCAGGGCGCGAAATTGCTCGCCGGTCGAAGGCGGGGTTTCGCGATCATTGGCGCCGTAAATCAGCGCGACCGGACAGCGTATCGAACGCGCCACGGCGGAAAAATTCTCGCCCACGACCTTGACAAAGACCGGCCGCATGGCGCCGGCGTTGCGGTAGTCGGCGCTGCCGAAACGGTCGCGCAGCGCGTCGCGCTTCGGGCCTTCGGGGGTCACGCGGCGCAGCATGCGGTAAAGCGCGGTGCGGCCGCGAAAGCGCAGATTTTCGCGGAAGGAACGCTGGCGCGGCACGCCCGCGGCGGCGACCAGAAACAAGCCTTTGAGGAGGCCCGGATGGCGCGCGGCAACTTGCAGCCCGACCCGGCAACCGAAAGAATGGCCGATCCAGATGCGATCGGCCTTCGGCAAGGTGGCGAGCCATTCCGCTGCGGCATCGGCATATTCCGCCGTGCCCCAATCACCCGGCGGCGGCGGCGATTTCCCGAAGCCGGGAAAATCCACCAAATTGCTGGGCGCGAAACGCTGCATCACCTGCGCCAAAGGCAAGAGCAACTCGTGGGTTTGGCCCCAGCCATGCGCCCAAATCAGCTCGACCGGGGTCGATGGGGAAAGGCCCTCGAGACGATAAACCGCGAAGCGCGCACCCTGCGCCTGAACGAACGCGGTCATCCGCGCGCCTTGGCAGCGAGCAAATGATTGCGAAACCGGATGGGACGATTTACCAAAGACGCCATGAGCGAGACGGACCTGCGCGCTTCCCCGCCCCTAAATAGCCCGACTGTGGAACAAATATGAAGAGGCGCATCGCGGTTTTTTTTGGCGGGCGTTCGCCGGAGCACGATATCAGCGTAATTACCGCGCTGCAGGCGCTCGACGCGATCGACCAGGAAGCGTTCACGGTCCTTCCGGTCTACATCACAACTCGGGGCGAGTGGCTGACGGGCGCGCCGCTGTCCGAGCGCAAGAACTATCTCCCCAGCGCGGCTTTGCGTGCCGAGCTCACCGAGGTGACGCTCGACGTGACCGCGGGACGCGGTCACGGCAGGCTGCTGACGCGCCACGGCGATCATTTCTCGCGCGCCCAAGCGATCGAATTCGACGTCGCGCTGCTCGCTTTCCACGGCCAATTCGGCGAGGACGGCGCGATCCAGGGCCTCTTCGAGCTTGCCAACATCCCCTATACCGGCATGCGGCCGCTGGCTTCGTCCGTGCTGATGGACAAGGTGTTCACCAAGCGCGCGCTGTCCGGGCTCGGCATTCCGCTTCTGCCTTATGCGGTGATCGAGCGGCCGGCGGAAGGGCTCTTGCCCGATCGCAGCGCGGTGGAGCACGCCTTGGGCAACATGGTTCCGCCCTGGTGCGTCAAGCCGGTGCATCTCGGCAGCAGCATCGGCGTGGCGCTTGCGCGCTCGGTCGACGATTTGCGCGCCGCGCTGCCGCCGATCTTCCGGCTCGACAGCCAGGCGATCGTCGAGCCGCTGGTGACCAACCTGGCCGAATACAACATCGCCGTGACCGGCACCGGCGGCACCGTCCGCACCTCGGCGATCGAGCGCCCGAAAAGCTCGCAGGAATTGCTCGATTTCCGCCAGAAATACCTTTCCAGCACACCCGGTCAGCAAGGCTTGAAGACGCTGGGCGAATCGAGCGAGGGCATGCTGTCGCTCACCCGCGACATCAATCCGGTGCTCGATCCGGCGATGGAGCAACGGCTGCGAGGCTGGGCAAGCGAGGCGTTCCGCGCGCTCAACGGCACCGGCGCGCCGCGCATCGACTTCATGCGCAACGAGAGCACGGGCGAGATCTGGCTCAACGAGATCAATGCCTGCCCCGGCTCCTTCGGCTACTTCCTGTGGCAAGCGGCGCCCGAGCCCGTGCTGTTCACCGAGTTCTTGACGAGTCTCATCGATGAAGCCGTGACGCTGCACCGGCGGCAACAGCTTCCCGACGATCCGACGCCGCAAGACGCGCGCATTCTGCGGCGGCCGTAACCACCCGCTGGCTCGGCAAGTCTTCTAAGGCGTCAGCGACCTTGTCGTGTCGTCGAACAATTCCTCGACCGAAAAGCGGCGCGGAATGAGCTGCTGACGCACCGCGTAATCGATGATGATCTCGAGCGAAGGCTTCACCGCGGCGAAGCCGAAGCGGATCGCGGCGGCTTGCTCGGTGCCTTCCGTGCCGGCGCGCTTCTGGCTTTCGACCAGCATGCGGAAGACTTCACGCACCACATCGGGCCGCGTTTGGGCAATCGACTGCCGGATCACGGCCATATGGTTGATCGGCACGCCGCCATGGATAGCGGCCCATTTGCGCGCGACGGCATCGGCATCGGGAATGAGAGTCTTGAGGCGCGGATCGGGCAAGGTGTCGCCGACGATCGCCGCGTCGAGGTCGCCGTCGAGCAGCATTTGCACCAGGTTCTTGCCCTCGGGCGCGCGCTCGACTTGAGGCGGATCGACATATTCGGCGAGATGCGGGTCTTCGAAGGTGACCCAGGTGACGCGATCGAGATCGACGCCGTAATCATCGGCGAGAATGCCGCGCACCCAGGCGCCGGTCGTCTGGGTATAAGCGCGCACGCCGACCCGGCGCCCGGGAAGATCGCGCGGGCTCAGCACCCCGTTCTCGGCATTATAGGCGATGGTGTGGTGCTGGCCGCGCGACACGACAACGGCCGGCAACAGGACATAGGGCTTGCCGTAAACCTTAGCCTGAAGATAGGTCACGATCGCCAATTCGCTGACGTCGAAGCGCGCCTCGCGCACCACAGGCTTGAAGAACTGGTTGGCGACTTTCACATCGGCGAAGTCGAACGAGACCAAAGACGATTTGACCTCGCCCTTCTTCAAGGCGGCGGTGTTGGCATAGGGGCCGAACATCGCCTTCAAGATCACCGGAGGATTTCCATCCGTCATCGCATGTTTCTCCTGCTGCTCGGCCGGATCAGGCGATCAGACCGGCGCGTATTTGCCGGTGAGCTGCGGCGCGAGCGCGTTTTCCAGTCCCTTTTGCTGGCGCTCGAGCCGCGTCTCGCGGGTCCAGGTCCGCTTCAGCGCATCGCGCACATGGACGTGCAGCCTGCCGAGGCCGCCTTCGACTTCAAGCTCGACCAGATCGCCGTCTTGGAAGGCGTTGAGACCGCGATGATTGGTGCCGGTGGCGAGAATATCGCCAGGCTCCAGCGTGTGAATCGCGCTGACGAATTCGATACAGCGCGGAATCTTGTGCGCCATATCGCTGGTGTTGAAATTCTGCTTCAGCACGCCGTTGACCCAAAGCCTGATCTGCAGATGGTGCGGATCGGCGATCTCGTCGGCGGTGACGATGTAAGGCCCGATCGGCGCGAAGGTTTCGCGCGACTTCATCTGATAGAAGCTGTTTTGCGCGGGCGGCAGGCCGCGCGCCGAGCCGTCGATGAAATTGACATAGCCGAAGACATGACTCATCGCGTCGGCCGCTTTGACGTTCGACGCGCGCCTGCCGATGACCAGCGCCATCTCGGCCTCGCCCTCGAACACCGTGGCCGGAACGTCGGGCAGGATCATCGTGTCGCCGTCGCCGATGATGGAATTGGGCGATTTGAGGAAGGCGTTGATCGGCGCGGGCTCCTTGCGCGTGCCGTCCTCCATGTAATTGACCGCCATGCAGTCGATGTTCATGGGCTTGGGCAAGGGAGCGCGGAACTTGACGCTGGCGACGGGAACGCCCTTGCCGCGTGCCGCCTCATCGTCAAGGCGCCGGCGGTAATCGGAAAAGCGCTCGATCAACCCGCTGATCAGATTATGCGGCCCGGTGTGCGGAATGTCGCGCACCGCGGCCGAAACGTCGACGACCATGTCGTCCTTGATCACGCCCAGCCGATAATCGTCGAAATAGCCCAACTTCATATCCGCCTCCTCGGCTTCCCCTGATTTTGCAGCCGTTTTTTCGCCGGTCCGGAACCGACGGTTGTCGCGGCAGGGCGACTATCCTTTGCTATCGATGGCTCTGTCCATAGCTTATTGCCGCGCGCGCTTGGCGCAAGGGACACGGGACGAAACCGAATTAGAGATGCCGCGCCCGCACCAGAAGCAGCGCCAAAATGAGACACAGCACGGCGAAGAACACGGCGAGCCCGCGCCACAGGCCGAGCGCGCCGATGCGCCTTTGCCGGAATCCGGCGACCGGTTGCGGCGCGGTGTCGCGCTGCATCCCGTCCGCTAGCGCGGCAGCAAGCTCGCTCGCGTCCTTGTAGCGTTTGCCTGGCTCCATCTCCATGGCGTGCATCAGACTAAGGCCGAGCCATGACGGCAGATCTGGGCGCAGCCGCTCCAGCGGAACGGATTCGCGCTGGCCGAAGGGGAAAGCGCCGCTCGCATACATGCGGTAAAGCGTGACCCCGAGCGAGAACACTTCGGAGCGTTGGTCCGAGGGCATGCCGCGAAACAATTCGGGCGCCATGTAGCGGGTCGTGCCGCCGAGACGGTCGTCATCCGGCGCGTCGATCCCCGGCAGATAAGCCATACCGAGATCGAGCAGCTTGATCTCGCCGCCGGCGAGAAGAATGACGTTCTCGGGCTTCAAATCGCGATGGATGATCTGGGACGCTGCCAGATCCTGCACCGCGGCGCAAAGTTTCAGACCGATCGCAACGCCTTCGAGATAAGGCATGGCAGGCGGACGCAGCAAACGCTCTTCCAAAGTTTCGCCGCGGTAATGCGGCAAAACGAGATAGAGGCTGCTGCGGCGCTCGGGCGGGATATCGATATAATGCGCGATCCAAGGGCTGCGCACCGTCGCGCCGACCCAAGCCTCGCGCAAAAACCCGGCGCGGAATACCTGATCCTGCAACATGAAAGGCAACGGGATCTTGAGCACGACCTGACGATCCGCCAGCGTGTCCTGAGCAAGCTTCAAGACGGTGTAGCGGCTGCGGTAAAGCGTCCGGCCCAATACGAAACCGTCCCAATTCTCGCCTTCGCGCGGCGCGCCGCGCAAAGGCAATTGCGCGAAGGCAGCCGACATTTCGTCGAAACTGGTTTGCGGGAGCTCCGCCACGTCGATGACGATCGCGGTCGCGGCACCTTCGCCCGGCTCGCCTGAAGCCGCGGCGTCGACCACGCTTCGCGCCAGCGCATCGGGTGGAAGCTCCTTGCGCAAGAGCTCGCCGATCCGGGCCGACGCGATCGAGGCGTAACCGCCTCGGCTGAGCAAAACGTAACGGTCCGACGGCTCGGAATCATCCGCGAGATATTCGGTGTGCATTTCGGCATCGCCGCCGACCGAGCGGCTGAGCATCAGCGTGCGATCCGGCATCAGCCTGACATGCTCGTTGGTCAGCGGGACGAGCTCTTGGCCCCGCTTGCGGTAAATCCGGCAATCGCCGACATGGACGATTCGGACGTGACGCCCGACGAAGATCAGCGCCGATAGCGACGCTTCCATCGCCGGACGCTCGGGATCGTTACGGGACTGGCCGAACATCCAGGCATTGACGCTGGAGAGTGCAAGGCTTGCCGCGCGTCCCGCGCCCAAGGTGGGCGCGGCGCCGAAATAGCCTTCGACCAGGCTGTGGATCGCGATTTGCGCCGCTTCCTGCGCGCTCTTTCCCGAGCCGACCCCGCGCGCGACGGCAGCGACGATGCCGCGCGCGCCATTGCCGAACGCCTCGCCGCTATAGATCGCGTGGAAATCCGTGGAGGTCGCAGGCTGCGAAGCCGATGAAGCCGCACCAATTGCCAGCTTCCATCCCGAGGCCGTCAGAGGAGCGTCGTCCTGGCTCACACCGACTCCCTTAAAGGAGCGGACCGGTCTTGGCAACAACGCCAAGCCGGCGGAACGAAACCCCTGCAAGAACGGCGAGAAACGGGAGCGGCAGTCCGCGAGAGGTACCGGACTGCCGCTCTACCGCCGCGCTCGATCAGCCGCGCCGCGCGGGGTTATTCCTGCGCTGCCGCGACCTCGAGATCATGCTCGATGCCCAGCAAGGCCTGGGGCACGCGCGACTTCAAGGTGAAGAACCAGGCGATGCCCACCAGCATGTAGACCAGGAAGAAATACGGGAAGTAGTTGTAAGGCGCCGCCGGCACCGGATAGAGGCTGCCGACCAGGGACAGCACCATCAGCACCGCGCCCAAGCCGCCGATGAAGACGTCTCCACCGGTGGCGCCGCCATTCTTCTTCAGGAAGACCGGCGCGCTGACCGAGCACAGGAAATAGACGATGATGAAGCCGAAGGAGGCGATCGTGCCGTACCAGCCGAACGTGTCGGTCTCGGCTTGTCCTGCGAAGGCGGCGCAGACGATGAAGTTGATCACGGCGCCGACGCTCAAGGCGACATAGGGCGTCTTGAAGTTGTGATGCACCAGACCCATCGTCGTGTGGACGAACTGATAGCGCCCGAGCGAGAACAGCATCCGTCCATAAGCGTTGAGCGACGCGAGAGCACAGGCAAAGCCGCTGATCGCCGCGCCGAAATAGACCAGCGCCGTCAGCCAGGGGCTCATATCGCTGGTGATGTCGGCGAGCGGCGCCGAGCTGTTCCCGAGCTTGGTGGCATCGTCGGCGAAGCCCTGGACGATCAGATAGGTCGTGATCACGAAGAACACGCCTGCGGTGATCGCGGTCAGGACAATGGCGCGCGGGATACTGGTCTTCGGGTTGCGCGTCTCCTTGCCGAGCGTGGCCGAGCTTTCGAAGCCGACATAGGAGAAGATCGCGAACACCACGGCCTGGGCGACGGTCTTCATGTCGGCGCCTTCCAACCGGGCCTGCGGCGCATCGAATTTGAAGCCGAAATGCGCCAGGGTCACGATGCAGACCAAGATGATGATCGTCACCGAGACCACTTCGAGAGTGAGGCCGATGCGCGCCGAAATCTTGATATCGCGGCAGGCGAAGAGCCAGATGCCGACCGAGATCAGGAGATAGAGCAGCATGTTCGGAATGGCGAAGGTGAAGCCGAGCGAGGTAAAAAAGGTCTTGATGAAGATCGAGGTGGCGACGGTCAACGCCATCGCGGTGAAAATATACGCCGCCAGCATCGCCCAGCCAGCCAGCATGCCGTAAGACGGCCCGAGGCTGCGCGAGACGTAGATGAAGAACGAGCCGGCCGCGGGAATTTTCCCCGCCAGCTTGCCGATATTGACGCCGACGATCACCAAAGCGATCGTGGCGAAGACGTAAACCAGCCACGACGCGGTGCCGGCCATGCCGGCAACCACCGCGACGGCGAGAGCCGGCGTCAAGGTCGGCGAGACGTTGGCAACCGACTGACCCAGTGCTTCGATGAACGAGAGACTATCCTTGCGCAGCTCCGAACGCATTTCTGACATTTCTATCTCCGACGCTGATGAAAGGGCTTCCGCCGCTTTGCGGTCCTGGTGACCATTGCCCGATGCGCGGCTTGGCAACGGGCGAATGGGCGCGTCGCGATCAGGATCGCATCGGCGCCTTTCTCGGTTGGCTCTTGTCGCAAAACCACCGCGAGCCAAGGCAACCCGGCACGGCACGGCCTGCCGATCAGCATGGCGCTTCCGTCGCCGGCGCTTCGGCCGAATCGGCCTGCCGGCGAAAACGGGAAACCAGTGCCAAGGCGCATGAGCCGGTTCTCTCCTTGCCGGGACAAGCCACGCCAAACTGGCCGCCTGCCCTTCCGCGATACCGGTAAATTTGCAAGGACCGTGCCGAGTGCGCTAAAGGGCTGTATTCCTGAAGAAAGTTTTTTAACTGATAAGAATTATTTTTTTCGGTGCCAAAAAATAGGCAGCTGCCTGCCTTTCTGCTTAGTCGGCAGACAAATTGCCGCCGTTCTTCCGGTTGCGTCATCGCGCCCTGATCGCGCGCTGCGCGCAGCGGTGTCGTGCGACGGCGGCATGCATGCGTGCGCGAGGGCAAGCGCCCGACACCGCCTTCCGCGCGCGGCGATCGGGAAATGGCAACGCGGCCGCGCCGCGCGCCGTCAACAGTCGAGCGTGGTGTCACGCTCCCACTGGGTGAGATGCCGCGCATAGGCATTCCAATCCTCGCGCTTGAGCTTGAGGTAAGACGTCACGAACTCGGGACCGAAAGCGCTGCGGAACGTGGTCGAGGCTTCGAGCGCGCGCAGCGCGTCGAGCAAGTTCAACGGCAGCCGCTTCACGTCGCCGAGCTTGTGGCCGTCCGTATACATGTTGATGTCGAGCCGCTTGCCGGGATCGCGCTCGTGTTTGATGCCGTCGAGGCCCGCGGCGAGAATTCCGGCCTGAAGCAGATAGGGATTGGCCGAGCCGTCGGGCAAGCGCAGCTCGAAGCGCCCGCCTTCGGGAATGCGAATCATATGCGTGCGGTTGTTCCCGGTATAGGTCGCGGTATTCGGCGACCAGGTGGCGCCCGACAAGGTCACCGGCGCATTGATGCGCTTATAGGAATTCACCGTCGGATTAAGGAAAGCGCAGAGCGGCTCGGCATTGTGCAAAATGCCGGCGATGAACGCATAGCCGAGACGCGACAGCCCCACCTCGTCCTTCGGATCCTCGAACAGGTTGATGCCGTCCTTCCACACGGACACATGCGCATGGCAGCCGCTGCCGGTGAGCCCGGCGAAGGGCTTGGGCATGAAGGTCGCGCGCAGCCCGTGCTTTTCGGCGATCGACTTGGCCATGTATTTGAAAAAGGCGTGGCGGTCGGCCGTGATCAGCGCCTTGTCGTATTCCCAGTTCATTTCGAACTGGCCGTTCGCGTCCTCATGGTCGTTCTGATAAGCGTTCCAACCGAGCGAAAGCATGGCATCGCAGATCTCGGCGATGACGTCGTAACGCCGCATCAAGGCGGATTGGTCGTAGCACGGCTTTTCCTGGCGGTCGGCCGTGTCGGAAATCTCGCCGCCATCGGTCGAAATCAGAAAGAACTCGCATTCGACGCCGGTTTTGACCTCATAACCCGCGGCCTGCGCCGTGGCGACGAGGCGCTTCAGCAAATTGCGCGGCGCGTGCTCGACCGGCTTGCCCGACATCCAGGGATCGGCGGCGAGCCAGCCGACTTCGGGCTTCCACGGCAGTTGCACGAGGCTCGACGGATCAGGCAGCGCGAAAACATCGGGATCGGCCGGCGAGAGATCCAGCCAGGTCGCGAAACCGGCGAAGCCGGCGCCGGTCTTCTGCATGCCGCCGATCGCCGCGGCCGGAACCAGCTTGGCGCGTTGCGTGCCGAAGAGATCGGTATAGGAGATCAGAAAATATTTGATGCCCCGTTCTTTTGCCTCGCGGCTTAAATCGATCGTCATGTTTTCACCCATCTCGCGCCTTTGCGTCGTGTCAGCGCGTTGCGCCTGGAATCCAACCCGTACCGGCAAGCGGCACCTGCGCCATGGCCGCTGCCTCGACCGTAAGCGCTACGAGATCCTCCGGTTCGAGATTGTGGACATGGCTTTTGCCGCAAGCGCGCGCGATCGCCTGGATCTCGAGCGTCATCACCGCGAGATAATTCGCGAGTCGTCTACCGCCGAGCACTGGATCGAGCCGCGCCGAAAGCGCCGGATCCTGGGTGGTGATGCCGGCGGGGTCGCGGCCTTCATGCCAATCGTCATAGGCACCGGCGATCGTGCCGAGCGCCTTGTAGTCGTCGTCGTAGCCCGGGTCGTTGTCGCCCAACGCAACCAGCGCCGCCGTGCCGATCGACACGACATCGGCGCCGAGCGCCAAGGCCTTGGCCGCGTCGGCGCCATTGCGAATCCCGCCCGAGACGATCAGCGGCACTTTGCGGTGCATGCCGAGATCCTGAAGCGCCTGAACCGCCGGGCGGATCGCGGCCAGAGTCGGAATACCGACATGCTCGATGAAAACTTCCTGCGTCGCCGCGGTGCCGCCTTGCATGCCATCGACCACAACCACGTCGGCGCCGGCCTTGACCGCGAGCGCGACGTCGTAATAAGGCCGGCTGGCGCCGAATTTCACATAGATCGGCTTTTCCCAATCGGTGATCTCGCGCAATTCCTGAATCTTGATCTCGAGATCGTCGGGGCCGGTCCAGTCCGGATGGCGCGATGCCGAGCGCTGATCGATGCCTTCGGGCAAAGAGCGCATCGCAGCGACCCGCTCGGTGATCTTCTGGCCGAGCAGCATGCCGCCGCCGCCGGGCTTCGCGCCCTGGCCGACGACGATTTCGATCGCGTCGGCCTTACGCAAATCGTCGGGATTCATGCCATAGCGCGACGGCAGATATTGATAAACCAGAACCCGCGAATGCTCGCGTTCTTCCGCCGTCATGCCGCCATCGCCGGTCGTGGTCGACGTGCCGGCCTTCGAGGCGCCGCGGCCCAGCGATTCTTTCGCCGCCGCCGAGAGCGAGCCGAAGCTCATGCCCGCGATGGTGATCGGAATTTTCAGCTCAATCGGCTTTTTTGCAAAGCGCGTGCCCAGCACGACATCGGTGCCGCAGCGCTCGCGATAGCCTTCCAAGGGATAACGGCTCATCGATGCGCCGAGGAACAGAAGATCGTCGAAATGCGGCAGCTTGCGTTTGCTGCCGCCGCCGCGGATGTCGTAAATGCCGGTTGCCGCCGCGCGCCTGATCTCCGACAGAGTGTAATCGTCGAAGGTCGCCGATTTTCGCGGCACGGTTTGCGGGATGTTGAAATCCACGGGCATGAAGCTCTCAATCAGTAAGCGGATGCGTGATCGACGTGGAAGTGATAGAGCCGCCGCGCCGAGCCGTAGCGGCGGAATTCATTGATATCGATTTCGCCATTGAGGCCCGCGCGATCGAGCAAGGCGCGCAGAATGATACGGTGCTCGTCGCGCATTTCCTTTTCGACGCAATCGGCGCCGAGGCTTTTCACCTGGCCGCGCACGAAGAGCCGCGCCTCGTAGATCGAATCGCCCAGCGCCTCGCCGGCATCGCCGAGCACGACCATCGTGCCGGTTTGCGCCATGAAAGCGCTCATATGGCCGACCGAGCCTTTGACGAGGATGTTAGCGCCCTTCAACGAGATGCCGCAGCGTGCCGAGGCGTTGCCGTCGATGACCAGAAGTCCGCCATGAGCGGTCGCACCCGCCGATTGGCTGGCATCGCCGCGGACATGGATGCGGCCGGACATCATGTTCTCGGCAACGCCGGTGCCGGCATTGCCGTGTATCACCACGGTCGCCCGCTGATTCATGCCGGCGCAGTAGTAACCGACATGTCCTTCGACATCGACCGTGACATCGGCATTGAGGCCCGCCGCGATCGCGTGATGTCCTTTGGGATTGAGCACGCGCCAATGGCCGGCGGTGTCGCCGCTCAGCGCATGGAGCGCGGCATTGAGCTCGCGCAGCTCGCCGCTCGCCAGATCGTAGACCTGTACATTCGCGAGAGCGCTCACGGCCGCCGCTCCCAGACATAGACCTTGGCCGGTTCCGGCTCGAAGACGCGGCCCGTGCCGATCTCGGGCAGATCGGCCAAAGCCTGATATTCCGAGCCGAAAGCGACGTAGGAATCGGTTTCGACCATCACCGCCGGCTTGCAAGCGATCGGATCGCGCAACACGGCAAAGCCCGTCTCGGTGCCGACGACGAAGGTGTAAAACCCGTCGAGATCGGCGAGCGCGGCATGAAGCGCGGCTTCGAGCCCCATGCCCTGCCCCATGCGCCAGCTCAAATAGCCGGCAGCGACCTCGGTATCGTTGTCGGTTTCGAAGGCGCTGCCGTCATGGACCAGACGCCGCCGCACATCATTGTGGTTCGAGAGCGAGCCGTTATGGACGAGGCACTGATCGGCGCCGGTCGAGAAAGGATGCGCCCCTTTGGTCGTTACGGCGGATTCGGTCGCCATCCGTGTATGTCCGATGGCATGGGTGCCCGACATTTGGGCAAGGCCAAAACGCTCGGCAACGGCGGCAGGATGGCCGACCTCCTTATAGAGTTCCATGCGCCGCCCGGCGCTGATCACCGCAATAGCAGGCGCGGCCTGGCCGAGAAATTCGCGCACGGCGGTTTCCTGCGCTTCCGGGATCGCAACCACGGCATGGGTATCGCGCGCCGAAAACAGCACCGGCCGGCCCACGAAACCGGCCAATTCATCGGCAAGCGCGGCGAAATCGGTTTCCGCGCTGGCGCGCAAGGTTAGCTTGGTGAAGCCCGCGATCGCGTCGCCATAAATCGCGAAACCGGCCGAGTCCGGACCGCGATCGCCCATCGCTTGCAGCATGGGCGCAACCAGCTCGCCCAAGACTGGCTCGAGCTTTGCATCTTTCAGAAACAAACCCACAATTCCACACATCGGGTGCCGCCACCGTCTGCCATCCAGATTTGCGCCGTGAGAGAAACCCTGACACCTCGCCGCGGCTCTGTCAATTGCCAAGAACAATATTTTCGTATTAGGAAAGTAGCTCTGGCCGGGCCGGGCGAGAGTGCTTCAGATTATGGCGGCGAGCGTTTATGGTCCGAGGCGCGCGACGCGGCCAGAGCGGCGGCGCAGAGGTCGAGAGGAGCAAGCACACCCGATGAAGCGGCTAGCCACGAGGAAGCGTGAGCCCAAGAACCGCGGCGAGAGCGACCATGCGCTCACCACCGGTTCTTTGGCGCCGAGCGAAACGCCCGCGCGCAGCCTCGAAGCCGGCATCGGCGCCGAAGTCCATCGCCTGCGGAAATCCCTCGACCTGACCATGACCGAGCTGGCGGCCGCGACCGGCATCTCGGCCGGAATGCTATCGAAGATCGAGAATGGCGCGATCTCGCCCTCGCTCGGCACGCTGCAGGCCTTGGCGCACGCGCTGCAAGTGCCGATCAGCCAGCTTTTCACCGAAACCGACGAGCAGCGTGATTGCTCCTTCGTCAAAGCGGGGACCGGCGTGCGCATCGAACGGCGCGGCACCAAGGCCGGCCATATGTATGATCTGCTCGGCCATTCGCTCTCGGGCGATATCGCGGTCGAGCCCTATCTCATCACCCTCAGCAAAGAGGCGGTGCCCTATACGCATTTCCGCCATGCCGGGGTCGAGTTCATCTACATGCTGTCGGGCAAGGTGCGCTACCGCCACGCCGACCGCACCTATATTCTCGAGAAAGGCGACGCGCTGTTCTTCGACTCCGAGGGGCGTCACGGACCCGAGGAATTGATCGACGTGCCGATGACCTATCTGTCGATCATCATCTATCCGCGCCAAAGCCAGAAACGTTAATCGGCCGACCAGCGCGCGAGATCCGCCAGCGCCGCTGTGGGAAACCCGTGCGCGGCAGCGGCGGCGAGAATCGGCGGCAGATAGCCCGGTCGCGGCCGGCCCGGCGCGGCATCGTGCGCAAGATAAACCAACGCGACGCGATGACGGCCGCCGCCATCCGTTTCGACCGGAAAAAAGGCGCGGCGGTAAAGCCCGGCGGCGATCTCTTCATAGATATCGAGCGCTTGCTCGTCGCGTGCCGTGACCGACCACAGGACGCCATAAACCGTAGCGCCGCGCTCGGGAACGATCGAAGCATAGCCCGAGCGAACGATACGAAAGCGGTAATCGCGCAGACGTGCCGTGCCCAGCATGCGCGCGCCGGGACAGCGTTGCCGCATGCCGGCGACGATCATGTTCGAGCCATAGGCGAAATAAGCGCGCATAGGCCTCGCCGGCGGTTTAGTCTGGGTCGATGACGCGATAACCGTACTCGGCCGCCGCCTGGGTCAGCGCGTGCCAGAAGCTGCCGGCAAAGCCGCGAAACAAGCTCAGCTCGTAGCTCGGCGTTTCGTCAAGTTGCCAGATCTGAACTTCATTATGCGCGGCCGCGGTGATGGCCGTGTCGCCGGGGCGGAAAGCGCGCGGATGAAGATCGATCGCCAGGATTTTCGCCAGGACATCGCGCGCCTCGCACCCGGCAATGGAGATCACGGCGCGACCGTCGCCTTGCGCGGCAATCGAGGCCGTACCGGAAAAACTCTCGGCGAGTGCACGGGCAAGCTCCTCCGAGCTACGACCGGGCGACATGGCGAGCCAGCGCTCGGGACCGGTCCAGAGAAAGGCGATGTCCCGGCCTTGCTTATAAAGCGGCGTCATCGGCAAGGCCGCGCCGAAAGCGCTGTGTGCCGCGGCCGATGCAGCTTCGCTTTTGCCCTTGCGTGCGATGATCGAGGCCATGCCGAGCCCGATCCGCTCGCCGAGCGTCACGCCGGCTTCGCCCGCGAGATCGCCATAGCGGCCCGGCCGCACCGATGGGCCCAGTGCCGAGCGCGCCGCAAACATCGGGTCAGACACGCAGCCGCTCTCCTTTGGGATCGTAAAACACGGGATGGCAGACTTCGACCAGCACCTCGCCGCCGCGCAACGGATCGACCGCGCGCAGAATCTCGCCGTTGCGCTCCGCCGCACGCGCGAGCAGGCCGAGCCCGATCGCATGGCCCAAGCTCGGCGAATAGGCAACCGATGTCATATAGCCCTGGTCATTGGCCGCATCGGCAACCGCGTCGCGCGGAATGAAATGCGCGCCGGCATAAAGGCGTTCGTCGCGCTTGACCGGCTTGAAGCCGGCAAGCGCGGGCCGAGCCGGATCGAGCAAAGCCGGGCGGCGTGCCATGACCCGGCCGATATAATCCTTCTTCGTCGACGTCAGCTTGCCGAGGCCGAGATCGCGCGCCGTGACTTGGCCATTGAGCTCATTGCCGGCGACATGGCCCTTCTCGATGCGCATGACGCCGAGCGCCTCGGTGCCATAGGGCGCGATGCCGAAATCCCGTCCGGCTTCCATCAGCCGCCGCATCAGCGCATCGCCGAAGCGCGAAGGCACCGCGATCTCGTAAGCGAGCTCGCCGGAAAAGGAAAGCCGGTAAAGCCGCGCCGCGACCCCGCCCAAAATCGACAGCTCGGCAACGGCGAGATAGGGAAACGCCGCGTTGGAAATGTCGTAAGCGGGATCGATCACACGCTGCAGCACCGCGCGTGCCTTGGGACCGGCCACGGCGAATTGCGCCCATTGCTCGGTGACCGAGACGAATTGCACGTCGAGCGCGGGCCAGAGAACCTGGTGGCAGAATTCCATGTGCTGCATCACCGGCCCGGCATTGGCCGTCGTGGTCGTGACGAAGAAATGATCGTCGCCGAACCGCGCCACCGTGCCGTCATCGAACACAATCCCGTCTTCTCGCAGCATCACGCCATAGCGTGCCCGCCCGACCGCCAGAGTCGAAAAGCTGTTGATATAAAGCCGGTCGAGGAAACGGCCGGCATCCGGGCCTTGCACGTCGATCTTGCCCAGGGTCGTGACATCGCACACGCCGACCAATTCGCGCGTTTGACGCACTTCGCGATCGACGGCATCGCGCCAATCGCGATCGCCCCGGCGCGGAAAATATTGCGCGCGCAACCAGAGCCCGGTCTCCGCGAACACCGCACCCTGTTCGATCGCCCAATCATGCGACGGCGGCAGCCTTGTCGGACGGAAATCGGGGCCGCGATGGGCGCCGGCAAAAACGCCCAGAGCCACCGGCGTATAAGGCGGGCGAAAGCGGGTCGTGCCGGTGGCGGCGATGCTGCGCTCGGTCAGTTCGGCCATCAAGGCAAGGCCGTTGACGTTCGAGGTCTTGCCCTGATCGGTCGCCATGCCGAGCGTGGTGTAGCGCTTCAGATGCTCGACCGCACGGAAGCCTTCGCGCCCGGCCAATGCGACGTCGCGGTCGGTGACGTCGTTTTGGAAATCGATGAAGGCTTTGCCGCGCGAATTTCTCACGCGCCACAGCGGCGCATGGGCGAAGGATTCCGGCGTGACGCCCGGCAAATCGACCGGCGAGGCCGCGAAGCCGCAGTTTTCGGCGGCGCGCCGCCCGGCCTCGGCACCATCTGCCAAAGTCGCGGCGAGCGAAAACCGTCCGGCGGCGGCGCCGGCGACGCTCATGCCGGGCGGCGTCTTGTCGGCGATGAAGGCCGCGATGCCATTGTCCCAGACCGGCGCCCCGCCGAGATGAGCCGTCAGGTGAATCGCCGGATTCCATCCGCCGGACATCGCCAGCAGATCGCAGGGAAAATTCATCACCGCACCCGAGGCGCTCGTGACCTCGACGGCCCGAACCAAGGTGCGGCCATGCACACGCGTCACCGCGCCATGGACAAATCTTGCGCCGGCGGCGGAAGCAGCCCGTATCGAAGCTTCGACCTCGCCGCGCGAATCGATCACCGCCTGGACGACGATGCCGGCGGCCGCGAGATCGGCAACCGTGCGCAGCGCGTCATCATGAGTCGCGAAAACGACCGCGCTTTTGCCCGGCCTGACGGCGAACCGGTTGAGATAGGTCCGCACGCTGGCGGCCAACATTACGCCCGGCCGGTCATTGTCGCCGAAGACCAAAGGACGTTCGGTCGCGCCGCTCGCCAGCACCGCTTGCTTGGCGATGATCCGCCACAGGCGTTGGCGCGGCTGATACTGAGGAGTCGCGCGGCGATGATCGTTCACCCGCTCGACCGCCGCGTAAGTGCCGCCATCATAGACGCCGAACAATGTGGTACGCTGCAGCAGCGTCACCTCGGGAAGCGCCGCCAGCTCTGCTTCGACCGAGCGCGCCCAATCCGCCGCCGGCTGATCGCCGATCGCTTGTCGTTCGGCGAGACACCGGCCGCCGAGACGGAAATCCTCGTCGCATAGGATGACGCGCGCGCCGGCGCGGCCGGCCGCGAGCGCGGCCATTAATCCCGCCGGACCACCACCGATCACCAGCACGTCGCAATGCGCGGTCGCTTTCTCGTAGCTGTCGGGATCGGGCGCATCGGCGGCGCGGCCAAGGCCGGCGGCGCGGCGGATCAAAGGCTCGTAGACCTTTTCCCAGAAGGAAGACGGCCACATGAAGGTCTTGTAGTAGAAGCCGGCGGCGAAGATCGGCGCAAACAAGGAATTGACCGCGAGCACGTCGCGCTTCAGCGACGGCCAACGATTCTGGCTCTGCGCGATCAGGCCGTCATAAAGCTCGATCGTGGTCGCCCGCGTGTTTGGCTCGCGCCGTGCAGCGACGCCCAGCTCGACCAACGCGTTCGGCTCTTCGGACCCGGCCGAGAGAATCCCGCGCGGCCGATGGTATTTGAACGAGCGTCCAACCAGCCGCACACCATTGGCCAACAGCGCCGCGGCCAAAGTATCGCCAGCGCAGCCGCGATAGGATTTGCCGTCGAAGGTGAAGCCGAGCGCGGTGAGCCGCTCGCTCAAGCCGCCGTTTGCAAGGCGAAATGGCTGCGCGTCGGGCGATACCACCGCGTGGGGCGCGAGGGCGGATCGGGCGATCATTCCGGCTTGATCGAACGCGCCGCTCATCATCGGGCCGCTTTGGCGGGCTCGACCGCAATGATCTCATGGGTCGTCACATGGCGCGTAACGATAAGCCAGGCGCGGCAGCCGATCGCGTGGTACCAGAATTCGCGGTGCTGCCCGGACGGGTTGTCGCGCAGATAGACGTAGTCGTGCCACGCCGCCCAGAACGCCGCATCCTCCACGGTATCGATGGCGCTGTCGGGACGGCGAACCGTGGCATCGCCGCGATAGACGAATTCCTCGTTGCCGCGTGGGCCGCAATGGGGACAGTTGATGCGCATCGCGTTCCTGTTCGAGCCGGACCTAATGGAGATTGGGCTGTGCGCCCACGCCCTTCTCGTCGATGACATGACCGGTGGCGAAGCGATCGAGTCGGAATGCAGCGTTCAGCGCGTGCGGCGCGTCGCGCGCGATGGTGTGCGCGAAGCACCAGCCCGAAGCGGGCGTCGCCTTGAAGCCGCCATAGTTCCAACCGGCGTTGATATAAAGCCCTTCGATCGGCGTGCGATCGATGATCGGCGAGCCGTCCATGGTCATGTCGACGATGCCGCCCCAATTGCGCAGCATGCGCAGCCGGCCGATCACCGGCATCAGCGCCATGCCGCCTTCGAGGATGTCTTCGGCGGTCGGAAGATTGCCGCGCTGGGCATAGGAATTATAGCCGTCGAGATCGCCGCCGAAGATCAACGCGCCTTTGTCGGATTGGCTGATATAAAAATGCCCCGCGCCGAAGGTGATGACGTTGGGAACCAGCGGCTTGATGCCTTCGGTCGCGAAAGCCTGGATCACGTGCGATTCGATCGGCAGACGCAGCCCGGCCATGCCGGCCACTTCGGACGAGCGGCCGGCGCAGGCAAGGCCGACTTTCTTCGCTGCGATGAAGCCTTTCACTGTTTCGACGCCGATGACGCGACCTTGCATGACGCGGATGCCGATCACGGCGCAATTCTGCAAGATATCGACGCCGCGCCGATCGGCCGCGCGCGCATAGCCCCAGGCGACCGCGTCGTGGCGCACAGTTCCGCCGCGCGGCTGCAGCAATCCGCCGCGGATCGGAAAGCGCGCATTGTCGAAATCGAGAAATGGCAGCATCCGCCGCAGCTGATCGCGATCGAGCAGCTCGGCATCGACGCCGTGCAGCCGCATCGCATTGCCGCGCCGCACGAACGCATCGCGCTGCGCATCGGAATGAAACAGGTTCAGCACGCCGCGTTGGCTGACCATCGCGTTATAGTTGAGATCCTGCTCTAGCCCTTCCCACAGCTTCATTGACCATTCGTAAAACGGGACGTTGCCGGGCAAGAGATAGTTGGAGCGCACGATCGTGGTGTTGCGCCCGACATTGCCGCTGCCGATCCAGCCGCGTTCGACCACAGCGACGTTGCTGATGCCGTGCTCCTTGGCGAGATAATGAGCGGTCGCGAGTCCGTGGCCGCCGCCGCCCACGATCACGACGTCATATTCGGGCTTGGGCGGCGGGTCGCGCCACACGGGCTGCCAGCCGGTCTGCCCTTTGAGGGCCTGCGCGACGACGGAGACGATCGAATATTTCATCTGGTTTATGCGCCAAAAGGCGGCGGCCGGGCTGGTTTGGGGGAGGTAGGCCAAAACACCCAGCCCAGTCGCCTGTAACGTTTTCTATATACCTTGCCGAAAAATCACGTGTGATATAAGTTTTACTTATATTGTGACACTTACATATATAGGGGCGATGCCGAGCGAGCGTTTTGCAGAAATCGGGTCGGGCGAGCGACTGCCCTTCGAACTGCGCAGCCTCGAGATCTTTCTCGCCGTGTGCGAAACCGGCGGCATGGCCGCGGCGGCGCGGTTTCTCGACCTGACCCAGCCGGCGGTTTCCCAAGCGATCGCCGATATCGAAGCGCGCAGCGGCGTCGTGCTGTTCGACCGCGCGGTGCGCCCGCTCGGCCTGACCCCGGCCGGCTGGCTCTTGCGCCAACGCGCCAGCGCCTTGATGGCGGACGCGTTGCAGATCGCGCCGATGCTGCGCGAGACGCGGAAAGGCAAGCTGCCGCTGGTGCGCGTGGGGCTGGTCAATTCGCTGTCGCGCACCCTGACCGCCCCTTTGGCCGGCTTTCTCATGGAATGCGCCGAGCAAAACGCGATCCTGCTTGGCCTCACGGCGTTCCATGCCAGCGCCTTGATGACCAGACGCATCGACATGATTCTCGGCGTCGACGAGCTGGTCGATGTCGATGGTCTCGAACGCTGGCCGCTGCTTAGCGAGCCTTATGTCGTTCTCTTGCCGCGCTCGTTGATGGAAGAGATCGAGTGTCCGCAAATGGATCAGCTTGCCGCAAGCGCACCGCTGATCCGCTTCAGCGCGCGCTCAAAGACCGGTGCCGAGATCGACAACCATCTCCGCCGCCTGCGGCTCGACATTCCGCGCCGGCAAGAATTCGACACGCCTTACGGCGTGACTGCCGCGGTCGCCGCCGGTCTCGGCTGGGCGATCACCACGGTCCTGTGCGTCATCGAGGCCGGCTTGCCGCTCGACGATATGCGGCTGGCTTCCCTGCCCGCGCCCGGCTTGCGGCGTCATCTGACCTTGGTCGCGCGTTCGACCGAACTCGGGGCGCTGCCGCGCCAGACCGCGGCCCTGGCAGTCGAGATCCTGCAGCAGAAATGCCGGCCTTTTATCGCCCAACAATGTCCCTGGATGGGCGATCAATTCGCCATCGGTGCCGATTGATCAGGCCGGCGCGTCGGTTTCGTCTTGGCGATACGGTATGTCGCGGACCGCGTCCGAACGCAGCACGAAGCCGATATACTGATCGTCGCGCCACACCGCGACAGCCGCGCATGCATCGCGATCGGCCAGCAGGCTGCGCGCCTCGTCGAGCGCCGCTTGCGCATCGGCACAGCGACAAATGCTCGAAGCAATGAGGTGCAATTCGGCATTCAATAAGTCGCAGCGATACCGTTCCATGGTTCGAGCCGTCTGCTCCGCGGTCACAACTCCATCTTCGCGTTGATTGATTTGAATTCGATTAAGCGAAGGCGCGCGGCGCAGTAACAAAACTGTCATGAACGGGCGCGCGACGTCGTCGTCACAAGAGTGCCACCCGGCGATGATAAGGTGCGCCGTTCAGTGGCAAGTGTGCCATTCCCCGAGTGACTGCAAGCCTCGATCTTTCGGGGCTTGCTCTTTTCTTGTCTTGCGCGGGCGATGCGTCTTTTGACCGAGCCCCGCCGCGGATACCAAATTTTGATCTTTTCCGCGCAAGCTCCGATCGCTATTTGTCGTGGAGGAAAGGCGGCATGAAAGCGCCCGGCTCGATGGATATGGCGACGTACATCGGTTTCTGGGGATTGATCGGTCTGGCCATCCTGACGACGGCAGTGCCGGCGGCGGCGGACGACTTGTCGTCATCCCCCTCATCTGCGACGGAAACCCAGACCTGCGTCGATGTGCGCATCGGCGAGGACCGCACCGCCTATCTCAACTGCATCAACGCGCAACTCAACCGCGATGTCGCGCGGCAACAGCAAGTGCCCCAGCCGGCGGCGCCCATCGATACGCATTCCGCGACCAACACGATCGGCATCGTCGACGAGACCGCAGCGCGCCAGAAAATGGGCGATGCGTTCGGCCGCTCGGCGCAGCCGCAGCGCCCCGAACGAGTTTACGTAAGCCCTTTGCTGTCGCACTAAGCGGCCATCCTTCCGGCGCCAAAGAAACATCGGCGCGCGTGGCGGTTTCACACCGCAAAGTCGGCTCTTTTCCTGACATATAACTGCAACAGCTTGCAGGTAGAAAGATTTCATCTGCCGCGATGAAGCTCGTCGGCGTTCCACCGGAACGGCGGTTCGACTGATCGGCACCGGAGGGGAGTTGGTGCGCGCGAGAACTTTTATACCGAACCCTTATCGAGGGCTCGTGGTTCTAGCGTATTGCCTCACCTCGTTGAGTGCCATGGCACAGTCCAACGACCGTGACGCGAACGCTGCGCCCGACGCGGCTCCGAAAGCCGGCACCCAAAATAATACCGAGAAGAGGTTCGATATTCTTGAATATGTTGTCGACGGCAATTCGGTTCTCAGCGTTCCCGACATTGAAGAAGCCGTCTATCCCTTTCTGGGCGAAAGCCGCAACGCCGCCGATGTCGACCAGGCGCGCGACGCGCTAGAGCAGGTCTACCAGTCGCGCGGCTTCCAAACCGTGCAGGTCGAAATCCCGCAGCAAAGCATCGACAGCGGCATCATCCACCTGCAAGTCGTTGAAAATCCCGTCGGTCGATTACGCGTGGTCAATTCCAAATATCATTCCTTGAGCGAGATCAAAGCGACCGCGCCGTCGGTGGCCGAGGGCACCGTTCTCAACATGCCCCAGGTTCAGAACGACATCGTGGCGCTCAATCAGAACCCCGATCTGCGCGTCACGCCGCGCCTCGTTGCGGGGCGCGCGCCGGGAACCGTGGATGTCGAGCTGCAGGTCGAGGACCATTTGCCGCTCCATGCGAGCGTCGAACTCAACAATCAATACAATCAGAACACCAGGCCGCTGCGGACCGTCGCCTCGGTCAGCTACGACAATCTTTGGCAGCTCGGCCACAGCATCAATCTTTCCTATCAGATAGCACCGCAAGATCCGGACAACGCGAAGGTTCTGTCGGGCAGCTATCTCTTCCGCTTGCCCGAAAGCGCCGTCAGCTTTCTCCTTTACGGCGTGCATTCGGACAGCAATGTCGCGGCGATCGCCGGAACCGATGTCGTCGGCAAAGGCAATATTTTCGGCGCGCGCGCGATCGTCAACCTGCCGGGCGACGCCACGTTCTTCCAGTCGATCACCGCCGGGATCGATCGCAAGTCCCTCAGCCAGAACGTGGTCACCGGCGGCATCCCATCCAATGCGCCGGTTCTCTATTACCCGATGACCCTCGCCTATGCCGCGACCTTGCAGCAAGGCGATGCCACGACCCAGGCCGACGCGTCGCTCAATGTCGCGCTGCCGATGGGCAGCGCCAGCAACAAATTCGACGCGCAACGCTTCAACAGTCTGCGGCAATACGTCTATCTGAAGGCCGATCTCAGCCGCAGCCAGCCCTTGCCCTGGGGCTTTGTCGCTTACGGCAAAATCGATGGCCAGATCACGCCCGACCCGCTGCTCAGCAGCGAGCAAATGAGCGCGGGCGGCGCCAACACGGTCCGCGGCTACCTCGAGGCCGAAAGTCTCGGCGATTACGGCGCGCATAGCACGGTCGAGCTGCGCACCCCGTCGGTCGGCAATTGGATTTCGCCGCGCATCAATGACTGGCATTTTCTGGCTTTTGTCGATGGCGCCGCGCTGTGGCTGCGCGAGCCGCTGGCGGAGCAGAAAGCGTCTTTCGTGATGAGCAGCGTCGGGATCGGCACGCGGTTGAAAGCGATGGATGTACTCAACGCCGCCGCCGACTTTGCCGTTCCACTCTTGGACAGCGCCGCGACGCGGGCGGGCGATTACCGAGTTCATTTCCGGTTGTGGTCGGAGTTTTGACGATGAGGGCCGGGACGTTGGAGCGCCGGGCGCGGTTTTTTGGGGGATGGATGTCTAAGCCGGGACTGGGCTTGCTGCTGCTCGGACTGTTGTTGTTTCCTCACGCGGCCAAGGCGTGGTGGAACGACGACTGGACCTATCGCAAGCAGATCACGATCGATGCCGGCGCAAAAGGCGCGGGCCTCGTCGAGGATGCCGGGCGCATGCCGCTGCTGCTGCGGCTGCATGACGGGAATTTCGATTTCACCAACGCCAAGGACGATGGCAGCGATCTGCGTTTCATCGCCGATGACGACAAGACGCCGCTGAAATTTCATATCGAAAGCTACGACGGCACGCTCGGCATCGCGCTGGTTTGGGTCGATGTTCCGACCATCCGTGCCAGCGCCCCGACCAAAATCTGGCTCTATTTCGGGAACCAGAGCGCGCCCGATGCGCAGGACCCGCACGGGACCTATGATGGCGACACCGCCCTCATCTATCACTTCGCCGACCGCAACGCGCCGCCGCGCGACCAGACCGCCTATGCCAACAACGCGCTGACCTCGGCCCAGACGGTTTCCGCCTCGCAAATCGGCAGCGGCGTCCGCTTCGATGGCAAGAGTGCGGTCGTCCTGCCGGGCTCGCCGTCGTTGGCGATTCCCGGCGGCGGCTTCACCTGGGCGGCCTGGGTGAAACCGGACGCGGCGCAGGACGCGGCCATGCTCTTTGCCAAGCATGACGGCGGCGCGAATTTCTTCATCGGACTTGATCAGGACGTGCCCTATGTCAGCGTCAGCGACGGCACGACGACGCAGCGCTCGAGCCCGATCGATCCGATCGGCGCCGGCACTTGGCATTACGTCGCGGTGACGGCCTCCGATCACATCACCATCTATGTCGATGGCCAGCCGAAGACGAGCTTGGCCGCGACTTTGCCGGCGCTCGGCGGGACGGCGAGCGTGGGTGCCGATGCGGACATGACCGGGACCGTCACCGGCAACGGATTCGTCGGCGAGCTCGACGAGCTCGAGATCTCGAAGATCGCGCGCAGCGCCGGCTTCATCGCCGGCACTTTCGCAAGCGAGGGCCAGGACGAGAAGCTGACCGCCTATGGCACCGACGAACAGCACGCCAGCTGGTTCAGCGGCGGCTATATGGGGGTCATCCTCAAATCGGTGACGCTCGACGGCTGGGTGGTCATCGGCATGTTGGCGCTGATGGCGGTGATCAGCTGGGTCGTCATGGTCACCAAGACGCTTTATGTCCGGCGCGTCGCGCGCGGCAACAAAAGCTTTCTCGACGCTTTCGCCAAGGCCGGGGTCGATTTCGGCCGCTTCGACGGCTCGGTCGCCGCAAAAGAACGACAAGCCGTGCACGTATCGCCTCTCTACCGTATTTACCGCGCCGCCGCCGCCGAATTGGGCCGACGTTTCGAAGGCATGCATGAGGGATCCGAGACGCGGCGGCTTTCGCCGCAGGCGATCGCCACCATCCGCGCCAATCTCGACGGCGTGACGGCGCGCGAAGGGCAGCGTCTCAACGCCTCGATGGTGCTCCTGACCATCGCGATCTCGGGCGGCCCGTTCCTCGGCCTCCTCGGCACGGTGGTCGGCGTCATGATCACCTTCGCCGCGATCGCCGCCTCGGGCGACGTCAACATCAACGCGATCGCGCCTGGCATGGCGGCCGCGCTGGTCGCCACGGTCGCCGGTCTCTCGGTCGCGATCCCGGCGCTCTTCGGTTACAACTACCTCATCAGCCAAATCAAAGACGCGACCACGGACATGCACGTCTTCGTCGACGAATTCGCGACGCGGCTGGCCGAGGCTTATCACGCGCGTCCCGAACCCCAAAACCTCGCGGCGGAGTAACGGCGATGCAGGTGCAAAGCGAAAGCAAGCCCTATGACGACATCAATATCACGCCGATGCTCGATCTCGCCTATGTGCTGCTGGTCATCTTCATCATCATGACGACGGCATCGGTGCAAGGGATTCGCGTCAACCTGCCCAAAGCCAGCGACACGCCCAGCCTCGCCAAGCCCAAGACCAAGGCGATCTCGATCACCAATGACGGCCATATCTTTCTCGACACTTATCCGGTGACGCTCGACGAGCTCGAAACCCGACTGCGCCAACAGCAGGCGATCGATCCGACAACGCCTTACGTCGTCAAAGGCGACGCCGAGGTCCAGTACAAATCCGTGATCGACGTCCTCGCCTTGATGGGCAAGCTGCAAATCAGCCAGCTCGGCCTCGTCACCCAGCGTCTCGTGAAATAAATCTGGAGCCGCAAGACGAACCGAAGACGGGCTGGCGGCGCCGCAGCGGGCTTTTTGCCGTCCTGGCCGTGCTGCTGCTTGGCGCCGGTTACGGCGTCTACCATTTCGTCAGCGGCGAATCCGGACCGAAGAAGCATGTGATGGAAGTCGTCACGCTGAAGCTGGTCGAACCGCCGCCGCCTCCACCGCCCCCGCCGCCGCCGGTGCAAAAGCCGCCGGAGCCGCAGAAGATGCTGGAGCAGCCGAAAGACGAAAAGCCGCTCGACAAGCCGAAAGAGGCCGACAAGCCGCCGGAGCCCTTGGCGCTCGACGCGAAGGGCGGGCCGGGCAGCAATTCTTTCGGCTTGGGCGGCAGGCCGGGCGGCGATTCGTTGATCGGCGGCAATGGCGGCGGCGGCGGCAGCCGCTTCGGCTGGTATGCCAGCATCATTCAGAAGCAAATCCAGGACGCGCTGCAAAAGGACGACAAGCTGCGCAACGGCCGCTACCGCGTGAGCCTGGCGGTGTGGCTCTCGGCGAGCGGCAAGCCGGACCGGGTCAAGCTCATCAGCACGACCGGCAATCGCGACATCGACGATCACATTCAACAGGCGCTCGCGGAAATGCCGGCCCTGCCGCAAGCGCCGCCGCACGACATGCCACAGCCGGTCAATCTGCGTATCGACGCCAAACCGCCAAGCTGAAACAAGCGAAGCGGTCGGCGTCTGAGGACAGCTCGGCACAGAACGATGCCGGGTGAGGGAAAAGTGGGAGCGATGAAGAAAACGAGCATGTTCGGCCGCGGCGAAAGCCGGCGATGCCGCGAATTTCAGGGTGCGGCCGCTTTGCTGCTGTGCGCTTTCATGGCGGCGTGGCCGCTGCGTATGGCGGCGGCGCAGGATTCCGAACCGATCATTCTCCATCCGCCTGCGCCGAGAGCCTCGACGGTTGCGGCCGCGCAGGATCCCGAGCCGATTATCCTGCACCCGCCGGCACCACGGCCGGCGGCGGTCGCGACAACGGCCAATCCCGAGCGGGTCGTCCTTCACCCGCCCACGCCCCCGGCGCCGGCCGTCGCCGCACCGGCGACGATCCCGCCAACGAGCGCGCCGGCTTCGAGCGCCGTCGTCATCAACCTGATCAATCTCTTGGTACAGGAAGGCGTGCTGACCCGCGCCAAGGCTGATGCGCTTATCCATCAGGCGCAGGACGAAGCTGTCGCCGCCGCGCGCGCGGCCCCCGCGCCGAGCACGGCGGCGATCACCAATGTCGCGGTGCCGAGCGTCGTGTCACCGAGCGCCGCGCCCTCCGCCCAGGCCGCTACGATCAGCGTGCGCGTTCCTTACATACCGCAGATCGTGAAAAACCAGATCACCGACGAGGTGAAGCAGGAAGTCCTGCAGCAGGCGAAAGCCGAGAACTGGGCCGCGCCCAACGCCTTGCCCGAATGGACCAAGCGCTTTCATCCCTATGGCGATTTCCGGCTGCGCTATGAATGGGATCTGTTCGATCAGCGCAATGCCACCATCCCCAATTTCGCAGCGCTTGACGGCGCGACGCCGTTCGACTTGGACAATTCCGCCGGCACGCCAGCACCGCAACTGAATACAACGGCCAACCGCCAGCGTATGCGCATACGTGCACGGCTGGGCACAACCATCGACATTGCTGATGGCTTCACCGCCGATGTCCGACTCGCCACCGGCAACACGACCAATCCGGTTTCGACCAATCAGACCCTCGGCACGACGCTCAACAAGGACAACATCCTTCTTGATCGCTTGGCGTTGATCTATCGGCCGACCTCCTGGGCGACCATATCGGCCGGACGAATCGCCAATCCGTGGTTCTATACCGATCTGGTTTGGTCGCCGGAGCTCAACTTCGACGGTGTCGCGGTGCAGATCGCGCCGCAGCTAAAACGCGGCTTCACGCCGTTCTTCACGGCTGGCGCCTTCCCGATCGAGAATACGCCGTTCAATTTTCCGGACAATACCGCCTTTAAGGAGAATAGCCGCGACAAATGGCTGTTCGGCGCACAGGCGGGGCTGGGCTGGCAGCCGAGCCACGACTACAACCTGAAAGTCGGCGCGGCTCTCTATTACTACACCAATATCGACGGCAAGTTTTCGAGTCCCTGCGCGCCAACCAGCTCAGCTGACGTCTGTAATACCGATGACAGCCGTCCCGATTTCCTCCAGCAGGGCAACACGCTTTTCGAAATCCGCAATACAGTTAACCTAGACCCGACGAACCCACACGAGTTCTTCTTCTACGGATTGGCGGCGAAGTTCCACGAGCTCAACCTTACGGGCCAATTCGACTATGCGAGATTCGATCCGATCCACGTCATCTTCGATGGCGACTTCGTTACCAATCTCGGCTTTAACAAGAATGCGATCATCGGAAGAGGGCCGTGGAACAATTTGGGTCCCTCGCCCGGCACCGACGCCAATGGCAACGCCCTGCCCGGACCTTGGGCCGGCGGCGCCAACGGGTTCCAAGCACGTGTGACCGTAGGCCATCCGACCATCAACGAGCGTTGGGATTGGAACGTGAGCGCCGCCTACAAATACATCGAATCCGACGCCGTGGTCGACGCCTTCACCGATTCCGACTTTCACCTCGGTGGCACCAATGCGAAAGGCTACATTCTGGGCGCCAATCTCGGCGTCGCGCATAACGTCTGGCTCACCGGCCGTTGGCTCAGCGCCAGCGAGATCAGCGGTCCGCCCTATTCGGTCGACGTGGTTCAGGTCGATCTCAATGCGCGCTTCTGAACAGCGGCGCGCGGCCGGACTTGCGGTCGTAGCGTTCGTCCTTCTGCTCGGCCTGGTGCAAGCACAGGCGCAGCAGAAGGACGATCCGGAGAGCCGGTTGCGGGCGGCGCTGCGCACGGCGACCGTGCAGCTTCGCCAGCTCGAAGACCAAAATGCGACCTTGCAGGCCAAGCAGTCGGAGAACGAGCGCGATACCCTTGCCTTGACGCAAAAGGCCGCAGCGCAGGAGGAAGAGCTCGCGAAGCTGCGCAGCGACGCCAAGGAAACGCAGACCGCTTTGCAGCAAGCGAAGGACCAGTTGCAAAGCGTCAGCGCCGCGCTGGATCAGGAACGCGCCAATTTCGGCAAGCTGCAGGCCGCCTATCAGGAAGCCGCGACCATGGCGCGCACGCGCGATGCCGATGCCACCCGGTTCGAAGCATCGCTCGTCGAAACCCGCCAGCGGGCCGATAATTGTCAGGACAAGAACGACAAGCTTTACAAGCTCGGCCTGGAGATTCTCGGCCTCTACGACAAAAAAGGCGTCTTTCAGAGCCTCGCATCGAGCGAGCCGGTGACCGGGATTAAACGCGTCGAGCTGGAAAACCTGGTCCAGGATTATCAGGACAAGCTGCTGGACAACAAAGTCCAACCGCCGGGGCCGCGAACCAGCCAACCGCAATAAGCGCGTCCGTGGTCCGCAGCCTCAATCGCCCGCCAGCATCGCGTTATGCCGAACTAAAATCGGAGAACCACCCATGACATATTTCGCCAGCGGCCTTCGCCGTCACATCGCGCGCAGCGTCTTTCCCGTTTGCGCCGCCATCGCAATCGTCGGCCTCGCCGCAGCCGCAGACCAAGCGGCGGATGTCGTCGCGCGCCTGGGGACCAGCGACATCACCGTGGGGCAGCTACGCGGCTTCGTCCAGGCGCTCGATCCTTCCGTTCGAACCCAGGCCAGCAACGATCCACAGATCATGAACCGGCTCGTGCGGATGGAAATCGCGCGCATGGCGGTTCTCAGCGAGGCCAAAGCCAAGAATTGGGATCAGCGCCCGGACGTAGCGGCGGCAATCGCGCGCGCCCGCGACCAGGCGATCGTCGGCAGCTATCTTGCCTCGATCACCGCTCCGCCCGCCGATTTTCCCTCCGACGCCGAGATTCAGTCGGCCTATGACCTCAATCGCGACAGCTTCATGGTGCCGCGGCAATATCGGCTGGAGCAAATCTTCGTCGCCTTGCCATCCGGCAGCGACAAGAACGCCGAAGCGGCCGCGCAAAAAAGGATCGCCGATTTGGCCGCCAAGGCCAAAGCCAAAAGCGCCAATTTCGAAGACCTTGCACGCGCCAACTCCGACCACAAGGAAAGCGCCGCGCGCGGCGGCGATATGGGTTGGACGGCCGAGGCGCAAATCATTCCCGAAATCCGCAGTCAGATCGCCGGCATGAACAAGGGCGAGGTAAGCGATCCGATCCGATCGACGGCGGGATGGCACATCGTGCGCATGATGGATACGAAGCCCGCCGCGCCGCGCCCGCTTGCCGATGTGAAGGCAACGATCGTCGCCTCGCTGCGCCAGCGCAAAGCGCAGGAAAACGAGCAAGCCTATCTCGCGAGCTTGCTGGAGAAGACACCGATTTCCGTCAACGAGATCGGCTTGCAGAAAGTCTTCCAGACAGCGCAGTAATCTTCTCCGCCGCGATCGCCAGCGCGACGCGTTGTCGCATCGCGGCGATTCCGACAACGCGCGATCCGCGGATTCGTTCACCAAAACGCGGTTAATGCGAAGTTGATGCGCGCGCCGTGTTCGCGCCATTCGGCGTAGCGACACACCGCTCTTAACCGGATTTTTCCGGATGCCCTGCTCTACTTCCGTCGTGACCGGCGGCCGTTTTTTCGCGGCGCCGCTTCAATTCGACGGGAGCCCGCATGAGGTGCGTTTTCTGGCTCGCCGGCTTGGCGCTGGCAGCAACGGCGTCCTGCGCGCCGACGCCGAGGAGCAGGGTGGATTTCATGGCCGCCGCTCCTGCATTGGGGCTCGACGCGAACACTTATTATTGGGGTTCTGGATTCTTCGTCGATCGCGACGGCCACGTCCTCACGGCGCGCCACCTCGTCACCAATTGCGGGCGTATCGAGATTAGCGGCGAGAGCAAACGGCAAACCGCGCGCTTGATCGCGACGAGCGCGACCGACGATCTCGCCTTGCTCGGGATCGACGCGCCTTTCGGCGAGCCGGTTGCTTTCGATCCGACGGCGCCGGAAAGCGGCGCCATGGTTACGATCCTCGGCTATGCCCCCTTGATGTCGGCGCTCCATAACGGCGCTCAGGCGCAAACCGCGGTGCTCAACAGCATGGTGCTCGACGAGCGCGCGTCGCGCCGCATCGCGCTGATCTCGGATGCCAGGCCGGGCAGCAGCGGCAGCCCCGTGATCGCGGGCAACGGCCTCGTCATCGGCGTGCTCGAGAGCAAGCTCGTGCTGCAGGGATCGCTTGCCGCCAGCGAACAAGCGCGCGAAATCCGGCTCGCGGTCAGCGGCAAAGCCGCCGCCGAATTCCTGCACGCGCAGGGGATTGCCATACGCGAAACGGCCGACAATTCACCCGCGCGGATGAACTCTCCGGCGGCGCTGGCCGCGGCGGAAGTCAAGGTCGAGTGTCACGGCGCGTCGCAATTGGTCGAATTGGACGACGAGCAATCGGCATTGCCGCTATTGCCGCCAGTATCGCCGCCATAACCCAGCACTTCGACCGTGATCAGTGACGGGAGCTCGCGCGGCGTGCCCTGGCTATTCCGGCCTGCGGCCGCGGCGGCGTCTTGCGCCGTCTGCGCGGCGCTGCCGGCGGTCGAGCCCGCGCTTTCGAGCGAGCCGAGATTGACGGACACCGCCTGAGGCACGCCGCTGACGCTGCCGACCGCCGAGATATTGGCCGCGTTCAAGACTTGCAACGCGGCGATGGAAAGATTGCCGGACGAACGCAAGCCGGCGGCGCCCGCATTGACCGTGCCGCGCGGTGCAATCAGGCTCACGCTGGCGGGCGGCGCATCGGGCGTCGCCTGGATCGTGCCGATGCCCGCTCCCGTCACCAAGCCGTTGAGATTGAGGAATTGCACATCGGCATTGTCGAAGCCGACGGTCAGCGGCTTGAAATCCACCGTCGATTTCGCACCGCGTCCCGCATCGAGGTCGCCGTTCGAGGACCACATCAGGACGTTGCCGCCTTGCACGGTGAGAACCCGGCTTTGGTCGACGAGGACGCTGCCGTCGGTGAAGGTGTCGATCGTGCCATTATCGAGCGTCAAAATGCCGAGCGAGCTGTTGGTGAGATTCGGATTGACCTCGACGGCCTCGGAACCGACATCGATGTTGCCGCCGGGCCCGAGAATGAAGATGTCGCCGCCGGCGGCGCCTTCGCTCGTGAAGCCGTCCAGCCGCTGAACCGGTATCGTCGCGCTTTGCAGGGTTTTGATCGTCGCGTGCAACATCTCGAGATTTCCGGTCGCGACGCGGCTGGCCGGTCCATTGGCGTTGGCGCCGTTGTCGGTATAGCCCAGCGACGTCGGGAACAGCGTGTCGATGATCGAATAGCCGTCGGCGTATTGCTTGGTATTGCCCGCTTGGTGCAATACCGCGAAGAAGAGGTTGTCGACGAAGATATGTTGCAGCTCTGGCGACAAAGCATTGAAATCTGCCCAGGCTTGATCGGCCGAGGGCACGGGACCGGCGGGGTCCGTGAGCTCTTGGATGAAGAGCTGGAGCGCCGGCATGTAGTTCTGCGCCGACGTCGCCGTCGCCGGATTGATATAGGTGTTGATGACCGCCTGGTAGTCCGCGCCCTTGGCGACGCCGAAAAGCGTGACGATATCGGCGCCTTGTCGAGGCAAAAGGAAATTCTGGTCGTTGGCGAAGGAATTGAAGTTTCCATTGGCCGGATTCTGGTCGTCGAGCATCAGGCGATTTCCGACCGCCAGCGTATTGCCGAAGGTGATGATTCCCGTGCCGGTTTTGTCGCCCGGAATGTTGGCCGCCAGGGCGTCGGCGAAGGCCGGAAGGAAAGGCCCAAGATTACGTCCGGCCTCGATGTCGAAGAAGCCAGGACCCGCGAGGCTGAGGCCGGCGCTATTCTCCCCGATGCCGTTTGCCGCGCGGATAATCCCATTGAGCGTGCTGCCCAGCGCCGTCTGCCACGCGCCGGTATAGAAGAGATCCCGCCCGGCGATGATCTGCGTGACGTCGGTCGGCGCGAGATTCTGGCCGAAGAACGAAAGGTCGATAATGTCTTGCCCGGCACGCACAACCGCCGGCTTGTCGATCTCCCAGCTGAGCGGCGCAGTGGTCGAATTGACCGGTGCGCCGCCGCTGGCCGCCGGCCCCGATACGACGTCGCCCGAGACGGCGTAGAACAAGTCAGGATTGGAATCGCCTGTGTGCAACAGAAGAGCGCCCATATCGGCAGCGGGCGAGCCCGGCGCCGGCCCAAACCCCGCCAAAGGGCTGGCCGGATCGAAAACCTGCTCGACCAAGGATGGGCCGGCGATGATCGCGTCAGGCTGAAGGTAACTTTCGACGCCGTTTTTTTGGCTGAAATAGGTCCGCACCGAGCCGTCAGCGAGAAGATCGAGCGAGCCGGTCTGTGAGGCAGCCAGCTCCATCGAATTGGCGACCGCGACATTGCCCAACAACGCGGCGGCCTCAAAGTTCGCTGGATCATTGGTCACGCCGGGGAAACCCGGGCTGCTGCCGTTATCCTCATTCCGCGAATCCGTCAGAATAGTGGGATCCGACAGCGAATTGACCAGTACATCGCCCGAGACCGCTTCCAGCGCAACTTTGCTGTTCGGGCCATAGCTCGATACCCACATCGACGCGCTCGCATGGACGGACGTATCGGCAACATTGCGCAGCGAGGTCGCGCTAACGACACCGGCGAGATTGATGGACCCTCGCGCGTCGAGCGTGATCGTGCCGGTATCGACCGCAAGCACCGTCGATACCGCCTCGGTCTGGCCATTGGACGTGAATTTGACCGCCCAATTCGGCGCGACCGAACCGCCCACGCGGATCGTCGCATCGCCCGATCCCTCGTAATAGGCACCGCTCAGCAAGTCGCGCCCTGCAATGACCGTAAGATCGCCGCTCGGATTGAGATTCATGACCGGCACATTGGCAACAACCGTTCCCGTGCCAAGCGTCGCCGACAGGCCGCCGCTGACCCGGGCGGTCGTCGGCGCCGACACGCTTAAGCGGCTGATGTCCCGCCCCGCGGTCACGGTGATGTCGCCGCCGACGCTCATCAGCCCTTGATCGAAGCTACCGAAATTGATCCACCAGCTCGTTTGTGCCGGCGTGGACGCCGTTCCGGTCGAGAGAAGAGCCGAGAGCGGCGAGAACGCGCCGGCTTCGGTATCCGACAATGCGGTGCTCTGCGCGATGAGCCAGGGCCAGAAATACTCTCGGTCCGCGGCCGTCGCCGCGCCGCCGGTCGAGACGTTGTTTCCCGAGGAGACAACGTCAGGAAGCTGATTGCCGATGATATCCTGCTGCGCGAAGACGGTCAGGTGGCCGCCGTCAACCGGGTAAGCGGGCGCGGTGATGACGCCGTCGGGGAAGCAACCATCATTCGGGCTGCAGCGCAAGATTTGCGGCGAGAGAAATCCGCTGGGATTGGTGGCGACCGGAATGAGCGTGCTGGAACCCGGCGAAATCGGTTCCATGGTGAAGCCCGGATCGGGCAATGGGGCCGCATTGCGGCCGGCGGTGTAAACGACGCCGGGCGCCAAGGTATCGGCGAGGATGAAATCCCGGGCCGCGGCAATGTCGATCGAGCCCGTGCCGGTGCGGACGATGGTGGGGATGTTGTAGTTGCCAAAGACCGACGTCACATGCGTGTGGCCGTCGAGCACCACATTGCCATGGCCGGCGAGCGCGGTGCCGTTGTTGTCAGCAAAGCTGGCGAGCGGCTGCACTGCAAGCGGATTGGCGCTCCCCAAATTGGCGCCGGCGGTGATGCGATAAGACGACGAGCCGATCGCGGTAAAATTGCCGGTGGGTCCGACGATCGCGCCATTGGGATCCGCGATCAAGGGAAAGAGATCCGCTTCGGCGATGGGCGCTTGATCATTGGCGCTGCCGACCGGGCTGATCACGTTGGCCAAAGGATCGTATGGCGCCACGGGCGGAGGCGTCGCGCCTTCGGCATAAGCGGCACCCGCCAGGATGTAGCCGCCATCGTTGCTCGTGACCGCGCCGCCACCGAAATTCTTGATCCATTTATTGAGCGCCGCGACATAAGTCGGATCAGTGCGGTTCTCGGTCTGGAAGAATCCATCGCTGATATCGGCATTGATGCTGACGTCGCGCGCGGCGCGCAAGGTCAAGGCCGGCGCCTCGCCGGTCGGCGATTCTCCCACCCGATAGAACAGCTTGGTAATCTGCTGCGTCGTCGGATCGTAAATGCCGGATGCGAGATTCCAATTGCTCGCGACGGTGATGTCGCCATTGTTGACATTGGGATTGTCGTTAACGAGATCGATGCCGGGCTGATAATGGAGAATGCTCGCCGGGATCGAGGCGAATTTCGCTTGCGATGAAGCCGACAGGCCGAAGTTCTCGACAAAGCTCACCAAGGTCCCGGTGCAAACACCCGCGGCATCGCAGGAGCCGTAGAAGCCCGGTTGATTCAACGGATCGATGACGCCATTGAACGCGCTGTTCTCCGGCGTGAAGACTTCGAAACCTTCGACCGTCACGCTGCTGGCGCCGGCAATGGTCGTATTCACGGGATCGATGGGAACGTCGTCGTTGCTTGCGCCGATCAGCGGCGCGCGCAAGCGCACCGCCCCGCCATTCGCCGCATTAGCCGTGTTGGAAACGTCGATGATGCCGCCCGCCAGATCGATGACGCCCGGCGACGCGGAGCCGTTCGTTCCCGCAACCTCGGTTCCGATGACGACGCTTCCGCCGTTCTTGGTCGGGTCCGAGGCGGTGGCGAGGAGCTGGCTGCCTGCGTCAAGCGTGACGCCTTGGCCGCCCCAGAGCGCGATCGTTCCGCCTTTGGCACCGGAAGCGTCGATCGTTGCATCGACCGTGATCACACCGGCATCCGCGGTCAAGGTAACGTTTTGCGCGGTGAGATTTTGACCGATGTCGAGATTGCCTTGGCGCAGCTCGATCGAAACCGCATTGCTGTAGAGCGACGGCAGAGCAAGCGCCGTCGTCCCGATGCCTTGCGCGTCGATCGTCAGACTGCCCCCGCCATCGCGCGGCACCGAGCCTGCGATGACGCCAAAATCGAACGCGCCGCCATTCGACGACAACACGCCATTGGGCGCCGATAACACCACCGTGCCGGCATCGCCCGGCTGTCCGGCAGCCGACGATACGTCGATGACCGCGCCCGTTGCCGCCGTAACATTGCCGTGATCGGCGAGAAGCTGAACGGTGCCGCCCGACGCGATGCGCGAAACATCGAAGAAGTTCTGGACGAAGCCGGTCGCGAGTATCGCCGCGTCCGAGCCAAGCGCGACGTCGCCCGTCGTCGCCTCGAGCGTGACGCCGCCCGCGAGCGCCTCGATCAAAGTGTTGTCGCTGATCGAGGCCGCGGTGACGATCAGCGTGCCGCCGAGATCCGGCTGCGACACCGGCGCGTTCGCACCTGCTTGGCCGAAGCTCACGGAGCCGGCGCTCGTCACCGCTTGTTGCGCGCCGGCCCCGACCAGGACGCGCGGCGCGTTGAACCCAAGATTGGCGCTGCCGCTCGCGAGCGAGCCAGTATTCACGAACGCGATTTCTTGCGATGCCGCGAAATTGGCCGAGGCGAAGCCGCTCAGCACTTTGTCGCCGCTGCCGAGATCGATGTTGGTCGCATTGACCTGAAGGCTGCCGGTTCCCGCAACAATGGTCGGCGGCGCGATGCCAGAATTCACCAACCGAACCGTGTCGGCGCCGAGTGTCACGGTGCCGCCGTTCTGGGCAACGAGCGCACTGGTATCGAGCGTGAGCTCGCTACCGGCGGCGCCGAGCGAGACGCCCGACGTGCCGTAGAAGTTGATCGTCCCGGGCGTGGCTCCTTTGCCATAGGTCCGCAGACTCAGCGTTTGGGCCTGCTCGAGCTGCGCCAAGGTGCCGGCCGTTACCGTGAAACCGTCGGCCTTTGCGGGAACCGCGCCGAAGCTGATATCGCGGCTTGCGATGCTGACGCTGGAGGCGCTCAAGCTTGCGCCATCGATCGTGATGAGATCGGTCGAATCGAGCGTCAGCGACGGGCCCGCGATGGTTGCGCCGGCCATGATGTTAAGGAGCGCAACCGGTGACGCGACGTTTTGGCGTGCGATAGCGAGCGGCGAACCCGTGGACACGCTCAACAGCGCACCTTCGCCGCGGATCTTGTTGGCGACGTCGCCGATCCTATAAGCGGTTGCGCTTCCGGGCGCGAGCGCGCCCGCGGCCTCGATCACGCTGCCGCTGTCCACTTCGAGGCTGCGCGCGGCGTTCGGGTCATTCGCGGTCGAGCCGACCTTCGTTGTGAAAATAAGCTCCGGCGCGACAAGCGGCGCGCTCGCGTCGTTGGCGACGACGACGCTGTTGGCGACCGCTGTGATGACGTCGCCATCGCTGCCGGCGCCGCGCACGCCGCCGATCAGCAGGCTATCCACACCGAGATCCGTAAGCTCCGTCGCGTCGATTCCGACATAGCCTGCGCTCGCCGTGGCGCCGCGAGAAACAATTTCGATATCTTGCGCCGAGATGTCGACTTCGGCGCCGCGCCCGCCTGCGCCGGGCGTAGACAGGAGCTGTCCGCTCAAATCGAGCGTGCTCGACGCGTTGAAAACCGCATGGCCGGCATCGATCGGCAGCCGCGGCAGCGCGCCGGCCGAATTCGCGAAGCTCGACTGCGCGAAATAGCTATTGCCCGACGTCTGGTCGATCTCGCTGTATTGCCGCCAGACGGAAGACGACTGAACCTCGAACGCGACGCTGCGCGCCGACTGCGTGCCTGCCTCCGGATTGGCGAAATGGCCGGCCGTGACGATCGTGCCGTCTTGCAACACCGTGTTTCTGCTTGCCAACGCATCCTGCGAATTCGGCAGCACGGTGACGCGATAGGCGCCGGGCAACGTCGCGTAATGCGCCGGCAGCAAGGTATAGATGCCGGCCGGCAAACCGGGACCGCCGGAAAGAAAGACGCTGCTGCCGGCAGCCGGAACCGAATCGCCGAGATTGGCGAGGAAATCGAGATCGACCGGCGCGGCCGCGGGGTTGTAACCCGGAACGATGGCATAAACGTTGGGCCCGGCGAGGACATCGCGCGTCCCGCCCGTGCCGGGCACGAATTCCATCGCTTGAATATCGCCGCCGCCGCCGAGATCGACCGTGGAACCGGCCGCCATCGTGACCGACGCGCCATTGACAAAAAGCGACTTTTCCGGCGGTCCGGCAAGCGGCGTGCCGTTCAAGGAGTTGTAGCTCCAATTGGCACCATCGGCGGTTTGCCCGTAAGGAACAATCGCACCATTGAGCGAAACCGAGGTCACGCTGCCGGCGCCCAGGGTCACGCTCTGAGTCGCAACGAAGTTTCCCGTGTCGGGATCGTTCGGGCTGAGATCGGCAATCAACTCGGCACCGAGGCGAATCGTCCCGAGCGGTGCCAGAAGCGTGCCGTCTTGAACGATATGTGCGGCATCGACGGACACGGCGCCGCCGGCCGAAAGCGGCGCCGCCGCGGCGGTGCCGTTGCCGAGGAAAGTGATCGTGCCCGTTGGGTTGCTCGATTTCAGCGTGAAATCGACCGAAGAGACCGGATAAATCCGCGCGGCTTGGAAAGTCATATCGCCGGCGGAAACCAGCTCGCCGGCCATGGTCGTATCTTGCGCCATGCCGGCCAAGGGCACGCGCAACCGGATGTCCCCGCTGCTGATGAAATCGGCGGTCGCGACGCCCGATAAGCCGAGTGCAACACCGACGGGACCGCCCGCCGCAATATCGATCGTATCGCCGCTGACCGTGAGCGTCCCTGTCCCGCCCTGCGTGCTGCCGGAGCCGCTGCCGCGCAGCGCGACGTAATTCGCATCGAGAGCAACGTCTGCGGGCGCGGTCGCGCCCGTCGAGGTTGCCAGCGCGATGGTCGCGGCATCGAGCGCCAAACTCTGAAGTCCCGCGATGTTCACGGCGTCGAAGAATGTGATGGTACCGGGCTTGTAGTTCTCTGCCGAGCTGATCGTTGGCGCAGACGCGATCGTATCGCCCGACAGGTTCCCAGCCGTCAGAGTGAGGTTGGCGATCCCGGAGCCGACCAAGCGATCTGGTTCGAAAATAACCTGACCAACGCGGCTCCCCAAATCTTGCGTCGGGGTCATGCCGGCGGGGACGGCAAATCCGTTCTGAACGGTGATATTGCCGCTCTGGACCGGCAGGCTTACGGTCAGGCTGCCGCCATTGCCTTGGGCGGCACCCGCGCTTGCCTGGAAATCGCCGTCGTAGAGCAAGGTTGCGACCGAGAAATCGATCGCACCAGCGTCGCTCCAGACCGGCTTCGCCACGTATTGCGGGCCGGTCACGCTGTTGCTGGGCTGATCCACGAGAAAATCGAGCGTGCCTGACGCGCCCGAAACATTGATCCGCGAACCAGGCAATGCGACCAGAGCCGAGCTCGCGGAACCGGTTACATTTACCCGACCGCCTGGCAGGATCGAGCCCGCGGTGAAGCGCGTTTGCAGCGTGTTGACGACTTCGGTGCCCGAGACGTCGAGCACCGCTTGGGGATCGAGCCAAAACTCCGATTGATTTCCGCCGGCAAGGTTGATGGTGCCGCCCGGCGCATGGATCGCGCCTGCGATTTCGGCGACGCCGATCTGGCTTGCGACCGGGTATGCTTGACTGCTCGCGTCAGAAGACACACGACCGGTAACGTCGAGATTGATCACAGCGCCGGGATCGGCGTTGATCACCGCGCCCGGAGCGATCGTCAAAATGACTTGCGGCGCCTGGGCGTCAGGCGAATATGGGAACGGCGCGCCCGGCAAGGTCGCCGCAAGAGTCAGATTGACCGGGCTGCGCTGCACATCCGGCAAAAACCCAAGGCCGGCGACGGCGCTTGCCTTGCCGCCCGTTGCAAGGCTTTCGAGCGCCGTGCCGGCGACGAGATTCTGCTGCTGAAAGGTCAGAGTCCCGGCGGCAACCGTCGTCCCGCCGACCACCGAGGAAAGCGTATAGCTGCCGAAAGCGTTACCAGCGAAGAAACTTTGCGGCAGATAGAAAGTGCCTGGGTCCTTCTGCGTCCCGCCGCCGTCGGTCGGTATCATTGGCACCGCGCCGCCAATCTGTATCGTTGGCGCTTGAACCGTCAGCGTCCCGCCTTGCTCGAAACCGAAAGCGTGGATCGCATTGTCGAAGGCGTTGACGATGCCCGCCGCCGTATGATCGGCGCCGGCGAAAATGATGCCGGCATCGGGCGGCGCGAAGGTCGGCGGGATCTGGCTGGGTGCCGCGCTGCTGTCGACCCAGCCTGTTGCATAGGTTTCAAGCGTGATATTGCCGCCCTTGCCAACCGGGCGTCCTTGCGAATCGAGCTGGAAGTTGCCGGTGGTCGTGATCCGTCCGCCGCTCGACACGTCGAGCAGGCTGCCGGCGCCGATCATGATATTGCCGGTAAGATCGCGATAGTCGGTTGGACCGCCGCTGTTAAAGCTGTTGTTGTCGGTCAGCAGCTTGATCGAGCCGCCATCGACATAAGCGCCGCCGGCCACGGATTCCGGATCGGCGCCGCGATCATTCACCCATAAGCCGCTGGCATCGAGCACGGCGCTCGAACCGATCGTCAAGTTATACGGGCCTGGTGCATTCGCAGACGGCGCCTGCCCGAGAAGACCGCTAGCGCTCGAGGTCGTCTCGATGCTGATGCTGCCCGAATGCGCGGTGAGCTGGCCCTCGATATCGGCGCTGCCGCCTTTAAAGCTGATCGAGCCGCGAGGCGCCACGGTAAGCTCCGCGCCGGGCGCGACTGTCACCACGCCGCCGGTCGTCGCCGTGATTTGGGCGAAGCCGGCTTGCGACAGCAAGTCAGCCGACAGCGACGTGTCCGTGAGCCGGTCGGCCGGCAAGGGGTCGCCCGGCAGGAAGCCAGCATCCAGCGGCGGCGTGTCCTCAGCGATCGTGAGGCTGTTCGCGTTGAAAGGATTGATATTGGCAATCGTCAACGCGCCTGCCGTCGGCATTGCCATAGGATCGGCTGCAACACTATGCGCGGTGGAAGCCGAGGGGCGTTTTCCGGCCGCGTTTTGCAGCTCACCATCGATCACGCCGGCCTCGAAGGACCCGTCGAGCACGAAGCTGGCGCCGTTGAGCGTGATCGTGCCAGCATCGCGCCCTTCGACATACCCCGGCTCGGTCCGGCCGGCGTAAAGCGGATCGACGAAAGTTTCGGTAATGCCCCAATGAGCGTGGTCGAGCGTGGAGACGCCGGCAATTCCGACATAGGTTTGGAGCGGACTCGCATTGCCGATGTTGACGACATGGCCATCGGCGGTGAGGAGCTCGGTCGTCGCGTTCTGACCAGCGAGATATTGAATGTAACCGCCGGCGACATCGACCACCGCACGCTGCTGGATCACGATCTCGCCGGTCTGCGCCCCGCTTTGGGTCGTGTCGCCGTTGCTGCCTTTCGCGAAAGACATCGTCACCTTGCCGCCGGTGGTCAGCAACTGGTCGAGGCTGACGGGAATGTCGCCCGCCAAACCACTGACATCGGCGAGCGGCGTGCCGATCCAGCTCGCGCCGTTGAAGGTTCCGCTCTGTCTTACGTCGACGGTCAGGCTTTGCCCAACCAGCACGCCATCGCGTTGCAATGGCTGGTCGGCGAATTCGTTGCCGAACGGCTTGAAGGTCAGGAAATTCGCCGACATCGGGAGGATGACATCATCGAGGCCGGAAACGTCGATGGTGCTGTCGCTCGCCATATAAATTCGCGGCGCAACTTGCTCAGCGTTGCTGAGTTCCGATAGCTGCCCAGGCTGAGGATCAAGCAGCAGTGCCTGCGGGTAGATGCCGATATTGACGTCCCCGGGCGGATTATTGGTGCTCGATACGAGCTGCGTGCCAAGCACGCCGACCGTTGCGCCGGGAGCGATCACCAGCGAGCCGGGCTCGAAATCGACGAGATGGCCCTGCATCTCGATCTTGCCGGGCTGAAAGTCGCTGATCGTGCTTGCCGGCAAGGTCTCGCCGGTTTCGTCAGGCAGAATCTGCACCGTGCTGCCGGCGGCAAGCGTCAAATTCAGCCGCCCATCGAGGAAGATTTGGCCGTTGCGCGAGATGCCGGTATTTGCCTCGATGACGCCACCTGCGCTATTGGCGACGTTGTCGCCATTGAGGATGACGACGCCGCGCGAGGCGTCTATGAAGCCGGCATTCGTCACGGTGCCCGGCGCGCTAATCTGGCCGGAGCCGTCGAGACGCCAAGGCGCGGCCATGGGTGTCGTCGGTCCGCCCGGATAGAGCACCGGTTGCGTGAAGTTCACGCCCACGCCGCGGAAGGTTGGATCGGTGTTCAGCGTAAACGCTTGGCCACTGCCATTCCCGGTCGCGCTGCCGATGCCCGCGTCGAGATAGGCGCCGGGCGTCAATTGCACCGCTTGCGCCGCGACCATCAAGGTTTCGCCCGACGGCGTGCTGATGGTGCCGCCATTGGTCACGTTGGGCGCGAACATATAGACGAAGCCGCCGGCGTCGGGCGAGATCGACGGCGCGATATTCGCGGTAATGGTCGCGCCGGCATCGACCGTGATATCGCCTTCGACCTGAGTGTCGTTGGCATTGTAGGAAAAGCTGAAATTCCCCGGCACGTTCGCCGGGTTGGTGATGCCGTTGTTGAGGAAGAAGGCGTTGCGTTCGGCCGTCGACATGTTGGGATTGCCGACATCGAGCGCGGATGCGATCAGCGAATGGACGTTGACCTGCGAATTGGGCCCGAAAATGATCCCGTTGGGATTGATGACGTAAACATTGCCGGGGGCCTGGATCGAGCCGAGGATATAGGATGGCGAGGCGACGAAGCGCGAGCCGCCGGCGCCGGGCGGCCCGGCAACCACGCGGTTGAGAACCGTCCAGTCGGCGTGGCTCTGCTGATCGAAGACCAAGGTCTCGCCGCGGTTGAGATCGAAACTTTGCCAAGTCAGGATGGCGTTGGCCGAAGTCTGCTGGACCGTCGCGGTCGTCCCGCTCTTCTGCAGCGGATCGGCGTTCACCCAGAGCGCGGGATTGGTATCGTCGACCGGATTGAGTCCCGAAAGCGGCGTCCCGTTCCAGGCGCTGCCGTTGAGCGGCGCGTTGTTGAGGGTAAGCGCGGCGCTGGCGCTGGCCGCCGCTTGCGCGGCCGCCATGTTTCGAATCGCCTGCGAGGCCTGAGCGAGGTGCGCGGCGGAAAGCGCGAGCTGCGCCTGCACGGCAGGACTCGAAAGCGGGCTCGACACCGCGGCGGCGCGCTGGCTCGCGCGCGCCAGCGCCGAGGGTGAGAGCTGCGACGCCGGATCGGCGAGCGCGGGCGAGGACGCGCCGGCAGCCAGAAGCGCCGTGACGCTGACGCTGGCCAGCAACGCCAACCGGTTGCGAGAGAAGAAGGGACGTCGGGACAAAAATTTTCTCGCTTCGGCAGGACCCACGCCGCCCTGACAAAATAGGGTTTACGATTTAATAACGCGCGAGCCGCGTCATTTCGGCGAAAGTTTTGTGACAGCTTCTCTGCAGACGCGACGCGACCGTTGGCAATATCGACCCTTCAAAAAAGCCGCCTGCGCGGCCCGTCCCGAAGGACGAGCCGGCAGGCGTCGAAAGGCTACTTATCGTGAAGCGTTATGCTTCGGTCGAGCTTAGGCGCCCGTGCCGGAGCAGGTCGAACCGTCCGCGAACGGCGCGGTCGAGGTAACGGGACGGGGCATGGTCTTCACGTCTTTGCCCAAGAGCGTCTCGATTGCCTTGGTCCAAGCGGACGGCAGCACCGAGAAGCCGTCGTCATTCAGCACTTTGCCAGGGATCTTGCTGGACGAGCTGTTCTTCATGTGCCAATACCAGAGACCGTTTGGCGTCTTCGTCGACGCCAAGGCAGCAACCTCGGTCGTGTTGGCATAGCACGAGTACATATCGATGAAGGTGAAGCCACCGATCGGATAGGTGCTGGAGCTTGGCACCGGCACCGGATTGAGAACGCCCCAATTCATCGGGTTATGCGCGCAAACGCCATCTGGCGAGGTGCCCATGGCCCAGCCCGTGGCCGTGGTGCATGAACCGGCGTTGAACGAAGGCGGCACCGCCTTTGCCATGACAGCGGAGACGGCTTTCAACGTCGGCTGAGCGAATTTCGGCTTGGTGCTGGCGGTACCTGCGACTTGCACCGCCGCGGCAAGCGGCGCGCCGGTGGGAGCCGAAGCATAGCCGTTGACGAAGCCCGGCGAGAGATAGCCGATCGCGCCATTGGTGCTGGCGGTCGCGGCCTCGACGCCGCCATTGCCCGAAGCGCCGCCGACCAAGAAGCTCGACGGCAAGTGGTGGGCTGCATTCACCTTGGGGAAGAAGCCCGTGGTCGAGGTGAATGGCGGGCTGTTGGGAATGCCCGCATCGGTCAGCCACTGGTCGGGCACGGAGTTGGTGATGCCCGCAACCGGATGGCTTTGGGTGCCGCATTGATTGAGCAGCGCGTTGGTGAAGATGAAGGTCGTGCCGCTGTTGTCGCTGCGCCAGGTGACAGTGATCGGCCCCGTGCCGTATTGGGCGCCGCTCTTGTTCGTCAAGTTGTTCCACGTTGCCGGCAGAGAATCCCACGTCAAGTATGCGCCAGTGAAGATGCCGCACACCGTGTTCATATCGAAATCGACGTAGGTGGTGTAGCCCGGAATGATCGCGGCGGGCTTTTTGCCTTGTTGGGCGACCGCATGGCCGTTGCCGTCGAGCGGATTGAACGCCACCGCGACACCGGTGACAAACGTCGGGAACTGAATCGCCGGGCCGAAGCCGGAGGCGCCGGGATTGCCGGGGGCATAATAGCCATTGCCGGTGTTGGCGAGGTCAGCGGCGATCAGCGAGTCGTCGCTGCCGGCGAATTGGAAGCCCGGGAAGGCCGGGGTCGTGCCGGAAGTGTAAGTACCACCCGTGTCGGAGCCGTAATAAGCATTGCTGGAACCGCCGCCATTCAGATCGCCCGAATAGGGGTGCGGATTCTTATCGGGACCGCCGGGTGTCCTGCTGCCGGCCACGAGATTGGCCGGATTATGCGTCGTGAAGGCAAGCTTGCCGTCGCCGCTGCCGACGCCGGCATACAGCGCCTCGACCGTCGAATTGACCGCCGCACCGCTGCAGAAAGTGGTGAAGGCGGAACCGCCCGACGCGACGCCCGCTCCGCCGGTGCCGCCATTGTCGAGTTGCGGCGCGACCGAGGAGTTGCTGCCATAGCAGCTGAACAGATCGCGATAGACGAGTTCGGCGAGCGTGCTGCCGCCGCTGTAGAGGGGGGTGGTTGCCGCCCGGGCCGGCGCGCTGCCGGTCGCGGTGAAGCAGGCAGCGACGGCAACAGCCGCCACCATCCCGCCGATCGGTTTCAGAATGAGTTTCGACATTTAGGTATCCTCTCGTGAAGTGTGAAGTTGGGTTTCAATGCAACGACGCGGCGGGCCTTCTATCCCGCCAGGCACACGTCTCCTCCTTCGGAGCGTTCGTCACTTCTCCGGCAGCCATACGACAATTACCTTTAGTCACTCACGAACGACGCGATGAGCGTCTTACCCGCACGAAGAACTCTGTGCTCGGGTGCCCTCCAAATTCGTGTTGAACGCCCTCTTTGAGAAGAATGTGCCGATCGCCACCTGACCTATCGGCTAAGTAACGATCGCCGCGCATGGTAAAGAGCGACGATGTTGCTTTCGTGACGGATTTATTTTGATGACATGAAATTAATCAGCCGCACGAAACCCGCGCGAACGAACAAGAATGTGCTCTGCGTTGCGCTTCTCGCCGCGCAACAACAACCGGTGCAGTTGAAAACGTCGAAGCGGGCTTGGTATATAACGGTTCCGCAATCGCCGAGGTGTTTCCCTTGTCCCCGATCGGTTCCCCATCGCGCTCGCTCCCTTGGCCGCAGCGACTCCGCAACCTGCGCGCGCGCGCGAGGGGTGCCGGGGGGTCCAGCACCGAGCAAGGTTTCACGCTCATCGAATTGCTCGTCGTCATCGCGATTCTTGGCTTGCTTATCGGTTTCGTCGCGCCCGCGGCGTTGCGCCAACTCGGTTCCGCCAAACACAAGATCGCGGACCAGTCGATCGGCCGGTTGGTGAGCATTCTCGATATCTATCGCCTCGATGTCGGCGGCTATCCGACGACCGACCAAGGCCTAGGCGCGCTGGTGTCGCCGCCGCAAGGCGTGGCGGGATGGAACGGCCCGTACCTCAAAGATCCGACGAGCTTGAACGACCCCTGGGGCAAGCCTTTTCAATATCGCAGCCCGAGCCAGCGTCCCGGCCACGCTTACGACATCATATCGCTGGGTGCGGACGGAAAACCCGGCGGCGACGGCGAGGATGCTGACCTCATCAATCCCTAGGAATCGCCGGGAAACGGCGGCGCGGCGTCATTTCGCGAGATTGCCGCGGCTCCAATCGAGCACCGCATAACCTTTCCCGCTACCGGGATCGAGGCGCAAGACCGCGTGGCGAACGAAGACGCCGCCATCCTCGCTTTGCGCGGTCACGTCGATCGCGACAAGCACCGGCAAATCATTCGCGGTCTGGTCTTTGGGTGCCTTCGCCCCGGCGGCTGCCGCTGACGCCGGCGCCGAGGACGCCGGCGGCGGATCGTCCTCCGTTTGCTCGGGCGCGGCCATGGCAAGCGCGCGCCGAATCGCCGGCGGTGCGTTCTTGGCGTCCGGCGCGGGTGCATCCGCGTAAATGCTAAGATAGGGACGGACAATCGCGAAGATATCGGGCGTCATGCCGAGTACCAATTGCAGCTCGTCGAGACTTTCGATCGGCGCGTTGGGCGGCCCGTAATCGAGGCCGGCATCGAGATATTGGTTCTTCTTGGCGCCGAGCGGCCGCGACGGACCGTCGGGGCTGACCCAGTCGGCCATCGCCGCGCCAAGCCTGAGCGCGCGCAAATGGTCGATGCCGACGGCTTCGAGCAGCGCGCTCAAAAGCTCGGCTGAAGCGCGGTTGGGGTTGATCTTTTGGCTTTCGTCCTGAAGCCGTATCGAGACCTGCCCGCCCGGCAACCGCACGACATGCGCCGTGCCGTCGAGCAGCCAACGTTTTTCCGGAGTCGGATCCTCGAGATTGAAGACGGCTTGCGCGATTCCAGCATCGGCGAGCGCTTCGGCTCGTGCGGCCGCAAGAATATTGTGCGCGAGCGCCGTCTCGAGCCGCGCATTCGCCATGAGATAGGTGCCGATCGCCGCCAGCAGAACCAGGAACCACAACACGATGAACAGGGCAAAGCCCCGCTCGCTCGCCGCCTGCCTCGCCGCGAGCCGCGACGACGCGGCGCGCCTGCGAGCGGCCGGCGCGTTCACGGCATCGCCGCCGACGGTGCCGGCAGCTTGCGGCGAAGCTCGTCGGTAATAGCGCGCAGATCGCGCTGATCATGCGCAATGTGGGGCGTCAGCAGGACCAGCAGCTCGGTGCGCGCCGTGGTGTCGGTGCGGGTGGAAAACAACCCGCCGACGACCGGAATTTCCGCGAGCAGCGGAATACCGGAATGGCCGCCGGTTTTGGTGTCGCTGATCATGCCGGCGAGACTGATCGTATCGCCGTCCTGAACGACGACCGTGCTTTGCACTTTGCGTTGTTGAAAGGTCGGCGAGTTGATGCTGGACGAGGTTGTCGGCACGACCTGACTGACCTGCTGGTCGATGTCGAGCGTCACCAGCCCCGCCGAATTGATACGCGGCGTGACATTGAGAATGACCCCGGTCGGCTGATAGGCGACGTTGCTGATGATTTCCGGATTGGAGGTCGAGACCGAGGTGGCGTTCTGGGTCGTAATCGGGACGAGGTCGCCGACCTGCAAGGTCGCCTGGTGATTGTCGAGGATCAGCAACTTTGGCGAGGACAACACCCGCACGTCGGTCACGCTTTTCAGCGCCTGGAGGGCGAATTGCGCCGAGCCGAGGGTGCGCGCAATGGCGAGGCCGGGGAAATTGGGAGCAAGCGTTCCCGCAAAGAGCGTTGCGTTGTTGAGCGGGTTGGTCGGATCGATCGTGGTCGGGGTCGCACTCACGGCGTTGGTGAGCACCCCCGTCGTTCGCCCGCTCGTCAGAAAATATTGCGCGCCGTATTGCAGCGAATCGTTCAACGTGACCTCGGCGACGGTGGCCTCGACCAGCACCTGCATCGGGAGAACATCGAGCTTGCGAATCGCCGTCTCGATTTTCTCGTACTCGTCTTGGGTGGCGACGACGAGCAACGCGTTGCCCGTGCGATCGGCGATGATTTGCGGCGCGCCCGCCGCCGCCGCAACGCCGGCATTGAGATCGCTCGCGGCCCCGGTGGTGGGCGACGGCGGCGTTGCGTTCGCGGTTGCGCCGGGCAATGCCGACGGCATCGCCCCGCCTGTGGCCGAGGTCGGCGCGCCGGTCGTCGGAGTCGGCGTCGTCGGCGCGCTTGCCGGCGGCGCGGCCGCGACTTGCACGGGCTCGGCAGTGGGTGGCAGAGAGCCGGCAGCACCGTTATCGCCGCCGGCGCGCGGCGGATTGAAGGCCCGTTGCAAAAGCGGCTGAATGTCCACGGCTTGGACATTCTTCAAAAAATAGACATGCAAATTTCGCCCGGCGGTTTGCGAAACCGAATCGATCTGCGCAATCAGCTTTGCCGCGCGATCGAGATAACTGGGCTGCTGGGCAATCACCATGATCGCGTTCGCCTGTTCGATCGGCACGATCTTGATCACCCCGGCGAGCGGGCCATCGCTGTCGAGCTGGAGCGCGCCGCCGAGATCCTTCGCGACCTTCGTCGGATCGCCCGATTTCACCGGAAACAAGGCGTAAGATTGTCCGGCCAGATAGTCGACATCGAAAACGCGGATGAGATCCATGATGCTTTGCCGCGCCTGTGCCGACGCCGTCACGATCAGGACGTTGCGCGCCGGATCGGCGAGAACCTTGGCGCCGTCGCCGACATAGGGCTCGAGCAAGGCCGATAATTGCCTCGCCGAGGCATAGCGCAACGGCACGATCTGCGAACCGTCCGTATTTGCCGAGGAGGCGACCACGGGCGGCACGACCGAGCTGTTGCCGGCGGCCGCGATGCGGAAAAGTCCTCCTTGATAGGTTATCGTCGCGCCGATTTGGTTCAGCAAGTTCTGCAAGGTCGGCAACAGCTCCTCGCGCTTCAGCGGCCGAGCGGTCTGAATCGTGATTACGCCTTGCAGGCCAGGGTCGACCGAGTAATTGAGGTGCAATGTATCGCCAAGGATCAGCCGCACGATCTCGTGGAAGTCCGCATCGACGTAATTGAGCGTGACATCGCCGTCGCCATCGTCAGCCGCCGCAGCATTTCGCGCCCGACCAACCGTCGCGCCGTTTCCTTTTTCGCGGATAAGCGGCGCGGTTGCAGCAACCGGCGTTGGCGCGGGAGGCGGATCGTCGCTGACGTGCGGCGGCGCATGGGCAGGAGCGGCGTCGAGCAACGCGGTAGCAGGCGGCACGGAAGCGACTTTCGCCGGCGGCTCGGCTGTCTTCGCGGCGAACGGCCCGCGATGGAGCTGATCGCACGAAGCCAAAAACAACGTCGCAAACAATAGGCACACGGCTAGGCCGCCATTTACCACGCGGCGGAACAAAAACATCATGGTTTCACGCTTTTCTTTGCCTTGTTTGCGGCAGGGGCAGGAACGGGCGGACGGTTTCCAGTCGGCGGATTGACGGCGGCGGCAACGCCGTTTCTGGCCGCAACCGGAGTCGGCGGCGGCTTCTGTGCTTGTGGTTTCGCGGCAGCAGGCTTTGCCGCGGCGGGCGGCCGAACGACAGCAAGATCGGTACGCGCGCCTTTGGTCGGCTCGACGCTGCGCGTTCCCCCCGCGCTTGTCAGTTCGACGTGATCGGGTTCGATCGCGGAAACCGTCCAACCATCGATCTGCCCCCCAACCTGCACCGCGATGGGTTTTTCGCCGGCGCCGGCAAACAGCGCCTCGCGCTCGTCGGGACGGATCATCACGCCAGCTAGGCGGCTCGTGAGTTCGGGCGTTTTATCGGCATCATCATCGTCCGGCGCGGCTTCAGGCTCCGGCGGCGCCGGTGGACGACGGCTTGCGGAGAATAGCGGGCGCTCGAGAATCGCCGCGACCAACGCATCGCTGTCGGCCGTCGGAGCGGGCGTTGCACTCGGCTCGGTGACTTGCGCGGCATAATTCGGCGATGCCCCCACATCGGCGACCGAGAAGCTGAACTCGCCGCCGATGACAATCGCGAGGACCACGCAAAGCGTCGCGAGAGCAAGAGGGACGATGCGAGGCAGGTTCTGCATCACCGGTCACTTCGCGCGAAAGCCGTGCACTTCGAGCGAGATCGTCAAGGCCGGACTGGCATCATCGTCGTCCGATCCGCCCGCGCTGCGAATATCGAGATTGTCGACGAATAATTTCGGCGTCGCCGTTTCGATCCCGTGCAGAACCGAGGTCAGCAGCTCGAGACCGCCGGAGAACGCAACGCGGATACCGATGCGTTGAAAATTGTCTTCTGAATCGAGGGGAAGAATCTCGGCGCTGGTAAGCGTGGCGCCGCCTTGCACGACGAGATCCTTGACCGTGGACTGAAGCGTTGCCGCGGCGATAGCGTCGCTGGCACCATCGAGCAACAGATTGTCGGCCCCCGAGCGCGCGCGCCATTGATCCGCCGCGGCGCGCAGTCGCGGCAGGTCGTGCGCGCTGCGCCGCAAGCGTTCGACGAGGTCCAGGCGCTCCTGCAAGCGCTGCGCACCGCTTTGATAGAAGCCGAACAACGGCTCGACGACGATCAAATAAATCATCGCCAGCATCAGGACGCACAGGCCCAGCGCGAGAGCCTTGCCTGTCATTCCTTCGGGTAAGCTGGTCATGGCGTGCCCGCCTTGGCTAAGGCCACCGAAATGGTAAAGGTCTCGAGATCGCCGCCGTCGCTGCCCAGGACCGGCAAGTCAAAAGCTGGTTCGCGAAAGGACGGCGATTGGGCGAGGAGACTGATGAGGCTGGCAGCGGAAGAAGATTGACCGGTGAGCGAGAGCCGGCCGCCGCGTAAGGTCAGCGCCGTCAGATGCGTGTCGTCCGGAAGAGAGCGCGTCGCAGCGGCCAGCGCCTCCAGCACGCCACCGGTTTTTTGCCTTTCCTTGTTCAAGAAATCGGTCGTGTGCGCGAACTGATCGACCGATTGGCGCAGAGACGCGGCTTCTTCCGCCTCTTTGGTAAGCGATGTGATCGCCGAATCGGCTTGCGCCAGCGCCCATTGCTGGCGAATGAAAGGTGTCGCGACCGCTAAGAAAGCCAAAGCGCAAGCCGCAGTCGCGAGCGCGACGAGCGAACGCTGCGAGCGCAGCCAATGCCACCGGCTTGGCGTACCCAGCGGCACGAACATATGGTCGCGCGCGGCAAGCTGAACCTCGATCGCCGCCGGCGTCAGGCCAGCGCTTTGTGCCGCCTCCGTCAGAGGCCCGACCAAAGAGCGCGGAACGATAACCAGATCGACGTCGAGCTTTCCCTGCCCCGGATCGCGCCGCCGCACGGCATAGCTCCAATAAACTTCGTCCCGCGCGAAAGGCGTCTCGCGATCCATTTCGAAGCCTAGCAAGCCTTCAAGGTCACGCTGCGCCGCCATGGGTACGCTGAGCTCCTTGTGCAGGATGCCGGGCGTCGGAATACGCAGCAGCACTAGCTTAGGCAGATCATCGCGCGCGCCGATGATGCGAGCGATCTCCGCAAAGCCCGAGGGGTTGGCCGCGACCCGCGCCGCGAGCTCCACGATGCCGCGACGCCGAATCAGGACCGCGATTTCCTCCGCCTCGCCCGCAAGAATCACGGCATCGTTGCCGTCGGCAGCGGCTGCAGCCAAGCTGCTCGGCAAAAGCTCGGCGAGTTGTCGCAACCACCAATGAAGAAACGCTTCCATCGACTATGAGGGATTGAGATGTCCGTGATTTCGGTTTCGGACAGACCGGCACCGCTTTATGTACGCTGGTTATGTGACAGTTTTGTGATCACTTCGAGTTTGTCCCAGGAGCGGTCGCGGCCGGCGCATCGACCGCTGGCGCCTCGATCTGAGGCGCAACCACGAGGAGCGGCCAGGAGCGCGCGTCGCCCGGACTTAAGACCAGTCCGATCTTGATCAGCTCGGGCAATTGCTTTGAATCGGACCAGGCAGGGTGCCAAGCCCCCTGATGGCTATTGGCGTCGGCCGTGTAATAGACGAGCTGAAGCCCGTCGACGCCGCTGGCCAAGTCCGTCTCCACTGGCTCGGCGGGCGAAAACGCGCCTTTCAGGTGCGGCTGCCAGGCAATCCGAAGTTCACCCTGCGACGTTTCCAAGGAGATGTCGAAAAGGCCCGACCGCGCCAAGGCGCGCGGCAAGGGACCGACGAAGCGCAAGCGATCCGAACTGCCCGCGAAATGGCGTCCGGTCGCGACCAGCTGCCGCAGCGTGTCTTGCAACGACATCAAATCGTCTTGCTGCGCCATGCGGCGCTCCTGGGTTTGCCAGGCGCGGCCGGCAAAGCGGACGCCAGCCGTCAAGGAGCCGACGATCAATGCCAAAATCAGCATCGCAATCATCAGCTCGAGCAAGGTGAAGCCCGCATTCGCGCGGACCAGGCGACGCCGATCAGCCATGGGCCGCCGCCATCGGACCGAGACGCCGCGAGCGGAGCGATACGCTCCGTGTCGCTCCGCCGCTCGGCCAGGTAATGGTAACCTCAACATCGTAAAGCGCCGAGCCAGTTTGCGGATCGGCGCCGGGCGGCGCCGGATGCGCGAGCGGCGCGGCGACGCGCAAGCGCCAAGCAAAACCGTCGCCGTCGCTGCCCGTCCGCTCGCCGGGGACGAGCGGATCGCTGGCGCCAACCATGCTCAGGTGAGATTGAGCCCGCCGCGTCGCCTCTATGTAGCGATCCGCCAAATCGGCGTTGCCGAGTCCGGTGCCCGCCGCCGCTGTCAACGCGGCCAAGCCGAGGCCGGCAATGGCGAGCGCGACGATCACCTCGATCAAGGTGAAGCCGGCCGCCGCACCGGACGCGACTCTATTCGCTTTTTTCCGCAAGCGACACGCGCCCTGAAAGCCAATTGACCCCGACCCACCAGACCCGGCCGCCGCCGGCGACGGTTACACGTCCACCGCTCGCGCCGCCATCGGGATCGAAACGAATTTGCCCGATATTATCGGCGACGAGCTGGTCGCGACCGGTGAGCAACGCGACGCGAATATCGCGCGGAAGAACCTGCCGGGGTTGCTCGCCCCACTGATAGGTGCCGTTCAACACGTCGAGCGTGAAAGTCACGCTGCGATTGCTCATCAACGATTCGGCGCGTGCGGCACGCAGAACACCCGAGATCGCTTGCGCGGCGGCGCGCGCGTTGGTCGCGGGCGAGACCGGCTTGCCGTTGACCAGAACGGAGGCCGCGACGAGCGACAGAACCGCGAGCACGACGATCAGCTCGATGAGCGTGAAGCCCTCGACACGACGCGCTTTGCGACCGGCGGCGCACTCAGAGCGCGAGATCATTGAGGCTCATCATCGCCACGAGCAAGGAGCCGACGATGCCTGCGACGATCGCGCCCATCACGATCGTGATCACGGGAACCATGAGCGACACCAGACGCTGCACCGATTGCCCGACTTGCTCGTCATGGATCGAAGCGGCGCGGAGCGCCATCTCGCCGAGCTTGCCCGCCTCCTCGCCAAGACGCAGCAGATGGATCGTTTGCGGCGGAAAGAAATAGCTCGCGACCAGCGCGTTGGCGAGCCGCGCGCCAGCTTTCACCTGTGCCGTCGCCTGATCGACCACCTTGACCGCGACGACATTGCTGAGAACGCCGCGCGCAATGCCGAGCGCGGTGATCAGGCTGACACCGTTCGCGAGCAAGGTACCGAGGGTTCGGGTCAGACGCCCTGCCTCCGCGCGGCGGATCAAGGTGCCGGCCACCGGCAAGACCAACACGAAGCGATCGAAGGCCGCGCGCGGCCCAGGCTCGCGCAGCAGCATGTAGCCGATCGCAGCCAGGCACAGCATTGCCGCGAGAATGAGCCCGCCATCATTGCGGACGAGATCGCCGGCCGCCATCAGAAAGCGCGTCGGGCCGGGCAGGCTGGCCCCCGCCTGTTGGAAGATCGGGGTGAATTGCGGCAGGACCGAGGTCAGCAAAAAGACCACGGTCGATGTCGCCGCCGCGACCAACAGGATCGGATAGATGAGCGCGGATTGGACGTTCGCCGCGAGACGGCTTTCGCGCTCCAAGAGATCGGCCAGATGCGCGAGGCTTTCGGCGAGTTTGCCGCTGGCTTCGCCGGCGCGAATGATGGTCACGAACAGCCGCGAGAAATTGCGCGGCTGCTCCGCGAGGCTTGCCGACAAGGATTTGCCGCCGCGCACCTGATTGCGCACGGTCTCGAAGATCTTGCGCGAGCGGCGATTCTCGCTGATCTCGACGAGGAACTGCAGCGCGTGATCGATGTCCTGGCCCGCTGTGAGCATCACCGACAGCTCGCGCGCGAAATGCGCCAACACGGCTTTGGACAGGCCGCGTTCCAGCGCGACATCCGCGTGCAGGAGAGCGGAGATGCCGCCGCCCTTCCCGACTTCGGCGGCGCGCACGAGCATGCAGCCCTGGCCATGTACCCGATCCGCCACGGCCGCCTCGCTGGTTGCGTCGAGCACGCCGTGAACCGGCTTGCCTCGCGTGTCGACCGCCGTGTAACGGAATTTCGGCATCGGCCTATCCTTCGAGGCGCACGCTGCGCAGGACCTCGGCCAGCGAGGTCGTGCCGGACGCCACGTGGAACATGCCATTTTCGTACATGGTATGCATGCCGGCGGCGCAGGCGGCGCTCTGAATCGCCGTGTGATCGGCGCGGGACAGGATCAGGCGCTTGACCGTTTCGTCGGGCACCAGCAATTCGCCGACCGCGATGCGGCCGATATAGCCGGTATTGCGGCATTTCGCGCAGCCGACCGGCTCGAAATGAATCATCCTTCCGTTCTCGCAAAAGCGGTCAAGCTGGAAACGCGCGATCACTTCCGGCGTGGCGCGCTCCGGACGCTTGCAATCCGTGCAGAGCCGCCGCACCAAGCGCTGCGCCAGAATCCCGTTGAGGGTGGCGGTCAACAGATAGTCTTCCAGCCCCATGTCGCGCAGGCGCACGATCGTCGCCGCGGCACTGTTCGTGTGCAAGGTCGAGAGCACGAGATGCCCGGTAAGCGCCGCTTGAACGGCGATCTGGGCGGTCTCGAGATCGCGGATTTCGCCGATCATGATGATGTCGGGATCGTGGCGCAGGATGGAGCGCAGCAAGGTCGCGAAATTCAACCCGATCTGCGGCTTCACCTGGATTTGCGTGATGCCGGGCAGATGATATTCGACGGGATCCTCGACCGTGATGATATTCCGCGATACCGAATTGAGATTGAGCAGCCCGGTATAAAGCGTCGTCGTCTTGCCGCTGCCGGTCGGGCCGGTCACAAGAACGATGCCGTTCGGCAGCTCGAGCAGGTGGCGGAGCGGCGCCACCAGGCGATCGTCCATGCCGAGCTTGGCGAAATCGAGATCGACCGCCGAACGGTCGAGAATGCGCAACACGACATTCTCGCCATGGAGCGAGGGAATGGTCGAGACACGCAGATCGATTTCATGGCCGCGCACGACCATCTTGATCCGCCCATCCTGCGGCAAACGGCGCTCGGCAATGTTGAGCATCGCCATGATCTTGAGACGCGACACCACCGCAGCCTGCAAGCGGCGCGGCGGCGCGTCGGTCTCGTGCAGCACGCCGTCATAGCGATAGCGGATCCGCATGCGATCCTCGAACGGCTCGATATGGACGTCCGAGGCACGGGTTTCGACGGCGCGGGAAATAATCTGGTTGACGAGTTGGATCAGCGGCTCCTCGCTGGCGAGGTCCTTGAGCCGCTCCGCATCGTCCTCGAGCGAGCCGTCCGGCGAGGACGTCATCGCCTCGGCATCGCCGCCCTGCCCGGCCTCGCGCTCCGCGTAAAGCCGCTCGAATGCCGCTTCGAGATCGATCGGCAAGGCGATGACCGGGTCGACCGCCCGCCCTGACGCGACCGCAACCGCGGCGATCGTGAAACGGTCCAGCGGGTCCGCCATGGCAAGGGTCACGGACCCATCGTCGAGCGCAACCGGCAGCGCGCGCGCCTTGCGCAGGAATTTCGCCCGGAGACGTTCCGGTAGAATCGCCGCGGCCGGAAAATCGGCAACGGCGGCGATACGCAGACCGAGTAGCCGGGCGGTCGCATCGGCGAGCACGCGGTCGCTGACCAGGCCGAGCTGGGTCAGCACGTGATCGAGGCGCCCGCTTCCGCCTTCGGCGGCAAGCCGGCACCCGCGATCGAGGCTCATTTGATCGAGCCGCCCTTCCTTCAGCAGCAGGTCGCCGAGTGCAACCGCAAAGCGCTCGGGCGACCATTCGCCGATTGTCGGATGGACGGGCGTATCGAGCATCGGTCCGTTACTCCGCGTATCGCGCGCGCGCCGACACCGTTCCGGCGCTCCGCTTCGAGCCGAAGATCAGCCGCCAGCTTCGTGTGCGATACGCAACAATAGGAGCCAATTGATGACAGTCTTGAGAAGGTTTTGTTGCGGCGATATGGCGGCAGCCGACTCGCACGTAGCGAGCGCCGCTCACAGTGGTGGAACGATGTCCATTGCCACCAGCCGGCGCACGATGAGATCGGCGGCCTGCTCGGCAGATTGGCTGGTGGTGTCGATCGTGATCTCGGGATTGACCGGCTTTTCATAGGGCGAATCGATGCCCGTAAAATTGGCGATCTCGCCACGCCGCGCCTTTTGATAAAGACCTTTAGGATCCCGCCCCTCCGCAACCGCAATCGGCGTGTCGACGAAGACTTCGATGAACTCGTCCGCTTCCACCAGGTTGCGCGCCATTTGGCGCTCCATACGAAACGGCGAAATGAAAGCGACCATCACAATCAAGCCGGCATCGACCATCAGCTTCGACACCTCGCCGATACGGCGGATGTTCTCGACCCGGTCGGCATCGGTGAAGCCCAAATCCTTGTTCAAGCCGTGGCGCACATTGTCACCGTCGAGTAGATAAGTATGCCGGCCGACCGAATGCAGCCGTTTCTCGACCAGATTGGCGATCGTCGACTTGCCCGCGCCGGACAGGCCGGTGAACCACAAAATGCACGGACGTTGGCCTTTGGTCGAGGCACGGGCGCGCTTGTTGATATCGATCGACTGCCAGACGATGTTGTGCGAACGGCGCAGAGCGAAATGAATCAAGCCGGCGCCGACCGTCGCATTGGTCATCTTGTCGACGAGAATGAAGCCGCCGGTTTCGGCATTCTCACTATAGGGATCGAACGGAACCGCCCGATCGACGCAGATATTGCAGATGCCGACCGCATTCAGCTCGAGCTGCTTGGCCGCGAGATGCGCCAGGCTGTTCACATTGACCACGTATTTGAGATCGGTGACGGTCGCGACGCTGCGCTTCGTGCCGAGCTTCAGCCAATAGGTCCGGCCCGGAAGCATGGGCTCATCGGCCATCCAGATCACCGTCGCCTCGAACTGATCGGCCACCCCCGCCGGCGCCTCGGCAACGCACAAAAGATCGCCGCGGCTGATATCGAGCTCGTCATCGAGGGTGAGCGTGACGGACTGTCCGGCGACCGCCTCGTCGAGCTCGCCATCATAGGTAACGATGCGCGCAACCCGGCTTTTCCTTCCGGCGGGCAGCGCCAGCACGGTATCGCCGACACCGATGCGGCCGCTCGCGATCATGCCGGAGAAACCGCGAAAATCCTGATGGGGGCGATTGACCCATTGCACGAACATGCGGAACGGAACCCCGTCTTGCCGGTCCGGCAATTCGAGCGTTTCGAGATGCGAAAGCAAGGTCGGGCCGCGATACCATGGCATCTGCGACGACGGAGTCACGACATTGTCGCCTCGCAACGCCGAGATGGGAATCGCCGTGACCGCTTGGAAGCCGATCTGCCGGGCGAATTCTACGTAATCTTGAACGATGTTTTCATAGACGTGTTGCGAGAATCCGACCGCGTCCATCTTGTTGATGGCGAGGACGACGTTCCTGATCCCCATCAGCGACACGAGATAGCTGTGCCGTCGAGTCTGGGTCAGCAAGCCTTTTCGCGCATCGACCAACAGCACCGCGGCGTCGGCGGTCGACGCGCCGGTCACCATGTTGCGCGTGTACTGCTCATGGCCGGGCGTGTCGGCAACGATAAATTTGCGGCGCTCGGTCGCGAAATAGCGGTAGGCGACGTCGATCGTGATGCCCTGTTCGCGCTCGGCCGCCAAGCCATCGAGCAACAGCGCGAAATCCATCTCGCCGTTTTGCGTTCCTTGTTTGCGCGAGCTGATCTTCAAAGCTTCGATCTGATCCTCGAAGAGCATTTTGCTGTCGTAAAGCAACCGGCCGATCAGGGTGCTTTTGCCGTCGTCGACGCTGCCGCAAGTGATGAAGCGCAGGACCGTCCGCTCGGCTCGACGTTCCGCCGGCTGCGTGACGGCCTTCGCGTCCGGCTCCATCATCAAGGTCATCAGAAATAGCCTTCCCGCTTCTTCAACTCCATCGATGCGGCGTCATCGTGGTCGATGACCCGCCCACTGCGTTCCGAGCAGCCGGCGATCAGCAATTCCTCGATGATCGCGTCGACATTGTCCGCCTCGCTTTCGATCGCGGCTGTCAAGGCGTAGCAGCCGAGGCTACGAAAACGGACGCTTCGGAGGGCCGGCCTTTCGCCCGGCTCCAACGGCATGCGCTCATCGTCGACCATGATCAGCATGCCATCGCGCTCGACCACCGGACGCGGCTTGGCGAAATAAAGCGGAACGATCGGAATGGATTCGAGGCGGATATATTCCCACACGTCGAGCTCGGTCCAATTCGACAGCGGAAAGACCCGGATGCTTTCGCCCTTGTGCTTATGGGCGTTGTAGAGACGCCAAAGCTCCGGCCGTTGTTGCCGCGGATCCCAGTGATGCTGGGCCGAGCGGAAAGAGAAAATCCGTTCCTTTGCCCGGCTCTTCTCCTCGTCGCGCCGGGCGCCGCCGAAGGCCGCATCGAATTTCCATTTGTCGAGCGCCTGTTTCAGCGCCTGGGTTTTCATGATTTCGGTATGGATAGCCGCGCCATGCGTAAAGGGACCGACGCCGGCGGCCAACCCGTCCGGATTGACGTAAACCAGCAGTTCCAGCCCGGTCGCTTTCGCGGTTTCGTCGCGAAAGGCGATCATCTCGCGGAATTTCCAGGTGGTGTCAACATGGAGCAGAGGAAACGGGGGCTTGGAAGGATAAAACGCTTTGAGCGCCAGATGCAGCATCACGGCGCTGTCTTTTCCGATGGAATAAAGCATCACCGGGTTTTCGCACTCGGCAACGACTTCGCGCAGGATGTGAATGCTTTCGGCTTCCAAGCGCCGAAGGTTCGAGAGTGTTCGCATAATGCCTCTTGGCCGGCGAATGATTCGCCCGCGCGCCTTTTGGGGCGACATTACACAGCGCAAGTTTCACTGGCGTGACATGGATGCTTTTTGCCGGGCAATTCCATCGATCGTCGCGGCCTCCGAAACGCATGTCTCTGTATCGCGGCCTGCCCCCGCCTAAAATTGCGGCAGTAATTGCCTGAGTTCCTTGCGGAAAGACCGATCGTCAGGTCGCGGCCTTGTTCGCAACGCCCAGTTCGGGCATCATGCCGCCGTGTTCCGGGTCGTCCGGGAAACGTCGGTAGAGATCACTCGAGCAACCAGATTGGAAGCGTCGCTCGATTATAGGCTCGGGTCTGCGGGTTCACCGGTGATGGCTGGTCCAGCCACAACACAAGTTGAAAATGCCGATGTCTTGCGGCTCAGTGTCGTTATTTGCTCGCATAACGGCAGTGCGCGCCTTGAGACGACGCTGAAACATCTCGCGGCGCAAACCGGAATCACGGGCGATCGCTGGGAAATCGTGCTGGTCGACAACGCCAGCAGCGACGGCACGGCGGAGCAAGCGCGAAGCATCTGGAGGAGTCTCGACGGAAGCGCGGCGTTGCGCGTCGTCGCCGAACCCAAACTCGGCGTGATCCACGCCCGTATCAGCGGCATTCTTGCAGCGCGTTATGACATCGTTTCGTTCGTCGATGACGACAACTGGGTCTGCCCGACCTGGTGCGCGAAGATCCTTGGCCTCATGACCGATTTTCCAGATATTGGGGCGATTGCCTGCCGCAGCGAAGCCGCCTTCGAACCGGGCCAGTCGGTGCCCGCCTGGTTCACCTATTTCCAGCACGGCTATGCCGTCGGTCCGCAAGGCGACCGCACCGGCCCCGTCGCGACCGCATTGCCCCGTTATCACACCGCCGGCCTCTGCTTTCGTCGTCGCGCGGCTTCAGCCCTGATCGCACGCGGATTCACGCCGATCTCGACCGGGCAATTCGGCAAGCAGCTGAGCGCCGGAGAAGACGCCGAACTGTGCTATGCGCTAGCGATGACCGGCTGCCGGTTCTGGTACGAGGACAGTCTCCGCTTCGCTCATTACATGCCGGGCGGTCGGTTGACGAGCGCGTACGCCGAACAACTCTATTACGGTCTGGGCGTCGCCTCCTCGATCGAGGATCTTTATCTCGAGCGCTGGCCCGTCGATAGACGGACCGGTCTGCGTTCCCGCTTGCGCCGCATTCAACTCCTTCGCTACCTCAACACGTCGCGGCAAATCCTGCGTCTGCGCCTGCGGCTTCTGCGCTCGGCCAAAGGAAGTGCCGCCCATTCTCAGGCACGGATCGAAGAGAAGTATTACGCCGGACGTCTCGACGGCATTCTCCGCCATCGCATGAGCCGCGACGCGTTCGAGGCGCAGATCGCCTGTTGGGCGACGCCGGCAATTTCCTGATCTTTTCTATCACAACCCAAATCGGCGTCGGCCGTTTGCGCGGCCGGCCTCGCGTACTCAATCGGCCCCGGCCGTCTCCCAGGCTCGCCCCGCACGCAGTCGCGATTGCGCCCAAGACAACAGAGGCATCATCACGCAGGTTGTAAGAATGACCGCGGCCGCATTGCCGACGAAGTCGATGAAACGCGCATGCCGATCCGGTATCAAGCCCTGGGCGAGTTCGAGCATACCGACAAATGTCAGCATGAGGCCGGCCGCCTTGAGCATGGCCAACTTATTCGAGCGTGGCTGAGCCGAGCGGCGCAGCAAGGCGGGCCAAAATGATGCCTCGACGCAAAGCGCCGCGAGAGCGGAAAGAACCGCCTGATCCGCATGGCTGACAAGATTCAATTTATCGAGCACCGACAGCGGCAGCAGAAAATGTAGCGCCAAGCCCAGCATCGCCGCGCCCGCGACGACACGCGCCATGGCGGAGCCTTGGTCACGCAACCGACTGTGCCAATTCCTCTTTGCAGCAGAGGCGGCATCGAAAAGCGGCTTCGCGGCGGCAAAGAGCGCGATGGTGATATGTTGAGAAAAACTCAAAGACAGGTTGCTTGACGGATACCCGATGCTGACGAGGAAAGGATCGTATTTCTTCAAGGTATAGAGCATCTCCGTCGTCATCTCTGCCTGGCGCCATTTGCCGAGGGACGCGGCGGAGATGCCGCCGTGCTTGGCAACGTCGCTGGCGCCCGCCTCCCAGCGCGGATAATCATGCTCGCTCGACGCATAATCGAGCATCCGGGCTTCGAAGGGGATGTCGAGAAAATCCGTGATTCGGCGCAAGGCCGCTGCCGGATCGGCGACCAGATCCTCGTAGCGCAGGCCGATGACCTTGATATTCTCGCGATAGAGCGTCGCCCGGACGCGCTGCTCCCAATCGGCCCAACGGCGGAACGTGTTGGCGTAGCTCAGGCGTCCAAACTCCTTGAGATCTCGAAAGAAGCTTCCCTTTTTCGCTAATTGCGACATGCAGACATCGCGACCGTCGCGCGTGATGTGGATGTAGCGCGCATCGGGCATGAATTTCGTCAAAAAATCCAAATGCCGAATATCGTGCGGCGTCTTGAACACCAACATGCGCTTCTGGCGCTTTTCCAAGACGGGCGTGAACAACGCCTCGAGAAACTGGCGCCCAGCGGCGAGAACATCTTCCGTCGTCACGCCCGCGACGTTTTTCACCGCGCCGTACGGTCCGCCGATGAGATCTTCCATCAAGCCGCGCAAAGATGTGTCGGGACCGTAAGCGCCGAGCAGCCATGGCGATTCCGGCAAAGCCGCAATCTGCGAGTGGCTGTCCAATAGAACCCGAAGCAGCGTCGTACCGGATCGCGGAACTCCAATGATGAATAGCGGCGCGAAGGACATGAGTTTCCATGCGAGCCCCGCATCGCAGCGACCGAGGCGTTATGACGGTTTTGTGACGACACGCTTCCTTGCGCGCCGCCTGCATCGCGACGTTTTACTTCAGGACTGTAACAATGCAATGACAGCGGCCGATCAAGCGCGCTCGTCGAAGGCGCGATTAGGCCGCGAGCAGGAGAAAGAGGGTGATCGCCACCCAAGGCAGGACAAGCGAGAAGCGCGGCACGCCGATCAGAGGCCGCGACCGCAAACGCCGCTCGCGGCCGGCCAAAAATATCGCGTAAAAGGAACTACGGAAGATCTTGATGCTGAAGCGGTAATCGATGGCGTGCTCGCCGAAACTGCGCGCGGCAAAAGCTTTCTTTATTTCATCCAATTGATAATCGGTGAAAAGATATTCCGCGCCGGGCGACATGCGCGAAAACATCCGCTGCAGGAACGGATCCGGGTGAGCGACCTGTTTCATCGCCCACTCGGTTACGCTAGAAACGTAAATATTCCGTGCATGTCATAATTCATTACCGCCCGACGGCGCTGGTTTTGCGCGGCCAGCACGCTGTCGCGCCATCGCAAGAAGGACCGGGCGGCAAACGTTAGACGGAACGCTGGCTCGGACGGAGATCGGCCAGCACCGAGGCGCCGAGCTTCAGCGCCGGCCGGCCGAAGATCGAAAGTCCGACCCCGTAGCTCGTCGCGCCGACCGCAATCGCAAGGAATGTCAGACTTGCCGGCGACAGGAGCGCGCCGAACCAGCGGATCGTCCCTTCGACCGTCACAATCATCGGGATGGCCGCCGTGACGACGGGAACATAAGTGCGGTAAAGCCGGGCGGCGCGGATTCCGGTCATTCGAGCGATGAGAAGCACCAAGAGCGGGGCCAAGAGATAGCCGCGAATCACAAACGCGGTCGTGGCCGTGACGATCCCCCACGGCGCCATCAGCAAGAGAAGCGCAACGCTGCCGATCGCAGCGCTCGTCGTGATGCCCAGATTGATATCCGGCCGGCCGAGCCCCGTGAGAATGCCGACATAGACCAACCCGGTTGCGCCGAACACGCCCGAAAGCGCCAGAATTTGAACGATCACGATGCTTTGCGCCCAGTGTGCGCCGAACACTAGCGGCACGGCAAAGGGCGCGATCAGCGCGACCCCGAGAAAGGCCGGCACCGATATCATCGCCGTCAGCTGGGTGGCGCATTGGATCGTCCGCTCCAGACGATCGGGGTCTTGACGTACCTTCGCAATAACCGGCGTCGTGACGCTGGCGGCCGGCAATGCAAGAAGCTGCAACATGATCTCGACGATGCGTAAGCCGAGGCTAAAGGCGCCTAGGGAAGCGGCGCCGAACAAATAGCCGACCAGGATCCGCGGGCTCTGATTGGCGGTGAAGGCGGCGATACGCAGTAAAAACGTATATTGTCCGAACGACCACAGTTCCTTCAGATGTTTATGTGAATATCGCCATTCGACGCGAAATCTCGCCCGCCGCCAGATCGTTGCCGTCACGACAATATTCTGCACCAATAGATTGGCGACGAGACTCCAAGGACCGAATCCGGCGATGGCCAATCCGACCCCGATGAATCCGCCGACCAAGGTGCCCCCGGTCGACGCGACCGCAAGAGACCGAAAATCGAGATTGCGTTTGAACAACGCGGTCGGCACCGCCTGAAGCGCCATCAATACCAGCAGCGGACTAAGCGCCTTCAAGATCGGCGACAGCAGCGGCTGAGAGAAAAGCCCGGCGATCGCATCGGACAGTCCGACGAGCAACCCGACCCCGACGAGACTAGCGACCAGCAGCAGCCAAAAGATCGCCGAGATGTGGGCGGGTTCGACGATCTTGGTTTGAATCAACGCTTGACTGAAGGTCTCGCCGATCAGGGTCTGTCCGAGCAGAGCGATGGTGGCTGCGAGCGTCACGACGCCGTAATTCTCGGGCCCCAGATAGCGCGCCAGCACCGCGACAACGACAAAGGAGATACCTTGCGTTGCCGCCCGTTCGACAGTTCCCCAAAACGTGCTCAAACTTGCTTGACGGCGTGACGCCACGGGATAGTGACCCCTTTAATTCAATGCTCGACGCTAACGCGAGGTTATCGTGCCCATCGATCGCCCACCCGTTGCTCGCCGATATATTCTTCACATTCCGCCTCGGCCAATTGCGTCCATTGACGTGACGCAATCGCATGCTCGATGGCTTCGCACACCGCGGCCGGGCTTACCGCCGCATGCTCATGCTCCTGCCAGACATGGCGGTAGTTGAGACGCATGCAGCGAGCCAGGTTCGAAAAGAATGCGACGTCTTGCGTCTCCTTGGACAGCGTTCGCGGCACGATTTCGACGACACAAGTCTCGGGTCGCGCCCAAATCAGGTTCGAAAGCGCGGCACCATGTTGCGCGACGATGACGTCGGCGGACGAAAATAACGATATTTGTTCGGCCAATGACAACCCTTCGAGCTTCGTGCTCAACAACCTACCGAATCGACGTGACATCTCTTCGATGACTTGACCGTGATTTGGAATCGATCGCCGGACCGTGCCGGCGTTCCTCGCCTCGGCTGCGTCCGAAAGATAAAATGGGTCTGAATCGCCGCGCTCGATCACCAATATCTTCAATCCGCCCGGAACAAATCGCCTCTGCAAAGCCGCGCGCGCGGCGTCGATCTCGCCGCCGAGGAGCTGCTGCAATCCCTTGTGAGCCTCGGCGAATGCGCGGAAGTCATAGACCACGGGATAGTCGTGCCCGCGCAGCTCCATGTAGCGCGTCGCCCCAGTACCAAATGCGACACCGCGTAACAACGACCCGATGCGCCAGCGCTCCTCGCCCAGCCTGCGATGTTCCGCCTTGTCGAGTATTTCGAGCTTATCTGCCTTCAACTGGCGAATAATCTTGTCCATGGGGCCGCAGCTTCTGATCAGAATTTTGCGATAACGCGGCTTCAGCCATGTCGCATTTCGGTAACAAATGAGCGGAACCAGAAAGCCGAGTAGGAAATGGTGATAATGCTCGACCGAGCCGCCGTGATGTCGGATCGTCAGATGCAGTTGCAGGGGTTCTCGGAAAGCACGCCGCTCGACCATGACTTTCCTCGAAATTCAGCAGGTGGGCAGGCAGAGAATCGTGGAAGAATTCGCGACGATCGCAGCGCTTAATGCGTCATACCAAATTCGCCGTGACCTATCACACTTCAAATCATCCGGCAATCTTCGGCGGGTTTCGTTGTGCAATGGGGCACGACCGCACCGCGTGTTCTAGAAAAGAGTGCGGCGAAGATACAGGCGCAGGAATGACAAAGGCGGGCTTGTCATGCCAGAACGGCGACTGGCTATAGATTGGAGAACAATTTCTTCAGGTTGTCCGTCGACCGTGCGGAAGGACGCGAACGGATGATTTTCTCCTCGTCACCCATGCTCGAGAAGAAAGCCGTCACAAAACTGTCAAGAACGAATCGGTCCAAATCAAACGGCGGGAAAGGCGCATTGCTCAGCTTTTCATAGCGCGCTTTCATGCGCTCGAGCGCCGCCGGGCCGCCGGCATTGACGAGATTCGCTTAAATCACGGGCCCCATCGCCTCGCGCAAGCCAGGACCGACTTGGCTTTCTATGGTTTCGGTCAACGCCGTTGGCGACCCGTTCAATATCCGTCCTGGATCGCTCAGCACCACGGTTGCAAGTACTTTCCGCACATAGTCTCCGGCCGGCCGCACGCTGCTTTCCGCGGCTCGGTTAATCGCGCGCTCCAAATCGACGGGAAGCAGCGGCGCATAAGTTTTCGTCAAGGTTTCTGCGGGCTTATCCAAAGTCGCCGGCAGCGCGATATGAAACTCCGGCGTGAGATAAAAACCGCCCGCCTGGCCGAGGCGATTGGCGGAACGATCGAGCGCGACGCTCGCCATTTCGTGCAGACCGCTCTGGAGATCGAAGGGGGTCGCGACCGCGGTCGACGCGCCATCCGCAGCCTCGGCGCGGGCAGCGCCGGAAAAGCCGGTCGTCGCCACGATAAGCATAACCGCCAAAAATCTGAGCATGTCTGACCTTGGATTTTTCGACCAGCAAGAGACGCGCAATTCCGTGGCCACAAATAGAGGGACGCCCCCTTCTTCGCAAGCGCGCCGGGATTTGCACGTTTTATATGCTCCCGAACGAAAATTCAGCTACCGCGATTGCTGCGCCAAACCGGCACAACCGACGCGGCGAATTCGCCTTGCTAAAGTTGCGGGAGCGGCGCAAAAACCTTCTATGGCCCTACCACATTAAGTGTCATGGAGCAGAGTTCTGTGATCGGCGGCATCGCGTTCCGCGTCGAGCCGCCAGTAAATCGGCGCTATATCTTCGTTTGCGGCCTTCACCGCAGCGGCACGACCCTTATCACGCGCTGCTTGGCGGAACACCCCGACGTCAGCGGCTTTACGGGGACCGGGGTAATCGAGGACGAAGGTCAATTCCTGCAGACCGTGCTGCCATTGGAAACCCAATTTGGCGGGGTCGGCCGGTTCGGCTTCGACCCGCGCGCGCATTTGACCGAGAAATCGGAATTAAACACCCCGGCCGCGGCCAAAAAGCTTAAATCGGAATGGCATCAATATTGGGATGCAAGCAAGCCAATATTGATCGAGAAGACGCCCAGCAATCTGTTACGCATGCGCCTGCTGCAGCGTTTTTTTGAACAGAGCTATTTCGTGATCGTGACCCGCCATCCGATAGCGACCTCTTTGGCCACGATGAAGTGGACCGAGGGCAATTTTTTCAGCCTGATTTATCATTGGCTTCACTGTTACCGCCTCGCACGGGCCGATCTCCAGCTGATCGAGCGTCATATCTGGGTGAGTTACGAAGCGTTCGTCGCCGATCCGACAGGGCAGCTCGCGCGCCTCTCCGATTTCATCGGCCTCGCGCGGCATTCCGGCTCGGGCGTACGCATAAAAGACGAAAATCACAAATATTTCGCGCGCTGGCACGAGCAATATTTCGGCGACGGTCTGCGTGCGATCGAACAAAAGCCGCCGGATGACGATCGCCGTCCTTTGACCCGGATCCGCGCAAGACTGGCGCGCGACCGGCGCGAACGCGAGTTGCCTCCCTACCGGCGGCGGAACAATCTGCGCAATTTTTACGACGCGCAGGACGCCGTCGCCACGTTCGAATCCGCGATCGCGGAATTCGGCTATAGTTTGACCAATCTCACGCGATTCCCATAGGTACGGCGAGCTTCCGCGAGGAAGCGAGTCGTCCTGGCGCTAGGGCATTTCGCCGCTGGCAGACAATCGGGCGCGCCCTCCTCGGAGCCGCGCCGAGTGCCGCGTCAAATGGCCGTTTCCACCTGAAATTCATACCACGCCGAATCTCTCACGCCGATCGCGCGGCACGCATCGACGCGCAAGATATTGTCGAAACGTACAAGCAATCAGCTCAGGTCATGCAAGCTACAACGTAGTGTCATGAAATCTACACTGCTTTCGGATGAAATGCTCGCGAGGTTAACTCCTTATTAATCCTAAATTCGGCGGCCGGGGAGCCAATAGGATGTCGATGTTCGAAGAAGTGCAGGCGGGGCCCACTTCGACAACGAATCACGAACGCGAGCGTCCTTCGAGCATCGCCGCGCCTAGGGCGCGCAGCGGCGACCTCGACGTGAAACGGGTGGTCGATGTCGTCGGCGGCGTACTCGCGCTGCTCTATTTCGCGCCCGTGATGATCATCGTCTATTTCATTCTCTTCGTGACGGGCGGCCAACCCATTTTCGCGCACCGGCGAATTGGAAGAAACGGGCAATTGTTTCACTGTTATAAGTTCCGTTCGATGGTCAAGAACGCCAATGGGGTGCTCGCCGACTATCTCAATTGGAACGCGGCGGCGCGCGAGGAATGGAACCGCACTTTCAAATTGGCCCGCGACCCGCGCGTGACCCGCTTCGGGATGTTCTTGCGACGCACGAGCCTGGACGAACTGCCGCAATTGATCAATGTGCTGAAAGGCGAGATGAGCCTGGTTGGACCACGCCCGATCGTGCCGGGTGAAATCCCGCGATACTCGAGTCGGATTGAAAGCTACTACCGCTGTCGACCCGGTATCACAGGACTTTGGCAGGTCAACGGCCGCAACCATGTCGACTACCGCCGCCGCGTGTGCTTCGACACGCTTTATGCCCGCAGACAGTCGGTCTGGCTAGACCTCCGCATCATGTTTCGAACCGTCTGGGTCGTTCTCGTCGGTCGAGGCGCCTATTGAGAAACGGCGGTGACGAAGCCGGCGTCTGACACCATGCCGGCTTGATCGCGAATGGGCGAAGGGTTGCGCCCGGCGTCGGCGATATCTCCCGAGAAGTCACAAATCTGTAACGGAAGCAGTCTTTTATAGGCGCCGCAATGACAACCGCGAGCGGAAAACACTTTTCCCATGCTTACAAGATGGCTTCGAACGCCGGCCCAGATCGGCGGCCTGCTTTGCATTCTACTGACCGGCGGCTGCACCGGTTTGCCGATGCTTCCGGCCTCCGGCAACGGCCCCTATCGTTTGGATAGCGGCGATCAAGTCCGCGTCATTGTCTACAACCAAGAAAGCCTCAGCGCGGCCTATACCGTGTCCGACAACGGGACCATTTCCTTCCCGATGCTGGGAGAGATCAAAGCGCGCGCGCTAACCCCGCAGGAACTGCAAAAGGAAATCTACGACGGGCTTGGCAATGGCGTGCTGGTGAATCCCGGCATCAGCGTCGAAGTAACCCAATACCGTCCTTTCTTCATCGTAGGCGAAGTCGCAAAACCCGGACAATATCCTTATGTCTCGGGATTGAATGTCTTGACGGCCGTCGCCATGGCTGGCGGCTTCACGGTGCGCGCCGACGAAACGCATCCGCGCGTCGTGCGCAAAAAAGGCAACGAGGCCGCGCAATGGAGAGCGCAACAACTGAGCAGCCTGCAACCGGGAGATTTGGTCGTGATCCCCGAGCGGTTTTTTTAGCGTTTTGCCATAACCCGCCGTGCCGAGGCTGATGCGTCTTAGCAAGTTCCGGCCGATCCTCCTTCCGGCGATGGCGATCGCGTGGCTCGCCGCGCTGAATCACGGAACGGCGAGAGCGGACGAAGTCGGCGTGACGCGGGTGTGGCCGCGCCTGTCGACGCCAACAACCCTTTCCGTCTATGACATGCCCCGCCCGTTTTACGACCCGCTGGGGATCAAGCTCGATTGTTTCATCTTCTATCCCAGCGTCTCCGAGCAGGGCGCCTATGACGACAGCATCTTTGCCTCGGATCTGCATCAGGTGGGCACCTACATTAACACGACCAACGAAACCGTCTCGGTGGCCTCGCAATGGTCCCATCACAGCTTAAAAGCGCGCGCCTATTCGGTGCAGCAAGTCTATGCCGATCACCCCGGCGAAGATGCAAACACTTTCGATGCCGACGGATCGGGGCGATATGACATTTCCCCCGAGTCCTTCCTCCAACTCGATGGCGGGTTCCTCCAACAGCCGCAAATGCGGGGGGCGCGCGAAGCAAATCCCGATATTTCAGCCCGTTCGATCTACAACACGGCGACCGGTGTACTCACTTACTCGCAGAAACTCAACCGTTGGCTCATCGAAGCGCAAGCGTCGCTGGAAAAGATCGCTTATCTCCCCGCGGGAGATCGTGTTCGCGATCGCCTCAGCGAGAAATATCGCGGCCGCATTACCTACAATCTGCTGGATCAAATCGGCGTTTTTCTCGAGGGTGCCTGGGCGCCGACCGAGTGGCGCGCACGCAGCGATCTGAGAAATTTCGACGTGGCGACGGGGCTTGCGGGCTTCAGCGTCACCTTTCCGGGTTTCATCGATGCCGAATTCGGCGCGGGGTTCGAGCGCCAGAATTATCGGGACGACGCGTTCAAGACCCTTTATGCGCCGGTCCTCAACGGCACGCTGACGTGGAATGTCCTCCCGCTGACCACCATCCTCGGCTCCGCCGCGCGCACGATCACTGGCACGGAGACGTTTTGCAATTCGACAACGATACCTTGCGAGAACGGAGCGACCGTCACCCCGACCCTGTTCTTGACCCAGCGGAACGCGCTCAAAATAACGACCGCCGAAATCGCGGCCCAGCATGAGTTCTGGCACAATCTGCTTGGCGAATTGCGCTTCAAGTATGAGCGCGACCATTTCGATTTGATCAACTTGAAGGACGACGTCTATACCGCATCGGCCAACGCGCGTTATCTGGTCAATCGCAACCTTGAAATCGATTTCAATTACGCGCATATCTCGCGCGTCGCGAACTTGCCCAATGATCGGACTTTTAATTCCGGCCCTTATACCGAGAATGTGGTCTCAGTGGCAGCAAAGGCGGCGTTCTAAGATCGGCCGTCGCGCGCCCAGGGAGCTAAAATCGGCTACCGGCCCGCTTGCCCGACAATGTAAAGTGGGTCTCCGTCGAGCGCGATCTCGATCTGTCCGTTGCGCGGCGAGATGATTTTTTCGTCGCCCATTATCGTCACCACCTTCACCGGCTGGTCGCTGGCCAGCTGATAGCTGGCCGCGGGCAAGGCCGACCACGCCACCCGGACCTCCGCAGTGCCGTCGGTGAAGAGATAGACTCGGTTCTCGGGAGCGGTGGCTTCGCGGCGCACAAAACTCATGCCGTCGAGCTCGTGGATGAGAACCGCCTCAGCGACATAGGCGGGCGTCGGCGTGTAGCGGCCAAGCGAATCTTTTTCGCCGTGCACCAGACCGAGGCCCGTGAATTCCTGATAGTCCTCGAACAGATACCAATAAATCCGCTCCAGCTTCGCGCTCAGAAGCAAGGTCGACATGCGCACGAGATAGCGGGCGACATCGTCGCGGCTCTTGTGCATGTCGGGAATATCGCTGAACTCGGTCGCCCAGATCGGCTTTGTCCCTCCGTATTGGATCATCAACTCGCGTAGCTCGTCGACCTTGTCTTCCACGCCCTCGGGCTGTTTCCGATAGGGATGAATGACGGCGGCATCCATTGCCGTGAGCGCACCGTCCTTGAACAGCCCGCGGAAATATTCGAGCGGGATCGGGACCGCCGCGCCGCCGAGAACTTTTATCGCAGGATCGGCCGCCTTCGCCGCTTGATAAGCGTCGCGCAGCATCGAACTATAATAACCGGATCGATCGCCCCGGCACGGACCATCGCAAAAGCTCCCGCTGTATTCGTTCCAGATCTCGACCGCCGCGATGGTCGATGCGTAATGCTCGACCACGGCGTGCACATAGGCGGCATAGGCCGCCCTCCCTTCCGCGCTGAAAGGCGTTTTGCCGTCATCATAAAGCGGGTTGGCAAAGGCAAGCACGATCAGCGGGTCGATATGATGTGCAGAAAGCGCCGCGACATAGTCCGTCAGTCGCGGAGGAAAAGCGTATTGACCACGGCGCTTTTCGACCTGCTTCCAGGGCTGTTCGTCGCGCGCATGACGAATGCCCGCCTTTTCGATCAAAGGTATGACGTCGGTGGACCAGCCTTTGGCAAAATGCGTCATCACGCCGAAAGGCGATTCGGCGCGCCCGGGCTTGGGCACGGGTAGCACGGCAAAGGTCGTCTCCACGGTATCGAGCGTGCTGCCGCCGCGCTTTGCGCTCACGTCGAGCGTGAAATAGCCCAGGCTTTCAATATTCGGCTGCAGCACGGCCGCACCACCGGCCAAGGCCACGTCGCCCGAGGCTCGCTCGGCGCCGAAAAAATCATGGACGGCCCAATGCACGGAATCGCCTTCAGCGCGAACCGGAACCGCCACGCGCTCGCCGACGACGAAGACATTCCCGAGCGCGGCCTCGTCGAGCGTGATAGCAGCCGCCGGCGTCACGCCAAACGCGAAAGCCAATACGAACGCGGCCACGCGCCACATCATGCCGTTCGGCTCACCCAATTGCCAATGTCGGCGGCACTCCCCGCCAATATGGTGCGATAGACGGCGAGCAGATCGACCGTATGGGCGCCGAGGGTGCGAGGGGTGGACCAATAGCGGCGATAGGCTTCGGCGCCCATGCGCGCGGCAACGGCGGTCTCCGTCAATTTACGCATGCGGTCGAGCAACGCCGCGCGATCGGCGGGGTCGATCACATAGCCGCTCACCTTGTCGGCGACCACATCGGCCGGCGCCGTCTTCCGCGCAACGATAGCTGGAATCCCTTGAGCCAGTGCCTCGAGCACGACCAGCCCTCCGGTTTCATACCAGCTCGACGGAAAGATGAGAGCGCGGGACCGGCGCAGGATCTTATTCACCCCGCTGGCATCGAGCCATCCCGTGCAGCGGACGGAGCCACCGAGTTGCTGGAGTTCGCTGAGCAAGGGCCCTTCACCGACGATCACCAGAGGAAGCCGCGCGGCATGCGCAATCTCGGCCAAGGTCCGCACGCCTTTTTCTTCGGTCAAGCGGCCAACGAAGACGAGGTCGGTGTTGTCGACGACGGCAACCGGCTTTTCGCGCGCGATCTGCACCGGCGACGTCACGACGAAGCGTGCATGTTGTTGTGGGATGAAGCGATCGACCACCTTTTCGGCAAAGGGCGAGACGCTGATCATGCTCAAGGCGGCGGCGCCGCGCGCCAGGGCCCGGGCCGTCGCCCATTGTCGTGCCACGCGCACCAGCTTGTGCGCATAGCTGCTGCGATCGCAGCGTGCCGCGATGCAGGCGCCCGACATCGGCGTCAAACGGCACGGTATCGCGCGCTGGTAATGGTAATAGGCGCCATTCGGACAGGCGATGAAATAATCGTGCAAGGATATGGCGGCCTTCATCCCGTAGCGCAGCGGCGCAAGCAGCACGCTGGGGCTCATGGCTTTGGTCCATTGATGGAAATGGACGATCGTCTCGTCCCTCGGCAAGGGCGCAAGAATTTCCTCGAGCGCGCGCCGCGCGTGCCGGTTCCAAATGCCTTGAAGCGCGGCGGAGAGCGGATTTCTTATCGTCCAAACGCTGGCGAGATCGAGACACCGCACCACGATGCGCGGATGATCCAGCAATTTGCTGATCGGCCCGATGGCACAGACAAAGATGACGGAAAGGCCCGCCTCGGCAAGGCCGCGCGCGCTCATGATGGCGACTTTGGCGGCACCTCCGTTCACTTCACCAAAATCGCAAACGATGACGATTTGCACAGCCTGTCCACCGCAATCGTGCCGAGACCTTACAACGTCGGCGATCCGTCGTGATACAATCAATTTGCGCCACATGCTTTACCGTCAAGAATCCGCAACAATCATGACCGCCCCTCGCCTCGCTGATTATGCCGCCTATGCAGAAGCGCGCGCGTGTGTGCAGCCGCCTTTGCCCGATGATCCGCTCGTTTCGATTGTTACAGTCACGTTGCAGGCCGCCGCAGCGGTCGAACGCACCATCCGCAGCGTCCAAGCGCAATCCTGCCCATCCATTGAGCAGATCTTCGTCGACGGCGGATCAAGCGATGCGACGATCGACATCGTTCGCCGCCTGGCGCGGCCGGGCGATTACTGGATCAGCGAGGCGGATCGCGGCATCAGCGACGCTTTCAATAAGGGGATCGCGCTGGCGCGCGGACGCTTTATTCAAATTCTCAATGCCGATGACTGGCTTTCCGGCAACCAGATCGAGACGGCGATCCGCGCCATCGAACAGGCGCAAGCGGATTTCGCGTTCGGCGACGTCATTTTTTACGAAGGCGACCGGCCGATCTTTACCTATGCGGGCGATCCTCATTACGCGGGCACGATCGAGCGGCGCATGCCAGTGATCAGCCACCCGACCGTGCTTGCGACGCGCGATTGCTTCGAGCAGATCGGGCTGTTCGATCTTTCTTACCGCAACGCCATGGATTACGACTGGTTTTTGCGACTTCACCGCGCTGGCAAGCGAGGCGTGTACAGTAACGCGATTGTCGGGCATATGACCCATGCGGGCGTGTCAAACCGGCAATTCAAGCGAACGATCGATGAAGTCAAGACGATCGCCATCGCCCATGGCCGCAATCCTTGGGCGGCCTCGGCCGAGGCAAGGCTGCGCTGTCTGAAGACCGCGGCATCGCAGCCTGTGCGGCGCCATCTGCGCCCGGTTTATGAACTGGTCCGCCGCGTCATCAATCGATCCTATCGCCCGGCGCCGGCCGATCTTTGAGCGCGCGGCGAGCGGCCTCGATTAGGGCGTGCCGGCTTCGGCGGCCGACAAAGGCGTTGCTTGGCGCAGCGGCGCGCGATTTTTGGCGATTGCCAGGTACAAGCTTTCCATGGCATCCGTCATGCGTTCGACTGAGAAACTGTCAATTCGGGCGCGCGATGCCGCCGCCATGGCCGCGCGAAGCCGGCGATCGCTCGCGAGGCGACGTACCGCAGCGCTCATTTCCGAAAGGTTGTTTTGCGGCACGATGAAGCCGTTGACGCCGTTTTCGATCGCTTCCTCAGCGCCACCGACGGGCATGCTCACGATTGGCAAGCCGGCATTCAGGCCCTCGAGCAGCACGTAGGCAAAGCCCTCGTAAAGCGACGGGACAACCAAGATATCGATCGCCGTCAGATAGGCCTGCGCGTCGACCGCTCCGAGCCATTTCGCACGACTGGCAAATCCCGCTTGAGCCAGCTCGGCTTCGAGCGGGGCCCGCTTCGGCCCGTCGCCGATCATGAGAAAGAAGAGCTCCGGCAGTCTCGGCAGGAGTTGCAGCGCCATGAAAACCATTCTTTCGGGCGCTTTTTGGTCTTCCATGCGGCCGACAAAGCCGACGACAATTTGATCTGGCGCGATCCCCAGCCCCTTGCGCACAAGCTCGCGCGGGGGCTGCCGGATCGCCGCGATGCCAAGTAGAACGACGGCGAGCTGGGAAAACGCAATGCCGAGACGGCGCGCTTGCTCTTCCTCGGCATGCGACAGGCAAACGACCCGGTCGGTCAGCCGCGCCAGAATGGATTCGATTGCGTGGTAGCCCAGTCGCTTCATCCACGAAATGGCTGGGGACGCGGTGATGAAGGCATGTGGCGTATAGACGACGCGGCCGAACCCGAACAGCCGGAGCAGCCGAGCATAGCCGCCGCCTTTCGCGCTATGGCCGTGAATGACGTCGAACGGTCCGTTGGCCCGCACATAGCGCTTGATACGCCGGAACGCCGCAATATCGCCGCCGCCGATGGCATGCGGCATCGGTACCGCTTCACAACGGACATTCGGCGCATGCCCGATCGCGTCGAGAAAGGATGGATTCATCCGCGTGGGCGAATAAAGCAGGTGCACTTCATGGCCGCGCTTCGCCAGTGCGTCGATCAGGTCGACGAGATGGCGCCCCACCCCCGCGCGGAGCGGTTCGGAAATGAAGCAAATTTTGAGGGGGCGAACCCTCATGTTTGCGGCGGATGGAGGATTCGTCGCTTGGCACGCTTGTTCGCCAATGGCACTCGACGAGCGTAACGAAAATGACATCTGCGGCGAAAAATGTTCGGTGGACACGACCCAGTCCTAGCAAAGGCGCGTGACAGAATTCCGACACGCGCGGCGCCATCCACCGATATATTTTCCGGCCATGCCGCGACAGAGAGGCTCCCGCAGCGCGCGTTAGTGCTTGTAGGCCGCGACGTATTGGGAGCCGAAAGTCGTTAGGTTGAGCCCAGAACGATCGAAAAGTCCGGGACTCTTAACCGCGTTACCCGCCGGCAATTCATACCACAACAGGCCGGCCCAGGCGGGATCGTGCGCGGTTACCGCAGCATCGAAGGTGGTCATATAGTTGCCCCCGGGATGGATCCCGACCCACCGCGTCGCGGCGGAACCACCCCACTCGCTTCCGAACAGCGGATTGGTGATGCCATCGGCCCGGATCGCGGCAACATCATCGTTCCAAAGCTGCCAGGTATTCTCCTTGTTGCCGTTCACAAATTGGCCTGTCAGATAGGGGTGGACATCAAGCCAGATGGTCGGGTCGTTCTTGCCGATGCAGCCGTAAGTGTCGAACATCGAGGTGAACCAATCCGCAATGCCCCGTCCGACGGTTGCGCCGATGGCGATCGGGATGTCCTTATTGATCTTGCGGATTTCGGTAATGACGGCGTTGGAGAGCAGGCAATATTGCGAGAGCTTCTGCGCGTTTCCCTTGATCCCTCCGCCGGCATTTCCGTTGAACTCGTTCCACACCGACACGCCCCCCAGCGCCGGGACCTGTTCAACCACCGCGACCGCGTAAGCTGCGAATTCCGCCCGCAGCATGTCCGTGTTCGGAAAAGTCTTGTGGCCCGAATTCGAGGACTGGCCGCAATGGGTGTTATTGAAAGCGAGCGTGACGAAGTTTTTTCCGCCCGCGGCCCCGACATTGGCGTAAAGCGCGGACATCGCTTTGGAAATCGCCAGCGCCGAGGGCTTGTTGCGAAGATTGCAAGAAGGATCGACCAAATGCCAGCCGAGCACGTCCCGCACCATGTCGCCGGGGTTGAGCACGGTCTGGAGCTCGTCGACGGCGGGAACGTTTCCCCCTTCATTGACGTGAACATCGACACCGCGCAGCTGCGCTCGGGCAGTCGTCAAACACCAAAATAGCGCGACTGTCGAAACCAGAACCGTTATGGCGACACATCGCAGCTTCTTCGTCATGTCTTTCCTGAGCGTGCGCAGAGCGTGAGCAAAGGTGCGACGGACCAAGCGACCCGACGCCAAGACGCAACAGGCGTCCCCACCGGAGCGGGAGACGCCTGCATTATCGGATTAAGGAAATCCTCCCGAGATCCCTGTTACGGACACGTTTGATAAGTACATTTCGACACGAGGAACGCGGCTCGGCTCGGCAGGCCGCCCACAACTTTGAAGCCGACCAGCGTGACTTCATCCTGATCGTCGATCGAGCTCGCCGTGCCCAAGGAATAGGGCTTCAACGCCGAGACGAGCGAGTCTTGGGTGGCGTGGATCGTCGCGTTAAGGTTGAAGAAGGTGGGGGTGGTCGCGGTGGCGTTCAGGTAGAAGGCTGTACCCCCGACGCCGTAACCCGTGGTCGAGTTCGGGATGCAGCTGCCGACCATCTCGCCTAAATGGTTCGGCCGGTTAGGGCGGCAACCATAGGCCGGCGCGCCGCCAGGCAGCGTCATGACACCGAAATCGGTAAGATTGGTGCCGTTAAAGAGGAAAGGATGAGTGGCCGGGATCGTGCCGCCCGGCGAGCCTTTGGGATTGACGAAATCCAGGTAGCCGACAACCTTTCCGCCGGTGCCGTTCAAGACTTTGAGCGGGATCACATTCGCGCCGACGAGTTCGAAAAATGTCGGAGGAACTGCAGGGGTCGTGACGTTGTAAACGAAACCGATCTTCACCGCGACGTTCTTGCGACCGGCCGCATCCTCATGGACGACGGCTGTGCCGGCAACGTAGCCGTCATCGCTCGCGGCCAGAGCCTGACTCTTCGCGATCTTGCGACCATTGAAACTGGCCGGAAACACAGCCTGCAGATCGGTCCAGGACGTGGCGCCGATCGGGGCATAGGTTGCATGTTGCTTGCCGGCCGTCGTCGTGGCGCTGCCCACGACGTAGGTCGCATGCTGGCTGATGCCGAGCGCTTGGCTCGCGGTGCCGCCGAGGGTCCCGAGGTTGGTTCGCCCAACCGGCGCATAGGTTTTGCCGGTCGAGTTGAGTTTCAAGACAAAGGCCTGCCCGGTTGGCGTCGCCGCTTGGTCCCAACCGACCGCGTAGGCACCGTTGGTCGGATCGACGGCAACCGCGGTAATCGCGCCCGGAAGGAAATTGGTCGGGTCGCTGGCGTGGGCCTGGATGTTGTCATCGCTGAACCAGCCGCTCAACGAGCCGCCCGCGCCGCCCGAAGTCAATTCGCCAAAGCCAATTCCGACTCCATAAATGCCGCCTTCGCTCAGGGTCGCCTTTCCTTGGCCTTGAGGAACGGGCGCGAAGACGACGCCCGCCGTGTCAAAGCCGACGCCGGTCGAAGACGAGCCGACCCCGGCGGTCTTGAGTTTGATGGAACCGGTCGAACCGAAGCTGCCATCACTAAACGTGTCGTAAAATTCCATCGACGGCGTATTCGTCGCGCCTTGCCAGACCACCCAACCATTATCGACTTCGACGGCGAACGCGCCGTTTACCACCTTCTTGGTCGATACGGCAGGTGTCGCAACTTTCGCGAGCGCGGCCGTCGCAACGGGCGCATCCGGCGCATCGAGATCGTCGGTGACGACGACGGTACCCGCCCCCGAAGTCTGGGCATGTGCCGGCGCGACGGCTCCGAAGCCGATCGCAGCAGCCAAGGCGATCGCGCTCACGGCAAGACATCCGCGCGCGCACCCCCCGAACACATACGTGCTAACATTTCGCGCCATAACAACCCCCATGACAAATTGATGACAGCAAACGCCGCCCAAACCCTCGAACGGCCGTGGCGAAATTTGGTTAAGAGACTAGACGTAAATCATTGCAATTTTGGGTCCTCTCCGTGTCACTTGATCAAACTTAGGCGCGCAAATCGCAGACGAAGCTGTCGGCAACACGAAGCGATCATTGCTTGCGCCGCGAGCGTGCAGTAGCTTCTGGCCGACAGGGAGCTACGGAAAAGAAACCGGGTAGATTGCGCGTGACGAGACAACCCGTCGGCCGTTGTCGTCGCTGTCGTGGACATAAGACAACGTACGAGATCCGATATGACGCTTCAGGCCGATGTGCCGTCTTTCGTCGCCGCTCCCTTCGCCCCGCCGCAAGGTCAAAGCCAGATCGCTGATTCCGACGGGATCTCGATCGGACAAATCGTCAGTACCTTGTGGCGCCGGCGATGGGTTCTGCTCTCCACGATCGCGCTCATCACCCTGCTCGGCTTCATTGTCATCAAAGTTTTCCTGACGCCAAGCTTTACATCGACGACGGTGCTCGTGCTGGCGGCGCGGCACGACGACGTCGTCGATCTGGAACAGTCCTACATGAAGACCGCCGCTCCCGATTCGGTCACGCGCAGCGAAGCCGACGTGCTGCAATCGCGCACTTTGGTTGATCGCGTGATCGACCGCGAGGATCTGATGGACGATCCCGAATTCAACCTCTATGCGCAGCCCTACAAGGCGAATCTCCTGACGCGTTGGGGCGTCGTCGATCGCCTGCCGCATTTCCTCCAATCCTACCTGCGCAGCAAGCCGCTCGATCCGAGCATGCTCGATCCCGCCCAGCTCAAGTACAACACAGCCACCCGGGTCTTGAAGGCTTGGGATGTCGAGCCCGACGCCAAGACCTATAGCGTCAAGTTGAACTTCACCTCGGTCGATGCCGGGAAAGCGGCGCGCCTCGCGAATGCCTTCGCGAGCGAGTATTTCAAGATGCAGATCGACGATCAGGCGACGGTCGCGAACCAGGCCGCGCAGTACCTCACGCCGCAGCTCGACGCGTTGAGCAAGAAGGTTGCGGATGCGACCCGTGCGGTCGAGCAGTTCCGTGCGACCCACAACATCGTCGATTATCCGAGCGCGCAACCAGAAGGCAATACGCTGGCCTTGCAGCAGATACAAAGCTTGGCGCAAGACCTCTCGGCGGCACGAACCAAGCGCGCGCAGCTGGAAGCCGCGCAACAGGAAGTTGCCCGGCTTGCTTCCGATCCCAGCAAGGCACTATCCGCGCCCGTGGTGGCCGCCGCCCCTGTGGTCGAGAATATTCGCGTGCAGGAAGTGACCGCCGCCGCCCATCTCGCCGACCTGACCGGAACCTATGGCGATCGCCACCCGCTGGTCGTGAGCGCGAAGAGCCAATTGCAACAGCTGCGCCAACGCCTCGACGACGAAGTGCGCGTCGCTTTGCAACAGCTCGCGGTCGAAACGCGGCAGGCACAAGCGAACGAGGCGCAACTTCAAGCGCGCATGGACCAATTGACAGCCGCGCGGCGGGACGAGAACAACGTGATGCCGCAGCTTCAGCAGCTCGAGTCCGAGCAACAAGCCGCGATCAACATCTATAACACCTTCGTTCAAGGGGCATATCGGGCCCTCACGCAGGACGGCGTGCCGACGACGAAAGGACGCATTGTTCAATATGCCGACCCATTGGACTGGCCGTCATTCCCCAATATGCTGATTTTCATGGCGGTGATCTTCATCGCCGCGTCGATGATCGGTGTTGGGGTCGTCTATGTGCTCGAGGCGCGCGACAAATCCTTCCGTACGGCCAGCGAAATCGAAGAAGCGGTGCAAATTCCGGTTCTTGGGATGACGCTACTCGAGCCGCAGGGCTTCCGGCGCCTGCTGCGACGCCGCCTCCCTGTGTCGCAACAGGTTATGAGCAAGCCAACCTCGGCCATGTCGGAATCGGTTCGACTTGCCGGAACAGCCATCACCCTGTCGCACGCTCAGCAAGCGCCTAAGATCATCATGGTGACCTCTTCCGTGCCAGCGGAAGGCAAGAGCACCTTTGCACTCATGCTCGCCCGCCAAAGCGCCCATGCCGGCAAACGTGTGATCGTCGTCGAGGCCGAAATGCGCAAGCCGACCTTCGGCGACGAATTGAGCGATTTGCCGGCAAAAGGCTTGGCCGAGTATCTGCTCGGTCGCGCGAGCTTGGACGAGGTGATCGGCGTCGACCGCGCGAGCGGCGCTCATTTCATTGCGGTCCGCGAGCAGAGCAAGTTCTCGGCCGAGCTTTTGGGCGGCGCGCAGATGCGGGCGCTGCTGCAGCTGCTAAGGCAGGCCTATGATTTGATCGTGCTCGACACGCCGCCCACGCTGATCGCGGCGGATGCGCTTCAGCTCGGCCGCGCGGTCAATTCGACCGTGCTCGTCGTCAAATGGGGCAGCACGCCGCGCCATATGGTCCTCGATGCGGTCCGCAAGCTGCGCACGGCAAACGTTCCCGTGAGCGGGATTGTCATGACGCAAGTGGATGCCCAGCGTTATCGGTCCTATGGACATGGCCAATTGCCGTATGAATACGCGAAAGCCTATTACGCCGCTTGACCTTGCTCGGTAGGGCCACCAAGCCGCGACGGAGCGCCGCCTGGATCGCCAATACTCCGGCCATGGCGAGCCAAATGGCCGGCGTGCTCAGATTCGGATTGGCGACGGCGTGGGCCGCTCCGAGACCCAGCACCATCCACTGAAACGGACGCGTGGACTCAAATAACTTGTCCGGCACGTAGCGGCCGGGCGGGACCCGGATCGGGCGCACGAGCGAGATCACGAAGGCAGCGAACACGACCGTTCCGACAAGACCAGTGTTCGAGAGCAGCGTCAGCACCAGGCTGTTCGCCTTGTGGCTGCCCAGGCCCACGCCAATGCCGTGCGTTTCGACGAAGATATGCATGGCGAGAATGTCGGCGAAGCTGCGCTGTTGAAAAGACGTGCTCTGCGATTTCTGGAAGAGCGTTTTCTGCAGGATAACGTGAATTTCCGAATAATGCCCGGCGACGAAAATGCTCGTCCCCAGAATGCCGACGACGATCAGCGCGATGGCCGCCACTTGGCCGCTCGAGAATTTGAAATCCTTGGTCAACAAATGGATCCGCGACGCCAGCACGTCGTAGGCCAGGACGCAGCAAAATATGAAGATGCCAACAAAAGCCAGTGTCGAGGTCGAGACAACCATGCAAAAGAGCGCGGCCGCGACCATGCCAATCGAAAACGCGGTCGGGTACCGGCGATACCGCATCCAGGCAAAGAGAAGATAGCCGGTAAAGTTGAACCCGAGCGCGGAGGGCTCTTCGAACGGACCGTTGATACGAAAGAGGCCGGCCATGGACTGGCTATCGGCGCGATTATATCCGGCGTTCGAATAAAAGAAGTCGGTCGAAAAGGGCACGCCGGCATAGAAGCTCGAGAACTGCCAGAAACAGACGAAAGCGGCAAAGCATAGCCCGCAAGCCAGGGCACGATCCCAATCTCTGATCAATTCATCGGCCGGGCGTTTGCCTCCCTGATGACCGACGCAGTAGATGATGCTGGTGTTAATGATCAGATAGGCGATTTGTGTGAAATTGTTGCGCGCCAGATGAAACGGATGCGTCAAAGCCGATTTGAAGCCGTCGGTTCCCGGCAAGACCTGAACTTGACCTTGAAAAAAGCACAATGCGATGAACAGCACGAGAAAGCATATGATCATAAAACAGAACAGCGGCGCCATGCGCGCCAGCACGTATCCGTTGAGCTTAAAGCGGCCCAACATGATCTCAAAACACGTGCGTCCCGTGATCAAGATGCCAAAATAGTAGCCGGGCTGCAGCCCGAAATGCCCGACATTGACGACCGCCGCCGCCGATAGCGTGGCAAAGGTCGTCAACGCGATAAGGCAATAGCGCCAGGGCAGGAAAATGAGAACCAGCCCCAGCGGGATCAAGAGGATTCCCGTGATCGGGATATTCATAAGCAACCTCTTTTCATGGCCTGGCCCCGATGCGCTGTCGCGCGCAACATCAAATGAATTACCAGGCGATGGCCTTTCCACAAAGCCGGCTCAATTCGACGTTATGCGGGCGGTAGAATTCGGTCAGCTGGCGCCGCGCATCGGCGTCCGAATTGTCGTAGCCGCCGACGTTTAGCGGCTCGTAGTTGATATCGGTAACAGCTGGCAGGCCGAGAAATCCGAATACTTCGGCCATCACAGAAACGGGATCGGAAAACATCGTCTCGCTTTGAATGACCAAGACGCTGTTCGGCGGAAAGACGCGTTGCCAATTCGACACCGCCTCATGATAGATGCCACGCCGAACAAAGCTGCGCGGCGCCGGCCCTTGCGGCGGTGGCGCGCACCCCTTCTCATAGGCTATTTCAGCCTCGTACCAATCGAGGTCGGCCTTTAGAGCTTCATCGAGGCTACGCGTCTCGAGCCCCATGCGCCGCGCGTGCCAATAGGCCGAAATCGCGCGGTCAGTTGGGTTCCGCAAAAGCGCAATGAACTTTCGCGTCTCGATATCTTTTGCAATGCGTTTGGGAACATTCGCGTCGAAAATATAGGTTGCGGTTGCTTCGAAGGTCAGGTGCGGACAGCCGTGCCGTTCATTGAGGCGTTCGATCGTCGAGCGCGCTGGAAAATTGCATCCGTACCAAGCAAGACCGCGTTCATAGTGGCGATCGAAATAGAAGGGCTCTTTGAAGATCGGCCGGACAATCTGCGGATGCTGCCGCAAATAGGAAAACATCGAACTCGTGCCTGATTTCTGGGCACCGATGACGATAAAATTCGGCATCGCGCGCCCTACGCCAGCGAAGCGACGCGCTTCAAAGAGTGCTTTGCGACCCTTTTCCGAGAAGAAACTCCGCAAGGCTGACATGACACACTTGACTCGTTCGACCCTGACATGGAGGCGGCGCCCGCACCGCGACTTGTCGCGATCGACGCCCCTACGATCGCGCGATACCTTAGCTGATCGACTTTGCAAGAGGGAAGGCAAAAGCTCGATATGCGCAGTGTTCGTTCACGTTATCGACAAGAGCGTCGGCATCGCAGCGATTCTTGTCACAAAACTTCAACACTTGACGCAATCCCATGTCGCGGTCGGAGCGACGTTTAAGGAATTGGAGAAACGCGCGGAGCCCGAGCGAAAGCCCACACCTGGATCGGAAAACGCGGCTCGTTCTTGAGGCTTCCCCAAAAACCGCGGCGCGACCAGCGCGTGAAATCGGATTTTACAACCGCCCGATTGCCCCAGGCACCCGTCTCGATTCCGTCGGGATCGAAACCCGCTTCGATCAGAAAATATTTCATGCCGAGCTCCGTCCAGCGGGTGCAATCGATCGGAATGTTGTGAACCCGCACCATGAACGGCGTGATATTGAGGAACGTCCCGCCCGGCCGCAGCATTTTCAACACATTGCACGCGGCTCGGTGCGGGTATGACAAATGCTCGAAAACATTGTCGGCGATGATGAGATCGAAGGTCCGGGGCAGCGCGTCCTTGGTGATGTCGTATTCCGGATAATTCATGGACGCGAATGATTTGAAGGGAAGTTCGCGCCAAAAATCGCCGGCCGCGATTTCCATCACGTCCAATTCGCCCAGGTTCATTGCTTCGAGCTTGGCGCGGCAGGTCTGGTACATCACCTGACGCGACCACATTCCAAAGTCGTAGCCGACCGCTGAAGAAAACCGCTTCAGGATCCGCGCAAATTCTGGATTTGAGCGCTTGAAGTGGTTGATCAGGCTCGGGCGCTCGACGCCGTATTTTGCCCGAATTTCCTGCCGTGGAACGATCGTCATGTGCTCCTCACCCGCCGCCAATACCGAGCAAACACCGCTTTACCGACATTCCCCGGTTCGCGAGAGTGGCGGAATGGTGTCTCGGTTCGTCGTCACGGTCAAGGCGGTTCAAATACGTAGGCGGCAGTAACGGCCAAGAAAGAGTAATCGCGCGCGCATCGATCTTGATTTGTTTTTTTTTGCATCCTAGTTTGGCGCGCAAACAGAAATAGTCGGCTGATTCATCCGGCCTTTTCGCGAGGTGACCTGTGGCGCCGCAGAAATCAACACTTTATGACAGCGGCTTTTATAAATCGCGCACTGACGAGTCTCTTCAATCCGCTCGAAAGATCGTCCCTTTCCTATTGAACCTCTTGGACGTTTCATCGGTATGCGATCTCGGCTGCGGCGAAGGCGCTTGGCTTCGGGCGTTTTGTGAACATGGTGTGACAGACGTCCTCGGCGTCGACGGCGACTATGTAAGCCGCGAACGGCTGCAAGTGCCGCCAACAGTGTTTCAGCCCTGGGACCTCGCGCAACCGCTTACGTTGAACCGCGGCTTTGATCTCGCTTGCAGCATCGAGGTGGCGGAGCATTTGCCGTTATCGGCGGCAAATACGATGGTCGAGAATTTATGCCACCTCGCGCCATTCGTTCTGTTTTCGGCGGCGATACCGGGACAAGGCGGCACCGGCCATGTCAACGAACAGTGGCCGGAGTTTTGGCGTAACCGGTTTAGTTCGGCAGGCTATGAACTCGTCGATTGCATTCGCGCGCGCTTCTGGAACGACCCCGACGTCGCCCCGTGGTATCTGCAGAATTTATTCTTGTACGTGCGGCGCGATCGCTATCCACGCTTTATGTTCGAGCATCCGGAATTCGCGCATTCGCCTTCGTTTCCGCTCGACGTGATTCACCCGCGACTTTTCGCCCTTTCCTATGAGCCTAATTTTTGGACGCTCCTTCACATGATGCGGCGCATTCCGCGTGAAGCGCTCAAGCTGGTCGAAAGACGATATCAACGCTTGGCCAAGCCCAGAGCCAATTTCGCACCCGTTGACGTCGGCGATAAGTAAAGTCGCCCTTCGATTGAGGGCGCTACGGTTGTCTCAATAGAGATTTCGCGTTTGCAACGCTCGATCCGCGTTGAGGATTTCCGTTCCTCAAGACGGCGGCGATTGTGGCGCAAAGTCGCTCGCCGAACCGGTCCCAATTGAGTCGCTGGATATAATCCCGGCGAGCTTGGTGAGCCATTCTTTGGTATTGCGTCGGCTCTGCCAAGGTGTCGCGAATGACGGCCGCGAATTCCTGCGCCGACGCGTTGGGCGACCGCACGAAGCCGGTTTGACCATCGCGCACCAGACTCGGGATTCCGCCGACCGTCGAACCGATGGCAGGCAGGCCGAAGGCCATTGCCTCGCACAAGGCCTGAGGAAACGCATCGGCGCGAGACGGCAAGAAAAAGAAGTGCGCGCTCGACATGATGGAAGTGAATAGCGCGAAATCGTCCGGCTGCCGCTTGTCGAGGAATGGATGGATCGTAAACCGGTCCCGCGGAAGATCCGGCGGATTGCAGCCGATGATTGTCGCGCGCGTCTCGATGCCCATGCGATTGAGCTCGGCAACCGTCGCCGCAAGTGCATCGCCGCCTTTGCGCTGCCAATTCACTCCGACAAAGGCAAGGTGACACCGATCGCGTGGCCGCGCCGCAATTGCTGTCGCAACGTCGCCATCAGGAATTTCGCGCGGCAGATTACCGCCCCAAGGTATCACGACGATTTTTGCGGGATCAGCTTGATAACGGTCGATCGCCGAGCGTGCGGCCCATTCGGATGGATAGCTGACACACGACGCCGAGGCCAGAGCACGACTTTCCTGCGCTTCGCCGAGACGGGTAAATCGTGTCGCGGGCTTCCGGATATATGTCGCCACGAATTCATGGAAGAGCTGATCGGTGACGTAGACGATGGGCAGCGACGTTTCAACGAAGGTCAATGGCACCGAAGATGGCGCAAACACGACATCCGGTTTGATCGCTTGCAGCTCCCGCTCGATGCGACGGGCCAGCGCTTTGAGGGCGGTCGGCTCTCGCATCGGGTGATAATAGCGTCCGACCGCCCGATAAGCCGCTCGCACGGGCAGCCAAAACCGCTCGCCCGGAAACGCGAGCGGAAAAAGATCGATCACCCGAAACTGCCGTTGCAATTGCCGGCGCATCGAGTAGCCGTAGCCGGACTCGACATTGGGATCGGCAGCATCCCAGAGCGAAACAAAAGCGAGTTTGGGCGTCATCAAGGGTGACGGAGAAAAATCTGCAAGGCTGCCATAATACGCTCTGATCCGCTCGGCCTCGAGATGAAGGCCGCCTGCGCAAAGCGAGTGATCGCAATCCACGCGCAAACGGCGACGCGTACCTTAGCGGATCGGCTTCACGACAGGGAAGGCAAAACCGGCACGCGCCGCATCCACGCGCACTGCGACCAGTAATATTGCTGTCACGCGATTGCCTTCGTCACAAAACTTCCACACTCTACACGATCGACCGACAGGTCTGCTGGCAACAGATGTGGAAGATGGGAGACGGCGACCGCGACACGCTCGGAAAGAAACGATGAAATGGTTACCGCGTGCCGGCGGAAATCAGATCCAGCCGTAAATTCGTGCCAGCGCGATCAGAAGCCAAGGCACACCGCCGCAAGCGAGAAGCACCAGAAGCTTGAAAGCAAGCCTCGCGACGAGCGCCCACGGCAAAACCGATCCGCTCTCCACCGTGACAACCGGCAGATCGCCTTCAGCGATGCTCTTCTCTCCAATAATCGATCCGATCATCGACCGCGCTTTCCAAGATGTCGACGCCAAGCCTACTAAGACCTCGATTAAGAGACGGTAAAGCCTGCCAATTCTCGTTCCCGATTACAACTTAAATATGGGTAGGATTTCTCGCCGGTTTGTTCAAACAACAGAAGAGAATCTCTCAATTCAGTTCATTTACTTGCGATGTTTCGATAGCTGAAGCGAAACATCGTGCGCTGAACCGTCCCATATCGATCTTTTATCACCCTTATGCCGACCGGCTTTGAGCCAGATCAAGGCTCCCCAGCCTGTACCAGCCTACCTAGACAATGGCTCGTAACGGGCACGGCCCTACCGGTTTCCGCGCCATGGAAATGGCGACCTACGATACCGGCGATTCCAGAAGGATTATGGAGCATGCCATTCAAGCAAGTCCTGTTCCGCTCGGCCGCGCGCGACAAGATCTTGCGCGGCACGACGCAGCTCGCCGACGCGGTGCGCGTGACCCTGGGGCCGCGGTCGAAATCGGTCCTTATTCAAAAATCCTGGGGCGCGCCGCTCGTCTGTAACGACGGCGTTACCATCGCCAAGGAATTCGAGATCAAGGACCCGGAAGAGAATCTCGGCGCGCAAATGCTCCGCCAAGCCGCGGTGAAGACCAGCGACGTCGTCGGCGACGGCACCAGTACCTCGACGATATTGGCGCAGGCCATCTTTGCCGACGGCGTGCGCAATGTTGTCGCCGGGGCAAGCGCGATCGATCTGAAGCGCGGTCTGGATCGGGCAACAAAAGCCGCCTTCGACAGCTTGCGAAAGCAATCGCGTCCGGTGAGCACGCGCAAGGAAAAGGCGCAAGTGGCGACAATTTCCGCCCATAACGATCCGATCATTGGCGAGCTGGTTGCCGAGGCCATGGAAAAAGTCGGCAACGAAGGCGTTATCACGGTCGAGGAGTCGAAGACGACGGAAACCGTTCTCGAAGTTGTCGAAGGCATGCAATTCGACCGCGGCTTTCTCTCGCCCTATTTCATCACGAATCCGGACAAGATGGAGGCCGTGCTCGAAGATGCCTATATCCTGCTTTCCAACCGGAAAATCGGGATCCTGAAAGATTTGATTCAGCTGCTCGACGAGGTTGCAAAATCCGGCAGGCCGCTTTTGGTCGTCGCGGAGGATGTCGAAGGCGAGGCTTTGGCGACGCTGATCGTCAATCAGTTGCGCGGAACCCTTAAAAGCTGCGCGGTCAAGGCACCCGGTTTCGGCGACCGGCGCAACGCGATGCTCCAGGACATGGCCACCCTGACCGGCGGTATCGTCATTTCGGAAGAGCTCGGGTTGAAGCTCGAGACGGTGACGCTCAAAGATCTCGGACAAGCGAAGCGCGTGGTCGTCGACAAGGACAATACGACGATCATCGGCGGCGCCGGCGCGCGCACCGACATCGAGGGACGGATCAAACAGATCCGGATCGAGATCGACAAGACGACCAGTGACTACGACCGTGAGAAGCTGCAGGAGCGCCTTGCGAAGCTGGCGGGCGGCGTCGCCGTGATACGCGTCGGAGCCCCGGCCGAGGCCGAGATGAAATCGAAAAAGGAAGCGCTCGACGATGCCATCAGCGCTACCAAGGCGGCCGTCGCTGAAGGCATCGTTGCCGGCGGCGGCCTCGCCCTGCTTCGCTGCATCCCCGCCGTCGCCCAAGAGGAAGCGAAGTGCGAAGGCGACGAGAGGACCGGCGTACAGATTCTCAAGCGCGCGCTCGAAACGCCGACCCGGCAGATCGCCGAGAACTCGGCCGTCGATGGCGGCGTGGTGGTCGCGCGCATGATAGCCGGGGAAGGAAATTTCGGCTTCGATGCCGCCCGTAAGGATTACGTCGACCTGGTGGAGGCCGGCATCATCGACCCCACCAAAGTTGTGCGCATCGCCCTTGAAAACGCCGTATCGGTCGCCGGCGTGCTTCTTCTCACTGAAGCGACGATGACCGAGATTCCCGAGAAAAAGGAACGAGCATCCGAGGCCGAGCTATCGGTATAGCGGGTGCGTCAAGTGACGTGGCTTTCAACCATGGGACATCATCATGCAACTCCCTCTTCAAATCACCTTTCGCCATATGGATTCTTCGGAGGCCGTGGAAGCCGCCATCCGCAAGCGCGCCGAACGCCTCGATCGCTTTTCCGATCGCATCATGGCGTGTCGGGTGGTCGTCGAAGCGCCTCATCAGCATCAACGGAAAGGCAAGCTCTACAGCATTCGCATCGACCTCACCGTACCGGGCGAGGAGATCCCGGTGACGCATAGCGGCCCCCAAAATCACGCCCACGAAGACATCTATGTCGCGATCCGTGACGCCTTCGACACGGCGGGACGGCTGCTCGAAGACCACGCCCGAAGGTTTCGCGGCGCGATCAAGGCCCATGAGGTTCCGCTCCATGGAAAAGTCATTCGCCTCTTTTCCTACGAAGGTTACGGCTTCATCGAGACATCGGATCAGCGTGAAATCTATTTCCACAAGAACAGCGTGACAAGTCCGGGCTTCGATCGGCTGGAGGTCGGTACCGAGGTAAGGCTGGTCTTGGCCGAAGACGAAAGCGCGCAAGGGCCGCAAGCCAGCACCGTGACAGCGCTCGGCAAGCATCACATCACGGAGTGACGGCAATTGCGGCTGTGACGTTCGCCCGACGGAGGCTGTGTCGTGCCAGAATTGCCGGACGTTGAACTCTTCAAACGTCGCTTCGCACGACATGCGCTGCGAAAGAAGATCGTCCATGTCGCCGTCAGCGATGCGCAAATCCTCGGCAAACTTTCGACGCGCGCGCTGAGCCGCCGGCTTCTCGGCCGAAAGTTCGTGTCGACGCGCCGCCACGGGAAGCATTTATTGGCCAAAATCGACGGCGGCGGCTGGTTGACCTTGCATTTTGGCCTGACGGGCGGATTGCAGTTTTTCACGAGCTCGACTAAGCAGCCACTCTACACGCGGGTCCGCGTGGATTTCCCGAAAGGCGGGCATCTCGCTTATATCAACAAACGCATGATCGGCCGTGTCGGCCTGGCGGACGACGCAAACGAATTCGTCGCGCGCGAAAAGCTCGGCCCGGACGCGCTCGACCGCCGCCTAAATGTCGCTGATTTCAAGAAAGCCGTGGGCGGCACGCGACGCGACGTGAAATCGGCGCTTATGGACCAGCAGATCGTCGCGGGAATCGGTAATGTCTATGCAGACGAAATTCTTTTCCAAGCGCGCATGCATCCACGAACGCGCATCGACAAGCTCGCGCCTCCGCAGCTGAGCCGGCTTTATCGAACGATGCGCCGCGTGTTAACGACGGCGATCAGGCGTGGGGCCGGATCGGAGCAATTCACCGAGCGGATGCCTCGCGGCGCGCTGCTGCCGATGCGTAAAAAAGGCGGGGAATGCCCGCGCTGCGGCCACAAGCTCAAGATTTTAAGGATCGGCGGCCGTACGAGTTATTTTTGCGCTCAATGTCAGCGCTGAGCAGCTCTCTATGCCTGCTCCCGAGCGCACGCTTATGGTTTTTCGCCCCGAATCGATCGGCCCTTTTTGATGCAGATCAAGAAGGAAATAGGGCCCCGGCTTATTGTATCAATTGAGATTTCGGTATCGTCGCGATCCTGATGGGAAAGCATCATGAGCTCCAACCGTATTCCTCCCGAACGCGCGCCTGAGCAGGACAATTCTGGCCCTCGTCGCCTCGGCCGTGCCCAGCGCGACCACATCACCGATCCCTACAAACAGACGGCCAAGCCCCATGAGCCGACGGTCTGCACGCAATGCGGCGCCGTCTTCGATGCCGGTCGCTGGCAATGGTTGCCGCGCCCTGAGGGAGCGCAGCCATCACTCTGCCAGGCCTGTCATCGGATCAATGACCACTTTCCTGCGGGCATCCTTACCCTGACCGGAAAGCTTATCGGTACGCACAAGGATGAAATGATTCGCCTGATGCGCCATGAAGAGCAGAAGGAAAAAGCCGAGCATCCTCTCAACCGGATTATGGATATCGACGATAAAGTCCCCGATCGCCTCGAGATTTCAACGACCGACATCCATCTGCCGCACCGCATCGCCAATGCGATGACGCATGCTTTTAAGGGAGAGGTCGCGGAGCATTTCGATGAAGGCGGTTATTTCGTGCGGGTGAATTGGCACCGCGCGGAATGACGATCCTCGCGTCGGGCCGTGTTCGGAGCCCCGCAACGAGCGCCTTTCATTCCATCTTCCGTTGAGACACCGGGTTCGAACACCGCCGGAGCCGGCAGCCGGGCGCGAAATCTGCCAAACGCGGCGTAACCTTTGAGGTTGCGTCGTTTTAGCAAATTGATCTGGCGCAATGTGACAAAGCGCCGATTGAGACCAATCTGTTCGCGATGATGACACCCGACACCGACAACGGCTCGGTTGGCCGCGACCTTTGGCACTTGACCCGAGCCTATTGGCTCGGAGCTGAACGCTGGTCCGCCTGGGCCTTTGTCGTGGCCATCGTCCTCGGCAATCTCGCCTTGGTCGGCATCAACCTGCTCCAGAACTTTGCGACCGGTAATGTCTTCACAGCTCTCCAGGAAAATGACGGGCGCCAATTTTACTGGGCCGTGGGCGGACTCATGGCGGCGATCGTCGCCTACATGCTGGTCGCGGTCGCCCGCCTCCTGCTTCAGCAGACGTTTCAACTGCGTTGGCGGCGGTGGCTGACCGACCGCTATCTCAAAGCCTGGCTGGCCCATCGCGTGTTCTATCGCATGCGCTTTCTAAAGGGTGTCGACAACCCCGATCAGCGAATTTCCGAGGATATTCGCGTCTTCATCGACCAAACCATGTCGCTCACCATCGGCCTCCTCAGCTCTGTCGCGATGCTCGCAACCTTTGCCACTCTGCTTTGGAACCTGTCGGGCAGCATCTCGGTGGACCTTGGCTGGCTTGCGATAACGATCCCCGGTTACATGCTTTGGGCCGCGATGCTCTATGCCGGCATCGGCTCGCTACTGGCGCATGTGATCGGACGGCCACTCATTCGCCTGAACAATCGCCAGCAAGGGGTGGAAGCCGATTTTCGCTTCAATCTGGTTCGGTTGCGCGAGGAGGCCGAAGGCATCACCCTCTATGGCGCGGAAGAACGGGAACGCAAGCAAGCACTCGACCGCTTCAAAGCGCTCTATAACAATTTCAGGCTGCTGATCCGCAGCAACGCCCGCTACGTGCTCTATCAGCTTCTCGTCAGCCAACTTGCCTATGGCTTGTCGCTGTTGCTGATCGCACCGCGCTATTTTTCGGGCGCTATCCTGCTTGGCGCCTTGGTGCAGAGCTCGAACGCCTTCGAGCGCGTGAACGAGGCTTTGTCCTGGCTCATCGGCAGCTATCCGGTCTACGCCGAATGGCAGGCGACCACCGACCGGCTCGTCGAGCTATCGCGCGCCGTGATACCCGACGCCACGCCCGAGCTCGGCGCCCATCTCCGCGACAGCAGCGAACACGCGACCGAGCTCAGGAATCTCAAAATCTCCCTGCCGGACGGGTCCGATCTTATCGCGCCTGCGAACTTGACGCTCAAACCTCATGAAGCGGTCATGTTCATCGGTCCATCGGGAAGCGGCAAGAGCACCCTCTTCCGCGTGCTCGCCGGACTCTGGCCGTTCGCGCATGGCGAGCTTCTGCGTCCAGCCGGCGCCAAAATGCTTTTCCTGCCACAGCGCCCCTACATGCCGATCGGCCCATTGCGCGAGGCCGTTTGGTTTCCCGAACCCGCGCGGCCGGAACGCGATCAGGATGCGATTGCCGCTCTGACGACGGTTGGTTTAAGCGGCATGATAAAGCGCCTCGACGAGACGGCGCATTGGGCACAAATACTGTCGCCCGGCGAGCAGCAGCGCATCGCTATCGCGCGTGCCTTGCTGTTGAAGCCTGATTGGCTTTTCCTGGACGAGGTAACCGCCGCGCATGACGAGCGCGAGGAGGCCGAGCTTTATCGCCGCCTCATGGACGCCTTGCCCGATACGACGATCATCAGCATTGGACAAAGACGATCTCTCGAGGCTTTCCATGATCGCATGATCACGCTCGATCGTTCGGCCGGCCGCCCCACGCGTATTGTCATCGCGGCGTAGGAAGCGGCTTGCTCGCGTTTCTTGCGCTGCGGATCGGCGAAAGAGCGCAACGCAAGGCCAAGAGGCGCCTTACCGGACGTTCAGCGCTCAATGGGCGTGGCGGCTCGAGCCGTCCCACCGGTGCAACAGCAAATATGCGGCCGCCAAGAACAGGATGCCGGCGACGATCACGGCGATCGCGAAATACCCCGACGCCATCGCTTCACGAAGTCGTGCGACGACCGGCGGGGTAAGATCGACCGAACGCAGCCAATCGCCACCCGGCTCATAAGGCGCCGAAGCCGAGGCCGGCAGGGTCGCGTTGACGAACAAGATCGCCAGACTGATGCCGCCATTGATGAACGACAGGAATCCCCATGCGTTTCGGCCGGACGAAGTTCGCCAGGCAACCCATCCCGTCAGCATCACGCTAGCGAGCCAACTGGCCCACAGCACCGGCGCGACGACCGGTGTTTGTGTCACGACAAGCAAGGCGAGCATGGTTGTCAACGCGAGAGATATGGAACCCATAACGAGCGCGCTCAGCCATTTATTACTCATGACTGCTCTCCAATGAAGCTTGCCCCATCCGCTTATTTGCCGCGATCGCGCATCGGCGCCCTGGTGCCCGCGTTCGCGTGCTTCGCGCCGCTTCGCCAATCGTTCACGCGCACGTGGCCGCTTTTCCACGTCCCGATTGCATCGCTGAGAACCAAGGCGATGGCAACGAGCGCCAAGGGAACAAAGATCGGGTATATGAAGATGAGTTCTGTCATGACCGAACTCCTTCTTTGTTTATATTTTACGATTCGGGAGATCGGTCGAGTTTGATCCATCTCAAGCTCGGCGGCGCATTTCGACCGCGGAGGGGAAACCAATTCCTTGGCACCCCTCGAACGTCCTTCCTATATATATCCGTATAAATGCGCCTCTTCCGGGCGGTGCGGTGGCGGCGGCGGTCGGGTTCGGCCGCTGTCAATGCCGGGTTGGCTTGCCGTTGAGGCTGAAAATGCCCATGCTTGTGAAACCGAAAGAAATTGGACGGCTGATCGGGCTTCAAACTTTTTGGGCATGACTGCACTCACGGATTTCGGCGACCCGGCTGTCCTCCTGCCGCTCGCCGCCATCTTGCTGCTCTGGCTGCTGCGATTGCCGACAAAGAGCGCTGCGGCGTGGTGGCTCGCCGCCGTGGTTGCCGGCGTCGGCGGCACCGCCTTGCTCAAAATCTATTTCTACGGCTGCCCGCTCGACGCGCGGCTGCACAATCCCAGCGGCCATGTCAGCTTGAGCACTTTGGTTTATGGCGGCTACGCCACGATATTTGCGGCGCGGGCCAAATCTTGGCAGCGCGCGGCCATGATCGGCGCCGCCGCCGCGCTGGTACTCGGCATTGCCGCATCGCGGATCATTCTGGACTTTCACACGACGATTGAAGTTGCCTTCGGCCTTGTCATTGGCGGGCTCTCGCTCGCGGCTTTTGCGAGCCGCTATTGGCGTCGGCCTTCCGGCAATTTGCCCCTCGGTTTCCTGTTGCTGGCCTCTTTGGCCATTATCCTCGTGCTTCACGGCGACAGCTTGCGCGCGGAAGAATTCCTCCATCGCGTGAGCGCTTATGCGCAGCTTACGCCGATCGCTTGCCTCTAAGACAAGTCCGTTGGGCCGCGACGCGGCCGGCCTTATTTCGTCGCCTTCCTGAGATAGACCAACAAGTTCTGCATCTGCTGCCGGTCTTTGATCCCTGCGAACTCCATCTTCGTACCAGGGATCATTTCATGCGGGCTGGTCAGGTAGCGCTCCAAGGTCGCGTCGGTCCAGACGATCACAGAATTCCTCATCGCGGTCGAATAGGCATAGCCCAGCTGGGTTCCGGCCCGGCGCCCGAACAACCGATAAAGAGTCGGGCCGCGGCCGTTTTGACTCGGCGACAGCGCATGGCAGGCACGGCACTGCTCGAACGCGGCCTGTCCCGCTTCCTGATCGCCGACAGGCTGAGCCGCAGCCATTGTCGCAAACACGCCGGCGAACATCGCAGTGACGACCAATCCGACAATTCGCGTTGGAACCCGCGGCACCGAGGCAACGTTCATGTCGTGGATCTTTCGCACCCTCGCCCTGAACCGGGCGGGCATCAGTTTGGTCACAGCGTCGTCGCTCCAGGTCGCGGGTTGCATGTTTCTAAGCCACGGTTCTCCAAGTCACCTTTAACCGAGCGTCCCGACTCTGTGATCCACCCGCACTTTTTTGTCACAACCGTCTCTTCTTTATTTTTCTTACATTCATTGTGCGTCGCAATAGACGCAATAGGCCGCAAGTATCTCGCGCCTTCCGCCGAAAAGTTGAAGAGAAAGATGAGACAAATATTACAACTGTAATGGAATTCGAGCCGAGCGTCGCTTCGCGCAAAGACTTGTCACGATAGGAGCCAGGAGAGAAACAGTGGTTGAGATGATTTCTCCTTCCGAATTCAGGACAGTTGGCCGAAGCCGCCGGAGAAATCTATCGCGCTCCCATCGTATTGAATCATATCAGATATTGATGTTTGTCTGCCTCGCCGATCTGGCCGTCATCGCGCTGTCGGGCGGGGCCGGATATTTGGTCGTGAAGCAATTCTATCCACAGATTGTTGCGTCGCAATACGCAAGCCTGTGGTTCATCATTACGATCGCGTCGCTGCTCTTTTTCATGGGAATGGGCTGTTATAAAAAATTACCCTCGGACTTTCGCGCACAGTTGCCAACTCTTTTCCTCGGCTTCTCGGTGCCCATTCTCCTGATCACGCTCGTTCTCTTCTCCCTGAAAATCGGCAGCGACTATTCACGCAGTTGGATCTTGGGATGGTGGGTCGCCGGCTTTGTCGCGCTGACCTTAGAGCGGCTCGTCGCCGAGCGCGTCCGCTCCAATCTCGTCGCGCGGCGGCACCTGACCGAGAAATACGCGATCTTCGGCGCGGGCGACAACGCCTGGCCGATGATCGAGCGGTTGAAACGCCACCCAGGCATCGAAATCGTCGGCGTCTTTGACGACCGCCGCAAGCGCGTACCCAGCAAAGTCGGCGGCATCTCTCTCAGCGGCGGGGTCGCCGAACTCGTGGCGGCGGCCGAGAACGGCGAGATCGACCGGGTCGTCATCACGCTGCCGATTACGGCGGTCGAGCGGATCCGAAACATCGTCCGGATTCTCTATCCGCTGCCGTTGCAAATCGATGTCGGGCTGGATGCCTGCCAAGGCGAAATCAACTTCAGACGCGGAAGCCGGGTTGCCGATTCGTTGCTGCTCGAAATATACGACCGCCCGCTGCGCGAGTGGCGTTACCTCGTGAAGGCGTGCGAAGATAAGGTGTTGGCTTCGATCATCTTGGCGATCGCCCTGCTGCCTCTGGCGCTGATCGCGCTCGCCATCAAGCTCGACAGCGCGGGTCCGGTCTTCTTCCGCCAAAAGCGTCAAGGGTTCACCGGACGGGTATTCGAAGTCTTTAAATTCCGTACCATGTATGTCGCGCACACCGATCCGCTCGGGGAACGGCTTACCGAACGCAATGATCCGCGCGTAACCCGTATCGGCCGTGTTTTGCGGCGGACAAGCCTCGACGAGCTGCCGCAGATCTTCAATGTCCTTCGCGGCGACATGTCTTTGATCGGCCCGCGGCCTCATCCCTTGTCCGCGAAAGCGGCGAACATCCGGTATCAGGATGCCGTCGATCAATACGCGCTTCGCCACCGGGTTTTGCCCGGCATCACCGGCTGGGCTCAAGTCAATGGCTGGCGCGGCGAGACCAAGACGCTTCAGCAACTCGAAAAGAGAGTCGAGCACGACTTGTTCTATGTCGAGCATTGTTCTCTTTGGCTGGATCTCCGGATCCTCGCGAAAACCGCATGCGCCGTTTTCCAAACCAAGGACACGTTTTGAGCCGCAACGCGTGAATTCGATTTTGGGTCAACAGTTTCGTGTGATGGGGATGCCCTGTTTTACGAGGTGTCGGTTGCCGAAATTGGACAGGCGACGATCTTAGGAGAGAAAGCCCGATGATGGGCCAATTGCTCGCGGCTGCGATCGGGTTTTTCAGCCTTATGCCCGGCGTGGCCGTCGCGACGCTGGGCGGCGTCGGCGTGCAGCCGGTCGTCGTGGCGTTGCTCGTCTATGTCGGCTTGCTGCCGGTTTTGAACGTCAGGCTGCCCACCCAACCTTTGATCTGGGCGTTGTTGGTACTGCTCGCCTATGCGGCGTCGACCTTGTTTTCGGTCTTTCCGCAGATTTCTCTCCCATTTTCCTCCCTGCAAGGACTCTATCTGGCGCTTGGCGCCCTGGGATTTACCGCGATCCTGAGCGTCACCGCACACCGGCAGAAATTCGTCCAAGGCTATATCGTCGGGGCACTTCTATCCTCGGCCGTATCGTTCGGCCAAATGTCCTACGCGACGGCTTTCGGCGGCGCGATGTCGTTCGCGAACAACACGAATTTTTCGATCGTGCAGATCTACGATCGCGGCGCGGCATTCACGCCGGAATCATCGGCGCTCGCGGCCCTTCTGATACCCGCAATCCTTTGTTGCTGGTTCGAACGCCAGGCGGGAAACGGGCTGCTCCTGCCCTGGCAGAGAAGCAGAACCGCGCTGACCATTCTCGCGCTGGGCCTGCTGTCAACGAAATCATCTTCGATTTTCTATTTTCCGATCTTGCTCTTGATCGTTTCCGCCTTCCAAAGCCGGAGCGCCGCCGAATTCTTGAAATGCAGCGCTCGGCTGCTCATCCCCGTCGCTCTCGCCGCGCTCTTGTTCGTTCCGCTTTATGGCAGCCGCCTCGTCAACAGCGACGCGAATTTCTCGAGCGAGTGGCGTCTCACCAAAATTTTGGCCGGCTTCCAGGTCTTTGCGACACACCCGATCGTGGGCGCCGGAACCGGCCTCGTTTCCGACAGCGATTTTTTCGAGCCCTATATCGACATTCCGCCGGAGCTGCAATGGAACACCGACCCGCGGAAAGGCGTTGATAGCACGGCCGTACGCATCCTCGCTGAAACGGGTCTGATTGGATTCGCCGTGACTTACTACCCGCTCGTCCGTTTCTTCGGCAGCGCGCGCCGCTTGGCGAAATCGCCGGCTTTTCGCGCGATCGTGTGCTTAAGCTTCGGCTTGCTGTTCTCGCAGCTCCTCATATCGGGGTATCGCGACCAGATCATTTTCCTGCTGCCCCCGATCGCCTTCGCGGTCGCCGGCGGCGTTCGCGCGCTTGCAGCTCAGCTCGCCATGCGGCGTCGCGCCGCGACACAAGACGATGCGTTGCTGACGTCGCTCCATGCGCACCATCGGAGTATCTGACGATAAATCACTCGACTGAGCTAACCCACCACGCCTACCCGGGGATGGCCGCACCGACGGTGCCGGAAGTCTTGTTCGACCCGGTGGAAACGGTCAACGTCTCGGCTCTCGTCAGAATAATACGCCGCAATTTGTGCTGGATCGGTCTTGTCACCTTGGCGGCGGTCATCGGCGCGGCCATCGCGCTGCATTGGATCCCATCGCGCTTTCAGGCGGCGGCCGTGCTTCAGGTATCCAGACAATTGCCGCCGATTCCCACCGACTCGCCGACGGTTCAGGAAGCCGCCGTCGATGAATCGACCGTGAATAGCGAGGTCGATGCCGTCCTCTCCGTGTCGGTGCTGGATGACGTGATCGATAAGCTGCATCTCGACGGCGACCCGGAGTTCAATCCGATCTTAGCCGCGACGATGCCGTCCGATCTTTGGCCGCCCTTCGCCGCGATCTGGGATTTCACGCGCGGCCTGGAAGCGCGCATTAAATCCTATTTGTCGACCAGTCAAATGCCGACAAGCGATACCGAGCATCGTCTGGTCGAGCAAAAGCTGAGCGATGCGCTTTCGGTCTATGTCAAACCGAGATCGCGAATCGTCGTCGTCCAAGCGACATCAAAGGATTCGACCAAGGCCGCCACCATTGCCAATGCAACGGCGAATGCCTTTCTCCAAAACCGGCTCAACGCCAAGCTTGCCTATACCAAGCAGGTGACCGATTGGCTCAACAATCGGCTTGGCGAACTGCGCAGTAAGGTCACCGAAAGCGAGCAGGACGTCCAAAGGCTGCGGACCGGGCTTGGACAATATGAGGGTTTGACGACCACCCTGCTTTCCGAGGAGCTTTCGCAAATCAATCATCAGCTGATCGATGCTCAGGCCGCGCAATCCACCGCGCAGTCTCAATTCGAGCAGATTCAACGTCTCGGTCACTCGGGCGAAGGCCTTGGCGCGGCGGACAATGTCATCGCATCGCCCCTTATCAGAAGCCTCCGTGAGCAACGGACGCAGCTCGTCGCCCAGCGTGGCGAGGAACTGACGCGGTTGGGACCGAAGAATCCGGATGTGATCAGCGTCAACTCGCAAATCGCGCAAATCGACCGCGAAATCGGCGCAGAGATCAGCCGCATTTCGGGCAACGCCACCGATCAGCTTAAAGTTCTCGGGTCCCAAATCAACTCGCTGAAACAGGCAAAAGCCGACCTCGAAAAGCGCATCGACGTACAGAACGCCGGCCTCGTCGACGTCCAACAGGTGCAGCGGGATGCCGACACCGATCGAGCGGCCTATGAGGCCTTCGCGATCTATCATGACAAGATCGCCGGACTCAACGCGATCGGGCAGCCGGAAGCCGAATTGCTCTCCCAGGCAACGGCGCCCATCGGCCCGATCTATCCGCGGAAATTCTTGATTCTGGCGGTTGTCGCCTTGTCCGCGTCGCTGTTATCGATGGTCGTCGCCTTTTTGCGCGAAAGTTTGGATCAACGATTCCGCAATGCACAGGATGTCGGCGTCATTCTGGGACTGCCGACCTTGGCGCTCGTCCCGAGAATCGCCGGGCGATTACGGCCGGAGAATTTCGTGGCGCAGTCGCCACGCTCGTCGATCGCCGAAGCGGTTCGCTATCTCTACGCGGAACTCGCCCGCTCACCTTTGGCCGGCGCGCCGCTCAAGGTGCTCTTCTCGTCGTCGCTGCAAGGGGAAGGAAAAACCACCACCTCCCTCATGTTCGCGCGCGAAGCGGCGACGAACGGACGGCGGACGCTCCTGATCAACCTCGACGTTCGGCGCGCGGAGGTGCCAGAGTTTGCCGCCGCGCGGAAACAGCTGCAGCCCATGGCGGTCGCGGAGCGGCTCTTCGAGCCCTCCTTTAACGTCGAAGCCGGCACGGGACTAACCTACCTGTCGTTCCGGACGGCACTGCATGAACCCTTTAAATTGCTGTACACCCAACAATTCTGGCGCAAGCTTTCCGAGATTACTGCGGCCTACGAATTGGTGGTGATCGAACTCGCCGCCGATATTGTCGGTTCCGGACGCCAAAATCATCGCCTCCTTCGCCGATAAGACCGTCTTTCTCATCAAATGGGGAAGCACGAAGCGCCATATCGCCAGCGAAGGCATACGGCATTTCCGCATGATCGGCGCCGAAATCAGCGGTGTCGTGCTCACGCAGATCGATCTCAAAAAATACGCCAGCTACGAGGCCGACTATGTCGGCAGCTATGTCGGATCTGGCAACCTCTATCAAACCGCCCGCTGACCGTCGGAATGCGAACATATTGATGAAAGTTCTCGTGCTGAGCTCCAGCTTTCCCTACCCCGTCGATATTGGGCGCAAGGTCATCCTTTCAGGGTTTGTGGAATATCTGGTGTCTTCCCTGGGGCCGGCAAATGTGACTTTTGCCTATATCGCGTCCGAGAATGATGTATCCGTCCCGATGCCCGTGCCATGCGGCGTGGTGGCATTGCCCTTGGCCGGCATCGGCCGGCGTGTCGCCGGAGCCGCCTGGCAGAGCGTGATACGCAAGCGACACGCCTTGCAAGAGATGATGCTTTATTCGCGTGACGCTGCGGCGCAGCTGAGGGAAGTGATGCGCACAACCGCACCGGACCTGGTTGTCGTCGATACGGTTCGCATGGCGCAATACCTCGAGGCCTTTGTCGCCGCGCCGCCGCGTTCCATTCTCTATCTCGACGATCTTTATTCCCTTCGCTACCAGCGGATGATCGAGGCCATGCGCGCCTATCCCGACGTGGCGATGGAATCGATCGGCACTTTCGGCCGCTTTCTGCCGCCTTTCATGCGCCATCTCGTGCGCGGACAAACCATCCAACGGCATCTTCTCCATTTCGAAAGCCAAATCTTGGAAAAGCGGGAAAAGGAGCTGCCGCGCCGGTTCGAGAGCGTGCTGCTTCTCAACGCGGACGAGGTGGCACGCCTCAAATCCCATTCGCAGGCGCAAAACATCACGACCGTAAAGCCGTTGCTCCGCGCCCACCGAAATCGGCTGCCGCGGCGTTTCGCGGGCGAGCCTACCTATCTGTTTCTCGGCAATCTTGGCTATCCGGCGAACGCGCATTCGCTTTCTCTTTTCATGGAAAAAGCCATGCCCGGCCTGATCCGCGCGCATCCGGGCACGAGGCTAATCGTCGTCGGTCGTGGGGCAACCGAGGATGTTCGACAACGAGGAAGCGGCCTGAGCGATCACGTCCGGTTTCTCGATTTCGTCGAGGATCTGGCGCCCTTGATGGCAAGCGCCGCCGCGATGGTCGTGCCGCTGATCTATGGCAGCGGGCTCAAGATGAAGGTCCTCGACGCTCTTTATTTCGGATTGCCGTTCGTCTCGACGTCTTGCGGCATCGATGGCGTCCCGACCACACCGGGCAGTGAATGCTATGTCGAGGATGATATTGCGGCGTTTATCGAGCCGCTGACCCGCTTGCTCGATATCGACGCGAACCAGCGCATGTCAGATAACGGGCAAAAGCTCTATGCCGAAGAGTTCGCGCCCGAGGTCGTTTGGAGGGAATACGGTGAGATTTTTGGAACCGCGTAAGATTCAGGTGGCGCTCTCCACCGGCAAGCAACGGTCTTCCTTCATGCGCTCCGCCGCCCGATGCGTATCCTGATTATCAATCTAGGCTATCCACCCAATGTCATTGGCGGCGCCGAGCTGTTGGTGCAGTCGCTCGCCCGCGAGCTCGCGCGACATGGCAACAAGGTCAGCGTTGTCAGCTTGTCCCAGAACGGCACCGATTGGCAATACGACGACGAAGGCGTGCGCGCCTATTTCGTCCACGCCCATCCGCTGGGAATTGCCCTACTCGACCAAAAGCGCACCTTCGCCAAAAAGGTGATGTGGCACGCTCTCGGCGAAGCAAATATATGGATTGCCCCCAAACTTGCCGCGGTCATGGAGCTGGAAAAGCCCGATATCGTCCACAGCCACAGTTTATTGGGACTTTCCGTCAGCGCGTGGCAGGTTGCCCGCGCGCGCGGGATTCCCGTGGTTCATACGCTGCAGGACTATCAACTGCTTTGTCCGCGAGGAACAATGTTTCGGCGCGGCCAGCCTTGCGCGGGTCAGTGTCAATCCTGCCGTCTGCTCACCATGCGACGCCGACACGCCAGCGCGGCGCCGACGGCCGTGGTCGGCATTTCCCAGTTCATTCTGAGCACGCATTTCCGTCACGGCTATTTCCCGACCGCAATCAAAGCGATGATCCCGAACGGCGTTCGTCTTCCATCCTCCGTCAGGGAAAGACCCTGCCACGACGCCGCGGAGCCCATACGGATCGGATTCATCGGCCGGCTCCATCCGACCAAGGGCGTCGAATTGCTGCTCGACGCGCTCCGACGCCTTCGCCCCGCCAGCTACCTCGCGAAAATCGCGGGAAGTGGCAGTCCGGATTACGAGGCTCGCTTGCGCCTGATGGCGCGCGGACTTTCGGTCGACTTCACAGGCTGGGTTCGGCGCGATCAATTCTACGACGAGATCGATCTGCTGGTCGTACCATCGGTCTATTGCGAGCCGCAAGGCATGGTGCTCGTCGAAGCGGCAAGCTTTGGCGTGCCCGTGATCTATTCCAACCGCGGCGGGTTGGGAGAAATGGGCGGGGCCTTCACCGGATTTCTCGGGTTTGACCCTGCCACACCCGATGGTCTGAGCGACGTGCTTCGATCCTTGGCCGAAACACCGGGTGCGCTCCTTCGCCTCAAGCGGTCGCTGGAGCCGATCGCCACGACCTATAAGATCGAAGGACTCATCGACGGATATCAGAAACTCTATGAGGACGTGCTGCGCGCCGGCGCGAATACGCTACGGCGTCCCATCGAGGCAGCCCGCGCATGAGACCCTCCGCACGATGGTAATGCGTCCGACCGTCTTGCAGATCGGCGCGCGCTGGTTTCCAGAGGTACGAACCGGGCTGGAGCGCTATTACTACGATCTGGTCCGACATCTCCCTGCCGCCGGGTTTGACGTTCGCGGCTTGGTTCTCGCCTCCGCAGAGCCCGCCGGCGAGCCGGGACTCGACATCGGCGCCTATGCGCGGCCCGGGGGCCCGATGCCGAAGCGCCTGCTCTCGCTGCGCAGCGCAACTCAAACAAGCCTTCGATCTCATCATGTGTCGGTAATGGGTTGCCATTACCCGCTCTATGGCTTTCCCATTCTCGATATGATAGGCATGGTTCCGACGGTCTTTCATTTCCATGGACCTTGGGCCGCCGAGGGCCAGGCTGAACGCAACTCGCTGCCGGCATGGCTGACGAAGCGATGTATCGAGCAAATCCTCTACCGGCACCCAGCGAAATTCGTGGTCTTGTCGCGCGCTTTTCGCGACATCCTGGTGCGAACCTATCGAATTCCCGCCGACCGCATTGCCGTCATACCGGGCGGAGTCGACATAGCGCGCTTCAAGAACGACCTCGGCAAGAGCGAATCGCGGCAAGCGATCGGATTGCCGACCGACCGACCGATCGTGCTGACGATCCGGCGCCTGGTGCGGCGTGTCGGGATCGAAAACCTGATCGACGCAATGGCCAACGTCGCGAAACGGATCGCCGAGGTTCTGCTCCTTGTCGGCGGCACCGGGCCGCTTCACGGGGAAATTCAGCAGCAGATCGAAAGCCACGGGCTTGAGAACAATGTGCGGTTGCTGGGCAATGTTTCGGATGAACATCTACCGCTGCTTTACCGCGCTGCGGATATTTCGATCGTTCCCTCCATTGCGCTGGAGGGCTTCGGTTTGACGACCGTCGAATCGCTGGCTTGCGGCACGCCGGTTTTGGTCACGCCGGTTGGTGGACTGCCGGAAGTCGTCGCCGACCTGTCGCCGAATTTGATTTTAGCCGGCGACCAACCAAAAATATTGTCGGACGGGCTTATCGGCTTTTTCACCGGCGCTTTGCCGGTTCCAGACGGCGCCAGCTGCGTCGCCTATGCGCGTCGGCGTTTCGATTGGCCGATCATCGCCCGGCGCGTCGCGGATTTGTATACGGATATTGCCGGCACAGGCTGATGTCGGCGGGGCAACAATGGGAACCGATCACCCTTTCTTGGCAAGCGGTTTTATCGGCACTCCCAACCGGAAAAGCAGATAGCTGCTTAGGCCGGTCAATTCTTGGAGACAGTTGCGTGGCCCAAGCGGAACGAAACGGATCATCCGGCCGATCCAAACGCGGAAATAAACCATCGAGCTGTCGCGGTTGAGCATGAACTTGGCAATGTAAGCGCCGCGCCCGATAGCATAGGCGCGTTTCAGCGCCTGGATATCCTTGGCCTTGCGGCCGTGATGATGAGCGACCGTCGGTCCCGGCGCGTATCTCCCCCACCATCCCTCGAAGCTCGCGCGCGCGCACGCATCGACATCCTCGCAATTGAACAGTCCACCGCTGCCCAGATTATCGTCGAAGCCGCCGATGTCATCGAGGACTTGCCGCCGAAACAAGAGATTCGCTCCTTGAAGATCGCCTGCCGGCATATAGAGGCGCGGTGGGAAATCGCGCGGGATTGTCGATTCATTGATGGTGAAGGGATAATCCTCTGGGTCGTAAAGCGTGATCCGCCCACCCGCAAAGCCGATTTTCGGATCCTCGAAGACCGCCAAGGCCTGATCGACATAATCGCTCGCCGGATAACAATCGTCATCGGTGAGCGCGATGATCCGGCCGCGCGCAACGGCTACCCCGGCATTGTGCCCGCGCGCGAGCCCCGGCTTCGGCTCGTAAACCTGTTGGACCGCAAACGGCGCCGATTTTGCGAAGTCCGAGACGACCTCGGCAGTGTTGTCGGTCGAGCCATTGTCGATGACGACGAGTTCCCACCGGGCCGACGTCTTGATCTCCGCGACACGATCCAAGCACCGCCTCAGCTGCGTCGCGCGATTGCGGGTGCTGATCAGGAGCGACAAATCCACGCGCCCTTCCAGCGTTTCGCGCGCTTGGCATCGGCCGTCATCGCGTGTCGCTTGCGCTGCAACGGTCATCGCAACCCCATTCCATGCAGCATGACCCACGCGCAGCGTCGCGGCTGTTTTGCCACGCGGATCGCTTGCATTTTCAGATGCTGTTTCCAGGAGAACTCCGATTTGATCTTGCGATAGCGCGCAAGCAGGCGTGGTTGGCTGCTACCAGCTTGCTGGGATTCATAGGTTTTCGCCCCGGGCACCAAGCGGAAGTTTCCCCAGTGACGATCGACGTAGACCATATTTATTCCGCGCTGAGCACAAGCGAAAATAAAGGCGGTATCCATCGAGTAATGCTCGGCGACGTCATAATATCCAACCTCGTCGTGAACCCGTTTGTGATAAAAATAAGCGCTCGGATTCTGCGGGGCGGCGGTATATCGCCAACCCAGAACCAGGCTTTCCAGCCTGAGATCCCAAGGACGGTTCCAAGAAACCGTCTTGCCGTCGCCGTCGATGACCCTTGTATTGCCGACGACCAAGGATGGCACGGGCAGCTTCTCGATGGCGTCCAGCGCCTCCGCGAGAGCGCGTTCCTGATAGAAATCGTCGCAGTTCAAGATGCCGATAATGGGAGCCGCGGCGGCGCGAATGCCTTTATTCATAGCATCAGACTGCCCTTTGTCGGGGCCGCCGATCAGGCGGAGATGCGGATATCGATCTTGGAAATCGCGGATGATCCCGAGAGTGGCATCGGTCGAGCCGCCATCGACGATGACGTGCTCGATATCGGCGAGACCTTGGTCGATCACATTTTGGACACAGCACGCGATGTAGCTTTCGCCGTTCAAGACGGGTGTAATGATCGATAGGCGCGTCTGGCTTGACTTGGGCAAGGTGAATGAACCGGCACAACCTTGGCGATCTCGGAAGTATAGACAGGCCATCCGATCACGCGACATCTTCTCGGCGGCCCAGTTGTGACAAATAAAGAACTGGGCCGCTTCCAACGGTCACGGACGCACGTACATGCGATGCACCGAATGAACGGGTTCGCGCCGCCCTCCCGCGGCGCGCCTCAAAATCGGCACAAACTTGTCGAATGATAGCGATTCGCGAGCGTCGACCATGAGACCTCTCAACGGCCGGTTCTAAGCCAGCGTCATGTACCAACTGCTCAAGCAACGCATCAGAAACGGACTCGTCAATACAGCCTGCGGCCGGTTCGGATTGCAAGCGGACTTAAGCGACCTGTCCCATCCCTTGCCGCTGATCAAGAACCTCGGCATGACATGCCGCGGCCTCATTCATGTCGGCGCTCATTTCGGTGAGGAATTCGAGAGCTATCGCGAGGCCGGTCTCGACTGCGTGGTCTATATCGAGGCGGTTCCCGAGATTTTCGCCGCGCTGAAAGAACATGTTTCGATCGATCCGCGGCATCACCCGGTGCAGGCCGTGTGCACGGAGCGCAGCGGCGACGAAATCGAATTCAATATCGCGTCGAATGACGGTGCGTCTTCCAGCATCCTCGCTTTGGGTAGCCACGCGCTCAAACATCCCGAGATCGCGTACCGCTCCAAGATCAAGCTGCGTTCCACGACCCTCGACGACATCATTTTCGGCACGCCAGCATTCGCGTCGGCCGCGCTCGATTGCCTCGTCATGGATGTGCAAGGCGCCGAGATGAAGGTGGTCCGGGGTGCCCATCGCACACTTGCGCAATGCCGCTATGTCTTCACCGAGATCAATGAGGGTGGTCTTTACGAGGGCAATTCATCCTACGCCAAATCATCGCGGCGCTTCAACCCTACGGCTTCGCCTTGCGCTCTCTCGGCCTCAATCGGCATGGCTGGGGAAATGCGTTTTTCGTCAAGCCAGGAATCCGTTGAGGATGAAAGCCCGTCCAGTTTTTCAATCGGAGGACTGACGCCGTGGGTCTGATCAATTGGGGCGCCCCCGAGAATTATGTCCTTGCTCTCAAAGACGCAATGGACATCCCGTGTTTCGTCGAGACCGGCACGTTTCGCGGCGCCACGACATGCTGGGCGGCAAGGCACTTTGCCGAGGTCTATACGATCGAGCTGTCGGAGACTCTCTATAAGGAGACGGCCGACATTCTTGGGCCGCTTGAGAATGTCACCGCTCTTCTCGGCGACACACGCGAGGAGCTCGCGCGCTTAGCGCCCCAATTGCCTAAGTCGATCGTCTGGTTGGATGCGCATTGGTCGGGCCTAGCGGGTGCGGCGGGCTGGCAAGACCAATGCCCGCTGCTCGAAGAGCTCGAGATTCTGAGGGAGCATTGGGATCGCCTGTTCATTCTCGTCGACGATGCGCGGTTTTTCCTCGCTCCGCCCGGCCCGCCCCATGAAATCGATCATTGGCCGACATTGCCGCAAATCGTCAACGCCTTGGCGGGGCCTGGCCGCTTCGTCGCTTCCTTCGAGGATATTTTCGTCAGCGTTCCGCTCGCGGCGAGGGCCGTCACCATGAGCTATGTGCAAAAGGGCGGAAATTTGAACGAGCGCGTGCTTGGATTGGAAAGACCGGCGAATTCCCACCGTTCCGTTGTTGGTCGCGCGGCACGCCGGCTTGCTCACGAATTCGGCCTGCGGTGACAGTGCCGACGATAAAACGCAGCCAGAGCGGCGGAAAACGGTTCGCTGCAGCGCCCGATATCGTCGTTGCGACGTCGATCCCTCCCAAGGTTAGCCGTCGCGACGACGGCCGCGAGATCGGACCGGAATATCAGCGGCATTGCATCGAAACCTGGATCAAGGCGGGGTTCCGGGTTCTTTCGCTCAATGCGCCCGAGGAGATTCCCGAACTCGCCCTGCGTTACCCGGCGGTGCGTTTCATCGCAATTCACCGCGACGCCAGCGCTATCTCGGGCCGCAGGAACCCCTTATTAGCCGATCTCATTGCGACGCTAGCCCGCCAACCCGAGCCACTCGCCGGTATCGTCAACGCGGACATATTCATTGACCCGGACAAGAATTGGCGCGAGATCATCGGCGCGTCGATCCGTGATGCGATCGTCGTCGCCTCGAGAGCCGATCTGCGCTCGCTCGCTGCGACCGATTACCGGATCTATCGCCAAGGGTTTGACCTGTTCTTCTTCGAGAAGGCGGCCATTCCGCCCGGTCTCCGTCCGCCTTTCGCGATGGGTTTGCCCTGGTGGGACTACTGGCTTCCGATCGCCTTTCGGCTGCAAGGCGCGCAAATCAAGATCCTGACCGAGCCGCTTGCCTTCCATCTGCGCCATCCGGCGAATTTCGATCTGACCGTATTTCGTCATATGGCCAAAGAATTTGTCGATTTCGTCCTTTCCGCGCCGAACGCCACCAGCGACCATACCGGGCGCGATCTTGCTTCGATCGTGGCGCTTTGCCGCGCAATTTCCGCAACGCCAGACGCTCTCGACGATCGCGTCATGCGCAAATCCGCTCTCACCGAGCTGCGCGATAAAATGATCGACAGCACGCGATGGCTGACGCCGCTGTGGCGGCGTGCAATCAATTTCCGTAGCCAAGATGCTTTGCTCTATCGCCTCTGCGATGCCTGCGCCGTCGCCTTGTCCGAGCACGCCGCCGACTAGGATTCCGTTTACAGCGCCGACCCGAGCATCCGCGACCGCATCTGCTGCCATTGCCAAAATGCCTGATGGCGGATCCACGGCAATGCGAGCCCCGCCGCTGCCGACGAGGCGAGCCAAGTCAGCGATAGGATCGCGATCTCCTGCACCCGGCCTTCCGCACTCGGCGATAAGACCAATATCAGCAACGCGATCCCGCCGATCAAAGCTTGCGGCACAACGACATCGGCGTTGAGCCATCTCAGCCATTCTTTCCACCCCAAAGCGGGGCGAAGGATTGCCGCGATAAAGACGAAGCCGATCAATCGGTAGCTACACATGGCCAAGGCCGCGCCGACCGAACCCCATTGCGCGGTCGCGAAATAGACCAAGGGGATTGTTATCGCGCAGGTGATCACAGCGATGATGAAGAGCTGCCAAGTGCGCCCGGTTGCCATGATCAGGCCATAGGGAAGGCAGGTAAAGGCATTGAGACAGACCGCAACGGCGAAATAACGCAAAAGCACGGCGGCGCTGTCGGCGATCGCGGGATTTCCCGTCCATAACATCAAGGTCTCTTTGGGAAAGACCGCAATCGTCGTAGCCAACGGAAGCACCATGACCGTGACGAGCTGACTCAGCTTTTCAAAGGTGACCATCGTCGTCGACCGATCCTTCAGCGCCATCAAGAGCGCAAGGCGCGGAAACGCAGCGGAAACGACCGGTTGGGCGATCAGCAGAAGATTGCTGCCGATGACGCTGGCGACCATATAGGGGCCGACATCGGCCAAAGGCAACAACGCGCCGATGATGATCTTGTCGGATTGGAACGCGATCGTTCCGAGAACTGTGATGCTGCCGAGGCCGGCAGCAAAGCGCCACATTTCCTGGAGGAGATTTGCTTGAAACCGCGGCCGGCGATGATTGGACGGCGTGTGGGTCCAGAGCAGGACAAAGGCGACCGCCGCGGTGAGCGCCGCGATGACCGCCTGCCACGCCATCAGCGTGACGACAGAATCCGAAACGCACCAAAGCAAAAGGATCGAAACACCGTGACGGAGAGTCGTCGAGGCGATCGTGATTCCGTTGGCGATGTCCTGACGCTGAAGTCCCGCAAGCCCTCCGGAATAGAGAAAGACCGGCAACTGCAACGTCAAGCCAAATCCGGCAAGACCAACCGCGCGCAGAATGACCGGATCGGGCACGCTGCTGCCTTTGCCGATCGCGACGGCGGCGATCCACGGAGCGCTAAAATAGATGGCGAAGCCGACACCCAACGCGCCCAACCAATAGGGAAGACTGATCGTCCAGATCAGGTCCCTCATCCGATCCGGCGAAGCCGAGGAAAGCTTGGCAAGCTCGCGCGTGATGGCGGCGGAAAACCCCAGGTCGAGCAACCCGGCAATCGCCATATAGGAATTCAACAAGGCGAACAGACCATAGGCCTCAACGCCCAAGAAATGCAGGTAGACCGGCACGAAGACGACGCCGGCAACCGCCGTATAGAAGCGGCCGACGACATTGGCCGCGATGTTCACTTTAAGCGAGCGCTGTATCGTCGCCGCGGTCATCGCATGGATTCAGCCAAAATACGGCCTGGCCGGCGCGCCCGCGCGGCGTTCTGACATATAAGGCTCCAGCGCTTCGCAAAATTCGCGCGCACGGACGCGCCAATTGAACTTTTCATGCAGGTTTCCCGGGTTGCGACGTTCTCCTCCCTCCAAAATCCGCCGAATGGCACGCGCGGCGCTATCGGCATCCGTCATTTTGTGGACATAGCGCTCGTAAAACCGAACCCCCGGCACCGGGGAAGCAACGACCTCGAGGCTCGCGCAGAGATAGTGAAAGAGCTTGTCCGGGCTGATGAAGCGGGTCATCACGTCGTCGGCTCGATAAGGCAGAAGTCCGATCGTATAGTTGTCGAGAATGCCCTGAAGCTGGTCGAATTCGAAACGCCCGTAATAGCGAATATTCGCGCGCGCGGCGGTAAGCTGTTCGATTTGCCGGATCGTCATCGGATCGTCATCGTAAACCGCACCATACAAGTCGATAACGATATCCGGCAGCGCGCGCGACAGGGCCGCGAGAAAATCGAAGTCCGTCCGGCGATCGAACGACGCCGTCACGACGATTTTGTTCTCGGCGCTTTTGACATGCTTTGCCGGCACGAGATGCGAGGCGTTATCCGAATAGAAGCTTCCGCGATAGCGCGCTTGCAGATCCTTGGACCGCAGGCAGCAGGATGTCGCGGTGGTTTTATAGGCCAGATCGGTCAGCCACCACTGAAGTCGCTTCAAACCTTTCGCATCGTAGAGCAGGCAGTCATAGACGTCGTAGATCCAGATAGAGCTCCGCATGTTCATCCAAAGCCGCAACAGGACATCGGGCGCCGAGTTGCCCGCGGAGTTGACGATGACCCCCTGACGACCGCCAAGAAACCGACGCAAAAGATCTTCCGCTTCGCCAAGGGTCGCCAGGGGCATAACGTCTTGGAAGTTTTCGCCGCCGCGCGCTTCCATCGCGTCGCGTCGCAGAAACAAATGGACGCAGGGATGGCCGGCGGATTGCAGCGCCTGCATCAAGAAGCGGCGAAAATCGGCCGGAAATGAACGAAATGAAAGAAAGGCAAAACGAATACCGTTATCTCGCATCGTATCGTTCAACCCTCGGCCTGACCGCCACCTCGTGCCCAGGCGAGCGAATGGGTTACGGCTTTTAGGCATAAGTCTTTGTTCGCGGAATCGGTTCCACCTGCGGAATGCCGGCGCTTTCTCGCCGTTTGACGCGAGCGGGATTTTGACGCCGATAGTCTACGGCCTCGCATTGCATCGGATCGGAGAAAAGAAAACCAGAACCGCAATAATATAAATAGGGGAAAGAGTCGTCGCTGTGATCTTTCTGAGATCAAGCGACGAAGACAAAGAAAAGCCGCGAATATCAGAATAAAAATGAGCGGCCAGATCGAGGATCAAGTGGATTGCGCCACATCTCTTGAAACAATTGGCTCGGCTGAGCTGCCTCAGCGAGAGGCGCCCGTTGCCTATAGCGTAATCATTTGTACGCGCAATCGTGCCGATTTCGTCGCCAAATGCCTGCGGACGGCGATCCAAGAAGGCGAAAGGCTCGACTGCGGCGGCGAAATAATCATGGTGGATAACGCATCCACCGACGAGACGAGATCGATCTTCGACAAGATCGCCGCCGAGCGATCGAACGATAAACTGCGGATCCGGTATCAATTCGAGCCGGAGCCTGGCCTTTCCCTCGCGCGCAACCGCGGGGTCGCGCAAGCCCGCGGCGACATCTTGATATTTCTTGACGATGACGCTGTTCCGCAACGGGGTTGGCTTAGCTGCTGCCTGACGACGTTTGATCGGCATCCGGCCGCCATGGCGCTCGGCGGCAAGATCGAGCCGCTGATGGATATCCCGCCTCCCGAATGGTTTCGGCCGCCGCTGACCAGCGTCTACACCATAACCGATCTTATCGGCGATCAGGTCCGCCCTTTTCCGGGCCGCGATCATCCTTTGGGGGCCAACATGGCGTTTCGCAAAAGCGTCTTCCAAAAGTTTTGTTTCTCCGAATCTTTGGGCCGAAGCGGCGCCGATCTAATGTCGGGGGAAGAAAAAGAAATTTGCGCGCTCATCCGTCGAGCCGGTGGCGAAATTCTATACGCGCCCGGAATGAGGGTCGGTCACTTCATTCATCCCGAGCGCCTCGCCGAAAGCTGGGCAATGGAACGATATTATTTCGAAGGTGTTTCTCTTGCCAGACTGAAGCTTGGTCGAAGAGCCCAAGCGATGATGGCAGGCGAAATGGGATTCAAGATCGTCGCTCTTTTTTTCACGCGCGTTTTCGCGCGCTCACAATTTCGGCGCCTACTCTGGCAATGCCGCATGCACAAATCGATCGGCTATTTCTCCCAACTCATCCATCGCCGTCAACAATCGCGATAACGAACGCCTGATGACGAAACCGATCGCGTCCATCTTCGTCATATTGGTTTTGCTGCCCCACCTGGCATTGGCACAGAATCGACCGGAAAATCAGCCGAGCCAGAACGCAGGCCCTGGCGCGGCGGATCATCGCACGATGATCTCCGTTTTGGATTACGGCGCCGACCCGACTGGCGCGAAGGACAGTACCGCCGCGTTTCGCACCGCAATCAAGGCGGCCGCTAATGCCGTAGCACCGGGCGGCGACGGCTCCAATACCAACACATGCGTGTTTGTGCCACCGACCCAGGGCGGAAATACCGGCTACTTGATCTCGGGTACGATCAGCCTGCCGAATATGTGCCTCAAATCGGCGGGCGGGCTTGTCTGGATTCAATTCATGCCGCCCAACAACGATACCGATTTGTTCAACCTCTACGCGTCCTATAACAGCGACACGGGATCGAATGGCGGCGAGCTCGCCGGCTTCCAGATCGTCCATCCCGGAACCTTCCGAGGTCGCGACGATATCCGGGTCGCCAGCGGCAATCACAGCCATATCCATAACATCATCTCCACGCGTGCCGGTCGCGATTGCTTCCACGCGGAGCCGGGCGGCTCTAATGGCTGGATCGAATCGCTCAATGTCGAGGATGTGACTTGCTGGCATGCCGGACGCGACAGCTTCAATTTCACCGTATCGGACGGATTGAAAGAAGTCTTCATCACTCAAACGACCATGCGCAACGATACGAGCCGCCTGCCGGGCCGATCGGCGGTCACGCTCGACAGCGAGAACCAGCAGCATGGCAACTTCAAAATCAGCTCTTGGGCATGGGAAGGCGGCGAGCTCGATTGCTCTTTCGGCTCCAGCCCGAATTGCGTCGATCTGATTCAGGCCAGCAATAGCAACAACCAACCCCTCGAAGACATCACCTTCGTCAATGTCGCGATCGAGGATTCCGTCAGAGCCGCCCATTCCGGCTATGCCGTGGGCGTCACCAAGACCGGCACGGCGAAAATCGGGCCGGTCAACTTGATCGGCGTGATCCCATATGGCGAGGCGCGCGGCGACCTCGACACCAGCCAGCTGACCTCGTGGTATCGCGACTGTACCGCGGAAGACGTCGCTTGCGATCACGGTTTCTCGCGGCTGCAGGTGCAAAGCGAGGGCGGTCTCTCTTTCGCCAATCAGGCCCCACATAGCGGCGGGAATACCGCGACCTTCACGAACTCTCCCTGCGCGCCGGGAAACCCGCAAGACTGGCTCGCGGTCGCGATCAACGGTGCGACCTACTACATCCCCGCATGCCGTCCTTAGAGGTTTGACGATGCTCGAAGACATGGCCACGTCCGGCTCCGTCGCTAACGTTTCTCCTACCGTGGCCGATGTGTTGCGGCGCTACGCCGCCGAGCAGCCGCAAGCGCCCGCCATTGTCTTTTCGGATCGCGTCGTCGCCAGCTACGGCGCATTACAGGAACAGATCGCACAGATCGGCGAAGCGTTGCAACGTGCCGGAATCGGCGCAGGCGATTGGGTTGGCATCATCCTGCCTAATGGCCCGGAACTGGCCGTGACCATCGCAGGCGTTTCCTGTCACGCTATCGCGTTGCCGCTCGATCCCAATCTCACCGCTGCCGAGCTCGATGAGCTCTTCGCAGCGCGAAATCTAAAAGCGGTCATTCTCGCAGCCGAGAATAGCCGAGCCGGCGAGGCGGCGACGCAGCATGGCCTTCGCCAATTGATCGCAACCAGCATCGTTGGCAGCGTGCAGCTTACCCTGCGCGCGCCGGTGGCCCGACCGAAGAAGGAGCCACGCACGCCGCAAGCCGATGACGTGGCGGTCATCCTGCGTACGTCGGGCACAACGGCCCGTCCCAAGCTGGTACCGATCACCCATCGGAATCTGTTGGCAACGGCGGAGGCGATCCAGGATTGGCTGGCGCTTTCCCCGGACGACCGGGTGCTGTGCGTGATGCCGCTTTACTACGCCATCGGATTGCGCGTTGCGCTTTTCACCACCCTACTCACCGGCGGCAGCGTCGCTTGCCCCGCCCGGCCAGGCGAGCACGATGTCGCGACCTGGCTCGGCGAGTTGTCACCGAGCTGGTATTCCGGCGGACCGACCTTGCATCGCACTGTGTTGGAGCGCGCCCTTTCGCTCGGCCCCGGCAAGCTCGAGCATAGTCTGCGCTTCATTCATTCCGGCGCCGCCGCTCTTCCCGATGCGCTTCACGAAGCTCTCGAACGATGCTTCCAGGTGCCGGTCCTCCAGACCTATGGTCTCAGCGAGGTCGGGCTGGTCGCGGCCAACAGCTTTGCGCCGCAAGGGCGCAAGCGCGGCACGGTCGGCAAGCGCCGGCCGGGCGAGCTTGCAATTCGAAGCGACGACGGACGAATTCTCGCGCCGGATGAGCTGGGCGAGATCGTCGCGCGCGGACCTGGCGTCACGCATGGCTATATCGACGACGATGACTTCGAACCGCGATGCATTCGCCGATGGATGGTTCCGTACCGGCGATCTCGGCAGCATCGATGCAGAAGGCTTTCTCACCGTTGCCGGAAGGTTCAAGGAACTGATCAATCGCGGCGGCGAGAAGATCGCGCCGGCCGCGATCGATGCCACCCTGTCGCTTCATCCGGCGGTCGCCGAAGCCGCTGCCTTCCCGATACCGCATCCGAGGCTGGGCGAGGATGTGGCGGCTGCGGTGATCCTTCGCCCCGGCGCCGCCGTCACGTCGCTCGAGCTGCGCCGGTTCCTGCGCGCGAGCATGGCCCCGTTCAAGATCCCGCGGCGGATTCACATCGTGGCGACCCTGCCCAAGGGCGAGACGGGAAAAGTTCTTCGCCGCGAATTGTCGCAGCTCTTCGGCACATCTCTGGCGATGCCGCCATCCTCGCCTTGGGGCTCGCCCTTGGAGATCGAGATTGCCGCGATTTGGCAAAGGCTGCTGCAGCGCGCGGATATCGCGCGCGACGACGAATTTTTCGAGATCGGCGGCGATTCTCTGCTCGCGACGCAGATGCTGCTCGAGGTCGAGCATTTGACCGGCCGGATTCTGCCGGACGGCATCCTATTCGAAACCGCGACCATTCGACAGCTGGCGGAAAGCGTCGTGCAGAGCGATCTGGCCGAGGACGACAGCCTGCTGATCGAATTGCAACGGGGAAACGGTCGGCCGCCGTTCATTTTCGTCGACGGCGATTTCTGGGGCGGCGGCTATTACACGCGGAAACTCGCGCGGCTTCTGGGCCCCGAGCAGCCTTTCTACAGCTTGCGCTCGCACGGGCTGGGCGACGCCCCGATTCCGACCATCGAGCGCATGGCCCAGAACTATCTCTCGCTGGTGACGGAAGCGCGACCTCATGGCCCTTACCTCCTTGGCGGGCATTGCAACGGCGCGCTGATCGCGTTGGAAATGGCCCGACAGCTCGAAGCGGCCGGCGAGCGCGTCGAGCTCGTGGTGATGATCGAACCGCTGACCCTTAATGCCCGCCCCGCTCTGCGTCTTATCGTCCGAGCGCTCGATGCCGCTCTGTCGCTGATTCGCAGCGATGAGCAGCACCGCGAGGAATGGCTGGGCACCTCCATGTCTCTGGTTTGGCGCGCGCTACGCAAGGCCGAAAAACTCCTTCACGACCCCGCGGGCGAACCCAAGCCGGGTGATAGCCTCGATCTGCTCGCGTCAAGACTGGCGAAGCGCGACAGGCTGGCCGCGGCCAAATTTCTTCGTCTGCAAAAGGAATTTCGCGCCAGCATGGCGCGCTACCTGCCCGTGCCCGTCGCCGCGCGTCTCGTCTGTATCGTCACCGAATCGCATGAGAACAGCATGGAGTTTTCGGCCAAAGCATGGCGGCATTTGTCGCCACGCCTCGACATCGCCGTCGTGCCGGGAGAGCACATGACGTGCATAACAACCCATGCCGAAGTGCTGGTCGGCAAATTGCGCAGTTGTTTGGCGCTCGCGGATCGCTCGTAAAAGACCGTGGCGCGATCGTGCCTAGATTGCCTTCACCGCCCAAATATTCCGCCAGGATAGGGGAACCAGCTCGATCGATGTCCGGGGCAAAACCGCCCCGCGGGCCGGCGCATCGTCAATCACTCGATCAGCATTTCCGTCGCGCTAATGCGAAAGCCGAGCGAGGCAAAGAAAGCCCGCGCCGTGTCATTGGCGAAAGCGGTCTCGAGACGCAGCTGCGTCACGCCTTGGGCCGCGAAACTGTCGATCGCCGTCCGAACCATCCGCCGCCCGATCCCCTGGGCACGACGACCGTGGTCGACCCACAAGTCGCGGATCAGGCCGTATTCGGACAGGCGATAGATCGGCGCCGTTCGCTCCACCGTGGCGATGAGGAACGCGACCACCCGGCCGTCGGCTTCGGCGACAAGGAACACGCTACGCGCGTCGCGCGCCTGCGCCGTGAGCCATTTCCGATACATCGATGCGACGTGATCGACGAATCCGAACTTGGCAGGGTCCCAGCGCTGGTGCAGCGCGCAGATCGCCTCGATCATCGGGACAAGAGCGGACACGTCGCCGGGCTTGCCAGGCCGGATCACGATTCCGGCTTCGCGCGACGTCGCGGAATTGGCGTCGGGGCCGAGCTGGCCGACGGGCTCTTCGGAAGAGCCCAATCTTTTTGCCAAGCGCGTGATCAGTCCGGTCATCGCCCGAACTCGACGGCGAGTTCTCCACGCTCTTTCGCCACTTGCGTTTCCGGACGGGATTCATCGCTCGCGCGCTGCGGCGCACGTGCGACAAAGCCGCGCTCGAGCGCATGCGCTTGGAGCATCGGCCAGACCGGCCAGAGACTCGCGCGGCCGGCAACCGCGCGCTCGACGGCCGCCCGCACGGCATGGCCGTTCCAAACCGTGCTTTCCAGGAAAGAGCGGCTTGCGCATAGATCCAGCAACCACGGTTTCAACGCGCCGCGCGCCCACTCATCGAGCGGCGAAATAAAGGCGACTTTGCTTTTGCGCAGGCGGATCGGATCCGGCACCAGCCCCGTCATCGCCATGCGCAACAAGCGCTTGGTATGGCCGCCGCCGGTCCGGCTGGCTTCGGGCAGGGCAAAACCGTAGGTCACGATCCGCCAATCCATGAACGGCATATGCAGTTCGACGCCATGAGCCATGGCGGAACGATCGAAATTGGCCAGATACAACGCATTGCCGACATGAAAATCGGTGAAATGCTTCGCACGGAGAGGCGCCATGGAAGCCACGTGGATATCGAGCGTGCGATGATCCTGGCGCGCCGGACCGCGATGGGAGCGCAGGAATGGCCCCCTCGGCCAGGGCACCGAGAAATCGCCCGAAATCAGGACGTGACGAAGCTCCGCCGGCAAGGATTGGCACCGTGCGCGAACCGCGCGCAAGGGCTGCAGCAAATGAAGCCTCTCGAGCTCGTGCCGCGCCAGCCAGCGAAGCTCGCCTTGGATCACGGCATGGCCAGCCGGGACGTCGTCACCGGCCAGGCCGCGCAGCACGGCGCAGAGCTCGCGATAGCGGCTCCAATCGCGGTGTTCCAATGCGTCAGCCATGCCGGCCTCGACATCCTCGGGATCGCTGCAGAGCAGATCGTCAACGCCGATGCCGTTGAGGCTGGCGTGAATATCCGCCGCGCGCATGGCGCGATAAAGCGCCCAAGGTCCAACCCGAGGAAAGCCGAAAATGATCTCGTGATCGAAGACGACTTTATCGATGCTGTCGCAAGCACGGCGATCATCGACGTTCTCGAAATGGGCCGGCATGCCAGTGTAATCGAGGATGAGACGAGCATCGCGGCGCTCATCCTGTGCGGTACCGGTAAAGCAAGCGACGAAGGCGCGCAGCCGATCCCTCGCCGCATCCTCGAACCCGCTGCGGCGGCGGAGTTCCGATACTGTGCAAGCGATGGCGCTTAAATCGAGGCCGCCGCTTTGCTCGACGGCGAGCGGAGCATCGCCGTTCAGGCACAACCGGCAGGCATCGAAAAACAATGCGCGGAACTCTTCCGCCTGTTCCTGCAAATCTTTGGCCGGGACCGGCAGATGGTCGAGCGTATTCCACCATGTTTCGATTCGGAGGCTGCCATCCGCCGCGATCACCATGGCACGACCGGGCGGCAGACGGCGTACATGAGGCAGCAATGTCTCGGGCGAGGCTTCCTGCGCGGCAATGTCGGCGAGCGTCTCCGCGAGGATTTCGCTATCCAGCGCGCCATCGACCCAGGGGAGAGCGAGAAAGGCCTTGAGCTCAGAAGCAAAGGCGATCCCGCCGGCGCGCCAATGATAATGCAGCGGCTTGATGCCGAAGCGGTCGCGACACAAAAAGAGTTGCCTGTCGCGCGCATCCCAGATGGCGAAGGCCCACATGCCGATGAAGCGGAGAAGACAATCCCTTCCCCACTGGGCATAGGCGGCGAGGACGACCTCGCTGTCCGTGCCGGAACGGAAACGATGGCCGAGGCCGCGCAACTCCTCGCGCAACGCCGCATGATTGTAGATGGCGCCATCAAAAGTGAGCCAATAACGACCGTCGGCATAGCTCATGGGTTGCCGCGCGCGTAGCGAAAAGCTGGTCGTGGCAAGGCGTCGATGGCCGAGCCACAGACGCGCTTCGGGAAAACGCTCGATGCCGAAGCCGTCGGGCCCGCGATGAGCAAGGCTGTGGGTGAAATCCGAAAAATTGGCCGGGGTCATGTCTTCGGCCGAATAGCCCCAATAGCCGGCAATTCCGCTCACGAAGGCAAGCTCCGGCCGGCCGCCGCGGCGCTAACATCGTCGCGAGCCAACCCTTCAATGTTCTTTGTCACCGCGCACATGGCCGCGCCTTGCCGCCCTGGTTACGAGCTAGAAAGCTCGCAGGTCGGCGCCAAATCGCGGGAGACTTTTCTGTGACAAATCCTCGCGCATTCTAAAAATAGCGCTCGGGAATCTTGATGATGTCGTCGGGCAGAACCGGCGTTCCACCGGCCGCGCGATAATCGCGACCATCGCGGTTGATCACCACGTAATCCGTGTTCGCGCGCGGCGTGAAACCGCCAGCGACCGATACCGCGCTGAGCACGCGCATGCCAGCCGCATAGGGATATTGGCCGGGCTTGCCCACCTCGCCATAAACATAGAAAGGCCGGTACTCCAAGATCGTCACATTGACTTTCGGATGGAGCACATAGCCGTCGGCCAGCTTCGCCGCCACTTCCCGCTCGAGCTGAGCGCGGGTCAAACCAGCGGCTTTGACTTCGCCGATCAACGGCGCGCTGATGGTGCCATTATCGCCGACATTGTATTGGCCCGAGAGATTCTCGGCGCCCTGCACCTCGACATTGAGCTTGTCGCCCGGCCCGAGCCGGTAATTCGTATCCTCACTCGGCGATGCAGCGAGCGTGGGCAATCCGCCTTCCTGCAACGCGCAGGCGGCCAAGAACAAGCCAACAACGAAGATCACCGAGACCGTATGAAACTTGCAATTCATAGGCTTGCGCCTTCCACTGCGACGTCGCGCGTTATCGGAATTGTTGCCGCTGCGACGCAAACCTTGCAAGCACGTGAATGGCTTTGCCACGAATTTGCCATATTTCACCTTCCGCTTATTGCGACGGGCGTTTTGGCCGCAAATTTTAACGCAGCGATTGGCCATTCGGTTGCAGCGTTCGGGGCGTACCAATGCCGAATACCGTTGGCACCAAACTTCAAGTCTTAAAGAATCGTCGGCGGCGTTCAACGCTGCGCCCGTGCGAATACTCTCGTCAGAAAACAAGCTCTCAAGACACGCCGAACTCTGCGGCCCGCTCCGCTTGACAGCGCTCCGCACCATAATACCGCGACACATTGCCGCCAATTCTATCTTGAGTTGCCACCGCATTTTGTTGCATGATTTTTGGGCAGGGTTAAGCTGACCTTCGTTGGAGCGATTTCAAACGCTTTGACCGGCTGGGTTTTGGCTCGGCCCTCTGGAGAACGGGCAGAACAGGCCGCGATACAGGCTTGGCACGACGCTGATCGTCGGGTCTCGAAGAGCGGCCCGACATGGCGATGCACTACCGATGAGGAAAACGTCGGAGGCACTATGTCTGCGTCGAGAAGCCTCGTCGTGCTGGCCGTCACAACATGGGCGTTCATCGTCTGCTTCGCCGTATGGCTGATGTTCGGTGTGACCGGCATCCTGATCCGACGCGAATTGGGCTTGAACGGCTTGGAGTTCGGCCTACTTACCTCGACGCCCGTCCTGACCGGCGCACTGTTTCGCTTGCCGCTCGGCATCTGGACCGACCGGTTCGGCGGACGGATCGTCATGTTTCTCCTGTTGGCTTTCTGCGCGGTGCCGGTATGGCTCTCGAGCTATGCCACCCAGCTCTGGCAGTTTTTGCTGTTGGGCTTGGCTCTCGGCCTCGTCGGAGCCTCTTTTGCCGTCGGTACGCCTTATGTCGCGCGCTTCTTTTCGAAAGAACGGCGCGGCTTTGCCATGGGCGTCTTCGGCGCCGGCACGACGGGCGCCGCCATCAACATGTTCATCGCCCCGGTCTTAATCAGCCATTTTGGTTGGCAGGCGGTACCGCAATTCTATGCCGTCGCTCTGGTGATCACCGCGGTGATTTTTTTGTTGTTGTCGGCACCAGACCCCGGCGCGGGCAAGAGCAGCGCTTCGCTGAGACAGCAATTGGCGGTTCTCGGGGACCCGAGAGTCTGGAAATACTGTCAGTACTATTCCATCGTCTTCGGCGGTTTCACCGCACTATCGGTGTGGATGCCACAATACTTCGTGCAAGAGTACGATCTCAGCATCGGCGAAGCCTCGTTGCTGGCTGCCTGCTTTTCTCTGCCCGCCGGCGTGCTGCGGGCTCTCGGAGGCTGGCTATCGGATCGCTTCGGCGCCCACAACGTGACTTGGTGGGTGCTGTGGGCAGCGTGGGTCAGCCTCTTCCTTTTATCCTATCCGCAGACCGAGCTCGTCATTCATACGATCCGAGGTCCGGCGCAATTTCATCTCGGGCTTCCGCTGCTTGCATTCACCGTGCTGCTCTTCGCGCTGGGACTCGCTTTTGCGTGCGGAATGGCATCGACGTTCAAGTATGTTGGCGATGACTTTCCTGAAAACATGGGCGTGGTGACCGGCATCGTCGGCCTTGCCGGCGGCGTCGGCGGCTTTTTGTTGCCGATCATCTTCGGCACGATTCTGGATTGGCTGGGAATCAGCTCGAGCTGCTTCATGTTCCTTTATGGCGTGGTCTGGGTATCGTTGATTTTGAACTATCTGACGGAAGTGAGACGCATGCCGGTCATGGGAACGGCATCGGCTGAGAACGCGGCATCGTTGCTAAAGGAAGAAGGTCGATGAGCCATTTCTTGGACCGTTTGACTTATCTCACCCGCACGCGCGAGCCTTTCGCCGACGGGCATGGCGAGGTCCGCCGCGAAAATCGTGAATGGGAGGAAGGATATCGCCAGCGCTGGCAGCACGACAAGATCGTGCGCTCGACGCATGGCGTAAACTGCACCGGCTCTTGCAGTTGGAAGATCTATGTCAAGGGTGGCGTGGTGACCTGGGAGACACAGCAGACGGATTATCCCCGCACCCGCCCCGACATGCCCAATCACGAGCCGCGCGGCTGTTCGCGTGGCGCCTCCTATAGCTGGTATCTCTACAGCGCGAGCCGGCTCAAATACCCGTTGGTGCGGAGCCCGCTGATCCGGCTGTGGCGCGAAGCACGCAAAGCCCTGGGGCCGGTCGAGGCCTGGGCATCAATCGCCGGCGACGCAACGCAGGCGCAAACCTACAAGTCCCTCCGCGGCCGTGGCGGATTCGTACGATCGACCTGGGACGAGGTGACCGAGATCATCGCCGCGGCGAACATCTATACGATCAAGACTTTTGGACCGGACCGCGTGGTCGGCTTCTCGCCCATCCCGGCAATGTCGATGGTTTCCTACGCATCCGGCGCGCGCTACCTCAGCCTGATCGGCGGCACCTTGCTTTCCTTCTACGACTGGTACTGCGATCTGCCGCCATCGAGTCCGCAGACTTGGGGCGAGCAGACCGACGTGCCGGAATCGGCCGATTGGTACAATTCCGGCTACATCATTGCCTGGGGCTCCAACGTGCCGCAGACGCGCACGCCGGATGCGCATTTCTTCGTCGAGGCGCGATATAACGGCACCAAGGTGGTGGCGATCACGCCCGACTATTCGGAAGTCGCCAAGCTCTCCGATCTCTGGCTCCATCCCAAGCAAGGCACTGACGCCGCGCTCGCGATGGCCATGGGCCACGTGATCTTGCGCGAGTTCTTTCTCGACCGACAAGTGCCCTACTTTCAGGACTATTGCCGGCGCTATAGCGACATGCCGATGCTCGTCCGCCTGGTCCGCCAAGGAGAGCATTGGGTTCCCGGCCATTATGTCCGCGCCAGCGATTTCCCCGACGCGCTCGGCCAAAAAGCGCATCCAGAATGGAAGACGGTGGCGGTCGACGAGATCTCCGGCAACATCGTCTCGCCGCAAGGCTCGATCGGCTATCGTTGGCCGCAAGAGGGAAGCGGCGACGATCTTGGAAAATGGAATCTGGAAGAGAAGGAAGGCGCGTCGAACCATGATGTGCGGCTCGCCTTGAGCTTGATCGATCGGCGCGACGAAAACCTGGCCGTCGCTTTTCCCTATTTCGGCAATCATCCGCACGAACGGTTTTCCGGCAATGACCAGGGCAAAGACGTCTTGCTTCGTCAGGTGCCCGTGCGCCGCGTGACGCTCGCCGGCGGCGAAGTCTATGTCGCCACCGTTTTCGACCTCCTTTGCGCCAATTATGGGCTCGATCGCGGCCTTGGCGGCGAATGCGCCCACTCTTTCGACGAAAACATTCCTTACACGCCCGCTTGGCAACAGCCGATCACGGGCGTCGCCGCCGACAAGGCGGTCGCCCTCGCGCGCGGCTTCGCCGAGAACGCCGAGAAGACCAAAGGCCGCTCGATGGTGATCATCGGCGCCGGCATGAATCATTGGTACCATCAGGACATGAATTACCGCAGCATCATCAATTTCCTGATGATGTGCGGGACCGTCGGCGTCTCCGGCGGCGGCTGGGCGCATTATGTCGGTCAGGAAAAGCTTCGTCCGCAGACCGGCTGGACAGCCTTGGCTTTTGCGTTGGATTGGGTACGGCCGCCGCGCCACATGAACGGCACGTCCTTCTTCTATGCGCATTCCGATCAGTGGCGCTATGAAAAGCTCGGCATCGGCAATATCTTGTCGCCGCTGGCGGACAAAGCCGCGTATCGGGGCAGCATCATCGATCTCAATGTCCGTGCCGAGCGCATGGGCTGGCTGCCTTCTTCACCCCAGTTTGACACGAACCCGCTGACCTTGACCGCCGAAGCGCGCAAGGCCGGCAAGCCGGTCAAGGATATGGTCGTCGAGGGGCTCAAATCCGGCCGAATCAAGATGGCCTGCGAAGATCCCGACAATCCCGTGAACTTCCCGCGCAATCTTTTCATCTGGCGCTCCAATCTTTTCGGCTCCTCGGGCAAGGGCCATGAATATTTCCTGCGCCATTTCCTCGGCACCAAGCATGGTCTGCAAGGCAAAGATCTCGGCGAGATCGGCGGGCAGAAACCGATCGAAGTGACGTGGCGCGATCCGGCCCCTGAAGGAAAGCTCGACCTCGTCGTGACGCTCGATTTCCGGATGTCCACCAGTTGCCTCTACTCAGACATCGTGCTGCCGACGGCCACATGGTACGAGAAGAACGATCTCAATACCTCGGATATGCACCCTTTCATCCACCCGCTTTCCGCGGCGGTCGATCCGGTGTGGGAATCACGCAGCGATTGGGACATCTACAAGGCGATCGCGCGACGGTTCTCCGAGCTGGCCGTGGGCCATCTCGGCACCGAGCAGGATGTCGTGCTGACGCCAATTCTCCACGACACGCCGGCCGAACTCGCCCAGCCTTTCGATGTGCAGGATTGGAAGAAAGGCGAATGCGACCTCGTCCCCGGTCGGACGGCGCCGCAAATCACAGTGGTCGAGCGCGATTATCCCAACACTTACCGCCGCTACACGGCGCTTGGGCCGCTCTTGGACAAGCTCGGGAATGGCGGCAAGGGCATTACCTGGAACACCGAGGACGAGGTGCGCGGCCTCGCGGGCCTCAACTACACGGTCACCGAAGAAGGCCCCACGAAAGGGCGGCCACGCATCGAGACCGACATCGATGCGGCCGAGGTCATCATGTACTTGGCGCCCGAGACCAACGGTCACGTCGCCGTCAAGGCGTGGGACGCACTGTCGCGTGTGACCGGCCGCGACCATCGCCACCTCGCCGAAGCCCGCGAGGACGAAAAGATCCGCTATCGCGACGTGCAGGCGCAGCCGCGCAAGATCATTTCCTCGCCGACATGGTCGGGCATCGAAAGCGAGAATGTCAGCTACACGGCGGGCTACACCAATGTCCACGAACTGATTCCGTGGCGCACGCTGAGCGGCCGCCAGCAATTCTATCAGGACCATCAGTGGCTGCGCGACTTCGGCGAAGGATTCGCGTCCTATCGCCCGCCGATCGACACCCGCACGGTGCAGTCCATGCTCGGCAAGCGCGGCAACGGCCAGACGGAGATCGTGCTGAACTTCATCACGCCGCATCAGAAATGGGGCATCCATTCGACCTACACCGACAATCTGCTGATGCTGACATTGTCGCGCGGCGGCCCGATCGTTTGGATTTCGGAGACTGACGCGAAGCAAGCGGGCATCGTCGATAACGACTGGATCGAGCTCTACAATCTTAACGGCGCGATCACCGCCCGCGCCGTGGTGAGCCAGCGCGTTCATGTCGGCATGTGCCTGATGTATCACGCACAGGAGAAGATCGTGAACGTGCCGGGCTCGGAAATCACGGGCTTGCGTGGCGGCATTCATAATTCGGTGACGCGCACCGTATTGAAGCCGACTCATATGGTGGGCGGCTATGCCCAGCTGTCTTACGGCTTTAATTACTATGGGACCGTCGGATCCAATCGCGACGAATTCGTCATCGTTCGGAAGATGGAGCGGGTCGATTGGATGGACCGGCCGATGGCGGCCGCCGAGGGAGGACACACGCGATGAAGATCCGAGCGCAGATCGCGATGGTGCTGAACCTCGACAAATGCATCGGCTGTCACACCTGCTCGGTCACTTGTAAAAACGTGTGGACCTCGCGCCAGGGCATGGAATATGCGTGGTTCAACAACGTCGAGACCAAGCCAGGAATCGGCTACCCCAAGGATTGGGAGAATCAGGAGCGTTGGCAGGGCGGTTGGAAGCGCAAACGCAACGGCAAGATCGTGCCCAAGCAAGGGGGAAAATGGGCAATCCTCGCCAATATTTTCGCCAATCCCAATCTGCCGGAGATCGACGACTATTACGAGCCCTTCACTTTCGATTACGAATATCTCCAGACGGCACCCGAGTTGCCGACTGCCCCCGTCGCGCGGCCGATGTCGCTTGTCAGCGGCCGCACGATGGACAAGATCGAATGGGGGCCGAACTGGGAGGAAATCCTCGGCGGCGAATTCGCCAAGCGCTCGCAGGATTACAATTTCGAGGAGATTCAAAAGGACATTTACGGCCAGTTCGAAAACACCTTCATGATGTATCTGCCGCGGCTTTGCGAGCACTGCCTCAATCCGAGCTGCGTCGCTTCCTGCCCGTCGGGATCGATCTATAAGCGCGAGGAAGACGGCATCGTCCTTATCGACCAGGACAAATGCCGCGGTTGGCGCATGTGCGTGTCCGGCTGCCCCTACAAGAAGATCTATTACAACTGGACCACCGGCAAGGCCGAGAAATGCATCTTCTGCTATCCGCGGATCGAGGCCGGACAGCCCACCGTCTGCTCCGAAACCTGTGTCGGCCGCATCCGCTATCTCGGCGTCCTCCTCTATGACGCCGATGGCATCGAGACGGCCGCGAGTGTCGAGGGCGAAGAAGACCTCTACGAAGCCCAGCTCGCGCTGTTTCTCGATCCGAATGATCCAAAAGTGCAGGCGCAGGCGCGCGCGGATGGCGTATCGGAATCCTGGCTCGAAGCCGCGAAGCGCTCGCCTGCTTACAAGATGGCGGTAGATTGGAAGATCGCTTTTCCGCTCCACCCGGAATACCGCACGCTGCCCATGGTGTGGTACGTGCCGCCACTCTCGCCGATCCAATCGCACGCAAATGCCGGGACGGTCGGCACCGCCGGCGAGCTCCCCGACGTGCGTTCGCTGCGCATTCCCGTCCGCTATCTCGCGAACCTTCTGACCGCCGGTGCCGAGGCACCCGTTATTTCGGCGCTGGAGCGCTTGCTCGCCATGCGCGCTTTCTTTCGCGGGCGCCAACTCGGCGCAGGCGACAATATGGCGGTTCTTGAGCAAGCCGGGATCAGCATCGCGCAAGTCGAGGAAATGCATCGTTACCTCGCCATCGCGAATTATGAAGACCGCTTCGTTATCCCGACGGCTCACCGGGAAGAAGCCGAAAACGCCTATGCCCTGCGCGGTAATTGCGGTTTCTCTTTCGGCAATGGTTGCGATGCGGGAGAGCCGAAATCGAGCCTGTTCGGCGGCAAAATGGGACGGCGCAAGATGACGCCGATCCGGATGCTGGACGACTGACGGAGGCAAAGCATCATGCAAGAACCCTCCATGATTGCCTTTCGCGCGCTCGGTGCGCTTCTTGGCTATCCCAGCCCCGATTTGCGCGCCGCCCTGCCCGAGATCGCCGACGCCATTGGCGCATCCTCGCTCATGGGATCGCAGGAACGTACGGCGGTGCTCGGCCTCGTCGAGCTGTTGAGCGCTGCCGATCCGCTTTGGGCCGAAGAGCGTTATGTCGAGCTGTTCGACCGAGGGCGCGCGACATCGCTGCATCTGTTCGAGCACGTTCATGGCGACACGCGCGATCGCGGCGAAGCCATGGTCGAGCTCAAGATGGTTTACGAACGCGCGGGTTTCCGGCTCGTCGCCAACGAGCTGCCCGACTACCTGCCTGTTGTGCTGGAGTATTTGAGCTGTCGCGATATGACCGAGGCCCGCGACATACTGGGCGATTGCGGCCATATTCTGCGCGCCGTCGGCGAAGCGTTGGCGCAGCGCGGAAGCCCTTACAGCGCGATATTCCAGGCGTTGTTGACGATGATCGGCGCGTCCGGCTTGGACACCAAGGCCGCCTCCCGGCGCGTTGCCGAAACCGAAGACCTCGACCAGGATTGGTTCGAGCAGCCGGCCTTCGCGCCGCCGTCGAACGCCGGCGCCATGCCGCTTGCGGTGGCTGCCAATCCGGTTCGGAAGAGAGGGTCGTGATGCCTTACGCTCGCGGCCAAGAAAAAGGGAGCGCGTCATGCCGTTCGCGACGTATCTGAACGAGTTTTTCTTCGGCATTTATCCCTATCTGGCACTAGCCGTCTTGTTGCTCGGCAGCTTCATCCGCTTCGACCGTGAGCCCTATACTTGGAAGAGCGATTCATCGCAGCTGTTGCGCAAGAGCCAGATGCGCTGGGGCTCCAATCTTTTCCATTACGGCGTTCTCGTGGTGATCGCCGGTCATTTCGTGGGTTTCTTGGCGCCGGATTGGGCCGTTCAATGGGCGCTTAATCCGGCCCAGCATCAGCTGATCGCGATGGTGGCGGGCGGTGTCGCCGGGGCGGTTGCCATTGTCGGGCTTTCGATCCTGCTTCATCGCCGCTTGGCCGATCCGCGAATCCGCCGCAACAGCCGCAAATGGGACATTGCCATTATCTCCATGCTTTGGCTGCAGCTGGCGCTGGGCCTTTTGACCGTGCCGCTCTCGGCCGAACACATGGACGGCGCCATGTTCGAGGTCATGACGAGCTATGTGAAGGGTATCGTCACGTTCCAAGGCGGTGTGGCAGGCTTGCTTGCCGGCACGCCGTGGATCTATCGGCTTCACATCTTCCTTGGCTTCACCATTTTCCTGGTGTCGCCATTCACGCGGATGATCCATATCTGGAGCGGAATCGGCACGCTCGCTTATGTCGTCCGGCCTTATCAGCTCGTTCGCACGCGTCGGACGACCCTCTAACATGAACGCCGATCCGAAAGAAATTTCGGTCAACGGCGTGGTCGTCGACGTTTCGGATGGGACGACGCCGGGGCTTGGCGCCGCGCGCGAGTTGCTGCGCCAACGCGCGGTGGCACTCGGCGTCTTGGCGGCAGACGCGAAAGGCGATGCGGTGATCGCGGGAATCGAGCAGTTGCTCAACTCCGAAGTGGAAACGCCTTCACCCAGCGAGGAGGAATGCCGGCGTTATTACGACGCGCATCCCGACGCGTTTCGCAGCGGCGATCTCGTTTACGCCCGGCACATCCTGTTCCAGATCACGCCAGGCAGTCGCTTGGACTTGATACGCGCGCAAGCAGAAGAGACCTTGGCACAGGTCGTCGGCGCGCCGGACGAATTCGAGGCCTGCGCCCTCACCTTGTCGAATTGTCCCTCCGGTCTACAAGGAGGCAATCTCGGCCAGATCAGCCGCGGCGACATGGTTCCGGAATTCGAGCAAGTTCTGTTTGCCGATGGCTGGATCGGCATCCTGCCGCGCCTGGTCAAGACACGCTATGGATTCCACATCGTGTCGATCGATCGGCGCATCGAGGGTCAGCTCCTTCCGTTCGACATCGTGCGCCAAAAGATTGCCGAACATCTCGCTGCGCGTGTTCAGCAGGTCGCGCTGCGCCAATATATACGCCTACTGGCGGGCGAGGCCGAGCTGCGGGGCGTCGATCTCGACGCGGCCCCTTCGCCGCTGATGCAATAGCATCAAAGCTCAAAATCAATCCGGCGTACTTGGCGCACGGCCGGGTGAGCGCAAGGCGGCACGGGCGATAAGCCCCGGAAAACGCACCTCGCCCTGATCCAGATCAAGGCGCGCAAGATCAAGCCTTCTTAAGGTTTCCAATGCGCGTTTTGGGCATCAAGGAGACCGGCCGTGGGCGATCCGTCGCCGCGCATCATCCCAGCCCGATTGGTCCCGCCTGGTGGCGCCGGTGGGGGCGCTTAACCCATCGGTCGGTTCGCTCACCGCCGGGGCAGCCATGAACCTTACGCCAAATCTCCATCAAAAGTTGTGGCGCATGCACTTGATGGTCGGCGTCGCGATCGTCTGCGCGTTGGCGGCGTCTTGCAACAGCGTAAGGAGTTCGGCGTTGCAACCGCAGACCAGCTGACCGGGCCAATGAAGGAGGAAATCGGGCGTATGGAACATTGCTCCGCATTGCCGATCGCCGCTGATGCGGCCGCCGACCGGGCGGCCCTCGGCGGGCTCGAGTTACGCATTTTTATGTTCGGGATGATCTGCCAAACCACCACGGAGCGGCAAACGACTTTGCGCTTGCCGCAAAACGCCACGGTGCGCGACGTCATCGACGCGCTCGGCGACCGTTATGGCGCGGCCTTTCTCGGACAAGTGATGCGGACGACCCGTTGCAAGGCGAGCCACAGCGCCATCACCGTCGACGGCTATGTCGTGCGGGATCTCGACCAAATGGTGGCGCCCGCCCGGACCACAGCCGTCATCGAGATCATTCTGCTGACCGGCCCCGAGGGAGGATGAGCATATGAAAAGCGCACGCGCCCGCTCCTCGCTCCGCCTGTCGCTGGCATCGAACGAAAACCCTGCAAACACCGTCCTGGGACGGAAAGAAATTCTCGCGAGTGTTGGAGAGAACGATGAACGTTATTAATCGCGCGTCCCCGGTCGGCTCGGAAGAAGCCTCCAACGCCAAGGACGATGTCTGGATCCCGTCGGCTTGTGCGTTCTGCTACGGATCGTGCTCGATCAAGGTGCATCGGGTCGACGGCGTCATCGTCAAGATCGAGGGCAACCCCGAGAGCGCCATCGGCAAGGGCCGCATGTGCGCCAAAGGCGTCAGCGGATTGATGATCCATTACGACCCAAACCGCCTGACCAAACCTCTGCGCCGAACCAATCCCAAGAAAGGCATCGGTATCGATCCCGGTTGGAAGGAAATTTCCTGGGAAGAGGCGATGGACGAGATCGTCGGTCACCTCAAGCGGATGCGCGCGGAAGACCCACGCAAGCTGGTGATGCAGCGGACCACCACCGTGACCGCGAGCAGGATTCCTTTCCAGTCCTTCGCGTTCGGTTTCGGCACGCCCAATCTGTCGGTGTCCGGCGGCGGCTTGCATTGCGGCAACGGCGCCCACCTGATCAGCGGCATCATGCATGCCTCATGGGGCATCGTGCCGGACTTCCCTTATTGCAACTACGCCATGTATTTCGGGGCCTCGAAAGGACATTCGGCCGGCCACGTCTCGACCTCGAATATGGGGCTTGCCGCCGATGCCCGCGCTCGCGGCATGAAGCTCGTGGTCTTCGATCCGATGTGCAACTACGCTTCGGCCAAGGCGACGGAATGGGTGCCGCTACGGGTCGGGACCGATGCGGCGGCGGCTCTCGCCATGTGCAATGTGATCGCCAATGAATTGGGCGCCCTCGACATCCCCTATCTCAAATCCAAGACCAACGGCCCCTACCTGATCGGTCCAAACGGCCGCTATCTGCGCGACGAAAAAAGCGACAAGCCGATGGTATGGGACCTCGTTGCCGGCCGGCCTTGTCCCTTCGACGGCACCGCCGCGGAGCACATGGCGATCGACGGAACCTATCAGGTGGACGGCGTCAGCTACCGGCCGTCTCTTGTCCTGCTCAAAGAGCATTTGAAGAAATTCACGCCCGAATGGGCCGAGACGATCACCACCATACCCGCCGCCAATCTTCGCCGCTTAGCCACCGAGTTCGCGACCGAAGCCCGAATCGGCAGCACCATCGTGGTCGACGGGGTCACCCTTCCTTACCGCCCCGCCGCCGCGATTGCCTTTCGCGGCAACCAGGGGCATCGCAACTCGGTCTATAACTTCCTCGCCGTCGACTTGATGAACCATCTGGTCGGAGCTGCAGACATGGTCGGCAGTTGCATGGGCTTTCCGCCCGTCAGCGAGGGACATCCCGATACCGGCCGGCCGCGCTTCCAACCGATCAAGACTCCGGATGGCCTGATGGAGGTGGGGGCCTGGATGGGTTACCACCATCCCTACCCCATCCATGATCCGCAGCTGCCGAAGGGACTAGGCATGCAAGGGGCGTTTCCGATGGGAATGACCTCGCCGTTTCTCGACGCTCCCGACCGCGAGGATATCTGGAAACGCTTCGGCATCGAGTATCAGCCGGAAATGCTCATCAATTGGGGCGCCAATTTGCTGATGAGCATCGCCAACAAGGAGACGCTTGCCAAATCCTTGGCGGCCTACAAGTTCATCGTCTCCTTCGATCTCTTCCTCACGGAAACATCGGATTTCGTCGACATCGTTCTGCCCGATTGCGGCTATCTGCAATCGGTCAATTCGCGCGCCAATTTTCCATCGATTCTCGCTCATCCGTCGAGCATGGGAGAATGGAGCTGGCCGATCCGCCAGCCGGTCGTCCCGCCGATCGGCGAGCAGCGGCGTTTCACCGACGTACTCCTCGAACTCGCCGATCGCGGCGGTTTCCTGCCCGACCTGCTCGCCGCCTATAACGTCGCGCTCGATCTCGAGCCACCCCATCGGCTCGACGTCACAAGGAAATACACGTACGAAGAAATCTGCGACATCGACCTCAAGCACAAATTCGGTGATGAGCGCGGGCTTGATTGGTTCAAGGAACACGGGCTGATCAAATGGAAGAAGAAGCCCGAAGAAATCTATTGGCGCGCTTTCCTCGATATTCGCGTGCCGATCTATTGGGAATGGATGGAGGACCTTGGGGAAAAGGTCGCCGCCCTCGCCGAGCCGCGCGGTCTGCCGATTCCGCGCGAGTATTACAAACCGATGCCCGATTGGCTGCCCTGCAGATCGCATGAATGCCACAAGCCCGGCTTCGATTTCTACGCGTTTTACTATCGCGATATTGTCCACACCAACAGCTACACGATGGAGAATGCCTGGCTCGACGAGGCCGCCCGGCTCGATCCTTTCTCTTACGCGATTGCCATCAACACCGAGTCCGGCAAGCGGCTGGGATTGGCCAGCGGCGACGTAATCTGGCTCGAATCGGAAGCCGGCCGGCGCATCAAGGGGCGCGTGCGGTTGACCGAGTGTATCCACCCCGAAGGGATCGGGGTTGCGGCCCTGGCCAACCATTGGTCGAAAGGCCTGCCGGTGGCAAAGGGAAAGGGCGTGTTCTTCAACGATCTGCTCGAATTGACCTGGGACTACATAAGCCCCGTCAATCTCGGCCTCGATATCTGCGCCAAGGTGAAGGTTATCAAGATTGGGAGCGGTCCATGAGACTGGGCATGGTGATCGACCTCAAACGATGCATCGGCTGTTATGGCTGCCAAGTGGCGTGCAAAGCCGAGCATGGAACGTCGCCCGGCGTTTTCTGGGCGCGGGTGTTGAAACAAGAGATCGGCGAATATCCGACCGTCAGCCTTGTCCCCCTGCCGGTGCTGTGTAACCACTGCTCCGATCCTCCTTGCGTCGATGTTTGTCCCACCGGCGCCAGTTTCGTCTGGGAGGATACCGGTGTCGTCGACATCGACCCCGCCAAATGCGTCGGGTGTCGAAGCTGCATGATGGCCTGCCCTTATTCCAACCGCTACTTCGTGCCCGAGCGGCTCAATTATTACGGCGACAAAGGTCCGACGGTGTTCGAGCAATATTGGAACGAACGCAGCGAAGTCGGCATCGTCACCAAGTGCAATTTCTGCCGCGAGCGCGTGTCAGCCGGCAAAGAACCAGCTTGCGTCGCCAATTGCCCGACAGTGGCCCGATATTTCGGCGATCTCGACGATCCCACGAGCAAGGTGTCGCGGCTCATCGCGGAGCGTGGCGGTTTCACCTTGCATCCGGAAAAGGGCACAAAGCCGAACGTCTATTACCTTCCGGCATGAGGCCAGCAGGAGCGCGAGCGATGGCAAGCGGACAAATCCGATACGAACAGTTTCTCGCCGACCTCAAGGCCGAATACCGCCCACAACGCGAATGGTCGGAGGGCCGCGGGCTCTTCCTTATCGTCGGCCATTTCCTCGTCGGTGTGGCGGGAGGCGCCTGGGTTTATGGGCAAGTCCTCAACTACACGCCTTGTCTGCTTGCGGCCTTCATGCTGGGAGCGGCCGGCGGTCTGGCCCATCTTGTCAATCTAGGGCGCCCGGAGCGCTTCTGGCGCATGATGGTACGGGTTCGAACGTCGTGGGTGGCACGCGGGTTTTGGGGCCTAAGCCTGTTCCTGCTGGGCAGCGTTCTGTATTTGCCGGCCTTGTTGTGGCCGGCCTGGGCGTGGTCGCCCTTCTCGCTCCTCGCCCGTGCCGGCGACTTGCTCGCCTGGATCGGCGCGGCGGTGATGATCGGCTATATGGGATTCGCCTATATGGTTTCCAAAGGCATCCCGTTCTGGAATTCCGCGCTGCATCCCGTTCTCTATATAACTTATGCGGCGCGCGGCGGTGCGGGCGCCGTGCTTGTCCTGGCCGCGTTCTTCGGCCAACCGGTGGATCCCGCCGCCGGTCTGCTGCAGTCTTGGATCGCCATCACAGCGGCGGTCATCGTCCTCTGGAGCGTGGAAATCATCACCGTGCAGTCGAGCGGCGATGCCGCTGCGCGTTACTCGTTGCACGAGCTCTTCCGCGGCCATTTGGTTCCTTATGTTTATGGCGGAACATTGCTAATCGGCTTGGTCCTACCCGCTTTCCTTATGAGCGGGGTGGCACTGCCGCGCTCGGCCCTGACCTTGGCCCTGATCGGCTTGAGCTCGATCATCGGCGACCTGTTCATGAAGCTTTCCTCGGTCAAAGCCGGGGTTCATCTGCCAATCCGCCTCTGAGCAGGTTTTCCGAACTTCGGTCGGGCTTCGCGCGTGGAATTGGGCCGACGATTCCCAAAGATCATTTGAGCGCCACGCGAGCTCCCGCCGCCGGCTGAACCTGTTCCTCCGCCGGAAAAGCATAAGGCCCCAGACGCAAGAAGAGGATGCAGGTCACGGCGAGAGCGACCTCGAAGACCACAAAGATTGGCTGGTAGGAGTGCCAGCGATCGAAGGATAGGCCGGCGAGATACGGCCCGAAGCCCGTGCCGATCGAGAAGATCGCGAACATCGTGCTGTAGATCGCGGGGTAAAACCGCAGGCCGAAATAGCGGCTGACGAAAAAGGCCATGAGATCGACCTCGGCGCCAATGCCCATGCCGCACAGGATGGCTCCGGCAAGCGGAATCATCCCGCCTGCACCCGTGGCGAGAAGCCCGATGCCGGCCATCGGAATCAGGAAGAAGCAAATCGCGACATAGGGCCCCCAGAACCGATCGAGGCACCAGCCCGAAAGGATTCGGCCGAGAATGATCGCAAGCCCCGCCGCCGAGAGCGCGCCCGTCGCGACTTGAACCGGAATGCCGCGGTCGGTGAGCAACGCGACGATTTGAGTCAGCGTGCCGTTGATGGCCGTCACACCCAGGAAGAAGGCGAGGGTCAGCGCCCAGAAACGCCAGGATTTAAGCAAAGCTTCGCCGGTCGTGGAGCCGCGTTGCATGCGATCGAGCGGGATCGATGCATTACGGGCGGCATCCTCCCGAGAGGGATCGCGCATGAAGATCGCAAGTGGGATGAAAGCGAGAACCACGATGGCGACGCCCATCCCGACATAAGCCATCCGCCAGCCGAAATTGGCGATCAGGGCGCCCGCGAGTTGCGGCACCACCGCGGCACCAAGACCGACACCTGCCATCGCAACACCCAACGCAAGACCGCGTTCGCGATCGAACCATTTCGCGATGACGGTCGCATAACCCACGGGCGTTTGGACGGCACCGACAAATCCCGAGATGCCAAAAATGAAATAGACGATGGCGAAAGGCGAAGCTTGCAGGAAGGTGTATGCGGCCGTTGCCAACGCAAAAAGCGCGACACCTGGAAGCATGATCTGTCGTACCCCAAATCTAGCGATGAGGAGGCCCAAGATTGGACAGCCCACTGCCGTAAGAGTGGAGTTGAGGATCAAAGCCTTGCCAAGTTCGGCACGGCCGAGACCCAAGCTTTCGGTCACCGGTTTCAAGAACACGCCGAAAGCGAAGATATTGATCGCGCCGGCCCCAACAACGAGCCCGCACACCGCGGCAAAGACAATCCACCAGCGATTTCGAAACATTTGCAGCATGACGTTTCCCCTTTTTTTGAATGTGAGTCCGTCGATAAGGCTTGGTCGCGGACAAAGGCTTTTCAGGCCGCGCGACGGACTTCAATCTCGTTACCGTGCTGGTTCAGTGCGATGCCACCCCCACCTGTTCAAAAGCAACATCGAGCAATGCGCCGCATTCGGGGCAGAAATATTCGCGATAGGTCTGCCAATCCAGACGCACCGTCTTGTGTCCCAGCGACGCCGGGGACTTAAGGCGGGTCGGCACGTGATCGTGAAAATCCGCATGATCGGCACAAATAACGACGCCGCAATCGCCGCAGGCAAGCACGTGTTCCCCACCCGCAACCTCGCCGAGAGACAAACCGCCATAGGGCGATCGCTCGCGATGATTTACCGATCTCCGCGGCCCGGCGCTCGCGCGTGCCGGCTCGGCCTCGGCCAATCTTGCTCGACGCAAATCGGCGCGCAACGCCGCGGTCGCCTCGAGATCGACGTTACCTTCCGGCGTCAAAACAACCCCATAGGTATCTCGGGACCGCTCCTTCGACACCAATCCCGCGTGGACGTCTTTTTCTACCCTTTTCGGGTCACGCATGCAGGGATCGCCAAAACCGCCGCCGCCGCACCAAGCGGTGTAATAGATGTCACCTGGCGCGAGCAGCCGAGGAGGAATCAGCGGCGGCTGCGGTTCCGACCCGTCCATCCCCATCAGCTCGTCGACCGGTCGCAGAAGCTTGCCATAGTCAGCCGGCGACAATTTGAAAGGATCGACGCCCAAGAGGAATCCGGCTCTTGCCGAGTTTGCAGGATATCCGCCAGCCAGCCCGCGCGTCGTCGAAACGGCACCGCCGATCCCGCGGAACCCGACGCGCCAAGCCGATGAATTGTGAATCGCCACCGCGATCTCGCCGCCCAAGCCGCCGCGCATTCGCCCGTGGCCGCAGGAGTCGGCGCGCTGACGTCGGAATAGGTAAACGACCGGATAGTTCGCCTCGTACATTTCGATGTCGGCCATGATCGAGCCCGGCGCAAGCATATAAGCGGACGTGTCATCGCCGTCGTCGAAGGGAGTCCCTCCGGTCCCGCCGCCATTGCTGTCCAATGTCAGACTGCCCTGAAGCTCGCCATACTGGTCGATCCCTCCCATGTAGACGGCGTTGACGTTGCCGTTCCACGGGGCGATGACGCTTTGGCTCAAGCCCCCGGCCATCGCCATCTCGCTGACAAGTTTCGTCACGACGCTTGAAAGGAGGCAGAGCGGGCCGGGCGGCGCCGCAAAGAGCGCCGCCGGATAGCGCGGATTGTAGATCGTGCCTTTCGGTACGGCGATCCGACACGAGGATACGATCCCGCGGTTGGGAAGCAGATCGGAGAAAATCGTCAAGACGAGAACCGTGAAGATCGCGCCGATCGTTCCAGGAAGGGCGGCATTCACCGGTCCGGGGCACTGCGGCGAGGTTCCGGCAAGATCGAACAGAATGACATCGCCACGTTTCTCGGCGGTGACCTTGACCTTCAAGAGCGCAGGATTGAGGCCATTGTGGTCCGCAAAAGCTAAATTATACCACTTGCCATCGGGGATCGCTTTGATCCGTTCGCGCGCTTTGGTTTCTGTCTCGTTGATCATTTTGGAGAGAACGCCCCGCACGAAAGCGGCACCCTCCTGCGCGGCCATTTCCTCGATCCGAACAGCCGCGACGTTATTTCCAGCGACCTTTGAGGCGATGTCGAGAGAAATCTGCGCCGGATTCCGCGTCGCTCGCTCGATCAGACGATAGACATGCGAAACCGGCTCGCCCCTGCTTATCAGCTTGAGGCAAGGGATCCTGATGCCCTCTTGGAAAACATCAGTCGAATCGGCGGTGCCGCCGGGATCTTTCGCCCCGATCTCGATCGTGTGGGTGAGACTGGCAATCCATGCCACGATCTCCGTGCCCGAGAACAACGGGCGCGCCACAAGAATATCGGGGGTGTGAATTCCCATAATATAGGGCTCGTTCAGGATGAACTGGTCGCCCGGATGGATGCCTTCCCGATCTGTGCCGTAGCAATGGCGGATGAACTTGATCCCGGCTTCCGTGCCCGTCAGATGGGGCAGCACACCGGTATTCACATAAGCGGCATGCCCTTCGCTGTCGTAGATCGCGAACACGTATTCGCCGCACTCGGTGACCAACGGCGAACTCGACGTTCGCACAAGCGCCCAGGCGGCCTCGCGCACCGATGCGATGATTCGATGCACCGCGACTTCGTATTTCACGGGGTCGATCTGCGGATCGGTATAATCGAGCGGCCGCAGAACATCGGCAACGATGCCCTCGATGAGATCATCGATCGGCATGTCGCGACGAAGCCCCGGAATGCCGAGCCAGTTTTCCGGCGCCCGCTCGATTTCCACGGCTGCTTGCTCATCCATGGGCAAACCTCCCTCGCGTATGATCGATCACGAGATTTCCGAAATCATCGATTTGACTGATTTGCCCAGGCAAAAGGATCATCGTGAGGTAATCATTCTGCACGAAGGCCGGACCTCGCAGCTCCTGGCGCGGCCGAAGATCGCGATCGGCGTACACAGGAACCTTTTGGAAGCCCTGCGTCATCCTAAAACACGCTTCGCGGTAACCGCGGGGCGCCGCGTTCCCTGTCGGCTCTCCAGCCCGCAAATATGGTTTCGGATGCACCGCGACGCCATCGACGCCCAGACCGACGAGCTCGATCGACGAATAGGCGGCCGATACGCTGGCGCCACCATAGACACTGCGATATTGACGCTCGAAGGCTGCGCGAATAGCGGACATGCCATGCGTGGTGATCCATTTCGGCCCTGGAATCTCCACCGTCAGATCGTGGACTTGTCCGCGATAGCGCAAGTCGAGGAAGTATCGCATCTTGACCGTGCGTGACGCCTCGCCTTCGCGCTCGAATTGATCAACCAAACGTTGCTCGAGACCCGCAAAAGAGGCGACCAGACGCTCCAAATCGAAGGGTTCGCGCGCCAGCAGTGTCACCTGCTGTTTATGCTTGGTGTCGGCCAGGGCGATGCCCAATGCCGAAAACACCGCTGAGTTGGCGGCCAGATAAGTCCGCTTGACGCCGGACAATTCGCCATAGGCGGCGGCATGCATCGGCCCGCCCCCGCCGAAGGCAAACATGACAAAATCGCTGATGTCGAGGCCGCGCGCCGCAAGATAGACCTTGATCGCATCGCTCATGTGGTGGTTGGCAAGCTCGACCACGGCCAAGGCGGCCTCGGTCACGGATAGACCGAGAGGCCGCGCGAGCTGGGTTTCGATCGCCGATTTGGCGGCATCGGCATTGACCTTGAGCCGGCCGCCCAGAAACTGATTGGGATCAAGGTAACCGAGGGTGAGCCACGCATCGGCCAGGGTCACGCGCGTTCCGCCTAGGCCATAAAAGACCGGGCCAGGTTTGGATCCGGCGCTTTCGGGACCAAACTTGATGCTTTTGCTCGCGGAATCGAACCAGGCAACGGTACCGCCACCTGCGCCGATCGACTGAATGTCGACCCGCGGCGTCAAAACCTCGAAGCGTGACATGACGCCAGCAGCACCAAAAAATTCGCGTGCGATGACCTCCTCGCCCTGCCAGATACCGCTGACGTCGAAGGTTGTGCCACCAACATCCGTTGTGATGACGTTCTTCTCGCCCAAGAGATGGGCGAGGTATTTGCTGCCCATCACGCCGCCAACTGGTCCGGAGCCGATGCTGCTGACCGGATTGGCGTGCTGCGCTTCCGTTACACCACCGAAGCACTGCATCGACGCCACCGATTGGTGAAACCCTTCCTCCGCCAACCGTTTCTGCAAGTCACTGAGATAGCTCTTGACCACACCGCCGACGAACGCATCGATGCACACGGTATTGCACCGAGCATTCTCGCGGATCTTTGGTGCCAGATAACTCGAGAGCGAGACTGGCAGATTGGGTGCGAGCCGCCTGACCGTTTCGGCGAGCAGCAGCTCATGCGCGGGATTGATAAAGGACCACAGCAAGCAGACGGCGATCGCTTCGACATTCTGGGCCAAGAGCGCACGAACGGCCCGCTCCGCTTCTTCCGCCAAAAGCGGGATTAAGACGTGCCCGTTCATGTCGACGCGTTCGACGATGCCGGCGATGCATTCGCGCTCCACCAAAGGCACTGGTTGCCGCAAGGTGACCTGCTGGCGCATCTCTTCCTCCGACAATCCGGCGAGGCGTCCGACCGCTCGCTGGATGAAGGGCGTGTCCTCGAAGCCGGCCGTGATCAGCAGGCCGATCCGCGCGCCGCGACGCGTCACCAATGCGTTGGTGCCGACCGTGGTTCCGTGGCCGAAGAACCGCGTCTTCCTAAGCAGATTAGGCAGATCGTGTTTTGCGTTGCGCGCCAAGTCTTCGAGGCTTGCAATCACGCCTTCGACGATATGATCGGTCGTGGTCGGAGCCTTGCCGACGTGTAGATTTCCGTTCTCGTCAATGGCTACAGAATCGGTAAATGTGCCCCCGACATCGACACCGACATTGAACATCTAGGTCTCCCCTTATTCCGATATTGATTGGTGAGCCGGCCCTTCGCTCACCGCTGTGTCAGTCGTCGAGAACAGGCAGTATTAATTCGGACGGATACTTGGCGTTGTGATGAATTGTATCGGTCCCGTGCTTGTCGGGCCGATAGATGTGGCTGAACAGAAAATCCGTAATCGGCGAGTCGGCACATGATATCTCGACGCGAATGCGGTTGCCTTTGGCGAAGCGCCATCCGTGCGGAAGCAGTGGAATCTCGAGCCCGTATATCTTGCCCGGCTCAACCAGCGTTGGTTTCGCGTGTGTGTAGACCGGAACCTCGTCCGAACTGAAGCGGCGATCGCGCTCGCCGCCATGCGAAGCGCGCAGCCAGCCCTTGGTCACGATGCTGTATCGCGGCTGGACTCCCTTGGCACGCTCGTCGATCGACTGCGCAAACTGCTCGGAAACCTTGACGATCACGTCCATGTCATTGCGTGTCGTCGAGCCATAAATAATCAGCTTTCCGTGCCCGGCGAGTTCGAGATCGCGCTCCAGCGCTGCGCTCGTGAAGGTAAGCGTACCGGCCGCCGGATCAGGCCCGGCGGGACCGACCGGCACGTTGCCGAAAACCCATGAGGGGTGCGGATAAGTATAGCTCGTCGCGCCACCATCGGCCGAAGGAGGCGACGGCGCGAGCGCGCCGTCGTTGAGCGACGTCACCGTTCCGGTCGGGCCCCGCGCAAGAAAGAAATGCGCTGCGCGCGTGCCCGAGGGTGGCCAATGCTCGAATGCGCGCGTCTTGCCGGTATTACGCACCTGGTACGAGACCCTCGGCCGCTCATCCCAGCTTGTTTTCAAGCCCTTCAGATACTTGTCGTAAAAAGGTAGAAATAGTTCGCGGTGGCACTCCGGCTTGGCAAAATCGCCTTGTGCCGTAATGGGGCTCGGTGTGCCAACGATGAAAAGTTTCTTCTCACCACTCAGCCGCGCGAAGCCGTCGATGTTGCCGACAAGATGCAGATCCTGCTTGGCAAAGACGCCGACAGAGAATACCGGGACTTTGATCTTTTCCAGATTTTCCCAAGCGGAGCGTTCGATCCAGAAAGAGTCCCGCAGCGGGTGCTGCGCCATCAGATAATACATGTCGGTCGGCAGCGCGCGCGGATTGTCGCCGTTGGCCGGATACATATTCGGGACGCGGACGCTGGAATTGAACCAATAGAGTGCGAAGTTGCTTTCAATGCCGCCCGGGTACCCGACGAAGCGATAGGGATCGTTCAGCCCGTCATAGGGAGCGATACAGGCAAGGTGCGGCGGATTTTGCACACCCATGTGCCACTGCGAGATGCAGTAATAGGATTGGCCGATGCCGCCGACCTTGCCGTTCGACCATTTCTGCGCGGCGATCCATTCGACGAGCTCGTAGAGGTCGCGCTGTTCCTCGCGCGACCACATGCCGAATTCACCGCCGGAAATCCCTGAGCCGCGCACGTCTGCATGGACGTAAGCGTAGCCCTGCTCCTCGACATACCATTCGATCGGGCCGGTCTCGCGCCAAAGGAAGACCGGCGAGGAAGGCAACATGTTGTTGTCATAGCGGTAGGGCGAGGCAGCAAATAACGTGGGAAAGGGACCAGTACCGTCCGGGCGATAGATACGCAGGCCGATCTCGACCCCGTCGCGCATCCTGACCCTTATGTCTTTTTCTTCCATCACCTGCCTTCCTCTAGGCGATCTTGGCGATGCTTGTGCAAGCCAAAAACAGTCTGCCAAAATGCCGAGCCGACATTGATCTATGTCAATCGCCTTCACCGAGACGGCCGGGATTCCGCGCAAAAAATATCTTGCGCTCGGGAATCGTCCGGCAGGCGTTTCCCAAACGACATCTCTGCGACCACACGTCGCAGCCCGGCATCGAACGCCGGCGTCACAGATCGTCGGCCTGTTTGCACCTGCGAAAGATCGGTCCACGCCGGCGCGACATTCTCTCGATCCGGATGGCGCAAACGCATGATCCACACGGTTGCAAGCGGCAATTGCGATCGGTCTGATCGGTTTACGTGAACCTATTCAGCCTCGATGCTAGCGCTGGGCGAAGATGAACATTTGCGCGACGTCGCCCAAATTAGTCTGGCGACCTATAGCGAAGCTCGGGCATGATCGCGTTCGTCAAGCACATGATTTTGTTGAGCCGACGAGAGAAAGGATTTCCATGACAACCGAAACTCCTTCCGCCCAGGCGATCAAATTGGGCTCGACCCGCGTCGGCAATGCTTACGGCTTGCCGAAGGATGCAGAGGTCGTACTGGACCGTAATGTCCGCGCCAAAATGCGCGATGGAATTACCTTGGCGACAAACGTCTTCCGTCCATCGACCCCTGGAAAGCATCCCGTCATCGTGCATCTCTCGACGATGGGCAAGGATACGTTTCCGTCGGATAGCTCATACGATCGTGTTCCGAATACCGGCTTGCTGCGCGTTTCGGAATTCGCGATTTTCGAAGCTCCCGATCCAATGTATTGGGTTCCCCACGGATATGTCGTCGTGTCGGCCGATTGCAGGGGAAGCTGGGATTCGGAAGGGGCGCTCCTCGAACATCTCTCGCCGCAGACGGCAAAAGACTTCTACGATCTGGTCGAATGGGCCGCCGTCCAAGAATGGAGCGACGGCAACGTCGGGGCAAACGGGGTTTCCTATTTGGCCATTACCCAGTGGCTCGGCGCGGCCGAAAAACCGCCCCATCTGAAGGCAATCCTACCCTGGGAAGGACTCAATGATCCCTATCGAGAATGGGCCTTTCACGGTGGCATTCCGGATTGCGGCTTCTATCGCGCGTATTTTGGTCGGACCATCGATCGCGTCCACAAAGGAACGCCCTTCGAAGATTGGGTCGCTGCGCAAAAAGAACACCCGCTTTATGACGAATTTTGGCGCAAACGACACCCAAACCTGTCGGCTATCCAGGTGCCAGCCTACATATGCGCGAGTTGGTCGTCGCACCTGCATAACCGCGGGACGCTCGAGGGCTACAAGCAAATCTCATCGAAAGATAAATGGCTTGAGATCCACGGGCGAAAGGAATGGGAAACCTATTACCTGCGCGAAAGCCTCGAACGGCAGCGCCGATTTCTTGATTGCTTCCTCAAAGGCAAAGAGACCGGGATTCGCGACCAGCCGCGCGTGCGCTTCGAGGTTCGCGAGCGCTTCTATGACGGAAAAATACGCCAGGCGCAGGACTTCCCGATCCCCGGAACGCAATATCAAATGCTGTTCTTGGACCCAGGCAATGCTGCGCTCACCCACCAACCCGTGAAGAACGCCGCGTCGGTTCGCTATAACGCCGCCAAAAGCACGACCGAACCGGACCGAGCGGAATTCGCCATTACTTTCGAGAATCGCGTCGAACTCGTGGGCTACATGAAACTCCGCCTGTGGGTCAGCGCCGATGCCGCGGACGACATGGATATTCATGTCGGGATTCGCAAATTCGATCGCTATGGCAATGAAGTCCACCTGCCTGATTACAATCATCTTGAAGAAGGAATTGTCGCCGTCGGGTGGCTGCGCGTTTCGCATCGCGAATTGGATCAGCAGAAATCGACGGCGTGGCAGCCGTGGCTTAAACACGAGCGCCTGATGAAGCTGAGCGCCGGCGAGATCGTGCCCGTCGATATCGAAATTCTGCCGTCGGGAACGGCCTTCGATAAGGGCGAGGTCCTCAAGCTGAGTGTTCAAGGTCACGACGTCATCGATTTCTTCTATCGCTATCGCCATGACGAAACGGTCAACAAGGGACATCACGTGCTTTATGCCGGCGGACAGTATGATTTGCATTTGCTGGTGCCGGTCATTCCACAGACGTGATCGTGACCTTCAAACCGGGGGCTCCTTTCAAAGGAATAAGCCATGGGGCACGAATCCGATTTTGACAGCACAAGAATTTTGTGGCGCGCCGGCCAGAATCGCGACGGCGGGGGCTATCCTGGCTTCAAACCGGCGACGACGGTGATTGACGGGATCATGATCGAACGCGATGTGGCCATGGCCATGCGCGACGGTGTCAGAATCTTTGTCGATATCTACCGCCCCGCGGGAGGCACCGAGATTCCCGCCATTATCGGTTGGAGTCCTTACGGCAAGCATCAGACGGGCTCGGCGGCGTTCGATCGTTACCCTAACCGTGCCGGCGTGCCGAAAGGTGTTCCCGGCCGGTGGGCCAAATTCGAAGCCCCCGATCCGGAGTATTGGTGCCGGCACGGCTATGCGGTCATCAATGCCGATGCGCGCGGAAGCTGGGGGTCGGAAGGCGACCTCTACACCATTGGCGGCAAAGAGGCCGAGGATATTCATGACCTTATTGAACGAACCGGCGTATTGCCGTGGTGCAGTGGCAAGGTGGCGATGTCGGGAAACTCGTGGCTCGCACAGTGCCAGTGGTTCGCGGCAGCGACACGGCCACCACACCTTGCGGCCATCGCCCCCTGGGAAGGCTGGTCAGATCTCTATCGTGAAACCGTCGCGCCCGGCGGCATAACGACCGCACCAACAAATTGGATCGATTTCGTTTGGGCGGGGCTGCACTCGTCGACGCGGGTCGAGGATTGCCCGGCCATGGCATCCGCCTATCCGCTGTGGAACGCCTATTGGGACGAGAAGAAAGCGCGGCA